>NZ_MAEI01000010.1 GCF_009933255.1 Enterococcus diestrammenae | reverse complement strand
TCGACTCCTCTTGGGCGCGTAGTTTTTTTTTACCTAATATTTCTCGGGAAGTAGCTCAGCTTGGTAGAGCACTTGGTTTGGGACCAAGGGGTCGCAGGTTCGAATCCTGTCTTCCCGATTATTGAAGACTTAGTTAGTCTTCTTTTTTTGTCTAAAAATGGATTTAAGTTGAATATGGTGATGAGTTTAGAGATAATATAGGCAGTGATTAATAAAAGTAAAAAAAACTAAAAGGAGCTAGAACAGATGCATTCACGAACCAAAGCACATGTTAGTGAGGAACAATTAGTCACGATGCTAGAAGTCGCAGGTCTGACAGAGTATACGAGAGTTGTTGAACTGACTGGTGGCGAGTTCAATTTGGCTTTTAAAATCTTTACAGAGCAAGGAAATTATATTATGAAGGTAGGGCCCAACCCGTTCACAGATATGTTAACCTATGAGAGAAATATCATGGATGTTGAGTTATGGGCGTATGAAGAGGTAAGAAAACAGACTACAATTACTATACCAGAGATTATTTATCAAGGGCATGATGTGATTGGGAATCATTGGTTTGTGATGACAGAGATGGCGGGAAAATTGCTTTGTGATTCGGAACTAACTGATACGCAACTTTATCAGTGGTATTATCAGTTTGGGCAGGCGCTAGCTCAATTGCATAATATAAAAGGTGAAGGGTTTGGCTATCAACAAGTTCGGCTCCATCCGAGTTGGAAAGAAGCCTATTATGATATGGTACTGACTTTGCTGGAAGATGCGGAAAAACAAGGAAATACTTGGCCGGATACTGGTAGAATTTTACGTTTTATTCGCAAATGGGAAGAGGCATTAGAAGAAGTAAGTGAACCGCGGTTAATCCATTTTGATCTATTCAATAACAATGTTTTTGCTGATCCTGAAGGGAACTTTGCTGGGTTTATCGACACAGAGCGTTGTTTCTTTGGGGACTATTATGCAGACTTCTTTGCGATTGATTTCTTGGGGCGCCTGGAAGATAATCATGGTTTGATCGAGGGATACAATAGTGTAGCCCAGGAAAAAATCATCTTTACGCCTTACGCCAGAGCGCGGGTGGCTTTGTCGCGCTTAATGTTGGGCCTATTGATGTTTTCAGAGGGGACGACGCGCTTGGCTACTAGTGATCCTGAGTATTGGGATCGAAAATTACTAGCTACGCAGATTATCGAGTTTGCCATGAAGGAAATGGCTGAGGTGGAAGTGCCGAAAAGTTTAAAATAACATAATAATAATTTAAAAAAACAGACCTTTTCCACAAAAAATAGCGAAAAGGTCTTTGTTTTATGGAAAATGGCTTAATAAGACACAATCCGAGCGCCAAAGGGCATCAAGGAGAGTTTGGCCATCTTCATGGATTGCTTGGCAAAAGGTATACCGATGATGGTGATGGTAAGTAATAGTGCGCTAAGTAGATGGGCTAAGGCAAGGGGAATGCCCGACACCAGGAGCCAAATAATATTTAGCAACAGGCTGACGTTGCTGTCGTTGTAGACGATTTGTTTGCCAAAAGGAGCCAATCCCAGACTAGCAAATTTGAAGCACTGACGGCCGATGGGAATCCCTACGATGGTGATGCACCAGAGACAACCAGCCAAAAACCAACCGATAGCGCTGACTAGGCCACCAAAAATCATCCAAATGATATTTCCAAGACAACTCATTTAAGTCCATCCTTTCTTAAAGCATGGAGAAACTTTGGGTGCCATTTCTCGTTAATCTCAGTATAGCAAAAGTCTGCTAGGCTGAGTAGTTTGGAAAAAAATAGATAGGAAAAAAAAATCATTTTTTAATTGAGAATAGTTCTCAACTCGCTAAATTTATGCTATACTACGTTCATCGAGTAAGTCATTACTCCCCAAGTATCGACCTCGTGAGATTAATCTGTTTTGTTTTTTTTCTTCGATTGAGTTCCCCTCTCAATCAATAGATGCGCCTGCCGATTCCCCTCGGCAGGTTTTTTGTATTTTTCGGGGAGTAGTAGGAGTGAGAGTGGCTTGTCTGTTTTCGAGGAGGATTGTCTCGAAAACTTGAAGTGTTGTGGAAAGTGGAAGAAAAGCGTGGACGCTGTGCCCCTGCCAAGCGTTTTCCGGAGAGTGTCTTGGCATCGAAGAAATAGCTGTCCGTACCATTCTCACAATTTCATCGAAAAATATGGTACTTGGCAACATTATGTGCTACACTGTGGTCACATTTGAATAGAAACATTTGGGGTGCTGCAAAGCTGAGATTATACCCATTGAACCTGATGCAGTTAGAACTGACGCAGGGAAATGTCTAGGATCAACCATGAATTGGCTTATTTATGCACCCCATCAGAGAAAAAATCTGGTGGGGTGTTTCTTTTTTGGAGGGGAAACTCTCTCCAAAGCTAGTGGATAGTTCATCATGGTGTCGGTCTACCCCTTTTTGTTTCGTAATTGAATGAGGAAAGGGGTTTTTTTGATGAAAAAATGGCGGTTACAAGAAGTATTGTTCCTAGCGTTGATTGCGTTTTTGTTTGGAGCGATTTTTATGGGAGCGGGGGTGTTGTATGCATTATTGACGGCGGTTTTGACGCCTTTGGGCTATGGCCCTTTTGCCAATGAAATCTTGTTCGGGTTGTGGACGATGGCAGCACCGGTGGCGGGGATGTTGGTGCGACGGCCGGGAAGCGCAGTGCTAGGGGAAGTGCTGGCAGCTTTGGCAGAGATGCTGTATGGCAGTTATTTTGGGCCGGGAGTGTTAGTTTCGGGGCTGTTGCAGGGCGCTGGGACGGAGTTGGGCTTTTTAGCAGGACGATATCGCCGTTATGATAGTTGGCACTTGCTAATCGGAGCATTTGGGACGACGGCGTTGAGCTTTTTCTATGAATTTTTCAAATTTGGCTATGGGGCACTAGGCGTAGGCATGGTGGTGAGCTTATTGATAGTAAGGCTGCTTTCGGTGATTTTCTTCGGGGTGATTTTAGTGCAGGCCATCATGAAACTTTATGATAAAGTCCAACAATTGGCGGTGACGAGAGGATGATTGCATTACAAGGACTGAGTTTGTGGCAATTGGGAAGGACTAGTGATGCGGCCCCGATTTTAAAAGACTGTCAGCTAAAGTTAGCAGCAGGGGAATTTTGTTTGCTTAGAGGAGACAGCGGTAGTGGTAAATCCACTTTGTTGCGTATACTAGCGGGAGTGCTGGACTTATCCTATGAGGGGGATATTTTTCTGGCTGGGTGTAATCTGCGAGAGGTAGTAGGTTGTCAAAAAGCTCAACTGGCTGGCTTGCTGATGCAAAATCCCAGTCGACAATTTGCAATGGGTAGTCTGCGGCGGGAGCTAATCTTTGCTTTGGAAAATGTTCAGACACCACCGAGCAAAATTGCCGAAAAGATGCAACAAGCTTGTCAGTTGGCAGATACGATAGCGCTGATGGATCAGCCGTTTCATCAGCTTTCTGGAGGGGAAAAACAGCGTTGTGCCTTGACGGTATTATTGGCTTTAGATTCGCCAATATTGTTGTTAGATGAACCTTTTGCCAGCATCGATCCCGCCAGTCGTCGGCGTTTATTGCAACTGTTGGCTCAGTTGCGGGATCTGGGAAAGACGATTTTGTTAGCGGATCATGATCTAGCAGGTTATCAGGAAGTGGTGGATCGGCACTTGTTGCTTGCTGAGGGGCATTTGCAGGAGTTGCCAGTGGCGGATTTGCCAGACCACGAGCCGCAATGGTCCCTTGCGATGGCGAGCGGATGTGAAGATGCAGCGAGTTTACAGTTGCAGCAAGTTAGCTATGGATTTGAAAAAGGTCGGCCCTTGTTGCAGCCTAGTGATTTTACCTTTCAAACCGGCTTGACCACTTTGACTGGGGCCAATGGTAGTGGCAAATCCACTTTGTTGCGGACGATTATGCAGCTGGAAAAATACCGAGGACGTTATCTTTATGAAGGGCGACCGCTACCAAAGAGGCGCTCACTTTATCGGCGAGTTTCGCTAGGGGTGCAAGATCCTCAGCACCAGTTTACCGGATTGACGGTGCGAGAAGAGCTAGTTTCTTGGGGTTGGCAAGCAGATCAACTGACGGCAGAGCAAGAGGCCAGCTTGCAAAAATTGGGACTGAGGGAGTTTTTGGATAGGAGTGTCTATCATCTGAGTGAGGGGCAAAAGAAGATGGTGCAGTTGTTAGGAATTTTGTCACGACCTTGGGAGTTGTTATTGTTGGATGAACCTTTTGCTAGTTTGGATCAGCGGGGGTGCGACTTTTTTGCTGATGTCTTAGCAAAAAAGAGTCAGCAAGAGGCTGTTTTAGTAGTGTCCCATCGCATGCAACCATTGGCACAAATCAGCCGTCATCATGTTCACTTGGCGGCAGGACAGTTGCAGGACTTAAAAAAGGAGTCGAGAAAATGAGTTTACTTAGTGAAGCAAAGGAAAAACCCATCACTACTGACTCGCTGAATGTAAAAGCACAAACTACTGCTGTTACTCAAACCACTCAAGTAGTCAATCTGACGGTTTTGATCTTGGGATTAACGTTGGTGCTTTCTTTTAGTTCTACGCTTTGGCTGAACTTGGTAATTATCGGTTGTTGCTTTGGCGTTTTAGTGGTGAGAAAGCACTTTGCAAGTCTGCTGACCTTGCTTGTCTTGCCGATATTGCCAGCGGTCAGTGCTGGGTGGGCGGTGATTATGCAAGGCAATCCAGAGAGCACGGCATTTGTGCTAGCCAGTCGTTGTTTTGCTTTTGCTGGCTTGGGTTTGGTTTTTGCCATGGGAGTCTCCTTTGAGGAATTGTTATTGTATCTGGAACAACAGGGCTTGCCGCAAAATTTTGTTTACGGCATTTTGGTGGTGGTCCAGGGGATTTCCGAGATGTTGCGGGAAGTCAAGAATATGCGAGAAGCCGCGCTATTGAAAGGTCAGCGCTTGTCCTTTTGGTCACCGCTGTTGTATATGAAAACCTTGTTAGTGGCTGTGCGGTGGCGGGAGCAATACCAAGAGGCGTTGTTGGCTCATGGCTATGATGAAGAGGGGCCTCGCAGTTGTTTTATTCATTATCGGAGTTCCTTAAGGGGCTTAGTCGTGGTGATTTTGATTTTGGTGTTAGCAGTGTTTGCTGCTAAATGATGAAAAAAGAGAGGGGTATTTGATGAAAACTTTTACGGAAAAGGCACGACAAGTAGCCGATCCTTATTGGCAAGGGAGCTTTGAACATTTGTTTGTTCGCCAGTTAGCAGAAGGGACTTTAGCGCCGACTGTTTTTCGTTATTATTTGTTGCAGGACCGTTATTATTTGGAACATTTCGGTAGGATTTATCAATTGATTGCCGAAAAAACGACGGATGCAGCAGTGCGAGAACAGATGTTGGTCAATAGTCAGGGGATGGCCGCTGGTGAGTTGGCGATTCGTCAGGAATTTTTTGCGGAATTAGAAATTACGCCAGAGGAAATTGCTACTACCCCCATTGCCCCAACGGCTTATCACTATGTCTCCCATATGTATCGGCAGTTGGCGGAAGGGACGGTTGCGACGGCTTGTGCTGGAGTATTGCCGTGTCCGTGGCTGTACCAAGAAATCGGGGATAGGCTGATTGCTAGTGGCTCGCCTAATCCGTTGTACCAGCGTTGGATTGCTACCTATGCTGGGGAGGCAGGGCAACAAGAGGTGATGAGGCAGCGCCAGTTGTTAGACCGACTCTATGAAGAGGTCGCGGCTGACGAACAAGAACAAATGCTGGCAGCTTTTTACATCTCCAGTCAGTTGGAATATCAGTTTTGGGAGATGGCGTTGATCTTGGAAACATGGCCTGCCGGAGCAATTGGGGGTATGATAAACGGGATTAACAGGCGGGAGATAGGCATTTGAAAAGGTGTTTACGAGGAGGAGAAATGTTATGAAAACAAGCCAGGTTCAAAAATTAACGTTGTTGGCATTGATGATTGCCTTAGACGTGGTGTTATCACCCATCATGCGCATCGAGGGGATGGCGCCCATGTCTAGTGTTATCAATATTATTGCCGGGGTCTTGTTGGGTCCCGCTTATGCTACGGGGATGGCGGCCAGTTGTGGTGTTTTACGAATGTTATTGCTAGGGATTCCGCCGCTAGCATTGACCGGCTCAGTGTTAGGGGCTTTGTTGGCAGGCTGGGGGTATCGCCTGACTGGGGGCCAAGTCTGGGGCTCGATGGTGGGAGAAATCATCGGTACGGGGATTTTGGGTTCGTTGCTTTCTTATCCTGTGATGGTTTGGTTTACTGGCAGCCAACAGGGGTTGTACTGGCTGATTTATACACCACGGTTTGTGGGGGCGAGTTTTATCGGTGCGGCTATGGCAGGCTTTGTCTTGTTTAAACTGAAGGAAACCCGGGTTTTCAAAAAAGCCCAGACGCTTTTTATGGAGATGACTCATAAAGAGGCCTGAAAATAAAATAGAGCGTTTTCACAAGAGGGCTCCTGCTGTATACTTAAAGGTAACCAACCACGAAAAAAGGCGATGATGACGACGATTACGGCAAGGTTTACGAATAATTATCCGAAAAGTGAACAATTTAGCATAAAAAAGATTGACTTTTCTGATGAAGCGCCGTAAACTTTAGGACAACATCGATTATATATAGACTATGACAAGAAGAGTAACCATCGTAGCAAACCAAAGAGAGTCCTTGGCTGGTGGAAAAGGACGTGTGCGCGGTAGTGAAACACATCTTGGAGTCGGTCTTCTGAGTGTTGTAGGAAGATCCGGGTTAGCCCGATATAGCTACGGTCATTGCTAGATGACTTGCTGAGATCCTGCCTGCGAGGACAGGGTGAAAAAAGGTGGAACCACGTTATCAACGTCCTTTGGTTGTATTACCAGAGGGCGTTTTTTGTGTATCTTTAATTTTTCGGGGCGTTTTTTGCGTTAATGTGGCTTGTCAGTTTTCAAAGAAGGACACATTGAAAACTCGGTGATTTGACTAAGGCGTTTGACTGGCGTAGAGGCTGTGCCCCTGCAAAACGTATTTTCGACAAATGGTTAACGACAGATAGCGCATGTGGTAAAGAGGAGGTCAACAAATGGAAGTAAAGGAAAATATCCTGCGTAAAGAAGAGGCGATTGCTCTGAAATTGCGGGAATTGTATGAGGAGCGAGGCTATGATTTGTTTCGCCTGGCGAGTTTTGAGGAGTACCATTTTTACCTGGAGCAGAAAAATTTCCTTTCCGGGGACGATGTCATCAAATTTAATGGTAACGACGGTCGACTTTTGGCGCTGAATCCGGATGTGACTTTATCCATTGTGAAGAATACGCCGGCAGGAGCGAGCCGCAAAGTGTATTACAACGAAAATGTTTACCGTCATAACCGCAAGTCTGATGAATACCGCCAGATCAATCAGGTGGGAATCGAGGTCATCGGGGAAGTCTCCTTGCAGACAGAGGTAGATGTGGTGATGCTAGCGTTGGCCTCTTTGTCAGAAATCGGCAAGGGTAAATTGGAACTGTCTCATAGTGGTTTGATTGCGGCGATTTTGGATTTATTTCCGGATCATTGTCGGGGTAAAGTCTTCAATCGTTTGAAAAACAAAAATTTTTCTGAGTTGGCGCAGCTAGCTGAAAAAGGCGGGGTCTCACCCCAACGGACCCAGCAGTTGATGGCTTTAATGAAATTGTCGGGGGATTTTTATCGCGAATTGCCGAAAGCTTTGGCAACGGCAGCAGGCTGGCCGGAAGCCACCACAGCCTTGCAGTCGTTGGCAGAGGGGGCTAAAGTCTTGAAGCAACAGCAATTACCAGAAAATGTCCAGCTATTGTTCGATCTTTCGACGGTGAATGACACCAATTATTACAGCGGGCTGATTTTCCAAGGTTTTATCGAAAATATTCCCCAAGCACTGTTGTTTGGCGGACGCTATGACGGACTATTCCAAGCGCTAGGCAAGCCGCAACAGGCCATTGGTTTTGGGATTCATTTGGATCGTTTGGATCAAAACCGGTCCAAAGAGGCAGGCATGAAAACGCGGATGCTCAACGTGGCATTGCCAAAGGGGCGGATGGGGCAGGCCGTGTATGAGCTGTTTCGTGATGCGGGCTTGGTGACGGCGAATTTATTGGATGATAGCCGCAAACTGGTTTTTGAAGATGAAACCAATAACATCCGCTTTTTCTTGGTAAAACCTAGTGATGTTGCCAGCTATGTGGAACATGGAGCGGCGGATATCGGCATTGTCGGTCGGGATATTTTATTGGAAACCGAAGCTGACGTCATCGACCTGTTGCGCTTTAACTTAGGGGTTTGCCGGATTGCCGTAGCAGGACCCCGAGATTTCACCATTGATCCGACGCGGCCTTTGAAGGTCGCCACCAAGTATACCAATATCACGCGGCAGTATTTTGGAGATCGTAGCCAGCCGATTGAGACGATTTATTTAAATGGTTCCATCGAGTTGGCACCGATTGTCGGATTGGCGGATGTTATCGTGGATATTGTCGAGACTGGTACCACCTTGAAAGAAAACGATCTGGTAGTACTGGAAGAGATTGATGAATCCAGTGCCCACCTGATTGTTAACCGTTCCTCTTGGCGTTTTAAAAAAGCTGCGATTACCGAAGTTGTAGAGAAAGTGAGTGACCAAAAATGATTGAAATTTTTGACAGCAAAGAGCAAAGCATCGCCCAATTAACTCAAACCAATACCGCTGAAACAAGTGATTATGCTCAAGTGGTGCAAGAAATCATCGACACGGTCCGCCAAAATGGGGATGCGGCCTTGATTGACTACTCCGCTAAGTTTGATCAGGCGATAGTTACGGAATTGAAAGTGACGGATGCGGAAATCGAAGCAGCGCTAGCACAAGTCAATCCAGACTTCTTGAAAGTGCTAGAAACTGCCAAGAATAATATCGCCGAGTTCCACGAAAAACAAGTTTCCCAAGGGTTTATGATGACACGAAAGGGGGCCGTGATGGGGCAACGGGTGATACCTTTAGCCAAAGTCGGGATTTATGTTCCTGGGGGGACGGCTGCCTATCCTTCGACTGTCTTGATGAACGCCGTGCCGGCCAAAATTGCTGGCGTGAAGAAAATCGTCTTGGTAACACCGCCACTGCAAGATGGCAGTGTCAATCCCGCTATTTTGGCAGCCGCAAAAGTCGCTGGCGTGGATGAAATTTACCGTGTCGGCGGTGCGCAAGCTGTGGCGGCGCTAGCTTACGGGACAGAATCAGTACCGAAAGTCGATAAAATCGTCGGCCCCGGCAATATCTACGTAGCCGCTGCCAAACGTTTGGTTTACGGCAAAGTGGACATCGATATGATTGCCGGCCCGTCAGATGTCTTGATCGTGGCAGACGAAACGGCCAATCCGGTGACGTTAGCGGCAGATATGTTGGCCCAAGCCGAACACGATATCAACGCCCAAGCCATTTTGGTCACCACCAATCGGGATATCGCCGAAAAAACGGCGGTGGAAGTCGAACGGCAAACAGCTTTGCTACCGCGGAAAGCGATTATTGAACAATCTTTAGCCAATAACGGCAAAATTATCTTGGTATCCAGCCTAGAAGAAGCCATTGCAGCCGCCAATGAAGTGGCACCAGAACACTTAGAGTTGTGTGTCGCTGAACCTTTTGCTTGGTTGGACCAAGTGGAAAATGCGGGCTCAGTCTTCTTGGGGCACAATACCCCAGAAGTTTTGGGGGATTATCTAGCTGGACCGAACCACACGCTACCGACAGAAGGCACGGCTCGGTTTTATTCACCATTATCGGTGGATGATTTCGTCAAACACTCTCAGTACTTGTACTATGGGGAGGCAGCGATGCGAGCAGCGGCTGATGATGTGATTTTATTTGCCGAAACAGAAGGGCTAGGCGGTCACGCCAACTCGATTCGATTGCGGAAAGGGGAATAAACAGATGGATTTTCTCGACCCACGAGTAGCACAACTGGCCCCTTATGTTCCCGGGGAGCAGCCAAAAACAAAGGATTTTATCAAATTGAATACCAACGAAAGTGCCTATCCTCCAGCACCAGGAGTCGCCCAAGCCGTGACACAAGCCGCCGCCAATTTACAATTATACGCGGATCCGACTTGCCAAAGTTTGCGACAAGCACTAGGAGATTATTTGCAAGTTCCGGCAGAGCAGGTTTTTGTCGGTAATGGCAGTGATGAAGTTTTGGCCTTTTGTTTCCAAGGGTTGATGGGGCATGGGGTGGCATTTCCCGATATTACTTACGGCTTCTATTCGGTTTTTGCTCAGTTGTATGGCTTGAAGGCCCAGGTGATGCCATTGCGAGAGGATTTAACCATCGATTTGGCGGATTACCAAGATTGTGAAGGTACGATTATCTTTGCCAATCCCAATGCCCCGACTAGTCTGGGGCTGCCGGCGGAGGCGATTTTACAGCTAGTAGCTGCTAATCCTAAGCGGCTGGTGATTGTCGATGAAGCCTATGTGGCATTTGGTGGCCAGAGCATGGTGCCTTATGTCAAAGATCACGCCAATTTGCTAGTGGTGGGAACTTTTTCCAAATCCTGGCAGCTGGCGGGGGCTCGCTTAGGCTATGCCGTGGCACAACCGGCTTTGATTGCTGAATTAAACCGCGTGAAATTTAGTTTTAACCCGTATAGTGTCAATGGCATGACTATGGCAGCCGGCCAGGCCGCTTTAGCCGACATAGACTATCACCAAGCTTGCCTTGAAAAAACCTTGGCTAGCCGTAAATGGACAGCGCAAGCACTAGCTGATTTAGGTTTTGACGTCTTACCTTCAGCGACCAACTTCCTTTTTGTCAAGCACCCGGAAATTTCTGGGGCCCAGCTGTATCCGGCTTTGAAGGAACGGAAAATTTTGGTGCGCTGGTTTGACAAAGCCCGCATCAAAGACTATTTGCGTATCACCATTGGCACCCAAGCCGAGATGGCGCAATTATTGGCAGCCTTAAGGGAATTGGTGGATTGAGGCTAGACTTGTCAAAGATCCGCTGATTTGAATTGAGAAAGGATGGTTTCATGAGAACAGCAAATATTACTCGGAATACTTCTGAGACGAAAATTACTTGTAAATTAAACATCGACGGTACGGGAAAGCAACAGATTAAAACTAAAATCGGCTTTTTGGATCATATGTTGGAACTGTTCGCTCGCCACGGTCGTTTTGATTTGGAACTGAACGCTGACGGAGACGTCTGGGTGGATGGTCATCATACTGCTGAAGATATCGCCATCGTATTGGGACGAGCATTTTCGGAAGCTTTGGGAGATCGGCGGGGGATTATCCGCTACGGCAGTATGATTTTGCCGATGGATGAAACCTTGGTGGTAGCAGCGCTAGACATCAGTGGCCGTGGCATCGCCTGTCTCAATTTGGCTATTTCCGCACAGCGTATCGGAGATTTTGATACGGAGCTGGTAGAGGAATTTTTTGTGGCTTTTGCTCGGGAATTGGGGGCAGCGATTCATTTGCAACAGTTGGCAGGCAAAAATAGTCACCATATCGTGGAGGCTTGTTTTAAAGGTTTCGGCCGTGCCTTGGCGGATGCAGTAGCCATCAATCAGCTGGCACCAGATGAGATTCCTTCCACCAAGGGGACGATTTTATAGGAAAGGGGCGAGGCGGATGATTGCCATTGTCGATTATGGTGTGGGGAATTTATTTAGTTTGACGAGTTCTCTGACGATGTTAGGGATTGAAAGTGAAGTCACCGGTGATGCGGCTAAGCTAAAAGCCGCTGACCAAGTGATCTTACCCGGGGTGGGAGCTTTTGCTGACGCGATGGGGAAACTAAAGGAAAATGGCTTGGATCAAACGGTTATTGAGTTGGCGCAATCGGGCAAGCCCTTATTGGGGATTTGCTTGGGGATGCAGCTGTTGTTTGATTCCAGCGAAGAATTTGGCATCCACGCAGGGCTAGGCTTGGTGCCAGGGAGAGTGGTTTCCCTGGCGGAAGCATTTGCCAAAGCGGGTAGCGAGTTGAAGGTTCCTCATATTGGCTGGAATCCCATCACTTTTCGGAAAGAGAGCCCTCTTTTGAAATATATCAAGGACCAAGATCAGTTTTACTATGTCCACAGTTTTTATGCCACGGATTGTCAAGAAAACCTGGTGGCTGATAGTGACTATGGCGTGGCAGTGACGGGAATTGTCCAAAATGGCAACGTCTTTGGTACCCAGTTTCACCCGGAAAAAAGCGGCCATTGTGGCTTAGCGCTACTAAAAGCATTTGCGGAGGTGACAGCATGATTATTTTACCAGCCATTGATTTACTTGACGGCAAAGTGGTGCGTCTTTACCAAGGAGATTATCAACAACAGCAAGTTTTCGGGGATGACCCAGTGGTTTTTGCTAAGGAATTTCAACAAAAAGGGGCGACCCATCTACATTTGGTGGACTTAAACGGCGCTAAAGTTGGGACCAAAGTACATTTTGATGTGGTTCGTCGGATTGTGGCCGAGACGGATTTGTTTGTAGAACTTGGTGGTGGCATTCGTACGGAAGCCGATATCGAAGACGTGCTCGCAGCAGGAGTCAATCGGGTCATTTTAGGGACGATTGCGCAAAAGAATCCGACCTTTGCCAAAGAAATGCTAGCCAAATATGGTGAAAAAATCGCTGTCGGTGTCGATGCACGTGACGGCATGGTGGCGGTGGCAGGTTGGTTGGAAACCACTGAAACCCGGGCAGATGACTTTTGCCAACAACTCGCCGACTGGGGCTGTAAGACGATTATCTACACAGATATCGCCAAAGACGGTACCGGCAAAGGCATCGACGTAGCTATGTATCAACGGTTGAATCAATTGGGATTGGATATCGTGGCTTCTGGTGGTGTGGCATCTTTGACCGATATTCGCCAGCTGGCCCAAGTTGAGACATACGGTGCCATCGTTGGCAAAGCCATTTACAGTGGCACGTTGACCTTGGAGGATTGCTTGACTACGGCAAAGGAGGCGAGTCGATGATTTCCAAACGCATTATTCCTTGTTTAGATGTCCGGGATGGCCGGGTGGTTAAGGGCGTTAATTTTGAAGGAATCAAAGACGTAGCCGATCCTGTAGCTATGGCGAAAAAATACAATGAAGCCGGTGCCGATGAGTTGGTTTTTTATGATATCACAGCCTCCCACGAAGCTCGGGGGATTTTCACGGATATCTTAAAAGACGTGGCTTCCCAAGTCTTTATCCCCTTAACGGTAGGTGGTGGCATCAACACGGTGGCCGATTTTGACCGAGTGCTGAAATGCGGGGCGGATAAAGTCAGCGTCAATTCTGGTGCGGTCAAAAATCCCCAGTTAATCAAAGAAGGCGCCGAACGTTACGGCTCTCAATGTGTGGTGCTTTCCGTAGATATCAAAAAAGTCGGGGACAGCTGGCATGTCTTTACCCAAGGCGGGCGCGTAGATACCGGTATCGATGCTTTGGAATGGATCAAACAAGGAGAAGCGCTCGGTGCCGGTGAATTGGTCATTAACAGCATGGATACCGATGGCGTCAAAAGTGGCTTCGACCGCAAATTGTTGCAGGCAGTTTCTGATAGCACGCAACTGCCAATCATCGCTTCTGGCGGGGCGGGGAAATTGGCAGACTTCAAGGAGTTGTTTGAAAACCCTCGGATTGATGCGGGGTTGGCGGCCTCCATTTTCCATTATGATGAGATTCCGATTCCTAAGCTAAAAGCGTATCTGAAGGCTCAAGGGATTCCTACTCGGATATAACGAGACGGGTACGCTACTAGTTCAAAAAGAAAGCCAGCAGCAAGATAAGAAAGGATGCTTTCCATGATAAATATTCAAGAACTAAAATTCGATGACCAAGGACTGATTCCTTGTGTTGTCCAAGATTTTTATACCAATGAAGTGCTGACGGTGGCTTATATGAACACTGAAAGCCTTGAGAAAACTTTGAACGATCAACAGATGACTTTTTACTCCCGCAGTCGCCAAGAACTTTGGCGCAAAGGAGAAACCAGTGGCAATACCCAGCAATTGGTGACGCTAAAAGCCGATTGTGACAAGGATTCTTTGGTGGCCAAAGTCATCAAAGCCGGTCCTGCTTGCCACACCAATGCGGAATCATGTTTCTTCAATGACATTTTCAAAGCCGATGGGCAACAGGAATTTTCAGTGCAAGATCTTTACGAACTAATTCTTGGGCGTAAAACCAATCCTCAAGAAAAAAGCTATACCAGCTATCTTTTCTCTAAGGGTAACGAAAAGATTTTGAAGAAAATCGGTGAAGAAGCGACAGAGGTCGTCATCGGTGCCATGAAAGCGAGCAAAGCAGAGACGACCTATGAGATTGCCGATTTGATCTATCACTTATTGGTCTTGATGGCTAACAACGAAATCCTGCCGGCTGACGTCATGGCGGAACTCTCCAAACGACAAGTGGTGGACAAAAAAGTCAAACAAGAAACCATGAAGTGAGGTGTGGCAGATGTTTTATTCCAATGTTCATACCCATTCCACTTGGTGTGATGGCAAAAATACCCTAGCGGAAATGGCAGCAAGCGGGCTAGCTGCAGGGATGACAGATTTGGGGTTCACCTCTCACTCTTATGCCCCTTTTGATCCTGGCTGTATCGGGCTGACAGATCAGCCAGGTTACCAGCAAGCGGTGCGATCGTTGGCGGAGAAAATGGCTGGCAAGCTTGCTATCAAATGTGGATTGGAGTGGGATTATTTCAGTCCGCCGCCCATCAATGGCTATGATTATTTCATCGGTTCCGTTCACTATTTTACCCCACGGAATGGCGTGTACCGCAGTGTGGATGAAAGCCCCGAAAGTTTCCAGTGGACGCTGAATCATTGGTTTGGTGGGGATTTTTTGAAGATGGCGGAAGACTATTATCGGCTAGTCTTACAACATGTGACGCAAAATCAACCCTTGATTGTGGGGCATTTTGACTTGATTACCAAGTTTAATGACCAACTACAGTATCTCACTGAAGACAACCAGCGCCAGTATGACCAATTGGCACGAGAAGTCTTGGCAGAAATTTCTCAGCAGTTGAAAACCTGGGATGGCATGGTGGAAGTCAACACTGGGGGAATGAGCCGTGGCTGGACGCAGCGACCCTATCCAGCGGAGGTACTGTTGCAAGATTTGCAGCAACGTAAGACACCGATCATCATTACCAGCGACAGCCACGAGACCAAGACCATCGATTATCGTTTTTCGGAAACGAAGACAATGCTACAAAGGCTAGGCTTCCAGGAAACAATGCAGTTAAAAGATGGAGAATTTCAGCAATTTTCATTAGTATAAGTAAAATAGTATGAATTTGAAGCAATGGAAGAACGATAAGTGCGAAAGGCTTATCGTTCTATTTTTTTTGATTGTACCGACCAAAGATTCTGTTAACTAGTTTTTGATGACGGAATAACTACCAGTTGGCATAAAATTCAGTCATTGGCAAACAGGCATTTTTATCATCAACTGACTGCTATAAACAAAATAGTCGCCGCTGTTTCCTAAAACTAGTCAAAGGATTATGCGAAATAACATATTTATAAATAAAAGATTGTGAAAACGCTTGCGTATTTTTATAATTAATATTAGGAGTAGTTGTTTTAATGGATGAAGGATTCCCTTGATATAGCTTTCGAAAAAACAATCAAGGAGATGTACGAAGCCTCGTACTAGCCTTGCGAAATCTCTTTGCAAATCCACTTCCCCCAAAGCATTTGTCATGCTTTGTGCTATCTTGCTATCCAAGATCCACCCCTAAGTATGGTAGCAATGGGCTTGTAGAAGATCAAATGACCACTTTTCTTAGCACTGTGGTCTTCGGTGTATCAGGGGCTCTTTTTCTCATCCTGCAATTCTCTAATACGTTCGAAAAGAAGCCTCTCGGAAGTTATTCGGGGAAGCTACTTTTCGGATGTTTTTTTGTAAGAAGATTAATGTGAGAGATACTTATTTTTAAGATTGCCTCTTGAAAGCCTGCTAGGGTGTGTGACGAAAGAGGGAGGCATTCAGGCCTTTGCCAAAGAGGTTCTGAAAAGAAGGGCTTCCGTAAAATTGACAACATCAAAGCTAATAAAAACAGACGACCGATTTTAGAGGTCGTCTGTTTTCTTATAGATAAAGAACTTATAAAAAATTAAGCTCCAAAAAGATTGATGTATCAGTAATTAAGTGGCCTATCATGCTAACATTGTGATGCCCGAAAAAGGTGAAATTTAGCTCCATAGGAATTAGGTTGACGGTAGCTAGACCGGCAAAAGCCAAACGAAAAATCTGTTTGTCTTTTGCCTTGCGCATTCAAACTTAGAGTAAGTGGTGCAAGCACCACAACTCTAAGTAATTCATTACGCATCATTAGAGCTACTGTCAATCCAATTCTACTCTGCTAAATCTCATCTTTTTCACGGTACATGTGCTTCCCTACAAGAAAATAATTTGCTAGATTTACGAAGTAAAAGGAATAAATCGCTTATCGATAAAACAGGCCGGACTTGCTGGAGGAGAATGCCTCGGGTGTAGTGTTAAGGATGTCCGAGGGCTAAAAGACCATTGCGCATACAGTTGCATCTAAGCAGAGAGCGCTAAGATGAACTAGCAAATTACTTGTTGTTGTCCAACGATTTTGTTGGACTTACAACAAGTTTGACTTCGGCAAGGAGCTATCAGAAGCATGACGCATACAGTTCATCTAAGCAGAAATCGCTAAGATGAGCTAGCAAAATGACAACGGTTCTTTAGTTGGCATTTACCGGTCCCACTACCACCCGAGGCACTCTCTGGAAGCAAGAACGGCCGGTTTTCTTAGTGAATGAAGGAAACTTATTCCGCATCGAAGGTAATTTCTACATTGCCTTTAATCGCTTTGGTATAAGGACAGATGTCTTCAGTTTCTTTCATATATTTTAACGTGTCTTCTTTGCTGAGGCCGTCGATATGACCGATAAGAGTAACAGCTAGGTGTAATGTGGTGAAATCCGGTAAGTCCCCCAGTAAGCTGACTTCAGCTCGTACAGTGCGAACTTTGTCTCCCAAGCCGTCCCGTTCTAGAGGAAAGCTCATGGCGCCGTTGAAGCAGGCGGTCAAGCCAGCCGCAAATAGTTCTTCGGGGTTTGTATACCCTTCTTTTTTAGTTTGAGTAGTTTTGACGTTTAAATAGCCTGTGACGGACTTGCTTTCTCCTTCGCGACCGCCAGTATTGACAACTGTCGACAATGAAATTTTCTTAGACATTGATGTTTCATCCTTTCTGACTGATTTTCCGTTACCTACCACTTGTAGGTTTTTTACTACAATTAAACAGTATCACGAATTGGAATGGGACCCAACAAACTTGCTCATGCTCGACAGAAAGTATAGGGAGTCCCCTAATCGGCGGGGCTATCAAAATAACGTACACTAGGGGCAAGTGAGAAAAATTCTCAATAATCAAAAGACTCGAGAAAAAAGTTTTTTTGACCGTTTCTCGATAGCTGAGGAGGGCCTAAAATGATTCGTATCCCACTGACTAGCTCCCTTTACGACATCGTCAAAACCTATCCCGAAGTCAAAGAAATCATGATTCAATTGGGATTTGCCCAGATTGCCCAGCCAGGAATGCTGGCGACAGCGGGGCGCTATATGACCATCGATAAAGGGGCGCAACTGAAAAAAATCCCCATGGAAAACGTCACCGCAGCTTTTGCGGCAGCTGGTTTTGAACTAATCTAGGAGGGGCTTTATATGGAAGAAAGCAAAGCACAACGTCAAGCACGGATTGTGGAAATTTTGACACTTTTACATGAAGGAGGCGATTTTGAAGAAGCCAAACGCTTATTTAGCGAAGAATTTGATGGCGTAGATGTCACGGAGATTACTTCAGCCGAAAAAGCGTTGATTCAAGGGGGATTGCCGGCTTCGGAGATTCAAAGACTGTGTAATATCCACGCAGCGGTCTTTAAAGGTGCCATCAACGAAATCCATCAATCCAGCTACGAGCATGAACAACCAGGTCATCCCGTACACACCTTAAAACTGGAAAATCAAGTATTACAATCCTTACTAACCGACGAAATCGATGGCTTGATGACCAAAATTCAAAAAGGCGACTGGTCAGTAAAAGAACGACTGATAGCAGCTTTAACGGATTTAGGACAATTGGACAAGCATTACGCTCGCAAGGAAACCTTGATTTTCTCCTTCATGGAAAAATATGGAATCACAGCTCCGCCTCAAGTCATGTGGGGCGTAGACGATGATGTCCGAGACCAATTGAAGAGTCTACAACAATACCTCGCCAACGATCGAGCAGCCTTTAATCCATTATCAGAAAAATGGGTGACCCTCAAAAACGAAATCGAGGAAATGATTTTCAAAGAAGAGGCTATCATGGTGCCGATGACTTTGGATGTCTTTAGCCTGCGGGATTGGGAAAACATTGCTGCCGACAGCTTTGATATCGGCTTTGCTTTTATTCCTGAACCACTGCCATGGCATCCATCTGAGGCAGCCTTGGTCAAAGAGGTAGAACGGGAACCGGCGCGCTTGGCTGCCATCCAACAAGCCAAGGAAACCACTGAAGGCATCGCTGATGGTCTCGCTGCCGAAGCCTCAACAACTGAGGAAACAACTTCTGAGCATTACGACTGGGAACAAGGAGCCAATCCGGAGACCGTGGTTTTTCCGACAGGTATTTTGAAATTGGAACAGCTGTTGGCGATCTTCCAAACCTTACCCGTCGATTTAACCTTTGTGGATGCTGATGAACGGGTGCGCTTTTTCTCTGAAGGCAAAAAGCGGGTCTTCCCCCGGACAAAATCCGTCATCGGCCGAGAAGTGGTCAACTGCCACCCACCAAAAAGCATGCACATCGTCCAACAAATTTTGGATGATTTCCGCAGTGGGGCCCGAGAAACCGCCGATTTTTGGATCGACATCCAAGACCGAAAGATTTACATTCGCTACTTTGCTTTAAAAGATGACGCCGGAAACTATCTGGGGTGTCTGGAAGTCACCCAAGACATCACCGCTATCCAACAAATTGCTGGGCAGAACCGGTTGTTGGATCAGGAAGTAACCGGGAAATGATGAATTTATAAATAAAAACAGACGTGTAAGGAAGGCGGCATCGAGGCCGCCTTCCTTACACGTCTTTTAAACCAACTAAAATCAATTTTAGTAATCAATTTAGGGAGATTCGTTTTCCAAGATGCTTGTATTGTCTGCCACCAAATCAATCAAATTTTTATCCAAAAAAGCGGAAATTTCTGGAACAAACTCTTGGTAATCTTTATCAGTAGTTATAAATTCAGCTTTTTCGATTGAACCATTGTCGGTATATTCGGCGCGAAAAATGACATTTTTAACCGTTTGCGAATCTTTGACAGCGTATAGGCCAAAAACACGTTTGCTGTCATAGGCAAGCATACTGACGATAGACGGGGTATCATCAGCACCAGTAATTTCATTGGACAGTTTTGCTTTGAGCTGCGCCATGTTGATTTCTGGTGTCGGACTCAACGTTGTTTCCGTCTCTTGAGTTTTGTTACTTGCAGAAAAGTGGGAGCAACCGCCAATGAAAAGACCTGTAGCAAGTAGTAATAGTGCCAGCACCCACCATTGTTTTTTGTTTTTCATGGAAACACCTCCGGAGAAAAGTAAGTGATCTGGTTAGCATGGAATAACCTAAATAGCTGAAAATAGTCGAGTGAAGGCTGTCAAGTTTTATTTAAGTATGGTGTAAAACCGACATAACCAATTTTACCAGAAGGAACTCTGAAACTCCCTGAAAAAGTTATCGAAGAAGCTGCACTTTTATTCCATGTAAAAGTTGCACTGGCTTTTATTTTATCACTTAATGTAGTCCCAAAAGAACCACCAAAGCTATGAGTAATTGTTACACTTTGACCTGATGAAATGGTTCCTGGCCCCTTCAAATCAGGTGAAACTTTTACACGGGAACCATTGACAACTGACTTACCTTTTTGACCACTATATCGATAAACTTTCCAAGTTGTCGGAGAACGTAAAATTGGTTGATTTAATGAGATAGGTTCTTCGCTAGAAATATTTTCGACGGAATCATTTTGAAATTCAATGATTTCAGAGTACTCATCAAGTGTTATTGGAACTAAATTGCCCGCGGAATCAATACTAAAAGCGGAGTATTTTTTTTCGCCAGTATTACTATCTAATAGGTACTCTTGATGTACTGCAGAATCATACTCTTTTTTGAATTTTTCTGTAGGGCTAAGTTCTGAAGCCAATCCGATTTCAGCACCTAAAATAATGGATGCAACTAGAAAAATGGATAAAACCGATAATACTTTAGCTTTCATTTTTACATACCTCCAGTTTAATTATCACTATGGAACACAATTACTTTGTAGAGAGACTTAGAATAGTTTTTTAATACTTCCCCCTTTCCGAATGATTACGACTAGTGTTTTTTTAGTTAATAATTACGGCATCAAATGGTTGTGATGTAATAATAATTTTTCCTGTTGAGTATAGTAATTATCTCGTTTTTGAAACCATAGAAGAGTGTTAACTGAAAAAAACAGTCAAAAAGAGTTAATAATATGAAATTATTAATGTAATAGTCTCTTACTCTATTGACATTCAAAGTTCACACCTTTACCTTTTATATATGTTATAGATAATATCCAATGTACCATTTGTTTTTAGCATCATACTCATAGCTAATCCGAGTTAGCCCTAAGTATTTTTTGGAAGAAATTCCCTTGAAAACATAAATTTCTGGACTAGCTCTCGTTACAGAGGCTGTGATACTTGTTTCTGGAAGAGCATCATCTAAGTTAATTTGGCTAGTAGAGAGACTTACAAATAAAATTACAGTCCCTAACACCGCTATTCGTTTCATCCCTAATCTCTTTTCTTTGATTAACTAAATTGTAAAGGCTTTCTAAAAGTGCTTCAATAGAAGTGAAGTATTCGTCGCTTTTTTGGCAGTATTCGATTGATTTCATTCTCTGAAAACGAGAGGAGGTTTATATGTGTTAAATTTTGCTTGGGCCTTCGCTTATGCGTTAGAATTTCTTCCAGTATTACTCATTTTTGGAGGACAAACTAAAAAAGTGAGGCTTTTAATACTAGTGGTAGTATTAATCAGTTTAAACATGGGTCTGATAACTTCCAATTTTTTAAAAACAGTTCTTGTCTGTCTCTTGCTATTTTTTTATTTTATCTCGCTAAAAAATTCGCCACTTGCCGCGCTTACCTATACCGGTCTACCTTTTCTTATTGCTACGCTTTTTAACTTTGTCAAGCAACCGGTTATCTCATTACTGTTACCTTTTATGTCATGGGAAAGCATACTATTTCTTTCTGTCTTATGGGAGTTAGTTTTAGCTACTCTTTTTTGTTTATTGATAAAACAAATACAGAATCGATTGGAAGAAACGAAAAGATGGCTGCTGGATTATTTGTTATCAGTTCTGTCTATGCTTGGCTTATTTATCTATATCTGGCAAAGGTCAATTGGTCATCTGATTATGGTGGATTCGCCACAATTGTTGGCCTATGCTGTGGCTGGTTTGGTTCTGTCGCTTTTGTTATTAACTTATAGCTGTATATTGGCTAATCAACGAAATCTGATGGAGCAGAGTAGGCTATTTCAGGAACGAATCCAATTAGAAGAAAGTCAAAAATACTACCAATCCCTTGCAATAAATGTTGATCAGATTCGTAGTTTTCGCCATGATTTTCAAAATGTTTGTTTAGGACTACAGTTGGCTATCGAGGAAGAAAATCTCGACGAAATCAAAAGATATTTTAACAATACCATTCTCAAACAAGAGCAAGCTCTGGAGAAAGTAAATCTAACTTTTGCTAATTTGGAGAAAATAACTTGTCCACCAATTAAAAGCTTAGTGTATTCAAAACTTGGTGTTTTAGACTTTAACAAAGTGAAAATTATTCTGGATATTGACTTAGATCTTACCTTTCATGAAAAAGATTTACCTATATTAATTCGTAGTCTTGGAATTTTACTAGATAATGCAATTGAAGAAATTGCTACTCAATCAACTGGTACTTTGAGGATTGGGTTTAAACGTATAAAAGACGACACCTTAGTAATCGTCGATAATTCTTGTGGCGAGACACTGCCGTTATATTCTTTGAAGGAAAAAGGTTTTTCAACCAAAGGACCAGATCGTGGCTTAGGTCTTAGTAATTTAGCAGAACTTTTGTCATCCGATCGTTTTGAATTGATGACCCAAATCCGTGATTACCGTTTTAAACAAACTATCCGAATCTGTAAGGAGGGAGAATAGTGAATATCTATCTTTGTGAAGATGATCCAAAACAACTTGTATACTATACAGGACTGGTGGAAGAGATTTGTCAGAGCCAACTCAAACTGACTGCTGCTATCTACCCATTTTCCCATCCAGATGACTTACTCGAAAACCTTAAACAAACTGGAAAAAAAGCCTCCCAGAAGATCATCTTGCTTGATATTCATTTGACTTCTGAAGTGAGTGGGATTGAAGTTGCTCAAACTCTGCGAAATTTAGATATTGACGCAGATATTGTTTTTCTGACAACAGATGTGGAACAAATGCCTGTCGCTTTTCACTCACAAACCTGCGCAGTGGACTTTTTGCTGAAAACTGACTTTGATACCTTGTATGAAGGATTAGTCCGGTGCATTAAACGTTGCGAAAATCAATTAATGTCAAAATCGCAAACGTTCACATTAGTAACAACCTCGGATATTATTCGCGTTCCTTTTGATGAGTTACTATTCTTTTGTACAAATGGTAAATCAAGGACACTAGAACTTCATACCCTAGACTCCTGTATCGAATTTAAAGGTAAGCTGAAAGAACTCGCTGTTAAATATCCCCAATTATTGTTTGTTCATCAAGGATTTCTTGTTAATCCGGAAAAAATTAAATCCTATCATAAATCAAAAAGATTACTTGAAATGTGTAATGGTGAAATATGTGAAGTTGGCATTCGTCATCAGAAAAAAGTCCTTTCCACTCTGATTCAAAAATCTGTAATTTGAGACAGCACTGAGGCGTTGTAAGCCAAGCACCAGCAAAAATAACTTGGAATACGGGAGGGGTTTATGAAATTAGCAAAAAGAGGGATAGTATTTGTTGTTCTGATTGTAACGGTGGCAGTAATTGGCATGATTTTGAACACGGTGACTGGGCACAGTGGCTCCAACAAAAGCTTTCTCGCTCCACTAGTAGTTGCGTTGGTCATGGTTTTCTATTTTTATCGAGGGGATAAGAAGAAAGGAGGGGTTTCACGTGAAACGTTTCACCGTTACTGCGACGATTGATCGACCAAAAGGCTACCAAGACAAATATGGCAATATCTATCCCATTAGCTATGGTTTTGTGCCAGGAGTGGTGGCGGGTGATGGAGAAGGGCAGGATGTTTATATTTTGACCCGGGGGACAGCACCGGACAAGACTTTCACTGGGGAAATCATCGCGGTAGTCCTGCGTAGCGATGATGTGGAAGACAAATGGGTGATTGCTGACGCGGGGGCAAGTTGGACAGTAGGGGAGATCACCCAAGCGATTGCCTTTATTGAGCGGTATTTTGATTCCAAGGTCGTATTACTTGAATCAATTCGCTGAGGCAAAAGGACAGGCATTGGTAAAAAAGCTGACTTCTATATCTAGCAATTTTGCTGGAATAGAAGTCAGCTTTTTTATCAATGGGAGAGACTCAGCCAAAAAGGTATCTGTTTACAAAAGAAAAAAATCTTCTTGTCAGAAGGGGAGCCCTAAGTAAAACAGTTTACCGAAAAAGCTTCACTAATAATCTAGGGGATAAGCAAAAAAAGATCGGACTTTTCCCAAAGAATAAGAGTAATATTTTTACTATTGGAAGGCTTGGTTTATAATTGTTGATGGCAGATGATGCCTGTCCTATCACTAATCCTAGGTTTTTTGAAAAACTTGTCTTGCAAAACGATTAGATTTTCAGAAAACAGCTCTCACTAAACTTTATAGATTATCACAAGGAAAAGATGATAGAATGAATTTGTATGCTAAAAAATGGTAATGGAGGATTTCTAATGATTGAAGTTATCAATCTGAAAAAAGTGTTCGATAATGGGTTCGAAGCACTGAAGTCGGTGAACTTCACCATCGAAAAAGGTGATCTTGTTTGTTTACTGGGCCCTTCTGGTTGTGGTAAATCGACAATTTTGAATATGATCGCCGGTTTGCTCACCCCGACTTCTGGTGATGTACAGTTTGCAGGGGAATCAGTGGTTAAGACGGAACCAAAAGACCGAAATATCGGATTTGTATTTCAAAACTATGCCCTGTACCCTCACATGACAACCTTTGAGAATGTCGTGTTTCCTTTGACTGTAGGTAAAAAGAAAAAGACCAAAGAAGAAGCCAAAGAGATTGCTGAGAAGTTCATGAAGCTGACCAATATCGAAGAGTTACGGGACAAAAAGCCTGGTACCCTGTCTGGGGGGCAACAACAACGGGTTGCCATCACGCGGGCCTTGGTGCAAAATCCTGACGTCTTGCTGCTAGATGAACCTTTGAGTAACTTGGATGCTCGGTTGCGGTTGAAAATTCGCGAAGAAATTCGTCGTCTGGTTAAAGAAGTTGGTATCACCACTATCTTTGTTACCCATGACCAAGAAGAAGCATTGTCCATCAGTGATAAAATCATCTTGATGAACGAAGGTGTGGTCCAACAAGATGATGATCCACAAAACCTATACTTAGAACCTGCCAATTTGTTTGTTGCTCAATTCATTGGAAATCCTATCATCAATATTTTGCCGGTGGAAGTTCGTGATGGTCAGATGCATTATGAAACTTTCAGCGTGCCAGTCGATCGTTTTGTCAAAGAACGTTTCAAAGCCGCCATGCCAGATGGCAAATATGTTTTGGGGATTCGCCCTGAAGATGTCTTGCCAGTGGCCGGTGAGGGAGCATTTGCGGCTACTGTCCACGGGGTCGAATTAATCGGTCGAGAACGTATTTTAAACTTTGAAATCGGTAGCCATCATTTGAAATCCATCGTCAGCATCGAAAATGAGATCCAAGAAGGAGCCGAGCTGACCTTTGATTTTGCCTATCAGAAAGCCTTCATCTTTGAAGAAGATGGGACAAGGATTTACTGATGTTTAAAAAGAATACTTACAATCCAGAAAACCAACCGAAAGCATGGCTCTTCCTTCTGCCATCTTTGGTAGTCATCTTCGTCTTTTCCATTTATCCGCTGTTGCGTTCATTGGTGATGAGTTTCGAAAAAGGCTCGTTGATCAACATGCGTCCAGCTGGCGTGGAAAACTATCAAAAAATCTTGCAAGATCCCGTCTTTTGGCGGGCATTGAAAAATACCGCTGTCTATGCCTTTTTGACCGTGCCAGTGGCTTTGGTCTTAGGGCTGGGAATTGCTTGGATTATTTTTGAAAAGATCAAACACAAAAGCTTTTTTGAAACGATTTTCTTCATGCCTTATGTTACCAGTACCATTGCTATCGGGATTGTCTTTCGCTATTTCTTCAATGGCGACTATGGGATTATCAACTATGGCTTGAGTTTCTTCGGGATCAAAGGCCTTGATTGGTTAGACAGTGTTGACTTATCCATGCCAACGCTGATTATCTTCGGTGTTTGGACTTCCTTGGCATTTAACATCATTATCTTGTTAGGTGGCTTACGCAATATCGACGAAGAGCATTACAAGATTGCTAAAATGTTCGGCGCAACTGATGGGGAAATTTTCCGCCGTATCACGTTGCCGCAATTGGTACCGACGATGACCTTCTTATTGACGGTGAATATCATCGGAGCCTTCAAAGTGTACACTCAAGTTTACGCATTGTTTGCTGGCCAAGCCGGGATCGCTAACAGTGCGGTGACTGCCGTATACTACATTTATGACAAGTTCCATATTGCTGGACGTCCAGGTGTGGCTATGGCAGCAACTGTTGTTTTGTTCTTAGTCATTTTGCTTTGTACCTTTATTCAACGCAAAATCATCAAGAAAGTGGGGGAATAAGCTGTGAAACGCGTCGTTAATCTTATCTGTTATCTCTTTTTGGCGATTATGGCCATCATTACTGTTTTCCCATTTATCTACATGATCTTGGGAGGTTTGATGACTCGGACGGAAGTTACCAGTATTCCCCCGACGATTATTCCTTCCCATTTACAGTTTGGTAACTTTGCGGAAGTGTTTGAAAAAGCGCCTTTTGTTCGCTACTTCATCAATACCGTCTTTGTTTCTGCGGTGACCACCTTTGCCACCTTAGTCACAGCGGTCTTGGCCTCTTTTGCCTTGACGAGCCTTGAATTTAAGTTTAAAAAAGTCGTCATTGCAATCATGGTTGCGTTACTGATGGTCCCTTATGAATCCATCATCTTTACCAACTTCAATACCATTGCTCAGTTGGGCTTATTGAATACCTATGGCGCTTTGATTATTCCGTTTTTGACCAGTATCTTTTATATTTACTATTTGAATAGTTACCTCAATGGGATTTCCTTGTCTTATTACAAAGCTGCCAAAATCGATGGCGCCAGCGACTTGGAATATATTCGCAAAATCTTGTTGCCAATGATCAAGCCAGCCTTGACTACGGTAGGGATTTTGACCTTTATCGCAAGTTGGAACTCTTTCTTGTGGCCATTGTTGGTGACCAATGATAAAGACCACCGCCTGTTGAATAATGGGCTATCCGCCTTCACTACTGAAAGTGGGAGCGATGTTCACTTGCAATTGGCTGCGGCTACGTTAACTGTTATTCCAATCTTGATCATCTATTTCGTTTTCAGAAAAGAAATCATTCGCGGGGTGGCAAAAAATGGGATCAAAGGCTAAAACAGTCATCACTTTTCATAGCGGTATTTTAACCATTGGTGGGACCGTCATCGAAGTCAGCTATGGCGATGCGCATATTTTCTTTGACTTCGGGACGGAATACCGACCCGAACTAGGCTTAAAAGACGATCAGCTGAGCACGTTATTAGCCAATCGTCTGGTGCCTGAATTACCTGGAGTATACGATCCGCGGTTGGGTTATACCTATGAAGGAACGGCTAAGCAAGACTACCAAGAAACAGCCGTATTCCTTTCCCACGCCCATCTAGATCACTCCAAAATGATCAATTACTTGGATCCAAACGTTCCTTTATACACCTTGACGGAAACAGCAGCGATTTTGCGTTCTTTAAACCGTAACGGGGATTTCTTGATTCCCTCTCCTTTTGAAGCCCCTCATTTCACTCGGGAGATGACAGGACTCAGCGCTGGTGAGACGGTGACTATCGGTGAAATCAGTGTGACGATTCTTCCAGTGGATCATGATGCCTATGGTGCAGCAGCCTTGTTGATTCACACGCCAGACAAGTTTCTAGTGTATACCGGTGATTTACGTCTCCATGGCTACGATCGCCAATTGACATTAGACTTTTGTAAAGCAGCAGCCGGTTGTGACCTCTTGATGATGGAAGGTGTTAGTATTTCCTTTGATGATCGCGAGGAAGATCCGGATACGATGGAGCTTCTCAGTGAAGAAGATTTGATTCAACAACTGGTGAAGCTAGTGGCGGAAAATCCTAAGCGACAGTTGACCTTCAATGGCTATCCGGCTAACGTCAAGCGCTTTGCTGAAATCATCAAACGCGCCCCACGGACGGTAGTCTTGGAAGCCAATCAGGCAGCCTTACTACAAGAAGTGTTGGGGCTGACGGTAGCCTATTATTATTTGCCAGGAGCGGCGAAAATTGCGAGCCTTGCCCCTGAATTGGAACTTTCTTTGGTGGACTTGCAACAAGATGACCACCAGTATTTGTGGCAGATTGTCACTGATTTTGAAACACTCCAGCCTGGGAGTCTTTATTTCCATTTGGATGCGCAACCCCTAGGTGATTTTGACCCTGATTATGCCCCTTTCTTGGAATTGTTAGCTAAACTTGAGGTGACTTTTGTCCGCCTAGCTTGTTCTGGGCATGCTTTCCCTGAAGATTTAGCTGAGATTATCCACTTGATCCACCCTAAAACTTTGGTTCCAATCCATACGCTGAAGCCGGAAAAACTGGTGAATCCGTATGGTGAAAGAATACTTCCCACTCGTGGGGAGTCAATCTCATAAAAACTTTTTTAGAAGGAGAGTCAAAAATGAAGTTCAAAAAAATGGGTACTGTGATGTTGGCTGCAGCAGCAACCGTTGCTTTAGCAGCGTGCGGCAACTCCAACAACGACAAAGGTAGCGACAAAGAAAGCAGTGATATCGTTACAAAAATCGACAAGGAGACCAAAATCACTTTCTGGCATGCCATGAACGATGCCCAAGAAGATGCTTTGGAAAAGATTGTCGCTGATTTTCAAAAAGAAAATCCAAATATCAAAGTAACCTTGCAAAACCAAGGCCAATACTCTGATATGCAAGCGAAAATCAATTCTACCTTGCAATCACCAAAAGATTTGCCAACCATCACCCAAGCATACCCAGGTTGGTTGTACAATGCCGCTCAAGAAGATATGTTGGTAGACTTGAATCCATACATGGAAGACAAAACAATCGGCTGGGCTGCGGACAAACAAGAAGAAATCCGTCCAGCTTTGTTAAAAGGTGCGGAAATCGATGGCAAACAATACGGTATTCCATTTAACAAATCGACTGAAGCCTTGGTTTACAATGCCGATATGTTGAAAGAATACGGTGTTGAAGTTCCTACAACGATGGAAGAATTTGCTCAAGCTTGTAAAGATATCTACGAAAAATCCAACCATGAAGTTGTCGGTGGCGGTTTCGACTCTCTAAATAACTACTATACAATCGGTATGGAAAACAAAGGTGTCGAATTCACTAAAGATTTGAAATTGGATAGCGACGAATCCAAAGAAGTTATCAACTACTACTTGGATGGGATCAAAGACGGTTCTATGCGTATCGCCGGCAGTGACAAATACTTGTCTGGTCCTTTCGCTAACGAAAAAGTAGCAATGTTTATCGGTTCTATCGCTGGTGAAGGCTACGTGAAGAGCGATACAGAAGGTAAATTTGAATACGGTGTGGCTCCTCGTCCTGACAAAATCAACATCCAACAAGGGACTGACGTGTACATGTTTGCTGAAGCTACTCCTGAACAACGGACTGCTGCTTACATGTTGTTGAAATACATGTCTCAACCTGATGTGCAATTGTACTGGGCAGAACAAACTGGCTACATGCCAATCGTTGAATCTGTTTTGGAATCTGATGAATACAAATCTTCAAAAGAAACCAAAGTACCAGCAATCTTGGAAGATGCTACGAAAGACTTGTTCGCATTGCCTGTAACTGAAAATGCAGACCCTGCTTACAACCAAGTGCGTACAATCATGGAAAACATCTTGGCTAATCCAAAAGATGACACGGACAAAATGATCAAACAAGGGGTTTCTGAATTGGAATCTGCTTGGAATCAATAAGAATCACCAGACTTAAGTAAGTGAAAAAACCGGGTTCCGCTATGCTGGCGGGCCCGGTTTTTGCTAGTTACTAGCCATTTTAGTGGGCTGACAGAAGAGAGGGGCAGTTGCTAAAATCTCGAGTGTCGGGGTGTTTTTCATCGATTCTCTTTGGAAATAGCGCCTTTTTTGATACTATGACAATGTAAAAGGAAATTCGCTGGCAATATCTGCGGAATTCCAATCTGAACAAGAGGGACTGTGTAGGATGAAATTAACAATCTTGGCCACCAGTGATATGCATGGCTATGTATTACCGACAAACTATGCCGAAGTGGGGCAGGATTTGCCGATTGGCGTGGCAAAAGTGGCGACGAAAATGCAGGAACGCCAGCTGGCTGCAGGGGCGGATGCAGTGTTAAAAATCGAAAATGGAGACTTTATCCAAGGATCGCCATTGAGCTATTATATCGCCAAGCAACCGCAACATACGGCAGCGGATTTGACCCAAGTCATCAATCAGCTAGGCTATGATGTGGGGGTGCTGGGCAATCACGAATTTAACTACGGAATTGATTATTTGCAACAGGCGATTGCTAGCTACCAGCATCCAATTTTGGCAGCAAATGTGTTAGGGGCAAATGGACGGCCGTTTTTCGGACAACCCTATGTGATTTTGGAAAAAGCTGGTGTCAAAGTGGCGGTGCTAGGTGTGGTCACTCAGTACATTCCTCATTGGGAACAACCGACGACGATTGCGGGGCTGACGTTTAAAGGCTTGGTGGAAACAGCTAAACAATACGTACTAAAACTACGAGAATTGGCAGATGTCGTCGTTGTGGCCTATCACGGTGGCTTTGAACGGGATTTAACAACCGGCGAGCCAACGGAATTGCTCACCGGTGAAAATGAAGGGTGGCAACTGCTTCATGAAGTGGCAGGAATTGATGCCTTAGTCACCGGCCATCAACACCGGGAAATTGCCGCGGTAATCAACGGAGTACCAGTAGTTCAACCAGGCTCCCGCGGCGCTTTTGTCGGAGAAATCACGCTAGACTTGGATCATGAAGCAGAAACCAATCAGGTGAAGGTCCTCCATGCCGAAGCGGCCATTCACAGCGTGGCGGATGTCAAACCGGATGAAGCGATACTGGGTTCGATAGCCAAGCTAAGCGAGGATCTGGAAGTTTGGCTAGATCAACCAGTGGGACAAGTCAAAGGGGATATGCGCATTGCTGATCCCATGATGGCTCGGTTCCATGAACACCCTTATGTAGAATTTATCAATAAGGTCCAAATGGCTGCCAGCGGGGCTAAGATTTCCGGTACAGCTTTGTTCAATAATGAAGGCCGGGGCTTTGGCAACACCATCACCATGCGGGACATCATCACCAACTATATCTATCCGAATACCCTGGCTGTTTCTCGCATTAGTGGGGCTGATTTAAAAGCTGCTCTAGAACAAACAGCGGATTACTTGAAACTGACGGAAGCTGGGAAGCTGGTCTTCAATCCCCGCTTTATCAAACCAAAACCTCAGTACTACAACTACGATATGTACGAAGGGGTGGACTATACCCTGGATATGACCCAACCCAAAGGCCAACGAGTGACTCGCTTGCAGTTTGAGGGCCATGACGTCGCCCCTGATGAGGAACTAGAAGTGGTTATTAATCAATACCGAGCAGTTGGTGGTGGCAACTACGCCATGTTTACACCAGAAAAAATCATCCGGGAAGTCCAAATCGACATGACCGAACTGATTGCCGACTATCTGCGAGAACATCCGGTGCTAGACGCTACGGTGAATGATAATTTTGTGGTGCTGCCGGAACAATAAAGGATACAATGGATAATTCCTAAGCCTCGAGCCTGTTCTCGAGGCTTTTTTCGTATCTTCTATTGCAGAGATCAATCTGCGAAAAACTAGTAGGGGGGAAGCCTATGAAATTGTATCGGGTAATGAAGGAACATAAGCTGCGGCAAAGTGTTTTTTATGGTTGGTTGCGAGATGCGGGGCTGATTCAGAAGGTGGATACGGGATATGTGGTAGGTAAAAAGGCACTGGCGGGAATGGAGACGATTACAGCACGAGAGGTGGGGACGGATGGTCATATTTTGCGGGAACAGACCCAAGTGGCGATTGCCGATGCTGCGATTCCCGAGCTTTTGAGACGGTATGAGGCCTCAGGATTATCCAATCGTTACCAGCAAGTGCTGAAGCCTGGCAAAGAGATGGATATCAAAGAACAACTACAGCAGATGACAGACCTGTTATCCCAACTCCAAACAGACATTCATCTGCTTTTGGAACAAACGATGAAAGAAGATTAGCCTACATCATCATTTTGTTTCATAGAGATGGAATGGATGTGATTTTATTTTCTTAAAACCGCAAAATACTAGTGTTTTATGTAGTATTTGTGTTTGTTACAAAGATTTTCAAAAAGACGGCTATATTCTGAAAATTGTGGATGATAAAGAATCTGTAAAAGTCAGCTAAGAGTTCTCTTACTTCACTGGCTTTTTATAAAAGAAGTGCGTATACTTCCTTGGTAATGAGGCTGTGTCGTCGGTCAGATATTTTTGCGATACAGGTGGTCACAAGTTGGGACAGTTTACTGACAACTCTGTGGCAAGCGGCGAACTCGCTGAACCGCTTTTCAAGGAGAAAGGAAGTGTAGACGTTGGATTGGCAGACACTTTTTGCCCTCGTGGCAGAAAACTGTAATAAGGAAGTTCCTATCGAAGTCAGCAATGAACTTTGTTATGTCTATCGAACGAAGAAAAAAGGGTTCCCTTTTAGTAAAACAATCACCGCCTGTCAAAAGACGGCATTTGCTCGCAATGAACTGCCAGAGATCATGGATTTCTTGAATAAACATGGCTATTGCGCAAAAATCATGCAGCAAGCATAAAGACACCGGATGAAGCGATCCGATCTAAACAAGCACCCACCCATGAAGTCATCAGTGATTTTCGGGGTGGGTGTTTTTTTGTAGGCAAAGCGGAAAAGACTTCCTTGCTGTGCTATTGTTTAGTCTTTTACTCATATTCACCGGATGTAATTCTGAAAACAGTCAAAAAGACTTAACGAAAATTCCCGAGTCTAAAAGATTACTCTATTCAGGCAATCGTGAGTTAAGTAAAGACCAAATCGGTGAGCAACTCGGGGAAGTTAAGCAGAACATCGATCCAGATAAAAGCCAACAATTAAACGACTGGGAATCGCAAAATCTACCCGTAGGCACCAGAATTTACCGTGTTGTTGGAAGGATAGACGACGCCGAGGGGGACTATTTTGCCTATGAAAAACAGGGGCATTTCTACTTGTTTTATGAGTTTTTTCAAGAAGAAAAATAACGAAGCCGATAAAAGTTGCTATCCTAGGAACTGGTATGATTTTCATCTGAACTGGATTTTTTACCTGAGAAGTCATAGCCACAAAAAAGCGATTCCCCTGAGTGTCACACTAAGCTCAGCAGGGAATCGTTTTTCATTTTTTATGCTGCAAATTCTGGGGTCACTTCGGCGCTTAAAGCAGTTTCTAGCTCAGTACTATCGGCTTGTTCTTGGGCTAGTTTAAATTGGGTGTGATACAGTTGGCTATAGAGACCGCCTTTTGCTAAGAGCTCTTGGTGATTGCCTTGTTCAGCGATGGTGCCTTGGTCCATCACGACGATCTGATCAGCATTGGCAATGGTGGCGAGGCGGTGGGCGATGACGATGGCGGTGCGGCCTTGCATCAAATCGTCCATCGCTTTTTGAACGTAGTGTTCCGATAAGGCATCCAGTGCCGCGGTGGCTTCGTCGAGAATCAAGATTTGTGGGTCTTTCAAGATGACTCGGGCGATGGCGAGGCGTTGCTTTTCGCCACCAGAAAGTTTGACGCCCCGGTTGCCCACTGGCGTATCGTAGCCTTGGGGTAGCTGGCTGATGAAGTCGTGGATATAGGCTGCTTTGGCGGCAGCTTCCAGTTCTTCCTCCGTAGCATCAGGTTTGGCATACAGCAAGTTTTCTCGGATGGTGGTGTTGAATAGAAAGGCTTCTTGACTGACCATGCCGATTTGTTGCCGCAAAGTGGTGAGGGAGAGTTGATTGATATCTTGCCCATCGATGGTAATCAGCCCAGTATCTGGTGTATATAGTCGGGGCAAAAGGTTGGTTAAGGTGGACTTGCCAGCACCACTTGGTCCGACGATGGCGGTCATTTGGCCAGCGGGGATGGTGAGCTGGATGTCATGCAAGGTGGTTTGATCACCATAACCGAAGTTGACTTGTTGGAAGGTGATGGCCCCGTTGGTAATCTGCGGTTCTTCCTCAGGCGCTCGTGTTGCGACAGGCGAATAAGAGTCTTCGGGAGTTAAATCCAAGTATTCGAAAATCCGGTCAAACAAGGCAAAGGAACGCATGAAGTCCACTTGAATATTGGAAAGCTGAGTGACGGGATTGTACATCCGCCCTAACAATGTGGCAAAGGTCAAAATCCCCCCGATGGTAATCTGATCTTTGGTGAGTAAAAAGCCGCCTACTAGATACACAAGCATTGGCCCAATCGTGGTAAAGACTGACATAGCCATCCGGAACCAACGCCCAGCTAAGGTTTCTTTGATTTGTAGACGAGTGACTGCGCCGTTGACATCGACAAATTCATCGTAGGCCTTGTCTTCATTGGTGAATAACTTCATCAACAAGCTGCCACCGGTGCTGAGGCTTTCTTGCACATGAGAGTTGAGGCGGCTGAGTTGCTGCTGGCTTTGGGAGGTAATCTGCCAGCGAAGTTTGCCGACTTTGCGGGTGGGCAGGATAAATAAGGGAATCGTCGCCATACTGATTAAGGCGAGGATCGGATTGAGACTAAAAAGAGCGACAAGACTGGTACCGAGGACAAAAATACTCGTCAAGGCACTGACGACGGTAGTTTGGAAGACTTGTTGAATCCCATCGACATCGCTGGTGAGGCGAGTCAGGATTTCCCCTTCTTTCAAACCAGCAAAAAAGCTTTGCGGCATATGGGCCAAGTTGTCGTAAATCTGATTTTTGATGCGGAAAGTGATTTTCTTGGCAATCCAAGTGCTTAAGTAGCCTTGCCCGACATTGATTAAGTTTAAAAGAATCGTCGCGCTCATAGAAAGACCGACAAACAGCGCCAATAAGCTAAGGTTTTCTTGCGGCAAAGCGACATCGATCATCTTTTGTAATAAAAGTGGTGGGACGAGTCCCAAAGCAGAACTGGTTAAAATTAAGACGATTACCGCCAAGAGACGGAAAGGATACGGTTTAAAATAGCTTAAAATACGAGTGACAAAGGGCCAGGATAATTTCGGCATCTTTTGGGATTGTTGATCAAAACGCATGCGAACCATGGCAATTCCCCCTTTATTATTTCCTTGTGAGCCAGCCTCCAAAAGTTGGTCAGGCAAAAACACCCACAATAGTTAGGTACCTATCTATTATAAGCCCGTTTCTTAAATTTGTAAATAGAAAGGTACCTAACTAATTGACGAGGTTAAGAAATTTTTATACACTGAGGAAAACAAGTATAGGGAAAAGGCGGCGACAAGATGGCGACACAAGAGCAGCAATTATTTGATGCCTTCCAACAGGTGAATCGACAAATCCGGCGGGGGCTGGCCCGCTCAGAAGCAGCTCGGGGGGAATCAGAAAAAGCGGAAAGTAGTCACAGTGGCGTGGCACCGGGGCAAGAACGGGTGTTGCAGTTATTATTGCGTCATGGAGGCAGCAGTCAAAAGGACTTAGCCAGCCGCTTGCGGATTCGCCCGGCTTCCTTGAGTGAAGTCTTGAGCCGTTTGGAGGAAAAAGGCCTGGTGACGAAAGCCCAAGACCCCGCTGATCGCCGCCGAAATAGTTATTCTCTAACAGCCGTCGGTCAAGGCATCGCTGAACAATTGAAGGATCAACGCCGGAATCAAGGGGCTACTGTGTTTGAAGTCTTGTCTAGCGAAGAAAAAGCGCAATTGGCTCAAATTTTGACTAAATTGGATCAGCGCTTGTTGGCGGAGCAAGGGGAAGATAATAAGGATAGTGGCAAGAAGAAAGTCTTTGGAGCAGATAGCTAACAACCAAAGGAAGGATGAATAAAAAATGGTATTTTTAGCAATACTTACTGGTATCGGTGGACTATTTAACTACTATGAGGTGACCTCGGCGACTTACTCAATAATCGTTGCCATACTATTGCAGGTTGTTTTATTTTTACTAACTAGTTTGGCTTTAGTTAGTTATCAAGGCCGCCGTTCGCGACCAAGTTATGACCGAGGAGGGTACCGGATTTGGACCTTTTCATTTGCGTTAATTGTCTTATCTTTTGTTGGAAACTTGGCGATACTGGTAGTCTTACTCCTTAACCAGTTGGGGTATATTTCAGGATTCTAGCCGCGCTTGTATCAACGCCAAAAAACCGTTTCAGGTACCCATAGTTACCTGAAACGGTTTTTTATTTCCCAACAGTAGTTTTCCTGCTAGCGGTTTCGTATAATGAAGGAAACAGGTAAAAGAGGGAAAACGATGATTGGATTTCTTTATGCAATAATTATTATTTTGGCTAATACCATCGGCGCCATTTCAGGAATGGGGGGTGGTGTGATCATCAAGCCGATTTTTGATGCGATCGGAGCGGATTCGGTGGCGGCGATTACCTTTTATTCTACGGTAGCCGTCTTTACCATGTCCATCGTCTCGACACTACGGCAACGAAAAAACATGACCATCCAATTGGGAACCGCCGGGCTGATTTCGGCGGGGGCTGTGATTGGAGGCATCATGGGAAATTTGGCATTTGAAAAGCTTTTGCTGTGGTTGGACTCAGAAGCGACTGTCCAATTGGTGCAAATCGTGATTATGCTGCTGACGATTGGTTTTGCTTGGTTTGTTTCTGAAGGGCAACACAGTTTTGGTTGGAAGACAGCTTCGGCTCATCTGCTAGTGGGCTTAGTGTTGGGCTTCTTGGCTAGCTTTTTGGGTATTGGCGGTGGACCAATCAATGTCGCCTTATTGATGCTGTGTTTTGGGATGGCCATCAAGGAAGCAACAGTCTATTCTATTATTACGATTCTCTGTTCCCAGTTGGCTAAAATTGTCACGATTGCGACCACCACCGGTTTTGAGCGCTATGACTTGACGATGTTGTTTTACATCATTCCAGCGGCGATTATCGGCGGTTTTTTGGGAGCAACCTTAAGCGGACGGCTCTCAGCTAAGCGGGTGCGGTTAGTATACCAATTCGTATTGATTTTCGTGTTACTGATCAATGTCTACAATGGCGTGGGAATTTTGTTGGGGTGGTAAGTATTTTGAATCACTAACTATCAAGTATCTGAAACGAGGAAGAGGATGTATTCACTTTTATTGGTTATTATTTATCTGGCTTTTATCAGTCTCGGTTTGCCGGATTCGTTATTAGGTTCAGCTTGGCCGGTGATGCAAGGGGGCTTGGACGTACCGGTATCTTATGCCGGGATTGTCACGATGATTATTTCTGGTGGGACGATTGTTTCGAGCTTGTTTTCCGACCGATTAACTCGCAAATTTGGAGCTGGGCTAGTGACGGCAATCAGCGTGTTACTGACTGCGGTTGCGCTAGTGGGCTTTTCTCTAAGCGGCTCTTTTTGGCTCTTATGTCTCTGGGCGATTCCCTATGGTCTCGGGGCTGGCGCAGTCGATGCAGCATTGAATCTGTATGTGGCGTTGCACTATTCTTCACGGCAGATGAGTTGGCTCCACTGTTGCTGGGGCGTAGGGGCGGCGATTAGTCCCTACATCATGGGTTTTTATTTGACCAATCAGCACAACTGGCAAGGGGGCTATCGGGCGGTGGCTGTTTTGCAGCTGGGACTCGCGGCAATCTTGTTTATCAGCCTACCCTTGTGGCAAGCTCACAGGCAAAAAAAGGGCACAGGTGAAGTTGTGGCGAACCACCTGAGTCTCAAGGACATTTGGGGACTGAAGGGGGTCAAATTGGTGCTGCTGACCTTTTTGGCGTATTGTGCTTTGGAACAAACAACCGGTCTGTGGGCCAGTACCTATCTCGTACAAGCGCGGGGGATTGATCCTGAAACGGCTGCTCGTTTTGGTTCCTTCTTTTTCTTAGGCATTACCTTTGGGCGTTTTCTTTCAGGCTTTATCGCCGATCGCTTGGGAGACCGGCAACTCATTCGTTTAGGGACACTGATTATGTTACTGGGGACATTATTTATTCTCTTACCGCTGAAAAGTGATGGATTTGCTTTAGCAGGATTGATTGTTTTGGGATTTGGCGGGGCCCCGATTTATCCGGCGATTATCCATGCGACTCCGGCAAACTTTGGTAAGGAAAATTCCCAATCAGTCATCGGCATTCAAATGGCGGCAGCCTACGTAGGGACGACCTTTATGCCACCGCTATTTGGTACGTTGGTGCAATACGTTTCCATTCGTTTATATCCCTTCTATCTCTTAGTTTTCGGGTTAATCGTTTTGATTAGCAGTGAAAGATTGGTAAAAGCAATTCCCCTTTCAGAAACACAGACAGAAACCGTTTTTCGTAGTGAGGAGTAGTAGGTGGAATATCAGAATTGGAGGAATGAAAATGAAAAAGATGTTTGGTTTTATTGCTCTCGCACTGCTGTTGGCTGGTTGTACCAAGGAGTCGCCGGGGAAACCTGAGGATTCGGTAGGTTCTAGTGGGCGCTCGGTCGTTACGGATACGACTGGTCAATCCACAGAAAGTGAGTCAACAAGCAGCAGTCAGGAAACGACGACAACATCAAAAGAGCAAGCCACAAGCGCTTCATCTGGAGAAGCTGCAGATCCGCTAGTTTCCTTGGAGCAAGCAGTTGATTTCAAACAAGCGCTGGCTATTTTTCAAGACAAATACCCAGATGCGGTGATTACTGATTTTCAGTGGGAAGCAAATGGCAGTTTTCAAGGAAGCCGTACGAAAGTTTACGAGATTGAAGGCGAGGATGCAAAGGGGGAATATGAGGTCACCATCGATGCAGTTGCAAACAAGGTTCACGTGGAAAGCGACCTCGAGGACAATTCAGACTGGCAAGCAGAGCAACTACCGATGACGGAGATTATCCCCATGGAAGAAGCGGCTAAAACGGCTGCGAAACAAGTCGTTGGCGATACCCAATTAAGCAAAATTGAATTGGAAGAAGAAGAGGGTACCATTCTCTGGGAAGTGAAATTTTTCCGGCAACGTCAATGGCAGTCGGTTACCATTGATGCAAAAACAGGTGAGTTTTTGAATGTGGCAGGAACAGTGGAAAATACCACACCATAAATTGTAATCAAAGACGGGCATGCCACGATGGACTCTGGTGTAGGAGGAGTCTAGCGTGGCATTTACCCATTCTATTGCAATATGCAAGATTCTCCGAAAAGCCAGCCCCCGGTTTTCTGATCCTAAAGGACGAAACAAACGAATTTTATCGAAATTTGCTATACTGGAGAAAAGCAGTCAAAGAAACAAACCGTTTGCTTTGACGAAAACAATCGCGAGAAGGTGGGGAAGTATGAATAAAAAACGCAAACGTCGCTTAATGAAAGTGGACAATCGTATTTTATTGCCACTATCGGAAGAATTCATCGCCGACAATCATTTGGCGGAGGACACCATCTTGCAAGTAGACGAAGAGCTTCTAGCAAAAGCCATCAAACCGTTGACCAAAGAAGATATCCTACAAGAGGTGTTGGATAAGATCATGGATGAAGGCGCAACGAGAGAGGAAGAGCATGGGGATGACCACTATTAGACAAGTCACCATGGCGGACTATCCAGCAATTTATCAATTGGTGGAGACTGCGTTTAAAACGGCGCGAGTATCAGATGGGACGGAGCAAGACTTCGTGGAAAACTTGAGAAAAAGTGACAACTATCTTCCTGAATTGGAGCTAGTAGCAGAAGTTGAGGGCGTATTGGTGGGACATGTGATGTTGACCAAGCAAGTCATTCACACCGCAAGTGGCCAACGAGCAGCTTTATTATTGGCCCCTTTGTGCGTGGCGTTTGACTACCGCAATCAAGGTATCGGGGGACAGCTGATGACGGCAGTCTTTGAAAGAGCAGTTGCCTTATCCCATGACGCCGTCTTTTTGGTAGGAGATCCCAATTACTACAAACAATATGGCTTTCGTCATGCTTCAGAGCTAGGTATCACCAACGATTCAGAAATCCCAGATGAGTTTATCCTCGGGATGGAGTTGGTACCCGATGCTTTGAAAGAGGTCACTGGCAGTCTTAAGATAGACTAGGATAAACCAACGTTATGATAGAAAAGGACAGTGAGGAAGATGCCGAAAACACGAATTGAGGCATTTACGGATGCCGTGATTGCCATCGTACTGACATTGTTGGTTTTGGATTTACGGGAACCCCATGGTGATACGTGGCGCGCCTTTGAAGGGACGGGGCATCAGTTTTTTATCTACTTGATCAGTTTTGCTTCATTAGCCGTGTATTGGAACAACCACCATCACCTTTTTAATATTGTCAAAAAAGTCGATGGCCGAGTGCTATGGGCTAACAATCTGTTTATTTTGATGATGAGTTTGTTTCCCTTTGCTACGGATTGGGTGATGGACTATCCAGTGTCCCTCGCTCCACAATTGTTGTATGGTCTTGTTATTTTAGGAGCGGATATTAGTTATTTATTACTAGGCTTTGCTCTGGTGAAAGTCAATGGTACACAGTCGCCAGTCGGACATTTGTTCCATCGCTATCGGAAAATGTATCGTACCTTAATTTTGAATGTTCTCGCTTTACTTTTAGGGTGGCTGATTCATCCGGTGGCGGTGTTAGTGGTTAATGGGTTGATGTTGTTGATGTGGGTCATCCCGGAAAAGCGCATTGAAACCTGGCTCCATTACGGTGGCAAAGACTGAGGAAATGAGGAAAACGATGTATAATCAGCAATTTGAGGCACTACATTTAAACGTAGTGGAAATGCCATTAGAAGTTGAAGGTAATGTCCCTGTGTATCGAGGATTTATCCGGGAGCTGCCTTTTTTAGCCGGCTCCGGCCATTCGGTGCAGGAGCTTTATCGGTCGTTATTGGAAGCTTATCAAGAATACGCCCAAGAGCAACTAGCTGCCCAACAAGAGGAACAGGAAAAAGAAGAAATGACGTCTTCGTTGTTATCTTTTGATGATTTGTTGAAGTATTATGACGGGGAAAGCTTTGACGGTTTTTCCATTGGCGAACAAGATGAATAAAGAAAAAACGCAGGAGCTAGTAAGATTGGCCCCTGCGTTTTTAATGCTCCTACTTATTTGCTTGTGTGATAACCTGTGGCTGGCTGACAACTGCTGAGCCTGTAGTCTTCAATACAGGCTATCTGCTTGGACGCTTTCACTATCTCGCTGTTGATGGTTTAGATCAACCAATTTGTTCACTAGCGCCATCTTTTCTAAAATTGTTGTGCAGATTTCGTCAATGCGACTACCGGGACGATAATCCGCTGGTGCAATGAAATCCACGCGGCGGTTAGTCAACAGGCTACTGACTCGCTGCCGTTCGGTGTAGACGGCGATGGATTGGCCACCGTTGATTTTGACTAACTTCATGCAGGGCACATCAGTCATCCCGTCACCGATGTAGATCATATTGCGAAAAGGAATCCGGCGGTTACGATCTTCGACAAATTCATTTAGCGGTTCGTCTTCGGTCATTGGGAGGACCCCTTTGTTAATGCGGAACAAAAACTGGGTCTTATTGGTGTAGTTGACCGTCAAAGCCGGCCAGTCTGCTGCGCCATTTTGATCGTAGTGAAATTCGCAAGCGTAGATTTTCTTGAACTCTCCGTGAATCGGCGTGCCTTCGATAATCTCTGTCAAACCACTGGAAATAATGTAGTGCTCGATTTGCAAGCCAAGACGTTCCCCCAGCGCGTTCATCCGGGAAAACCAGCTCTCTACCCCCGGAAACAGCTCCACGTCCCGGCCCATCTCTACGAAGTCTTGCCGGCGGATAGGCAGTCCTTGTGCAGTAGCGGATTTGATCATATAATACATATATGAAATGATACGCTCCATGTTTTCTGTTTCAGCCAAATTGGCGACTTCTTGCCAAAAGGAGGCGGCGTCCACCCCTAGCTCGGGGATGAAGGAATATTCTTGCATGTCTTTGGTACATAACGTTCGATCAAAATCGTACATAAAAGCGACGATGGGTTTAGTCATGGAAAACACATCCTTTACTAGTCTCGATGGTGCAGGCTTTCCTACAGTCATCTTTCTTCTATAGTATAACAAAGTTGGGCAAATGATGGGGTGTTTGCTATACTTGAGATAACAAGTAGCTAGAAAGAAGGGAAACAAATGGGGGTCGAATTTGAAGCCGAAGAAGTGTTTGACTCAATGCGGAAACAACGCTTTGAGCCTAGTCGTTATTTTATGGACTTTCACATTGCGGGTTTTGCTTACTATGACGGGTTGGATGTGATTGATGAATTAAAACTAGGGACGCCGGTAACTTTAGTGAGTGAGCCGGACAATCCACACGATGCCGATGCTGTGGCGATTTATTACAAACATAAAAAGCTGGGATATATTCCAGCGGGCAAAAACCAACTATTCACTACGTTTTTGTATTTTGGCCACACGGATATTTTTGAAGCCCGGATTCAGATGGCCAAGATGGACAACCATCCCGAGCGGCAATTTCGCGTGGTGGTGCGCGTGAAGGATAAACGCAAGTCGCCACAAGAGTAGAAATGGCAAAGAAAAACGCCACCCTATTTTCTTTAGTAAAAAGGGGATGGCGTTTTTGTTATACCCTCAAGCTAGTGATTTGACAGTAAAGCTGATGGCTGCGAGGAAATTCGGTGGCTAGCAATTTTTTGAGTAGTTTGAGAGCAGATTGATCAGTTAAATCGGTGTAGGTTTCCTTTTGATAGCCATTTTCCGTTATTTGAAACAGTTCTCCTTGTTTTTCAATAGTCACTTGTTGATCCTTTTTGTGGGTGAGTAGGGTGATGCTGACAGTGGTGGCATGTTTTAGTTGCTGTTTGACAAAGCGGAGGGCCGTTTGTTTGGTAATCGTCTTCATGGTTGCTCCTTTAAGTATTTGTTGACTTCTTTATCAAAACGGACTTTTTGCAAGGTTTTTGTCAGGTAGCAAGCGACGATTGTCTCTTTTTGATAGGTATAGGCTAGCCGATAAAAATCTCGTCCTACGCGAATTTTTAGTTCATAGAGAGCGGTACTTTGCCTCACAGGCTTAATTTTTGATGAATGGCTAGTGACGTAGATGGGTAATTTTATCTGGATAAAGTCGAACAATTGTTTTTGCTCGTCGGGATTTGAAAAGTAGTTTCTGACAAAAGGGGTGATTTGAATTTCCATCGGTAGTCCTCCTTTACCTTGTTATTGTACCAGTCTTTTTGGGAAAATAAAAAGTGGTCCTGCTTCGCTTGGGTAAAAGCGAGCAGGACCTTCGTTGTTTGTGTCAGTTTTGACTGAATGCCATTCCTAAAAAAAGAACCGCAAAGTAGCGGTTCTTGCAAAGACTTAAAATAATGACAGCTGTTGATTTTCTGGCTCGAAGGTCTGCAAATAACGAAATACTGCTTCATTGTGGTGCATAATGCCGTATGCCTCACATAGCTGATGATAGACCTGCATCAACTGTTGGTTGTTTGGGCTGCTGCACTCGTATCGGTTGCCAAAATATTGGATGTAACGTTGTTTGACACCGGGAAATAAACGATCCAGCTGCTGGTAAAAATATTCCCGGTTGCCTTCTCGTAACGTGACACCGAAGCCAAAGTTGATAATCCCTTTGACGCCCGTTTCATGACAAGCTGCTAGCAAGGCACGGAGATTTTCCTCCGTATCTGTCAAAAAAGGTAAAAGCGGTCCTAACCAAACAACCGTGGGAATTCCCCGCTTTTGACACTCTGCTAGTACGCGGATTCGTTGGGAGGTGACAGATACACGAGGTTCGATTTTTTGGGCTAACCTATCTTCACTGGTGGTCAAGGTAACTTGGACGACAGCTTTTGTCTTATTGTTGATGCGTTGGAGTATATCGATATCGGCCAGCACTCGCTCGGATTTCGTCAAGAGTGCGACGCCGAAACCCAATTCTTCTACTAGTTCCAAGGATTGTCGGGTCAATCGTAATTTTTCCTCTAAATGTAGATAGGGATCAGTCATGGCGCCAGTAGAAATCATGCAAGCCTGGCGCTCTTTCTGCAATTGCTGACGCAAAATGGCAATGGCATCCTCTTTGACCTCGATATCCTCAAACCCATGGTCCATTTGATAACAAACACTGCGACTATCACAATAAATACAGCCATGGCTACAACCACGATATAGATTGAGCCCATTTTTCGGTGAAAGAATGGTCTTGTAGCGCTTGGTATGCATTGCGAGCCTCCTTTGTTCACACAAATATACGAACATGCGTTTTTGTTTTTCTTTTAGGATAGCAGAGGTGAGAGGGATTGGCAACTAGAAGCAAGCTAACTGTCTTTTAGTTAAACATTCATATGTGCTGTCTGATTTTGACAACTAAAAATGAAAATTCGCGACCACTAGGTATATTTTTCGCTCAAGAGGAAGCTCAATGCTCTTCCTGGTCGGAGGAGGGTTCATAGTATTCCACTAAATCTAGCGTCTTTTGGTAAGTCTTTAAGTATTGGGTGCTTGCATCACTTAAAAGATAAGCAATAATAATGTCCAATAATAAAGTAGGGGCAATCAAATCTGAAATAAAAAAATTGGACTGTTGGGCATATTTAGAAGGGAAAAGAATTGTATGTTGGGCGTATTTAGATGCACTGGAAATACTGTAATTGGAAATCAATAGATTGTGAATACCAGAATTGTGAAGGACTTTTAACGTCTCAACAATGATTGGCGTTTCCCCACTGGCAGAGATCAGGATAAATAAGTCATTGCTTTTGGCGACACTGGCATGCATCTTGATGAAGGACTCATCATTTAAGGCAAAACACTTGAAGCCAAACCGAAAGAGACGATTGGCAAAATCCATCGCGACAAAACCGGAATTACCAATACCGATAATATAGATTAAGTCGGCGTTTTTCATAGCATCGACAACATTTTTGATGACTTGATCATTTAACATCAGCTGATAACTATTGATAATATGCAGGTACTGATCATAGATGGATTGAAAATAAGAGTTGGATTGAAACAGGGCCATCTTTGTTTCATTTTCAATAATCGTTGCGGAAAAGTATTTCAGTTCCTTAAAACCATCGAAACCAATTTTTTACAAAACCTTGTTAAGGAAGCTTTTGAAACATAGGTTTTTGCAGCGATATCATTGGCAGTATAGTTGGGGATATCCTCCAAATGCGCTTGAATAAATTTGGCAATCTCTCTATCAATTTCCGTAAATTGGTTTTCCACGGAACTTATTCGGGTCAATAGGGGATGAAATTCGTTCCTCATTTTACATTCCTCCATTTTAAAAGGCTAGATATGAGCCCTTTTATTGAAACAAATTTCATCCATTGTATATCCGAGGGAAAACTATTTCAACAGAAAAAAATTCTGCTATACTACCCATAGATTCAGGCAGGAGGAAATCACATGATCAATCAAGCAATTTTAGACAAATTAAAAAAACAAGTCATTGTTTCTTGCCAAGCGTTAGACAATGAAATATTACACGGCTCCGATATTATGGCAAAGATGGCAATCGCTGCTGAACAAGGCGGTGCTGCTGGAATTCGCGCAAATAGTGCAAAAGATGTAAGGGCTATCAAAGGAGCGGTGGATTTGCCAATTATCGCTATCATCAAAGCCGTTTATCCGAATAGTGATGTTTATATTACACCAACCATCAAGGAAGTGGATGAATTGGCTGTATTGCAACCAGCATTTATCGCCATGGATTGTACTTGGCGCAAACGACCTAAAGAAACATTGGAAGAAATAGTGGCGCATTGCCGTATGCATTATCCAGAAATTATGTTGATGGCGGATTGTGGCAGTTATCGTGATGCAGAGCTAGCCAATAACTTAGGCTTTGATATCTTGGGGACAACTCTGTCTGGCTATACAGAAGAAACGAAAAATGTCAGCTTACCAAATATTTCTTTGGTAGAACAAATGGTAGCCAATTTTGATCGTCCGGTCTTTTGTGAAGGCGGCATTCACACGACAGATGAGATGAATCGCGCATTTGCAGCTGGGGCTCATACCAGTGTTATCGGTGGCGCAATTACTCGTCCAAATGAAATCACCCAATATTTTGTTAGTCATATTGGTAAATAAAAAAGGGTAATAAGAAAGGAATGGATAGACATGAAAAAAGGATTGAAGAGAGTAGCAGTTGGTTTGGCTTCACCAACTAGTATCTTCTAAAATTAAGGCGGAACTGACTCATGATAAAGAACATCATGTGTCGGTTCCGCCTTTGTTACTTGCTTCTATTAAATCCCCGCATCCTCCAAAATCAAATAAATCACAATCCGCTCTGGGACCGGTGAACGCCGAGTAATGGCGATAGTATTGCAGATACACTCTGGTTTGAGGCAGTTGCCACAGTTACCCGTTTTGATGCAGGGGGTGTCTTTTAGATTTAGCCGCCAAGAATTTAAGGGGGCGGTTTGATTACGGACCCTCTCTAGGGTGGTTTCTAAGGTGCCATAGACTTTGTTCATGCTGACAAAAGCGAGGACTTTTTCCGGACCAAAAGTGAGGGCAGCGACACGGTTGCCGATATTGTCCACGTTCACCAGCTCGCCAGTTTCCGCGATGCCATTGATACTCGTCAAAAAGTAATCGGCGGTCAAGGCTTGCCGCATCACCTGATGACGGGCTTCTGGTGTGGTGGTCCGTTCGCGATCAATGATTTTTTGACCCCGTTCATATAAGGCAGGGATCAGTCCTGAGGCGGCCACTGTCAGCGAACCACCGAAACCGACTGTTTTGGTAGGGTTGATGGCTTGTAGCGCGTGTTCTTTGGCTTCGGCGAGAGTGGCACAAATCACGGTCTGAAAATTACGCCGGGTTAATTTTTTACTTAAGGTAATCGCTGCCGCATACTTACGGGCTGTTTGAAAATCTTCCATGATGGGCTCCTGACTGTTTTGATGTCTCTATTTTGGACCAGTGGACTGGGGTTGTCCATAGCAAGCGGTAGGGAAGTGGTGAAATTTTCACTGATTATGCTTTGAAGGCTGCTTTAGCGATTTTTACAGTCTTTACGACATATTCCGGGTTTTGTCGGAGAAAACTAATGAGAGCGTATACATATAAACGATCTCGTGTTATGTTCCCTTTGTTAGCAGGAAATAACTTGGAGGGGAGCAAATGACAAAAGTGAATAAACAGGGGAGAAGCTTGGCGGTGTTGTATGGTCTTTTGGTTGGAGCGGAAATTTTATTTCATCAGCAATACCAGCATCGATGGGCAAAGCTAGCATTGGTAGTGGTAATTGTAGGGATAGTTGCTTTCTGGCGCTACTTAGTTAAACAAAAAGTGATCCGGATTGGCTTATTTGGCCACCCAGCGGATCCCAAATTGTCGCGCAATGAGCGCCGATTCTTGTATGGATTAGCCTTTTTATTCGCACCGATTTTCAAATTACGCCCTCTTTCCAGCCAGAATGTCCTACTCTCGCTGGGACTGTTACTGTTGGTGGTATTTTTATCTTTCATGGATGAACGTTTTTATAGCAAACGGAGGATGCAATAGACTTTAAGTAGCAATTTAAAATTAGCGGTTATTAAAAGAAGCTAGCTGTGGAAATGGCTAGCTTCTTTGTGCGTCTGTAATTAATTATTTATCAGTTTTTTCAGTATCGCTACTGTTGCCAAATCAGCAGGTTTTGGCGCTCAAAAATCAGCAAGAATGTAGTTCATTGGAGCAAACTTTTTATTGATAAGCAGTTGCTGAGGGCAAGCTACTAGACACGGAAAGGTTTTCAAAACTTCTCTTTTATATGATAATACAGTGTAGGCAATTACTCACTAACACCTTACGAGGAGAAGACGATGACCAATCAAATAGAGTTACTTTTTACTTTAGATGAAGGCTACTTGAAACCTTTGAAAGTTGCCTTATTTTCGATTCAGTTGAATAATCCTAAGCAAGCTTTTCGGGTATGGCTCGTCCATGAGCGCATTTCAGCTACCAGTTTGGCAAATATTCAGGCTTTTTGTGACCATTTGGGTTTTGCATTTTGCCCGATAAAAGTCGATGGTAGTCAATGGGAAAGTGCGCCAACTGTGGCCCGCTATCCTAAAGAAATGTATTTTCGACTATTGGCGGGGGAGATCTTACCTAAAGAGTTGACGAAAGTGCTGTATCTTGACCCAGATATCTTAGTAATCAATTCTTTGCAGGAACTATGGGAGACGGATGTGACGGATTACTTGCTAGCGGCGTGTACCCATGCCGGGTTGCTGGATTTAGCCACGCCATTGAATAAAGTCCGGCTGGATTTGGATCATGTGTATTATAATTCTGGAGTGATGTTATTGAATCTGGAGCAAGCTCGGGCCAAAATCAAGTGGGAAGATATCAGCCAGGTGATTGAAAAGCATGCGGCTTACTTGGTTTTACCTGATCAAGATATTTTGAATTATTTGTATGGTAAATATGCTTTGTTAGTTGATGAGGAAAAGTGGAATTACGACGCTCGGATGTATGCCAAGTATCTCGCTCGGAGTCTCAATAAACGGGATATTCACTGGGTCATGAAGCATACCGCGATTTTGCATTTTTGCGGCAAACCAAAACCTTGGAGCAAAAAGCATGACAATCGCTTTACACCACTGTATTTAAGTTATCAGAATATGGTTGAAGCCTTTGATGTAGAAAAGAGCTGAAATACGATAATACGGCCAACTAGTGGAACGCTGAGGCAGAGGAAAGGAAACATTTAAATTGAAATCATCAGACACACAAATCGGACTTGCAAGATTTGTGTGTCTGTTTGCCGTTTATTTAGTTACAAACGACTACTCATACAAATGGTTCATGCTTGTCAATTTCTATTTTTACGACAATTTATTATCGTTTTTCGATAATAAATTATTGCTAATGAGAAAGTCAGCCCTTATAATTGAAGTGTAAAATAAGACAGGGGGGAGTTAGATGAAAACGAAGAGTTATTTGCGTTTGACGCGTTTGTTGGGGATGTTGTTTTTCGTTGCTGGGGTGTTCGGTCTGATTTTAATAGTGGCTTGTCTTTTGGGGTATTTTCTAAGTGATAGTTTTTCTATCGACTATCATCCGGATATGATTACCTTTTATAGTTATAGTGCTACAAATAATGGGATTAATGGCATCGTGCGGACAGAAGTCAATTATGAAAAAATACGTAATACGGTAACGCTCATTGTAAGTATTCCCACTTTTATTCTGGTTTCTATCGCCAATTTCAACATAAGCGCGCTTTTTAACGACTTGTCTCAAGGTGACACACCCTTTACTTTTGATAAAGCAAGAAAACTAAGAAAAATTGCTTATCTGTTTTGCCTTTTAGGTGTGTTACCCGTGATTTTATATCCCATTGTCTACTCGCTAGTTTCTGGTGATATCCACATTACGATTGGTTTTGGTTATGATTTGATTATTGGCTTAATTTTACTGGTGGTGGCACAAGTCTTTCAATATGGGCTGTCCCTGCAGGAGTTCAATGAAGATGTGGTGTAAGGAGGAGAAAAAATGCCCTTAATTATTCGACTAGATAGGGTAATGGCAGATCGCAAAATTTCTCTGAAAGAGTTAGCGGATGAAGTCGGGATTACCAATGTTAATCTATCCAAATTAAAAAATGGCAAAGTTACAGCTATCCGCTTTTCGACGCTAGAAGCCTTATGTCGCGTCTTGGACTGTCAGCCAGGGGATCTAATTGAGTATGAACAAGCCCCCGAGGAATAGACCATCGCCTTTATAGAGAGTACTTTTAAAAGTAATAGTCGCCCATTGTGAATAAGATGATGCTGGATTTTGCTAGAAAGGAACTGAAAAAATGACCAAGCCAAAGAATACACCACGGATTACGACGAAGCGTCTCATTTTAAGAAAGTTTACCGAGGTAGATTTAGAGGACTTATTTCAAATTCTTAGAGATCCTAATGTCAATCGCTTTTTACCCTGGTTTCCGTTAGAAACATTGGAAGAAGTGAAAAGCTTCTATCAGGAAAGGTATCAAAAGCAGTACCAACAAGATTGGGGATATGCTTATGCTATTTGCTTAAAAACTGACGATTCTCCCATTGGTTATATCAATGTAGCGATGGAGGAACCTTATGATTTTGGTTATGGACTACGTCAAGAATTTTGGCACCAAGGAATAGTTACCGAAGCGGCTATGGCTCTTGTTGAACAATTGAAAGCAGATGGTCTACCTTATATCACGGCAACTCATGATGTTTTAAATCCTCGTAGTGGTAGTGTTATGAAACAAATTGGGATGACTTATTGCTACTCTTATGAGGAACAGTGGCAGCCAAAGAATCTTCCTGTGATCTTTCGTCTGTATCAAATGAACTTTTATGGGAATAATGGGTGGATATATGATAAATACTGGCAGAATTCGCAAAATCATTTTATTGAGAAGGTATAGTGCAGAAAAAAATAAATAGAACCCCCTTGGTCGCTGCTGCGCTAACAAGGGGGTTCTGTTTAAAGAAGATTGTTTTATAGAGAATATCAATCGTTTGCTGTTGGTTTTTTATTCCCACTCCAATGTTACAGGTGAGCTTAAAACACTGTTAAATCAATGTTTCTAGCACGTTGTATATTTCTTGGCGGGGATTCTGGCGGGAAACTAGATTATTCTTATTTTTTTATGGTTTGATTCCCGTTAAAAGCAATCTTTGTCTTTTTAGCAGTTTGAATCTTGATACTACCGGACATTTCCTTTGCGATACCTTCATCTGCACCCGACCACATATGGGAATAATGTTTTAGTGTGATTTCAGGGCTTGAATGACCCATTCGTTTGGAAAGGACTAATACTGAAACATTGAACTCATTGATTAGGAATGAAGCATGAGAATGCCGTAATCCCTTTGCTTGGATTTTATGAACACCGGCAAAGTTTGCATAACGCTCAATGATTCTTCCAATAGTGGACTTAATCATTGGAAGTCCATCATATGAGAAGACAAAATCATGAATTCCTACTTGGCTTTGACGCTTTTTCCAAGCTGCTAGAATTGCAAGAGTATCATCATCTAAGACAATTGTGCGCTTACCATCATCTGTCTTCGTGTAATCATTACGATCCCAGTCTGTGCGACTTCGTGTAACTAGCATATGGTGGACTCTAAGACGTTTGTTCCTAAAATCAATGTCATCCCACCACAAAGCCGTGCCTTCATTTACACGCACTCCTGTCATGTAATACACCCACAGCATGACAAAACACAAATGCTCGTAAAAATCATCGATGCAAATAGTTGCAATCACTTTTTCGAATTCATCTTTTGTCCAATAAGCAACATTGCATTTTCCTTTGGGGATAGCCTTCACACGTTTTGAAATATTACTCTCAAGATATTGCATAGTCACAGCCATATCTAAGCTTTTTCTGAACATACCGAAAATCAGACTAGCATAACTTTGAGAATAACCCGCACCACCAGAATTCTTTTCGGTTAGTAGCCAGGTTCGATAGGATTGTACATCTTCTACATTGATTTCGCGTAAAGGTTTGTCTGAAAAGCGGTCACGGATATTTTCTAAGGTCTTTTTTCGGACTGAAAAAGTACTTTCTTCTACATCTGTTTTGTATGCCGGGATATAGACCTTATCCATGAATTCACCATAGGTTAGATGGTAGTTTGCATATTTTTGGACTTGATGATATTCTCTCTTTATTCTAATCAATTCTTTGTAGGCTGCGTGAGCAGACGTGAACTTTTTTCCAGATTGGTCCGTTCTGCCTTTTTTGCGCAGTCTTTTTCCTGTTATACGATCGGTGCCTAGCTCTGTTTCATAGTAAAACTGATTTTCTTTATCTACATAAACTCCTGCATATTTCGTTTTAGCCATTGCTGTTTTCCTCCGACTCTAGTTCACAACCTAGAATGGATTCAACAACTTCTTTTGGCACGCGACCAACGCGCTTGTTCATATAGAATGGATATCCTCGTTGTACCATGATTTCTTTTGATTGTCTAATGATATTTTGTGCCGTATGTTTTGGATATCCCTGTTCCATTAGTTCATTTTTATCAATGAATGCTGCCATCAATTTCACCTCACTTAGTAAGAATCTTCATTTTCCAATTCCAGTATTTTTTGTTCGATAAAGGTCTGATCTGTTTCAGTGAATTTTTCTTTTCCTGTGGCTAGTAATTCTCTCAAATAGACTTCTGCTTGTTCTGATCCATAGGCTTGTAGAAAAGTTTCATAAATCATGGCGAGCGATTTCGAAGTGGCATTTTCTAACCATGCTTTTTTCTTGGAAAAGGTTGGCTTTTCACGAACTACACGTAAGGGGATTTTGGGAATACCCCCCACAAATTTATCCCACCATTTCATGTTCGACCAACGAGCTTTGTTATGATAATTGACGGGGCCTTTGGGTTTGGTCTTGAAGCTGTAGTGGGAAGCTAAAATGCCGCGAATTACCGTGTTGAGTGGTATCCCTTTCGCAAGCTTTTCTACGGCTTGCCGAGCTTTCTGATCGGTTAATTCCAGTTCCCAGCGAACCCACTCGTTGACTTGGGCAATTTCCCCCGTTTTATCTCGGATTTCTTGCTTTTTGTCATAAATCCGCAGTAGTTGCGGCTGAGCGCCAATATAAAGCGTATGACCAGTCAGAATGCCTTCCTGTAGTTGACCACTGTTTACTTCCCGAAAGTGGCGACTTTGAGAGCTGAGTTGGCCGTTCTTCACGTATTTTTGCAAGGTAGACACAGGAGGGGAAGAGCCATCAAATAAATCCATTGCCAAATCGGTACGAGTAATGGTTCCTTTGGCTTTTAGAATGGTGGCTAAGAATTTCTGCCAATGCCAACCCTCCACACTAGACATATATTCTTCATATTGGCGACACCCTTGACCTGATAAGTTTACTAACAGATTGTTGTGGTGGTCACTTTGGTGAATGATAATATCTGCAAAGGAATAGTGAGAATCGTAAGTGGGAAAAGGGCTCCCTTTCTTTTCCGAAGTGAAGTCAGAAAGGGCAATTCCCAATAAGTCCGCAACTTTTTCCATTGAAGCATCCGGTAATGAAAAACGTAGAAAATCGATCAGACATTCGTTACTTTGCCGGTGTGTTTGGTTCATTCACTTCTCCTAGTTGATAGGAGGTGGCACTGATTTTCAATGCTGCAAATTGCCAGGTGTCAATCATTGGTTGACCTTCTCCCACAAATGATTTTTTCTGAATTTTTCGGGGATAGACATTTAAACCATTAAAACGAATGGGGATCAACTCGCCGTCTTCATAGTTATCTAAAATGGGTAATTCTTCTTGATGCTCGACCACAATGGTGATTGGGGAGCCGAGTTCTGTTCCGCCGTTATTCAGAACCAGTTCGACAAAAGCCCGATCATAGACTTTGAAGGTGAGGGTCATTAGCCCGGTTTCTACACGTTCGCCCACATGGTTCTGTTCACGTTCCATCCGCATTTGAATATCACTTTTGGCGACAACAAAACGTTGCGGGAGTTTGAATTGTTTGAGATCGAAACGTAGACTGGCTAGATTGACAGTTTCTGAATCGTTTAGTGAGATACTGGTTCCTTTTTGGATCATTAATTTTTTTGACATGTGTATTTCTCCTTTGATTTTGAATTTAGTCTTTGTTTTAATTGGTTGAAACAAAGTAGAGTGGGTGCACGAATCAGTTGCATAAAATTTCCTCCCTTCACTAACAAGAACAATTTGGAACCCCCTATTTTCCAAAAAATGTGGAATTTCTCATAATTTTCTTTGTGGATGATTTCCCTTCCATTACTACTACAATCTGAGTAGGGCAATTTTTCGAAACAACAGGCAATTAAATTAACTTGTAAGAGATTCTTAAACTATTTGCTTCTTAATCACCTCATTTCGAAAAAATTTCTTTTTTGAGAAAACACAAAAAAGACGTGTAAACGAACTCGGCTCTGCCGCTGGCAGCCGGTCCGTTCACACGTCTTTTGCTTTTCTATTTAGCTAATTTTGACGAAAATCGAATCTTTGAAGAATGCTTGTGAAGCCTTTTGTAGCAACCCTCAGAGGGATTTTCAATGAGTTCGGTACCCCCGTGTTACTAACGGGGTGATTTGCTAAGGTATAAAGGATTTTCCTTTTTCTTTCACTCTAATAAGAACAAAGAATACACAAATTGAGCAGGAAATTAATAGGACTAACATTAGTATTCGCTTCAAAAATTCGTTCCTACTACAAGTAGAGATAATTTCTGGTAAATTCAAAATATTGTGTTGGTCTTTCAAGAATAGTTGTCCCAGAGTTATCAAACATAAACTAACGGCAAAGGTAATTGTGAATTTTTCGAAGACGAGCGAGAGTGTTGCGCAAAGAACAGTAAGAAGTAGATACAAGAGAATTGTTCCAATGACATACTCAATCAGATAATTAAAAGCGGTCTTCATAACGATTTCACCTGTTTCGCCTAAAAAGAATAATGGATATTCCTTCATCCCAATTCCCGAGAAAATACTAACAATGACTGAAACAACAAGCAGTGGAAAAACAAAGCTCACACATAGAAAGGCAAAGTAAAGGATCATCTTCTTGAAGAAAAGAGTAACTGGTTTTTGCGGAGCGAGCCATATCCACACACTAGCAGTATCTGTTTGTTCGTCGGTAAAGTATTTACAGAGAAACAGAAGGGCCATTAACCAAAGAGTCGAGTAGGGAATTAGTTGAATAAAAAAGACAAAATAGTTAATTAATGGCAGTTTTTGGGTATGCAATGGTTCAATTAATGCTATCTGATGATTCGAAAAGTATTTCAATTTAGCACTAAGGAGTTTTTGCTCCTTGACTTGTTCACCAGTCTGCCCTGAAGCAATCATTTCTTGATAATCTTCTTGTGCAATCTCGCTTTGAGCCTGTAAAGCTTTCTTATCATCGCCGTTTTCCAAAGCTCTAAGAAGCGCTCGATACATTTCAACTTTTTTTGTCAGGGTAGCAATTCTGGTGGGATTCCCCTCTTGTTTCGTTAAGCGGTCAATTTCGGCTTCTAGATCTGTTTTTGTAGATTGGGCATCGATGATTTCTTGTACATCGCGGTTTTCTTGGGAACTGCTGAACTGAAAAATCAAAGGAATAAGAAGTAGGATCAAGAACAACAAGATTGGTGAGAAATTCAATTTTTTTGATCGAAACTTTTGCCATTCCCATTTCATGACGCAATCCTACCTTTGGCTAGTTTTTTTGCCAAAAAGAGGTTACTTGTCAAGAAAATAAGAATTAATACAGCGAGGATCAATAAACCTTTTTCAAGCGTAATCCCAGCAGAGGAAAAGGGAGTGGTGCCAACCAACAATCTCGGGAAATCCCAGTAGCTTGTCGGAAGAAATTTTGCGACTGTTGCTGGAAGAAAGTCAGACAAGTTTCCAAGAGCTAAAGGTAGAATCAGAATTTCTAAACATAAAAAAATTGGAATAAATTGTTTGAAAAAGTATTGAAGCAAGTACCCAATCAAAATTAGCAGGAAAAAGAAAAGTAAGGTGCAAGCTAATAGGAGTGTTATATATTGAATAATAGTAGTTTGTTGGACAATTTCATTTTGATTAAGGTAAAAAATCGGATAATTTAGATTGCCCACTCCATTTTTTACGGCAGTAATTGCAAAAATACCAGCTGTACCCACTATCAACAAGCTCGCTAAAGCAATCAAAAGTAAACCGGTCTTGTTACTCATAATTTTCAACATACTTTGGGGTGTGCTCCTTAAAAAATCGTTCGTTTTCTTGCGATGTTCATAGCTACAGAATAAGGCAATTAACAAAGCACCTAAACTAAGAAGTAAGGGATAGGGGATTTCTAAAAAGGTTGCAAATAAAAAATTGCTTGCAGGTAAATCAGCCGTATAAAAGGGATCAATCCATTTTATATCTGAGGATTGAAAAAAGCGCAGTTCTTCATAGTTTCGTTTCAATTCGGGAATCGTTGCACCAATTAAGTTTCCTTTTTCAGCTTTTTCCAGTTGAATTTTAGCTACCGCAGACTCTCCTGAGAGTAACTGTTTTTCATCGTGCATTCGAACACCGGTCAGAATTTGTTGATAGGCCTGTAATTCATCTTCGGAAGCTTTGATTAAATCCTCAGGAGCACTCTGTTCCTTCATGGAGTCAATTGCAGCCTGAAGAAGCTCACGATTTTCTTTGATATAATTAATCTTTTGGCTGGTTAAATCTGCTTGCTTCGTCTGATCCTGAATGAGCGGGGAAATTCCTACAAGAATGAAGACGAGTGTAAGAAGGAGGACAAACCATTTATTTATTTTCCAACTCTCAATTTTCATAGTCGAATCCTCCTGGAACACCGAATAAATCATTGTATTTTTCTTGAAGACTGTCAGATGTATCAGATAGTTCCACGAGCTTTCCATCATGTAAAAAGACAACCCGTGTACAAAGTGCAGCCACACTTTCCAGATTGTGAGAAGACATAATGATGGCTTTATTCTGTTTGGCAAGCTTCTTAATAAAAGAATTAAAGAGTTGTGTGTTTGTAGGATCAAGTCCATTCAAGGGCTCGTCAAAGAACAATAAATGAGCATCACTAATACAGTATAAAGAAAGTAATAGTTGTTGCTTCATTCCAAGAGAAAGGTTCCGGACTTTCATATCTTGAAAGGATGCAATTTGAAAAAGGGCTAATGTCTCTGAAAGTAGAATAGTAGAGTGCCAAAGTTCTTTGGTCATTTCTAGATGTTGCTTTACTGTTAAATCAGGATAAAGATTTTGGGCACTTTCCAGAAAAAAGATTTGTTTTAAATACTTCTCTCGTTGATTCGCTAATTCAATTGTTTCATCAATCGTCAGTGTTCCATCTAGTCGTGGAAGCAGGCCGACGAGACTTTTTAGTAATGTTGTTTTACCAGTGCCATTGGGAGCGACTAATCCCACTACTTCACTCCCTTCAATCGAAAAATCCAACTGAGTTAGAATACTTTGTTTCTTATAGTTCACTGTAAGATTATGGACAGTTAGCATTTACTTTCCTCCCGTATTTCAAGTGATAAAACCAAAAATGACTTCGAAAATATATCGAAGCCATTTTTTCATCTTACCAAACGTTGTAAGTATTTTGGCGTCTCCAGATGATAGACGATCCATTAGGAGTACGACTAATGTTGTTGTATCCCGTCCGAACAAAGCTAGTATTATATCGTAATTCCCGAGTTGTCTTATCACGTTTCGAACTGTAGGAGCCATCACTATACTGAGTTACCGTGTAGTAATCTTCAACAATCGCCACTTTAATTCGTGGGGTAGGTGGTACCACATCAGTTGAAGTTGCAGCATAGCTAGCACTACCCACGGAAAGCAAGCTTAAAGCTACTAATGAAGAAGCAATAAATTTTTTCATTTTAAATCTCCTTTTTTATTATAATTTTGTTTGATGCTTACCTTTGAGCTTTTAATAAATAGTAAAAATACTTATTTAGATAAAGTTATGAGTGTGTCTCCTAGACTTGAAAAAAAATGTATCGTTCGGTTGGCTACAGAAACTTTCTAAAATTAATATTTTTCAAATTAGTATTACAATCAAAAGATTATGTGCATCTAATCCTTTGATTGTAATACCGTATGGGATAAGCTATTCGTCGTTTTTAGAAGGTCTTTTTTTAAGTTCTTTCTTTAAATCATTAACACTGATTAGTAGTTTTATATTAGTAACTACTAAAGCAACTAAACTTCCCAAAATAATTAAATTAGCTAAAATTCCTGAATATATCGCTACTTTCGCCATAATCCAACCTCCGACCTATTATTTAAAATTATAATCCAGCCAATATCTATCGTTTCCTACTCTAAAGTAGCAATATTTAGTTGAAGTTCCCGGAATAAGCCCAAGTCCAGGGGCCACATACCATTGGCCTTTTATACCACCATATGCTGAATAAGTAGCTGTTTCAGTTCCTCTAAAGACCCCATTACTTAACCAAGTCCATGAACCAATTCCATTCACAAGAGCGCTATAAACCCTATTGAGTTTATCGTAACCCTGCTGAGTATGCTGAAAATCTACTTTATAAGAAGCCTGAATTCCAATTGCTCCTTCAGTGGCAGACACTTTCATTCCATTACATATTGCGTAACCTGACCACTCTGCCATGAACCACCAGATGTACTAGCTCCACGACTTGATTTTGACACAGGAATCATTGTTTCTAATACAGTTTTCTTATCAACTTCGTTTTGGTTTTTATCTAAAAATTTGGCATCAGTGAAATCATATTCGATAATCGTTTTATTTTCAAAATGCCTTTGGAAAGATCGGTGGGTGATGAAGTATACGTAGTTTGAAATACATAAGGAGATACTTTTTCCATAGTAATTTGTGCCGTTGAGTGAGTAGATATCTCTTCAGCGCTAACCGGATTACCAAAGCACAATACAGCCCCTAAACCAACAGCCGACATAACAGCAATTTAAAGATTTTCATAGTTTAACCACCTTATTATTTTTTTAACAACTATACTTGAATACATTTCTGTTATTGCATATTACAGTTAATCGAGTAAAATTTGTTAGTAACAACTAAGGTAAAGCGTCTTATTGCTAATTAGAATAAATTTAGTACCTTTGGAGTTCTCACCTCCAGATAAATTTGGCGCTAGTTTCTGTCTAATAAACTTACTTTCCCAGATCTATTCGCATTCACTTAGACTTTGCATTGAGAAAATAAACTACTAGAAAAATTATTTTCGGATGTTTTAGTTTTTCAAGAATAAAATTTTTCTTTAAAGTAGTCTGATTGTATACTATGTTTAAAGATAGTATGAGAGTAGAGAAGGTAAAATAACAAAAAAATTTGTACGGGGAAAATTTATTCTTTGGTGTTGATAATAGATCTGAATCCTGCTTGTACATTGCATCTGACTAGTAATTGGGACTAACGCATTGTTAATCAAATCATCCCTATCAACTCGATGTTTATCTTGTGAATTAGCTATTTTGCTAGAATCGACAATTAAGCCCGAAGTATTTGAGCATCCAACAGCAAAGAATACAATTTGTCTTGTCTCATCTCATAGAGAAGACTGGTTAGAGCGAAAATGCCATAGTTATTTTCGTCAGGATAATTTTCTCTTCAAAAGAATTTATCATATGTGGAATTATAAAATGAGAGTGACAGAATTAGCTGTACCAACCAATATAGTATTTTCCGGAGCTAATGTACTCATAGTAGAGTAGTGTCTTACCAGCAAATTTTTTTGGAGGGATTGAAGGGAATCTGTAAGAGTATAATGCAGTTCCTTCAATAGCTTGATTTGTTTGTATCACCTCCTCACCATTGTTCACAAGTACACCTGGTCCTATCATTAAGGAGCAAGCTAAGGTAAATAACACAGTTTTCAATTTTTTTCCTCCTTTCTCTTTATTCAAAGTGTATCAAACCAGCAATATATTAAATACTGGACGGGGCTGTTCGTCTGGTTTTGGAGGATATTCGTCTCCACGAATCGTAGTATAATTTTGTTATAGTAAAAAAGTAGGTGAAGGCATGAACTATTTGTTCTTATCGTTTTGCTCCACAATTCCGGTTCTTCCATTTCTACTGAATAGTAGAAAGAAGAAGCATCCATTTTTTTTGTTAGCTGTTTTTATTGGTATTTTTATTTTTCAAAATTACACTTTTCCAGTGGTTGGAACAATTGCTACATTTTTACTTATCTTTGTTTTCCTATTATCTTCAGAACGTGATCTCATCACGGCATTTATTTACTCTGCAACATTCTTCTTAAATAATTTGGCATTGCAGATTATTGTATCTCCCATAATTTCTATTCTTTCAATGAAAATGGAATGGTGGATGATAGTTATATTTCAAGCTGGGTTTTATGTATTCTTCCAGTTTTCTCTATCTAAACTAGAGGTATGGTTTTATGAAAAGTATGTGGATACAGAAATAGTGAAGATTATAATCGCTATGTTAGCATTAATTGGTTTTTTATATAGTATTTGGCTTAATGATTTACCGGGAATTAACGCAGCTGAATCGGGAAACCTTCTGAGAATCACAATAATTGCAGCGTTATGTGCGGTCTTCCTGTTTCTGTTGGTAGTTTTATTTTTTGCACAGCGAACAATTTTAGATCGAACAAAAGTAGCGCAAGAAAAAGTAGAGATGGAAAACAGTAAAATTTACTATCAAGAACTAGCAAAAAACGCCCAACAAATCCGAAATTTTAAACATGATTTTCAAAATCTTTGTCTTGGAATGGAGTTGGTAATTCAAAAAGGTGAAATTGACGAAATTTCAAAATACTTTGAAGAATATATAGAAAAACCAAGCAGACAACTCTCGACACTTGCATATAACCTCTCTGCGTTAGAAAGATTAACGAGTGTTCCACTAAAAAGCTTACTGTATGCGAAACTAGGAACAATAGATTCAAAATCTGTGCATTTGGTAATAGAAATTGACGATAATATAGTATTTTCGGAATCCTACTTATCCAATCTGATTCGAGGTTTGGGGATTATTCTGGACAATGCACTTGAAGAACTAGCTTTTTTAGGTGGAGGAGAGTTAAATATAGGGGTTAAGCAAAATGATACTGATATTCAGTTGACTGTTGAAAATTCCTGTCGGAAAAATTTACCACCACTTTATGAACTTCAAAGTGTTGGATATTCAACTAAAGGCTCGAATCGGGGGTTAGGATTAGCTAGTTTAGAAAATTGTTTATCGGAATTTCCATTTCTATTGAGAACACAAATTTCATCAGAACGATTTATTCAAGTTATTATTATTGAAGGGTCTGAGACAAAATGATCAAAGTGTTTGTGTGTGAAGATAATCATCATCAAAGAGAGTATTATGTAGAACTAATTATGAAAATTTTCCAGGAGGACAAGTGGGAGGGAGAAGTCTACTCATTTTCAAATCCCTATTCTTTGTTGGAGAAGTGTAGTCAAAACTACTCACTTGAAGAAAAATATTTATACATATTAGATATTCATTTATCATCTGATATGGATGGAATTGAGCTTGCAAAAGAGATTAGACGGTTTGATTCTCAAGGAGAACTAGTTTTTTTAACAACAGATGGAGAACAGATGCCTATTACCTTTCGATTACAATTAAAGGCCTTGGATTATATCTTAAAAGATCAAGAGGATAATCTCATGGAAGCTTTTTCCAGATGCATCAATCAAGTATCTAAGATAGATTATGCTAATCAACACTACTTAGTAATTGAGAGTAAGGGAATGTTCTATCGATATCCATTTCAAGATGTGATGATTCTTTGTACTAGCGGAAAAAAGAATATAATTGAACTTCATACTCGTCAGGGAATAGAAGAATTCAGGGGGACATTGAAAGATATTTTGAAAGATTATCCTGAACTACTTCAAATACACCAGGGAATTCTAGTAAATCCCATTAATATTATGAAAATAGACGAGAAAAATAGAATATTGACTATGTTGAGCGGGGAACAATGCGACATTGCATACCGATATCGAAGAAAAGTTTTGGAATATCTTAGAACGTGAGATTTTTTCTATTGAGTGTGAAAGAAAAAAACGTCAAATAAAGCCTAAATCAAAAATCCCGTCAGATTTCTCTGGCGGGATTTTGGCGGGGAACCTAGTTAAAATAGGTCCTTTTTATCCATTCTAAGTGAACTGAAAAGCTGTTAAATCAACATTTCGCAACCAAGTGAGGTTACTACTTTATTCCCACTCAATGAAGTGGGTGATAGTTTGTAATGGTTGATATATCAGCATTTCTAACGTTTCTTTTAGGTTTTGGAGACAGTTCTGGAGACACTGCCTTTAATTGCTTGGTTACCATTAAACTGAATCATTGTTTTTTTGGCAGTCTCAATTTTAATTCGTCCTGTCATGTCTAATGCGATTTCTTTGTCAACACCAGCCCATAGATGAGCATAATGTTTCAGAGTAATCTCTGGGGAGGAATGACCTAATCGTTTTGAAATAACGAGGACGGAAGCATTAATCTCGTTAATTAGGTAACTAGCGTGAGAATGTCTAAGCCCTTTGGCTTGGATTTTTGGAACGTTTGCAAGTTTTGCATAGCGCTCGATAATACGTGAAATTGTTGATTTTTGCATTGGCGCACCATCATAACTGAAAATGAAGTTACTTTGACAGACTATCGCTTGACGTTTTTTCCAATCTTTTAAGATTTGAATGGTATCATCGTCTAATGTAATAATTCGATTGCCAGCATCTGTTTTTGTGTAATTTTGACGTTCCCAGTTTGTTTTTGATTTGAACAATAACATATGATTGACACGCATTTCTTTTTTCGTCCAATTGATAGAGTTCCACCATAAGGCACAGCCCTCATTGACACGAACTCCAGTATTGAAGTAAACCCATAACATCACAAAACATAAATGTTCGTAGTATTCGTCAATACAGATTGTTGAAATAACTTTTTCGAAATCTTCACGTGTCCAATATTCGACACTAACTTTCCCTTTTGAAATCGGCTTGACCTTATTCGCAATGTTACTAGTTAAGTATTGCATATTTACCGCAAATTCTAAAGTACGTTTCAATGTTCCAAATGCGAGACTTGCATATCCTTGAGAATAATTTGCACCTTTTTTTGAAAGTAGCCATGTCCGAAAGTGTTGAACGTCCTGAACAGTAATATCTCGAATCATCTTTTTACCAAAGCGCTTCTTCAGAATTTCAATCATTGGCTTACGGGAGTCGTATGTGCTTGCTTGTACTTCGGCTTCATAAAAAGGGATGAATACGTTATCCATAAATTGCTGATATGTGATAGTGTAATCACTGTAGCCATTGTTTTGAAGAAAATCATTTTTAATTTTAATTGCTTCAATAAATGCTTCTTTTGCCGTTTCAAATTTCTTCCCATTTTCAGCTTTACGTGCCTTCTTTTTGATCCGTTTTCCAGTAATCTTGTCAGTTCCTAGTGAAACTTCATAATAAAATTGACCTTTTCCGTCAATGTAAACATCAGCATAATTAGTTTTGGGCATCTTTTTCACCTTCTGTATCACCAGAAAGGGAGTATCCCAATACTTTTTCGACTGCCTTAGTTGGGACTTGGCGGATTTGTTTGTTCTTATAAATAGTATACCCGTCAGCGATTAAATTGTAACGTACTTGCTTATAAATATTTTGAGCAGTTTGTTTAGGGTAGCCCATTTTTACAAGGTCACTAACTGAAATTGTTAGCATGTAAATCCCTCGCTTCCATGAAGTGTTATAATGAAAGTAGTAAGTTTTTGAGCTTGCTACTTTTTCAAATGGTCTGTCACGTTTGCTTTTGCGGGCTGTGTGACAGGCTTCTTTTTGTTCCATTGCATATTTCGAATGACTGTTTTTGTTACCATATCGAGCGCTTTGTTTTTGTGATATGTTCCATCAAAGTGAAAATAATGAGACGGTGGTTTTATGACATAGGGAAACTGTGTTGATGCTGGTGGTGCTTTTTCAGGTTTTGATAAATGAAATTTGTCGTCTTCAATGTTAATGAGTAAATCAATCCGACGAAAAAATTGTCCTAAGTCTTCGTGAAAATTTCCCTTAGCAATTGAAAAAAACTCTGATGGGGTATTCGTACTGGTGATAATAATCGCTTTTGCTGAACCCATCTTATTGTGATAACGAGCAGAGATTGGACTAATCGTATAAGGGTCTAAGAGTTTTAGCCAATCCGACACACTCAAACTATCACCACGAATATCATCAAGAAATATAATATCTTGACCGTTGTATTCATCAAAAGCGTTGTTTGAAGCTGTCAAACAATAATCCCAACGTTGCTCCATTTTCTTTAATGCGACACTTTGTAAAATACTGATGATTTTCTTGCTTAAAACAGTTTTTCCAGCGCCACTTTCAGCCATAATAAATAGAGTCGTTTTCTTGAAATTTCCAGCATCTAAATCGGCAATTGTTTGATAGCTTTTGCTTTCCCCAGCGGTATCAAAAGCATCATTGATTTTCCTTTTGTGTAACGCATAGACTCTGTAAAATTCGTTTGTAAGTAACACTTGGCTTTTCGTAAGCTTTCCAGCAAGAATTTCGGACACTAAATAATCCACGCTTAAATCAGTTGCTTTGGCTTCTTTTGTTGCTCTACCTCGTACCCACGTTTCCATACGTCTGTTGTAAACACTTGTATATTCCTCGCCGGACACAGTGACAACTTCATCTGGGAAATACTGATGCTTGTCTTGGTCTTTTGCATGAACGAGATACGATAGCAAGTTGTCATAGCCATACCTTCCTGACTTTGCTTTTTCCAGATACTGTGGTGCCACGCCAGCTTTTACGGCAAGACTGTTCAAGGTATCGCCTTTTCCAAATTTAATGAGAATATGGATATGTTTTGCTTTTAGTTCTTCGACATTTTTCATTTCATCTTGATTCCAAACGGAAATTAAATCTTTGTCATGAAGAATGCCATACGCTTCATTTACTTCACAGCCATCCTTTTCAAATCTTTTTACTAGCTCTTCGATAAGTGGGCGAATGTTACCGTTATGAGCTTCTTCGATAATAACGTCATCCCAACCAATCCAAAATTCTGGTTCTAACTGTTGGACGAGCATGACGCATGACAAGTTAGCTTGCTTTTTCATGGAATAGTTTCACATCCTTACTATTCTTTTAATTATTCTTTGGTTTAGTACATGAGATTTTTGCGTTTTTCATGGTTTTACGGCACATCGACAAGCCCTGTGCCGTGCAGGCGTTGGATAGTTAAAAGTTATAATATGATAAGACTTTGCGATGCTCGCATCGCAAAGTCAAAAGAAGGGCTTTAACATTAGTCGAACCAAGGTGTTTCATAAAAATGAGGAGAATTTTCCCATTTACGTCCGCTTCCTACTATGCGGGCAACGCCTTGTCCTTTTCCATATGAACGCTTTGGTAAATCTGCAAAACCAGCCATCAGATAACGGCGTTCGTCTCCTGAATCAGCAGCCCCACCTAACATAATGACAGCATCAGAGCAATTGACACGAGCGAGTGAAGGAAGAAAGCCCTCCTTCGTTGCGAATTGGCTGACTGCAATTACATGAATTCCTGAACTACCGCCAGTGGCGGTGAGTTTGTTAATGGCAGATTCCCAACGCTTCTTAAGCTCCTTGTTTAGCTCCAATTCTGCATTCAAATTCCCTATTTCATCAAATACAATTGCAATATCGGGCATGTCTTCCATGTCAAGATACTTATCTTGGTTCGCTTCGTTGATTAGAGCTAGACGTTCTTTCATGATTGAAACCCAATATTCTGCACGTTTCACAATCTCTTCTGCTTCATGCTGACCGTTGAACTCTTTAACATAACGGTCTAACTTGGCAGAGTTATATTCAACAATCCATCCTTGTTTTTTCATTAAAGGAATCATGTACGAACCAACAAATTTAGATTTGCCACAACGCGTTCTAGCAATAATACTTACGCTCACAGTAATATCTGTATGCCACACTAAATCTTTAGATAAACGAATAGCGTGAACATCTTCGCTGACAAACATCTCTAATGATTGATTAGAACTGTTAATATGAAATCTTTGGGAAGTTAGTGTATCTTCTATATAAAACAACATATACACATCGCCAGCGCTTAATTCTGAAGAAATTACGGCAAAACGTTTATACTTTCCGCTTAAAATGCCAGATAGTCGTTGTTCATATTTTTCTCTATCCATTCGCTCGAAATTGCCGATATTTTCAATTGCAATGTAACCGTTGGAATAATCATCATCAATCCAAACGTATAGTAAAGGCATCTCATCACCATATCTAGTGGGGTTACTTAGCTTTAAGACATCGGTTATTTGCTTATCATTGAACAAACGTAGAATCTTCTTTGACAACTTTTTAGCTGAAACTGACATTTCAGGAATTCCAAACGTTGATACCGCCTCACGTTGATTGCTAAAGATGATATATAAAGTAAATGATATACAACTAGCAATGGCGAACAACTTAATAAGAGAATGAAAGAAGCTTGCTGTGTTAGCAAAAAGTGCATTTGTTGATACAAAACAACTGATGACAATAGCTAGTAACAAGAAAACTAATGACATCCCGCAAGCCATCAGAGTCACCTGATAGGCTTGCAGAACGCTTGTCGAATTACGATTAATTCGACGATACTTACGCATTACGAGGCACCGACTGAACGTTATCAGCTGAATACCAACCGCCACGAGCAGTTGCACCACCACGCACGTTCTTGAATAACAGAACCATTCCAAATTTCACGTCAATCTTGTTCTCGGTTTTGATTGCATACTCAAGATTCTTTGAAGTATCAACGATGGGGTAACGATACTTACCATCTTCAGTGTCTTCAACAGAACCTGTGGAAACAACCTTAAGTTCAGGAATAACTTCGGCTTTATACTCGTTACCTGTACGGAGACTAATCATGGGAACTTCCTGCGTGTCATGACCTAGCACATCTTTCAAGCGTGGATTCCAATTTGGTTGAGCCATTTTCTTCACCCCAATTCTTTTTAATTAATCTTAGTAACTATCAATAAGCTAGCATAGTTTAGCGACATCACCATCATCGGTCGTCTAAGCCTACTTCATTGTCTCGAGATGTGAACGATATGATTTATCAATCATCTGTTTAACCTTTGACTTTAATTTGTTATTGTTAGAATCAATGAGGTCTAAGATTTGTTCATAAGCGTCTAAATGAAGTGCTAATGAATTTTCCAATGATAAGTCATCCAAGATTACATCTAGTTTGTCATTGATAATCTTTTCTATTTGAGTACGTTCCACAGGAATCACCACCTTTTGTCTTGATGACAGTTTATACATATCTTCTTATTACAATTTTAGTATATAGTATTAAAATGGGGTTTTTCGGGAGTGTATTGTATAATTAACTCTGAAATAATCCGTTTTTATAAAAAGGAGCGATTTATATGTATGAAAATTTAAAGAAATTTTTTTTTACATCTGCTCAGCAGAGAATTAAGGTACGAGTTGAACAGATAAACGAGGAAAGAACAATGCTAAGGCAGTCAGGAAAAATTCAATATAAAAATCTCAAGAACTTGAAGGCAACTCATATTTATCCAAACAAACCAAAGCTAGTAAAAAACGTGTTGGACGGTGAAATCGAGGGTTTTGATAACTTTCTTTCTTCTTCCGTTGCAGGAGCGATTTTAAAGAATGTTAGGTTGATTCCAGAACGTCTCACCAATTCAAGCGATTGTATACTTGAGACAAAAATGAAAAAGGAAAATCTCGAGTTTACAAGTTTAGCGGAAGTATATTGGGGAGATGATGAGCATCTTCTAAGTAATGAAGGGCAGTTTTCTTTTTTCTTTTATCTCTTTAGCGATTTACTTGAATCCCCCGAGTATAGCGGAAAGGTTGAGCAATTTTTAATTGATTATATTCCCTTTGCTTCATACTTTGCTTATGAACGTGGATTAAAAGAGAATGGAGATTTAATCTACTATACAAATTATTCTCTTGATAAAAATGTGGACGTTTTCGCGGAAGCTGTCTATTATTTATGTAAATTTGGGTCTTTACAAGAGTTGATGGAAAAATTTGTTGAATTGATTCACAGTAAGTTTGAATATGAGTCGAAAGATTCAATTGGGCGGTATATAAAAAAAGAAACTGATACTGGATTCTCAGTGTTTGAAAAAATTTTGGATCAATTTGTTAAGGAATTTGTACTGCCTTTGTTAGAGGAGATTGACCCATCTTCTCTAGGGAAAAGAGTGTATGATATTCTTGTCGCTGATTTAATCCGTATGAATTCTCGTTTGTTGTATATGGAAATGAGTATTAGCCCAGAAGCACGTGGTTATCATTCAACAATGGGAGAAGGAGTAGAGATGGATGTCATGCAAAATTTAGTTGATGCAAGTGATGCATACGTTGAAGAGCTACATCATGTTCAAATTCAAATGTATGGTGACATTGAGTCTGAATACTTCAACAGTCAGTTTTTTTTGTTGCGTCAGGGAGAAAGATATTTTTCGATGAATCGGTTTATTGATTTAAGTAATGAGTAAGGAATCAGACGAGCTAATTTAGAAGACTAGCTTGAACAAGGCGGAATACGGGGGAAATTACAAGAAGAGTTTATCGAAGAAGAAGGGCATTCCAAATATTAGGTTTGTCCTCCTTCTTGAACAATTTTACGGTATAATTGTTCAGAGTAGTATAATACAAGGTTCTGGAGGTAGTTATGGAAACAAAGCTGAATCAAGAGATACGAGCTGTATTGGTAAAGTTCGACGACAAATATTTTGTTGATGGTATTGTTAATAAGAGCAAAGTGATTCGTGACTTAGATAGTTACGATGCTGACTTAGTAAAAGAATTACTATCGAATGACGAACTGAAAAAGAGATTCACGATGGAAATTGCCGGTGCAACGGTTATCAAAGTGAATGATTTGATTGATGTATTTGAGCAGGATGAATACTGGCAAGATTCTTACACAAAGTATTCTAAGAAAATCGGACTGACTGTAAACGGAAGATTCTTGGATGAATCAAGTGAAGTTGTATTGGACTTTCCGTACAAAGATACAGTTTTGAAAGCGAGTATGTCCAAGGAAGATAGTGGTAAAGATGACTTAAAGCCGGATGAACCATTTCTAAATGAAATCATAGCTCAAGATGAAATTGACACGTTGTTTGATAAGAAAATTTTGGTGAATGCAAAACGATATACAAAAGAAGGTGTGGGAGAAGCCGCTGCTTTTGATGAAGATAATTTGATTATTAAGGGAAATAATTTACTAGCGTTGCATACACTTAAAGAAAAATACTCAGACAAAGTGAAACTTATCTATTTGGACCCTCCGTACAATACAGGTAGTGATGGGTTTAATTACAACGATAGGTTTAATCATGCATCATGGCTCACATTCATGAAAAATAGATTGGAAATAGCTCGAGATTTGCTTAGCGAAGATGGAACGATTTGGATCAATTTTGATGATAATGAAAATGGATATATCAATGTATTACTTGATCAAATTTTTAATGAAAGCAACTATATAGCTAATGTTATCTGGAACCATACTAAACAAAGTAAGAATGATGAACGATTCTTTTCACGACATTACAATCATTTAATTGTATATGCCAAAGATAAAAATTTATTACCGAATTTTCAAGCAGATAGAACTGAAAAAGATAATAAAGCATATAAGAATCCTGATAATGATCCTAAAGGTTTATGGAGGTCAGGGGATGTTAGAAGTCCGAATTTGCGAAAAACGTTAAAGTATACGATTGAAGCTCCAAATGGAACCATAATACAGCCTCCTGAAAAAGGTTGGAGATGGGCAAAGGAAACTGTAGAGGAAAAAATGAGTACTGGAGAAATTGTTTTTAAAAAAGATTATTCAGGAATTGTTAGGAAAATTTATTTGGCGGACCAAGAGGGGAGGACGCCTGAAAATTTATGGTACGGAGAGGATAGCGGAACCACTCGTGATGCTAATGGTGAAATCAAGAAGATTTTTGGAACCAATGTTTTTTCTACCCCGAAACCAGAGAAACTATTGAATAAATTAATTACCATTGCTTCTAAAGAAAACGACATCGTTCTTGACTTTTTCATGGGCTCAGCAACAACCCAAGCCGTCGCTATGAAAATGAATCGTCGTTTTATTGGTATTGAACAAATGGATTACATCAATACTGTTTCAGTAACACGGCTTCAAAAAGTTATTGAAGGGGAGCAAGGCGGTATTTCCACAGACGTCAACTGGCAAGGTGGCGGTTCTTTCGTATATGCTGAATTAATGGAAAAAAATACTGGATTTATTAAAGAGATTGTAAATGCTAAAAACATGACAGATTTACAAGCTATCTTTAAACAAATGATGGAAACAGCTGATTTTGATTTTCGTGTAGACTTAGAAGAACTTCAAAGTGAGGACTTGTGGCAACAATCTATTGACGATCAAAAGAGAATTTTGATTAAAGTGATTGATAAAAATCAGCTTTATTATAATTATTCGGAAATTGATGATAAAAATGTACGCGATCTTATTTCTGATAGTGATTACGAGTTCAATAAAAGCTTTTATGCGGATAGAGGTGAATAGCAATGGCAAAGAAAAAAGCCGTTAAGAATAAATTATCCCTTCCGTTATTAGAGGAATTAAAAACATTAGATAAAAGTTTTATGAATAGTGAATCAGGGTGGGAAATACCCATTTATCTTGAGCAGAATATGGTTCATAAATTTCGTAATTATCAATCAGAAGCTTTGCGTTATTACCACTATTCACAAGCATCTGAAACCTTCAAATTCCGTAACATAAAACATGTACTTTTCAATATGGCGACAGGTAGTGGGAAAACAGATGTCATGGCTGGGCTAATTTTATATATGTATAAAGAACTAGGATATCAAAATTTCTTATTTATCGTAAATACCAATAGTGTTTTGACAAAAACAATTGATAATCTAACCAATCCGCAATCGCATAAATATCTTTACCAGTCAGCGATTGAAATTGATGGTGAACGAATCAAAATCGAACGAGTGAAAACTTTTCCAAGAATACAAAGTAAAAACACTATCTACATCAAATTGTCTTCTGTTCAAATGGTTGCGACAGATATTTTTACCCAAAGTGAAAACTCAATGGGGAAAGATGATTATGCTAGACATAAAATCGCGATTTTGGGAGATGAAGCACACCACTATTCTGCTTCAACTAAATTATCTGATAAACAAAAAGAATACGAACAATCATGGGAAAAAGCGATTGATATTATTTTGAATGCACGAGATGATAATAGGCTGTTGGAATTTACCGCTACGATTGACCTTGAAAACAAAAATATCTATGAGAAGTATAAAGATAAAGTGTTGTACCGTTATGCGTTAGACCAATTTATCTTGGATCGTTACTCAAAAAACGTCAAACGAATCCAGTCAGGAAATTCCGATGAAGAAAACATGTTAAGTGTAGTATTACTTAGTGAATTTCGCCGGCGTTATGCAATGGAATTGTATCACACTCAAATCAAGCCAGTTATCATGTTCAAATCGCAAAAAATCGATGCATCAAATGAAGCAAATCAAAAGTTCAATGAACTAATTGAAAACCTGAAACCTGAAATCGTTCGAGAATTTCTAGCGAGACAGAAAGCACTGAAATCCGAAGATGAAAGTGAAACATTGGCGATTGCATTAGACTATTATCGGAAAAATGATGAAGAGCTTACGCAAATTGTCCGAGAAATCAAACGAGAATTTTCACCAAATCGAGTTATTAATGCCAATGATAGTGATCGTGGTGCGGGGATGTTAGAAAAAGGACGATATGAAGCGCTAAATACTTTGGAAAGTCCATCAAACTTGTATCGGGTTGTATTTGCGGTAGCAAAGCTAACAGAAGGCTGGGACGTTTTAAATCTGTATGACATTGTTCGTATCAGTAACTTCAAAGGTACAAAAGGTGATAAGAAAACGACAATGGCAGAGGCGCAGTTGATTGGACGAGGAGCAAGGTATAATCCGTTCAAATTAGATGATGAAAGAAGCTTTCAGCGTCGCTTTGATGGAAGTGCGAATGCAACACCAAGCTTGGTATTAGAAACGCTTCATTATCATACGATTAACGAACCTCAATATTTGAAGAATTTAGTTGAGGCGTTAGATGAAATGAACTTGCCTTCTGGTGAAGACATTAAGAATCCGTTACTTGATGTTTTAGTGAAGCCATCATTCAAACGAACGAATGTATGGAAAAATGGAAAAATTTACTATAATCAGACGATTGAAGTGAACAATTTCTATTATGACGGATTAGACAAGTATGGTGTAGATAATCAGAGTGATATTATTATAAAATGGCGTTTTGCGTCACAAGAAGTTGGTTATAAAGATAATACCGTGCAAGCAGACTATACAGATACGCATCAAATACCTGTACAAATTGATGAACGATTTTTGAATAAAGCAATGAATCGGTTAAGCTTTTTTCACTTTGCTAATTTAAAAGGTTTTCTTCCAAATTTGAAATCAAAAGAAGAGTTTTATGGTGAGAAGTGGCTGAATATAAAAGGGAGAACGCTTTATGCGACAGTACCGTTGACGTTTACTCGGAAAGACTTAACGGCAGTTGAAAAGCTGGAAATATTAGAAATGTACTTGCAAGAAGTGGCTATAAAAATAAGAAGTGGCTACAATAAAGCAAAAGGAACGAATAACTTCATTGGTTATCCGATTAAGGAATATATTTCTGATTATCGTAAGAGAAAACCTAATTACGACACTGGCAAAATGATGTTAGATGGAAAACCGCAAAATGTTGACCGTTATGTGATTGCTGATGCATCGTTTGTTTATGATTCGGCAATTATCAATATGACAGAAAAGCAGTTAGTCGATCGTATTCTCGAACGTGTTGAAGAGTTACGTGAGCAATATGAAGACGTTTATCTGATTCGAATGGATGAAAATATGCATCGTGAATCAGCTAAGAATGAAAGACTAAAACTACATCAATTTGAGACTCATCCCCAAGTTGTTCACTTAGAAGGTTTTCAGCCTGATTTTATTTTGTATCTGCAAAATACGGAATATTTTGTGCAAGTCTTTATAGAGCCAAAAGGTGGCAATTTGTTAGAACGTGAACAATGGAAGGAAGACTTGTTGCAATATATTAACGAAAATGAAGGTGAGCTTGTTTTTGAAGATGAAGTGCAGGATGTTAAAATTAAAGGGCTGAAATTCTATACTATGAATGATGGTAGAGGTACCATTAAGCAGTTAGCGCAAGTAGCGCTGGATAAAGAATTTAGAGGATTGACGTTTTAGAAATAGAAAGAAACCTATCAGAATATCTAATAGGTTTCTTTCTTTATTTAGTAAAACCACAATTAAAGTTTTGGAGACAATCTTGGAGACATTTTGTCTCCATTTGAGTCACTTTAAGGTAGTTAAGAACAAACAAAACGCAGTAGAATTAGTATTTATGGGTTGTCCCTTGCCGATAGGATTATTCCCACTCAACAGTTGCAGGTGGCTTGCTGGTAATATCGTACACGATGCGGTTGACGTGGGCGACTTCGTTTACGATGCGGACGCTGATTTTTTGCAAAACGTCCCAAGGGATACGGGCAAAGTCAGCAGTCATACCGTCGATAGAAGTGACTGCACGGATGCCCACGGTGTAATCGTAGGTACGGCCATCGCCCATGACACCAACTGAACGGATACCTGGTAAGACGGTGAAGTATTGCCAGATGTCGCGGTCAAGGCCGGCTGTGGCGATTTCTTCTCGTAAGATGGCGTCGGATTCCCGGACGATTTCCAGCTTGTCTTCGGTGATTTCTCCGAGGACACGGATACCTAAGCCTGGTCCTGGGAAAGGCTGACGCCAAACGATGTCATCTGGCATACCTAGTTGGGTTCCTAATGCTCGGACTTCATCTTTGAATAACGTATTCAATGGTTCGATGAGTTCAAATTGCATATCTTCAGGCAGGCCGCCGACATTGTGGTGACTCTTGATCGTTTGTGCGGTTTCGGTACCAGATTCGATAACATCGGTGTATAAGGTTCCTTGTGCAAGGAAAGAAATCCCTTCTTTGCCGGCAAGTTTGGTGGCTTCGTCGTCGAATAGGTAGACGAATTCGTTTCCGATGATTTTACGTTTTTGTTCAGGGTCAGACACACCCGCTAGTTTGCTTAAGAAACGTTCTTTTGCATCAACCCGGATGATATTCAAACCAAACTTTCCGCCGAGGGTTTCCATGACTTGGTCCCCTTCGCCTTTTCGTAAGAGGCCATGGTCGACAAAAATCGAGGTCAGTTGGTCGCCGATTGCTTTCTGTAACAAGACCCCGACCACTGAAGAGTCGACACCGCCAGAAAGGCCTAGCAAGACTTTTTTGTCACCGACTTGTTCTCTGATTTTTGCTACTTGGAGGTCGATGAAGTTGTCCATGCTCCAGTCGCCTTTGCAGTGGCAGACGTCTAAAGCGAAGTGTTTCAAGAGTTCATTGCCATATTCAGAATTGCGAACTTCGGCGTGGAATTGAATCCCAAATTGTTTTTTATCAAGGTTTTGGATGGCAGCGATTGGGCAATCCGCACTAGTACCGACTACCTCAAAACCAGTCGGCGCTTGGGTCACCAAGTCACCGTGGCTCATCCAGACGATTTGTTTTTTCGGTGTGCCAGCAAATAACACGGCATCATCGGTTAAGACTTCCAATTCGGCCTTGCCGTATTCTCGGTTGTGGGCAGCTTCGACTTTCCCACCGGAGCGGTCAGTCATGAGTTGCATCCCGTAACAGATTCCCAAAATCGGGATACCCAGTTCAAAGATTTCTTCGTCGATTCCAAAGGCGCCTTCATCGTAGACACTGTTTGGTCCACCGGAAAGAATGATCCCTTTTGGTGCCATGGCTTTCACTTCGTCAGCGGTAATGCGGTGGCTCAACAATTCGGAAAAGACCCCGAATTCTCGGATGCGGCGGGTGATCAGTTGGTTGTACTGGCTGCCGTAATCCAGGACGATGATTTTTTCAACCTCTGGCATATTGTCAACGTTTGTCACAGATTATCCCTCTATTCTTAGATTTTTTTATCGTAAAGAGCTGCTGCCGCAGGTTTCCCAAGGACAGTCCTCTCGATACAGCGTTTGTTGGTGGGTATCAGCTGAGTAAGCAGACAGCCCAAATGATACGTAGGCTCGACGAAACTTGCTTAGTATTTTCGCAGATAGATTTCGTCGATGAGGTGGTGCTTGGTTTTATGGAGAATTATATCTGCTCGCCCTCGTGTAGGCAAGATATACTCCGTAAGATTTTTCAAATTTACGTTTTCCCAAACTTCTCGAGCCATCGCCAATGCTTCTTGGCGGTCACCAATGGCAAACTGATAATAGTAGTTTGTCGGATCTAAAAAGGCAGTCGTCAGTAAAGACTCGAAGCGCTCCAGATACCATTGTTCAATCAAATCAGGGTTAGCATCGACAAAGATCGAAAAGTCGAAAAAGTCACTGACATAGATTTGTTGGTTTTGGGGGAGTTGCAAGGTGTTGATCCCTTCGACAATCAGGATATCCGGGCAATCGATATACTCGTATTCCCCTTCAATCACATCATAGACGGTGTGGGAGTAGACAGGCACGGGAATATTGTCTTTGCCGGATTTGACCTCGTTCAAAAACTGGATCAAATGCTCCATATCATAGCTTTCCGGAAACCCTTTGCGATCCATGATGCCGCGATCTTTTAAGACTTGGTTCGGATACAAAAAGCCATCGGTAGTAATCAACTGGACCTTTCGTCGTGAGAAGAGGCGGGACAGCAAAGTTTGTACTAGCCGAGCTGTGGTGGATTTACCCACCGCCACTGAACCGGCGATACCGATGATGAAGGGTGGTGTTTTTACATAACGATGCAAAAACAAGCCCTTACTGAGGGTCAGAGATTCCGCTTCTTTCATATAGAGATGGATCAGGTGGCACAAAGGAATATAGACATCTTCCACGTCTTGCATGGAGATGCGGTCATTGAGGCTCTTGATGCTATCCAGTTCCTCTTGGGTGAGGGGCGTTTTGCCGTTATTGTAAAAATTTTGCCACTCTGTTCGAGGAATTTGATAATAATTGATGTTTTCAGCCATGAGTCGCTCCTGGGATGATTTATTGGCACAAACCAGAGGGCCTCTGGTGCCAGTGGGGAATTTTCATACGTCAACAGTTTACCACAAAACCCCGTCAAATAGTGTCGCGAGGGTAAATAAATGCGTCGGCTTGGCGGGGTGTGCTAAGATAAACAAGATGGAGCAATTCGTTGCCCCAAGCTATTTTAGGAATACATTTTTGCTGTCGATCCAGGGCCAAACCTGCTCGAAAGCCTATCTGTGAAAGGAGATCTATCAAATGAAAAAAATTGTAATCATCGGAGACTCAATCGCTGCCGGCTTGTATGAAGGGGCGCCAAGCACTATTTTGGATGATTTCATCACCAGTGAATTGGCGGGGATGGGCTATCCTGGCTACCAAGTGGTAAATCTAGGCCGTCAAAAAGAAGGCAGTACCGAAGTCATGGCACGAATTGGCGATGCGGTGGCGGAAGAGCCAGATTTTGTCATCATCAATGCGGGAATCAATGACGCCCTCAACCAAAAAGGATTGGAAGCTTTTGCTGCGAACATCGCGGAAATGATTGGAAAATTCGATCCGGCTAAAGTGATCGTGATGGGCTTAGGGATTGTCGATCAGGAGAAGAAACCAAATGCTGATCCAGCAGTTATTCAAGAATACAATGATCTGGCTAAGAAGACTGCCATTGCAGCTGGGGCCAAATTTATCGATATGTATCATCATGAAATGGTCTATCCTGAACCAATGGAATTTATCTCAGAAGATGGTTTACATCCTTCTAAATTTGGGTATCATTTGTATGGTGGCTTAATTGCCCGTGATTTGAAAAATAAACTGAATGGATGAGTGTACATGACCAACCATTACTATACTGAAAACCCTGATTTACCTCACGATTATGAGGAATGGGACTTTACCTTATTGGGCCGTCGCTTTCATTTTGTCACGGATAGTGGGGTTTTTTCCCGCGACACCGTGGACTACGGCTCCCGGGTGATGATCGCTGCCTTTGATGCCGAAGAATTACCAGCAACAGGGGGTATTTTGGACGTGGGCTGTGGCTATGGTCCTGTAGGGTTGGCCTTGGCAGCGGCTTACGGTCGACCAGTGGAAATGATTGATGTCAATCATCGGGCGGTAGATCTGGCTAGTCGCAATGCCGGCCGCAACCAAGTGACCAACGTGGATATTCATGTTTCCAATATCTATGAAACGTTGCACCATGCGCCTTATGCAGCCATTTTGTCCAATCCGCCGATTCGTGCGGGGAAAGAAGTCGTCCATGAGATTTTGAGTGGCGCTCATGAGTTGCTTTTGCCTGGTGGCACGTTGACCATCGTCATCCAGAAAAAACAAGGTGCTCCTAGCGCTAAGAAGAAGATGACAGAAGTTTTCGGCAACTGTGAAATCGTCACGAAAGACAAAGGGTACTATATCCTGAAGAGTGTCAAAGAGTAACCTGTACTTTAGAGACAAACAACTTTTGGAAGTGGCAGAAGTTGTTTGTCTTTTTGTGCGGGTTTGGAAAATGGTGAAATTGGGCTTCGCAGGATTTGGCATGACGGTAGCTGGACCAGAAAATGCCAAATGAAGAGCAATTTGCCATTGCTAGTCCTTCTTAGCGGGCTCTGCTTAGAAGCGACTGTATGCGCAAATGCACCTTTAGCTTGACTTTACAATTTCAAACGGAGAGTAAGCACGGCAAGCTGCACTAACTCTCCGTAATTCACTTGTTATCCTTGGAGCTACTGTCATACCAAATTCGCTCCGCCCAATTTCACCATTTTCTGCCGTAACGGAACCTCAAATGGGACAATAAGCTTTTTTGTAGAAGATAACACAAAAATTTCTTTACATAGCAACTTTTTACGAGAATAGTTCTCGATTTTTCTCAAAAAGACCCAACTTATCTCAGTGTAGCAATCCCAAAATTTACAACAAAAAACCTTTTTCCAATGTTATTAAACCACTCAATGCTTGTCCATCAGAGTTGGCGTAAAAAATAGTTGGGCTTGTTGGAGGTGGGGTGGCCTTGGCGCAGGGTTTAGGATCGTAGCTGAATTACTCCCTGTTGTTCACCATGATTTTGGTGAACTTACAGGGAGTTTAAAGCTACAAGGAAAATGACAAATTGCACTTTATTTGGCATTTTCCGGTCCCACTGCACCAAGGCCACCCCACCAGAAACCAGCCCTACCTATTTTTTATGCCTACGATTATCAATCAAACTATTTCCGTTTTAAAATCAGCGAAAAAAGGATTTTTCCGCTAAAGTTTGCTACACTGAAGCTGATTACAAGTATAAAGCGTTTGCTAAAGGAGCTAGCCAAGATGAAGTTGACTATCAAACAAATCGCTGAAATGGCTGGGGTGTCAGTGACCACGGTCTCTCAGATTTTGAATAATAAAGGAACTCGCTTCAGTGCCGAGACGCGCCAAAGAGTATGGGAGATTGTCAATAAATACAATTACAAGCCAGATTTTTTTGCTTCAAATTTGATCAATCGTCGGTCCAAAACGATTGGCATGATCATCCCGGATATTACCGATTACTTTTTCTCCAAAATCGTTGAAGGGGCGGAGCAGTACGTCAATGCGCTAGGCTACATGGTAGTGATGTGCAATACCCAGCAGAGTCAGGAGAAGGAAATCGCCTATTTAGAAGAGTTGCGGCACCGTTCTGTGGATGGTGTTTTATTTGCGACACCGAACCAGCTGCCGGAAGCTTATGCACCAGGAAGCGATTTTTATCGAGGGATGCCTTTGATTTTGATCGACCGGGGGATTAATCAACGAGAAACTGGTCGGCTGATTGTCAAAGAATACGAAGGGGCTTATCAAGCGGTGAGCTATCTTATCGCAAAAGGACACCGGGAAATCGGCATGTTGAAAGAAAGTACGGGCTATTATCAGCTGCAAGAGCGGTTTAACGGCTATCGGGATGCGTTAAAAGATGGTGGGCTTTCTTATAAAGGCCGCTATGTTATTGAGGGAAGTTTGACGGTGGAGGGTGGTTATTTGGCTGCCCGGGAATTGTTACAACAAAAGGACTTAACCGCTATTTTTTGTGGCAATGATGCCATGGCTATCGGTTGTTATCAGGCGATATATGAGCGGGGCTTACAGGTGCCGGAGGATATTTCGGTGATTGGCTTTGATAATCTCAATCTGGCTCAGTACATCACCCCGCCATTGACCACGGTAGAGCAACCAAGTTTTGAAATTGGTTTTCACGCGGCCAAATTTTTAATCGATGCCATCGAATTCCCAGAACGGAAGGTAGCCAACAAAGTTTTTGAAACCAAATTAATTCTTCGTGAGAGCGTGAAGTGATTGACAACAGGTGTTTTAGCCTGTATATTACTCTTGTAAGCGCTTCAAAGATAATTATCTATTAGGTAAACTGTTTTACTAAAATGGTTTACTCACCGCGTTTTTCTAGTATAATAACACCGAGTTCTGCTAGCGGAATAGACCAAATCGGTGAAAGGACCACGGTTTGTCGCTAACCAATAAAATTGTTGCAGTCAGGTAAATCATGAGGAAGACAAATGAAGTTGGAAGTGGCTGGCCACTGATTAGGAGGATGAACAACCATGCGCATGGTGGATTTAATCGAGAAAAAACGTGATGGTCAGGTACTGTCACGAGAAGAAATTACGTTTATTATCGACAACTATACGGCGGGGGAAATTCCCGATTACCAAATGAGTGCCTTTTTGATGGCGGTGTATTTCCAAGATATGACGGATGAAGAGATTACCAATCTGACTTTGGCGATGGCCCATTCTGGTGAAGTCATCGATCTCTCGTCTATCGAAGGGATCAAAGTCGACAAACATTCTACTGGCGGTGTGGGGGATACCACTACTCTGGTGTTGGCGCCGTTAGTAGCCGCGCTGGGAGTACCGGTAGCTAAGATGAGCGGTCGCGGCTTAGGCTTTACCGGTGGGACCTTGGACAAGCTTGAAGCGATTCCTGGTTTTCAGATTGAGATTGCCGATGAGGACTTTATCCGAATCGTCAATGAAAGCAAAGTCGCAGTCATCGGGCAGTCAGGGGATTTGGCACCGGCGGACAAAAAACTCTATGCACTGCGGGATGTGACGGCGACAGTTAGCTCGATTCCTTTGATTGCTAGCTCCATCATGAGTAAAAAGATTGCAGCCGGTGCCGATGCCATCGTTCTGGACGTGACTACCGGTGACGGGGCGTTTATGAAAAATATCGGCGATGCCAAACGCCTGGCTCACACCATGGTACGGATTGGCAATTTAGCCAACCGGCAAGTGATGGCAGTGGTTTCTGACATGTCCCAACCACTGGGTGAAGCGATTGGCAATAGCTTGGAAGTGGTAGAAGCCATCGAAACCCTGCAAGGGCATGGTCCAGCTGATCTATTAGAGATGTGCTACGCCTTGGGTTCCCAGATGGTAGTCTTAGCAAAAGGTGCAGCAAACCTCACAGAAGCTCGAGCAAAATTGCAAGAAGCGCTAGAATCTGGTGCCGCCTTGGAAAAATTCAAGGAAATGATTCGTAACCAAGGAGGAGATGTAGCGGTAGTCGATCACCCCGAGCGTCTGCTGACAGCTAAGTATGAATTTGACTTGCCTGCCTTACAGGAGGGAGTCGTCACCAAAATAGTCGCCAATGAAGTCGGTGTCGCAGCGATGCTTTTAGGTGCCGGTCGCAAAACTAAAGAAGACAGCATTGATTACGCAGTGGGCTTGAAACTCCATAAAAAAGTCGGTGACCCAGTGGCAGAAGGAGAATCCTTGCTGACAATCTACGCTAATAGTGAAGATGTGGCGGAGGTCAAAGAATTGCTCTATGCTAATATCGAAATTGGGGCTTCTGGCGAGGAGCCTGAACTGATTCATGATATCATTGTAGAGTAGGGTCAAGACACCTTGAATTGCTAACAAAAATAGTCAAACAACAAAGGAGCTGTTTTACAAATGGAATTAAATCGCATGATGGACCACACACTTTTAAAAGCAGATGCAACGGAAGAAGCGGTCTTAGAAATTATCGAAGAAGCTAAAAAATATCACTTTTACTCCGTTTGTATCAATCCAACGTGGGTCAAATTAGCGGCCGAAAAATTGGCTGGCGAACCGGTCGCAGTTTGTACGGTAATCGGGTTTCCTTTAGGGGCAAATACGTCTGAAGTCAAAGCCTATGAAGCCCGTGATGCCATCAATAACGGGGCTGATGAAGTGGATATGGTCATCAATATCGGCGCCTTGAAATCGGCGCAATACAAAAAAGTCCAACAAGATATCGAAGCTGTGGTCGAAGCGGCTAAGGATCGTGCTTTAGTGAAAGTTATCATTGAAACCGCGCTATTGACTAATGAAGAAATCGTAAAAGCCTGTGAATTGGCGCAAGCAGCTGGAGCGGACTTCGTGAAGACTTCCACTGGTTTTTCAACAAGTGGGGCTCACGCTGAAGATGTCCGTTTGATGCGGGAAACGGTTGGTCCAGAAATGGGTGTCAAGGCTTCAGGTGGCATTCATACTGCGGAAGAAGCGATGGCCATGGTGGAAGCTGGCGCGACACGCTTAGGGACAAGTGCCAGCGTAGCCATCATCAACGGTGCCAAGGGTGAAGGCTATTAAGCCTGCGAGGTGACCGGATGCAAGCAAAAAAAGAGTGGATTGAGATTGCCGTAGCAGCATTGGATCAAGCGTATGTGCCCTATTCCCATTTTCCAGTGGGGGCTTGTCTGGTGACTGCTGATGGCAAGACTTACCAAGGGGTGAATATCGAAAATGCTTCCTTTGGCCTCACCAACTGTGCTGAACGGACAGCATTTTTCAAGGCGGTTTCGGAAGGAGAGCGCAACTTTCAACATTTAGTGGTAGCCGGACATACCCCAGAGCCGATTTCGCCTTGTGGGGCTTGTCGACAAGTGATGTCAGAATTTTGTGACCCAAGTATGCCAGTCACGTTAGTCGGCGATGAAGGTGTCATCAAAGAAATGACCGTTTCACAATTGTTACCATATTCATTTACCGATAAAGATTTATGAACTTCCTGATGGTCAAACCTGGTCCATCAAGAGCTCGCCACGGCGATGCTCACCAAACCACGTTCTTTCAGCTAGCTAGTGATGGCGGCTGTAGAAAATAAACTAATCATTTTAGGGGGCAATACAGAAATGAAAAAAGCGAATAAGTGGCGTTTAGGAGTAGTAGCATTGGCAAGTGTCATGGTACTCGGAGCATGTGGCGGTGGCGGTAATAGTACTGACTCATCTGGCGGAACCGACAAAGGAACCGACTCAAGTGCAGCTGGTGGTAAAAAATATAGTGTAGCCTTGGTCACGGATACTGGTGGGGTTGACGATAAATCCTTTAACCAATCCGCTTGGGAAGGGATGCAAGCTTGGGGGAACGAAAACGGCATCAAAAAAGGTGTCGGGGGTTACAATTACTTCCAATCCCAAAATGCTTCTGATTATGCGAACCACATCAATACGGCGGTGAACAATGGTTTTCAAACGATTTTCGGAATCGGCTATTTGTTGAAACCAGATATCCAAAAAGCAGCTACCCAATTTCCGGACACGACATTTGGGATTATCGATGATGAAATTCCCGATATGGACAATGTCGTCTCCGCAACTTTTGCCGACCATGAAGCGTCATATTTGGCTGGGATTGCCGCAGCTTACATGACTAAAACTAATACAGTTGGTTTTATCGGTGGTGCGGAAGGTCCGGTAATCGACCGTTTTGAAGCCGGCTTTAACAAAGGGGTCAATGATACCGCTGAAAAATTAGGTAAAAAAGTTGAAGTGAAAAACCAATACGCTGGTGATTTTAGTGCACCGGATAAAGGGAAATCCATCGCAGCTTCCATGTACAACGGCGGGGCGGACATCATCTTCCATGCTTCCGGTGGTACAGGTGTTGGGGTCTTTGCCGAAGCGATTGCTAAAAATGAGCAAAAAACGGAAGCTGAATTGAAAGACGAACAAGTTTGGGTAATCGGGGTTGACCGGGACCAAGAAGCTGACGGGGCCTTTACGACGAAAGATGGCAAAAAAGCCAACTGTACGTTGACTTCTACTTTGAAAGGTGTCGGCGCTGCGGTTCAAGATATTTCCAATCGTGCCATGAACGGGGAATTCCCTGGTGGTGAACATTTGACTTACGCATTGAAAGATGGCGGGGTTGATTTGACTGCGGGTGTGATTTCTGAAGAGGCTCAAAAAGCAGTTGATGAAGCCAAACAAGGGATCATCGATGGCGATATCGAAGTACCTGAAAAACCATAATAAAGAGGAAACAGCGGTAAATGTTGTGAGTAACTAGTAGCAATGTCGGATAGTCAGAAAGAAAAACTACAAATTGTGGTCCAACTTTCTGGCTATCTTTTTTTAGAAAAAAATTGTTTGATGTGGTCGGAAAAGTGCTTTTTTTCGTTGGGAAATGGTGAATTGGGCTTCGCAGGATTGGGCATGACGGTAGCTGGACCGGTCAATGCCAAATAAAAATCGATTTGTCATTAACCTGGGGACTTCAAACTTAGAGTAATGTCGCCAGCGCCATAACTCTAAGTAATTCATTCCCGTTCCTGAAAGCTACTGTCATGCCAATCCTACTCCGCCCAATTTCACCATTTTCTGCGATAAGCAGTTCATATGCCATGGAATACAAACAAATTTATTTTGGAAAAAGTAGATTCAGAAAAGCTCGGAAAAATGATTATTGATCATTTATAGACTACTGATAAATCAAGACCCAACCCTGTTTTTTCATAAAAGCTCCTCTGCTACCAATGGTTTTCAAGGGAGCTTTTATAAGAAGGCAACTTCTTTGGTTTTGTCATTATTTGTTGTTGATTGTTATACCAGCGTTAAGCTAGCAAGTAAAGGATGTGAAAAGAGTGGTAGAAACAGAAAATTATGTGGTGGAGATGCGCCATATCACTAAAGCCTTTGGGACTTTTAAAGCCAATGATGACGTGAATCTCCAAGTCCGTAAAGGAGAAATTCATGCCTTGTTAGGGGAAAATGGGGCCGGCAAATCCACTTTGATGAACATGCTCTCAGGATTATTGGAACCCACCTCAGGAGAAATCCTGATCAACGGAAAAAAGGTGCGCATGACTAGTCCCACCGCTGCCAGTCGTTTTGGGATTGGGATGGTGCACCAACATTTTATGTTGGTGGATGCTTTTACGGTTACAGAAAACATTATCTTAGGAAGCGAACCGAATCATTTCGGTATTTTGAGCACTAAGAAGGCCGCGGCTGAAATCAAACGGTTGTCAGAAAGCTATGGGCTGGCAGTGGATCCCGATGCCCGAGTGCGAGATATTTCCGTGGGGATGCAACAGCGGGCGGAAATTTTGAAGACTCTTTATCGTGGTGCGGATGTCCTGATTTTTGACGAACCGACAGCGGTTTTGACTCCACAAGAAATTGACGAACTGATGAAAATCATGAAGGACTTGGTGGCTGAAGGAAAATCAATCATCTTAATTACCCATAAGCTAGATGAAATCAAAGCCGTTGCCGATCGCTGTACCGTTATTCGCCGTGGGAAAGGTATCGGCACTGTGGATGTGGCAGCGGTCAGCTCTCAAGAATTGGCGGATATGATGGTGGGGCGCTCAGTTTCCTTTAAGACTGAGAAAAAACCAGCACAGCCAAAAGAAGTCATCTTGTCTGTGGAAAACTTGACAGTCAAAGATGGTCGTGGCTTAGAAGCAGTGAAAAATCTCAGCTTGGAAGTCCGAGCTGGAGAGGTTTTAGGGATTGCTGGTATCGATGGCAATGGACAGTCAGAGTTAGTACAAGCGTTGACAGGCTTGCGCAAAGCTGAAAGTGGTGTGATTACCGTCGATGGTGAAGAAATCACCAACAAACGCCCGCGGGCAATCACCGAAAAAGGCGTGGGTCATGTGCCAGAAGACCGGCATCGCTTTGGCTTGATATTGGAGATGACCTTAGCCGAAAATATGGCTCTTCAGACTTATTACCAAGAACCAATGAGCCATTTGGGGGTGCTGGACTATCGCGAAATCAATGACCATGCCAATGAATTAATTCAAGAATTTGATGTGCGGACGACTAGTGAACAAGCTCCGGCTAAAGCGTTATCTGGGGGGAACCAGCAAAAAGCGATTATCGCTCGGGAAATCGATCGCGATCCAGAATTGCTGATTGTCGCCAATCCGACTCGTGGGCTAGATGTGGGGGCGATTGAGTTTATTCACAAGCGCTTGATAGAACAACGAGACAAGAACAAAGCGGTCTTATTGATTAGTTTTGAATTAGATGAAGTATTAAATGTTTCCGACCGAATTGCTGTGATTCATGGCGGGGAGATTGTCGGGATTGTTGATCCAAAAGAAACCAGTGAAAATGAATTGGGGTTGTTGATGGCGGGGTATTCCTTAGCCGAAGCCCGGGCAGAACTTGCGAAAAAGAGCCCGGTATCACCAGTTACACCGGTTGTAAAGGAAACAGAAGACTCCCTACCTAAGGCCGAGCCAGTAGGGACCACGGCTACGAAAGAGAAAGTAGGTGAGGGCCATGAATAATCGGAGTGAGACCATTCGTAATATTTTGGTGCCAATCATCGCGGTCATTTTAGGCTTTATCCTTGGTGGGATTATCATGGCGGCGTTTGGTTATGATCCGCTACAGGGCTATAGTCAGATGTTTAAGACGGTCTTTATCAATCCTCAGACCCAACAGATAAACCCTCGGAACATCGGGGAAATTTTTGTGACAGCCGGCCCCTTAATCTTTACCGCATTAGGCTTTTCTATCGCCAACTCTGCCGGTTTTTTCAATATCGGGCTTTCGGGGCAAGCACTTTGTGGCTGGATTGCCAGCGTCTGGGTTGCTTTGTCCTTACCAGATACACCAAAACCGTTAGCGGTGACGGTGGCTTTAGTTGCCGGTGCTTTAGCCGGTGCTTTGGCTGGGGCGATTCCGGGGATTCTCCGGGCATTCTTTGGTACTAGCGAAGTGATCGTCACGATTATGATGAACTATATCCTATTGTATCTGACGAGTCATATGGTCAATGATGTGATGCCGGAAAAATTCATCTCCAATAAAGGGGTTACCAACTTGGTCGGGCAAAATGCCATGTTACAGACGGACTTTTTGCGGAGTATTTCCAATAATTCTCGGCTAAATATCGGCTTTTTCTTGGCCTTGCTATTTTTAGTGTTGGTCTGGTTTATGATGAAAAAAACCACCCTTGGTTATGAAATTCGTTCGGTGGGGCTGAATCCAGATGCGTCTGAGTATGCTGGGATGAGTAGTAAACGGACGATCATCGTTTCCATGGTTATTTCTGGTTTGTTAGCTGGTCTTGGTGGTGTGGTTTATGGTTTAGGGACTTTCCAAAACTTCGTGGCCCAACACGCTTCCTTGAGTATCGGTTTTGATGGGATGGCCGTCTCCTTACTAGGTGGTGGGGGTTCCATCGGTATCTTACTGTCATCGCTTTTGTTTAGTGTCTTGAAGCTAGGTGGCGCCGGCATGCAGATGGTCAATATTCCTTCTGAGTTGGTGGACGTGGATATCGCTATTATCATCTTCTTTGTAGGGATTAGTTTTGTCATTCGCTACCTCTTGGCAAAATTCTTCGGAGGTAAAAAAGAAGTGGCAATTGTGGAAGAAATTGAAACGAAACCTTCAGAGCAAGACCAAGAAGGAGGGGTGCTCTAATGGATATCAATCAAATTGCATCGATTTTTACCCAAACCTTGATCTACTCCACCCCGTTGATTTTGACTGCCCTTGGAGGAGTTTTCTCTGAGCGTAGCGGAATTGTCAATGTGGGTTTGGAAGGAATCATGGTGGTGGGGGCTTTTACGGCCATCGTCTTTAACTTGAACTACGCAAGTTCTTTTGGTTCCTGGACCCCGTGGCTAGGGATTTTGGTAGGGGGCTTGGCGGGCGTCGTCTTTGCCTTGCTTCATGCGGTAGCAACGATTAATTTCCGAGCGGATCATATCATCAGCGGTACAGTGATGAATATGTTGGCGCCGCCGTTGATGGTTTTCTTGGTGAAAGTCATGTTTGATGGCCGTGGCCAAACAGATATTATCAGCCGCCGCCTTAGCTATGCTTCCATTCCTATTTTGTCAGATATCCCAGTGATTGGACGCATCATGTTTAAAAATACGTTTCTACCAGCCTATTGTGGGATTTTGATCGCTATCTTTGCTTGGTTCGTCATCTTCAAAACCAAGTTTGGCTTGCGCTTGCGCTCAGTGGGGGAACACCCACAGGCCGCGGATACTTTGGGGATCAATGTGTATGCTATGCGTTACTCCGGGGTCTTGATTTCCGGATTCTTAGGCGGCATGGGCGGGGCAGTCTTTGCCCAATCCATTACCGGTCAGTTCTCCATTACCACCATTGCCGGCCAAGGGTTTATCTCGATGGCAGCGATGATTTTTGGTAAATGGAATCCACTAGGAGTGATGGGGGCTGCAATCTTCTTCGGCTTTGCTCAAAATATCAGTATTGCCGGTGCTGATTTGCCAGTCATTTCCTCCATTCCATCAGCGTATCTCCAAGCAGCACCGTATTTGTTGACGATCATCGTCTTGGTGCTCTTCTTGGGGAAAGCTTCTGGTCCAAAGGCAAACGGCACCAACTATATCAAATCAAAATAAACGCTAGACATCAGCTGCCCAGCCAATTTTTACAGGGAGGGCAACGCTGGCCTGGCATCTGTTAAGGGTGGGACTATGGGACAATGTGTCTTTGTCCCGCCCTGATTTTTGTGAATTGGGAAATGGGTGTGGAGTAAACTGCCGACATTTGGCTTCGTAGGATTGGGCATGATGGTAGCTAGACCGGCAAATGCCAAACGGCAAAGCGTGTTTGTCATTTTCCTTGCAGTCGCAAACTTAGAGTAAGTGTCGCAGGCGCCACTAACTCTAAGTAATTTGCCTGACATCCTTAAAGCTACTGTCATACCAATCCTACTGCGCCAAATGTCACCATTTTCCGCGACAGGTGGATTTCTAGCCAAAAAATACTTGGCGGACAAGAGAAGAAAACCTTGTTCCATTGTAGAGAGATTGAGTCTTACTGGGTGAAGGTTGGGCTTGCTGGAGGTAGAGGTAGGTGTCGCAGTGCCAAGGATGATCGAGGAATTACTTGTTGTTGTCCAACGATTTTGTTGGACTTACAACAAGTTTGACTTCGACAAGTAAAATGACAAACACGCTTCACGTTTGGCATTTTACGGTCCCACTGCCACACCTACCCTCTACCGGAAGCAAGCCCAACCCATCATCACCAAAAGATTCAACCACCTCACAATGGTTTAGACGGGAGTTTTTGGTGGATTTTTTGTAGGATAGAAGTGTAGGAAAAACCAATGTTAATAAAAAGGAAAGAGGTTATTCAATTATGTTTAAACGTGTACATTTGATCGTAATGGATTCTGTCGGGATCGGTGAAGCACCGGACGCGGACAAATTTGGTGATGTCGGGTCCGATACTTTGGGCCATATTGCCAAAGAAGCTGGGTTGAACATTCCTCATCTAGAGCAACTAGGTTTGGGGACGATTCGCCCGTTAGAAGGCGTTTTAGCAGTCAATGGTCATGACGGCTATGCGACCAAACTGGAAGAAATCTCTGTCGGTAAAGATACCATGACCGGTCACTGGGAAATCATGGGCTTGGACATCAAAACCCCGTTTCGCGTGTTCCCAGAAGGCTTTCCTGATGAGTTATTGAAGCAAATTGAAGACTTTTCTGGTCGCAAAATTGTCTGCAACAAGCCGTATTCTGGGACGGAAGTCATCAATGATTACGGCGAACACCAAATGAAAACCGGTGACTTAATCGTCTATACTTCTGCTGATCCTGTGTTGCAAATTGCCGCTCACGAAGACATTATTCCGTTAGACGAATTGTATCGCATTTGCCAATATGTTCGAGACATTACTAAAGACGATCCGTACATGATTGGACGGATTATCGCCCGCCCTTACGTTGGCGAACCAGGCAACTTCACACGGACGTCTAATCGTCATGACTATGCGTTGGATCCATTTGGCAAGACGGTTTTAGATTCCTTGAAAGACAACGGTAAAGACGTGATTGCGGTGGGTAAAATCAACGATATCTTCAATGGTCAAGGTATTACCGAAGCTATCCGCACGAAGAGTAATATGGACGGTGTGGACAAATTGTTGGAAGTCATGAAAAAAGACTTCGATGGTATGAGCTTTACGAACTTGGTGGACTTTGATGCCTTGTTTGGTCATCGCCGGGATGTGGTGGGTTATGCTCACGCCATCGAGGAATTCGATTTGCGCCTACCAGAGTTAATCGATGCCATGGCTGAAGATGATCTGTTGTTGATCACTGCTGACCACGGTAACGATCCGACTTTCCCAGGGACTGACCACACTCGTGAGTATGTGCCATTGCTGGCTTACAGCAAGCAAATGAAAGAGCAAGGGGCATTGCCACAAGGGTTCTACTCGGATATCGCAGCCACCATCGCCGAAAACTTTGGCGTACCAGCTACCGAAAACGGCAAGAGCTTTTTGGCAGATTTGAAATAAGCGGCATTAGTCCTGTGACCGAATGCCAATACTATTTGGAGGATTCTATGACGGAATTAAAATTAGCCATTCAAGAAACGAGCGCGTTTATCCAAGCAGCCGGTGTTGGACCAGTGGAATTTGGTCTGATTCTAGGCTCTGGCTTGGGAGAATTAGCAGATGAAATTGAAGACAAAGTCGTGGTGCCTTACCACGAAATTCCCCATTTTCCTGTATCCACGGTGGTGGGACATGCCGGCCAGCTAGTCTACGGCACGCTTTCCGGTAAAAAAGTCCTTGCGATGCAGGGGCGTTTCCACTTTTACGAAGGGCACTCGATGCAGACGGTGACCTATCCGGTACGGGTGATGAAAGCTTTAGGTGCCCATTCCATGGTAGTAACCAATGCCTGTGGCGGGGTGAACGAAAGCTTTGCCCCAGGAGATCTGATGTTGATTACCGACCAAATCAATTTTACGGGTACCAACCCGTTGATTGGGCCAAATGATGACGAAATCGGTCCCCGCTTCCCAGATATGAGCAACGCCTATACGCCAGCTTATCAAGAAGTCGCCAAAGAAGTAGGTGCGGCAAATGGTCTTCATTTGCAAGAAGGCGTCTACATGGGCTTTTCCGGACCGACCTATGAAACCCCAGCGGAAATCCGCTTTGCTCGGGGAATCGGCGCAGATGCTGTGGGAATGTCCACTGTGCCAGAAGTCATCGTCGCCGCTCATTGTGGCCTCAAAGTGCTGGGGATTTCTTGTATTACGAACCTAGCAGCTGGTATGCAGGCCAACTTAAACCATGAAGAAGTCGTGGCTACCACCGAACGAGTGAAGGGTGAATTCAAAGATTTGGTGAAGAAGACTTTAGCAGCATTATAAAATCATTGAAATGAGGGAAAATCATGAGCGTACACATCGGTGCGAGAGAAGGCGAAATCGCCGATAAAATCTTGTTGCCTGGCGATCCATTGCGGGCCAAATACATTGCGGAAAATTTTTTGGAAGATCCTATCTGCTACAATGAAGTCCGGGGTATGCTGGGCTTCACCGGGATTTACAAAGGTGAGCGAGTTTCCGTGCAGGGAACTGGGATGGGGATGCCTTCTGCTAGTATTTATATTCATGAGTTAATCAACTCTTATGGTGTCAAAAAATTGATTCGCGTGGGAACCTGTGGGGCAATATCTGAAGCTGTCCACGTCCGCGATTTGGTGATTGGTCAAGCGGCAGCCACTAGCTCCTCTTTGGTCCAAAAGAATTTTCAAACCTTCCACTACCCACCAATTGCTGATTTTGATTTGTTATTAAAAGCCTATGAAATCGCCAAAGAAAAAGGCTTTACTACCCATGTCGGCAACCTCTTGTCAGAAGATACTTTCTACAAAGACGACATGACGGAAACCTTGCAATTGGCGGATCTCGGCGTCTTGGGTGTGGAAATGGAAGCGGCAGCTATGTACTATCTAGCAGCTAAATACCATGTCCAAGCCTTGGCCATCTGCACCGTCAGTGACCACATCATCACCGGCGAAGAAACCACCGCCGAAGAACGCCAAACGACTTTCAATGAAATGATTGAAGTTGGCTTGGAGACGGTGATCGCGGGGTAAATGAATTTAGCGCTTGAAGAAATAGAGGCTCTCTGCAGTGTGCGGAGGGTCTTTTTTATTTTGCCAATGGGTTTTAATTCTAAACAATTCCTTGAGTTTCCCGAAAATCCTCCTGAAAAACCGACGAAAATTTTGATATCGGAATTGGAAATGCTATGATTTGACCTATAAAAGAACCGGAACAAAGGCGTATTTCTTTTGTTCCAGCGAAAGTGGGGATTTGCCTTGTCTAGAGGAAAGAAGATTATCTTAGGAATTGTCGCCGTGCTTGTGGTGTTAGTCGTTGCTGTGGTGGGATTTGGTGCCAAGGTGTACTTCGATGTGAAAGGCTCGATGAATGAGACCTATGAATCCGTGAAACGGGAGGATTCAGCCCGAGATACAGCGGTGGATTTGAGTAAACAAGAGGCGTTTTCGGTGTTGTTGCTGGGGATTGATACTGGCGATTTGGGCCGGACCGAACAAGGCCGTTCGGATACGATGATGGTGGCCACCGTCAACCCTCAGGATAAGCAGACGACGCTGGTGAGCATTGCCCGGGATACTTATGTGCCGATTATCGGACATGAAAATAATGCCGAAGATAAGATTAATCATGCCTACGCTTTTGGTGGCGCGGCGATGTCTATGGCGACGGTGGAAAACTATCTCGATATCCCTATCGATCATTACGTGGCCATTAATATGAAAGGGCTGAAGGAATTGGTAGACGCGGTAGGGGGGATCACCGTCACTAACGATGCGGCGTTTACCCAAGATGACTACACCTTCAATGAGGGCAAGATTACCTTGGACGGGGATGAAGCTTTGGCTTACTCCCGGATGCGTAAGGAAGACCCTAATGGCGACTACGGCCGACAAGAACGGCAGCGGGAAATCGTGATTGGTGTCGTGAACAAGCTAGTGTCCATGGAGGGCATCACCAAGTATCAAGAAGTCTTAGAAGCTATGGAAACCAATGTCAAAACCGACATGAGCTTTAGCAATATGCAGACTATCGCCTTGGATTATCGAGAAGCTTTCACCACCGTGAAGACTGATCAGATGCAGGGAGAAGGCTTCATGCTCAACGGAATTAGCTATCAAGATGTTTCTGATGACGAGTTGAAACGGGTGCAGGATTTACTGGATGATGAGTTGGGGTTGTAACTTGCGTGAGTGGTGGACGGTAACGAAGTAAATACGCGCCACCTCGCTTTCGAGGATCACCATCGTCAGACACTTTATTGCTTGTTGTTAGGATACCCTGCTTTGACAGGGGAAAGCCCTCGATTTTTCAATCAAACCAATTCAAAAAGACCGTTACCAACTGTTTAGAGTAAGCAGCTGGTAACGGTCTTTTTCGATTCATGGATCAATTTTTCCGTCCTAAAATTCGTAGGGTCAACTGCTCAAGTTCGCCGCGGGTATCGGCAGCGTCAGCCGGGAGTTTGCGGATGGCTTTTAGGGCCTTATCGGTGTAACGAGTGGCCATTTGGTGGGCACGAGCGACACCGTCATATTGTTGGACGAGGCGGTAGACTGCTTGGCTATCCGCGGTAGTCATCGCGTCCTTTTTCTGTAAGAAAGGAGTCAGTTCTGAGCGACCTTTTTCCAGAGCCAGCAATAGTGGAAGGGAGTATACCCCTTGGCGCACGTCTTCTAAGACCGGTTTGCCGATAGCAGTAGCGTCTTGGCTATAATCCAAGATGTCGTCGATAATCTGGAAGGCGATGCCGATATTTAGACCAATCTGGGCGCATTCTTTGGCAAATTTTTCTGAGGCCCCACTTTCTAAAGGGCCCACGGTACAGCTAAGAGCGAAAAGTTCGGCAGTTTTGCCAGAAATATTTTCCAAATATTGGTCGACAGTCATGGTTAAATCATAGCGGCGATCCATTTGGCCGAGTTCGCCATTGAGGATTTTTTCCATGCTACGGGAGTTCAGTTGCAAACTGCGCAAGGAACCAGCGTAATCGGCTAATAGCTTGAAACAGCAGACAAAGAGGTAATCGCCAGCATAGACTGCCACATCATTACCAAAGCGGGCCGCGATTGTCGGCAAGTTGCGCCGCAGATCGGCTTCGTCTACGATGTCATCGTGAATCAACGTAGCGGTGTGTAGCATTTCGATGGATGCCGCCAACGCCACGGCTTTTTCCCGGTCTTGGTCAGGACCAAAGCGAGAAAAGAGTAACTGATAAGCTGGGCGTAGCAATTTGCCGCCAGCGTGAACCATTTCCATGACAGCAATTTCGACGGGTTTGTTTTTTAATTTGACGCTGTTTTCCATCAAATCCAGTGTTTTGGCTAGTTCTGGCTGGAGATCAGGATATTCTTGCCAAATAGGATGAAGTTTCATAGTAGTCTCCTTGTTCTGGTAAACTTTTGCGGTTGTAGTGAGGCAGGGTAGGACTAGTTGAGGTACCAGTGGTCTTTATGACTCTGGCGCTCATAATCCAGTTGGAACCGGCGCAGGGTATCGACCCGCACCAAGAGAAAGTTGGCGGCAATACCGATGGCTAATCCCGATAAAATACCAAGAAAGCTCAAAATCGGTAGGTAAAGCATGACATTTGCCGAACCGGCGATGACAGAAGCGGTCACCAGTTGGCCCACATTGTGCAAAAAACCACCGGTAGCACTGATGCCAATGATACTGACACGTTTGGGACCAAGCGTTTTTACCAAAAGCATCCCGCCGTAGCTGAGCATAGCACCACTCATACTGTATAAAAAGGTGCTAGTGGTACCACCTAGCAAAGTAGTCAAAATCAGGCGCATCCAGACCAAAGTGAAGCTGTCCTTTTTGGGCATGGTAAAGATAGCGATGATGGTGATCAAGTTGGAAAGCCCCAGTTTGGCGCCAGGAGCAAAGGCGAAGGGATACGGAATCATATTTTCAATCAGGCCGATGACTACCCCTTGAGCCACCAGCAATGCAATAAAAATCAGGCGTCGATTTTTGTCCATGGTCAGACGATCAGAAAAACTAATAAATCAGATCGTCGGCACCTCCTGTCTGGTCGGCAATCTCCACCACAAGTTTATGAGGCAGGCAGACGATGGTTTGGCCGTCTTTGTAAATCCAGCCTTGGCGCACGCAAATTTGGTCGCCACAGTTGGCTTCTTTGATACGAGCCGCGCCATCTTTAAATTCGATAATATTGTAGTCACCGTCAGCATCTTCGTAACGATATTCGGTGGATTTGGCACCTTTTTCCAACGTCCAACGCTGTTTTTCCACGCCGTCTACTCGTAAAATGGCTATTCGTTGGGCTTTAGCCACCGTCCCGTCATTTTTCACGACAGGATCAGGCCGGGTGACACCGAAAACCAATAAAGGCACGAAACTAGCAATTACCAATAAAAGCAAGATGGGTAAGTCCCATGGCTTCAGCCGACTTTTTTTGGCAAAGTCTTTGAATTTCACTCCCACTTGCTCCTTTCTCGTATTAAGGTAA
>NZ_MAEI01000009.1 GCF_009933255.1 Enterococcus diestrammenae | reverse complement strand
TAAAATTATGAAATTAGCTCAGCTAAAATGAAAGGAGTTGGTGAAAGATAGCAGAATAATGGATTTAAAAATATAGCTATGGAACCTAGAAAGTGCTTCCGGATCATTTTTAGGTACCTGAGAGCTGTTTTGTTATCAAGGAAAAAACAACTTAATTTGCAATAATTGAATTTAAAAAATTTTCAAGGAAGATTTTTGAAGGAATGCGTAATTTATTTTAGAAGGGTGAAAAGTAAGGTCTTTTCAATTTATTTTTCATTCAATTAGTTGATACAGTTGATACGTTTTTTGATTGAGAAAAAATGATTGAAATGATTTTAGGAGATGGATGATTTTTAGATATTTTGGCGATCAAAATATCTGAAAATTTTAAAAAATAGGGGGAAATAAGATGAACCAAGTCTTGCTATTGACGAAGAACTGTTTGGCAGATACTCAGTTGCAACAATCATTGCAGAAGTTAAATTTTGAAGTTTTTTGCTCTTGTAGTGTGTTAGAAATGTTGCAATACAATAAAGATATTCAGGAGCTTATTCGGTTTTTCAAAATTGTAATTATCAGTGAAACTTTGTCTGAGACGGAGCTCACGTTAATCATGCCACATTTAGTGGTAGCTAAAGTTTTTGTGGTACGCTTTGATCATGAGGAACCAGATGAGCAAAAACAGTCTAAATGGAAGCGATTAGGGATTAAAGCGTGGTTGGTTTCAGAGGATTCACCGGGACGACTTCGTGAAAAACTAAATGCCTCGAATCAATTTATCTATGAAATTGGCCACTCTGTTGAAAAGATGGCGTTGGATGGCAATCAGAAGCCTGCTGGAAATCACCCATCACAAAACTATTTCGGGCGAATGACGAATGTATTGCCACTAAATTTTGTGGAAGACTTACGGGAGCGTTTTAGCGATCAAGAAGCGAAAATTTTCGCTACCATGTTGGAGCGACGGAATATCCCGTTAACACGGGAGGAGATATGTGAGATGTTGTGGCCAGATGCAGAGGTGGAGCATAAACTGGCTCAGATTTCGATTATTGTCCGGAATATCAAAGGTAAATGCTTGGAACTGGGGTTTGAAGGACGGACCATTCGGACTAGACGAGGGGTAGGCTATGTTTTGTGTCGTAGCTTTTATAGCTTGCTTAGTGAGGCGGGCGCAGAACAGGTCTTTGCGTCAGCCTTGGTTTCCATGTGACATGGCTAAATCAATGGGCAAGCAATGAATGTGAATCTTTCGCGATTGGTCTACATAAGAATAGTTGAAAACTCATGGCGGGTAGGCTAAACTTAAGCGTAGACTTTTAGTATGTAAATTTGGTAGGTACGGTTGCTAACGACGGGACTACTGATTATTCGGAGGAAGATTCATGACAGAACGGTATGCCATTATTTTGGCTGCGGGTAAAGGAACTCGCATGAAATCAAAACTATATAAAGTGTTACATCCAGTATGTGGCAAACCGATGGTAGAACATATCATCAATCGGGTAGAAGAGACGGCTCCTGCTGAAATCATTACGATTGTCGGTCATGGGGCGGACAAAGTGAAAGAACAGCTGGGTGACCGCACCAAATATGCGTTACAAGCAGAACAATTAGGGACGGGTCACGCTGTGTTACAAGCAGAAAACTTCCTAAAAGGTAAACCTGGAACGACGCTAGTCATTTCTGGCGATACCCCATTATTGACTTCGGAAACGTTGCAAAATCTTTTTGATTACCATCAAGGGAAAAATGCCAGTGCGACGATTTTGACTGCTAAAGCTGAAGACCCAACAGGCTATGGACGAATTATTCGGGATCATGTCGGTATCGTAGAAAAAATTGTTGAACAAAAAGATGCGACGCTGGAAGAAGCCCGCATTCAGGAAATCAACACAGGCACCTATTGTTTTGATAATGAATTGTTATTTGATGCCTTGAGCAAATTGGATACGGACAATGCACAAGGGGAATACTATCTGACTGATATTATCGAAATTCTCAAGAGTGAAGGCAAAAATGTCGCGGCTTACTTGACAGAGGATTTCGATGAATCGCTGGGAGTCAACGATCGTGTGGCATTAGCCAAAGCCAATGAAATCATGCGTCAACGAATCAACCATCAACATATGGTCAATGGGGTCAGCTTTATCGATCCGGCGGCAACCTATATTGATGATGGGGTGGTAATCGGTGCCGAAACCGTTATTGAACCAGGGGTGTACTTAAAAGGTAACACGGTGATTGGTAGCGATTGCGTGATTACGACCAATTCCCAAATTGTCGATTCGACGATTGAAGATGGTGTAGTTATCAAAACCTCGGTAGTTGAAGAAAGTATTGTCCGCAGTGGGGCTGACGTGGGTCCTTACGCTCATTTGCGTCCCAAAGCTGAGATTGGTGTAAATGCCCATATTGGCAATTTTGTCGAAGTGAAAAAAGCAACGATCGGTGAAGGAACCAAGGTTGGCCACCTGACTTATGTCGGGGATGCAACCTTAGGCAAAGATATCAATGTAGGTTGTGGGGTCGTCTTCGTCAATTATGATGGCAAAAACAAACACCATACAACGGTTGGTGATCATAGCTTTGTCGGCTCCAATGCCAATTTGATTGGACCGGTGGACATCGCTGCTAACACGATTATCGCAGCTGGCTCGACCATCAACAAAGATGTGCCAGAAGGAGCAATGGGTATCGCTCGGGCTCGACAAGAAAATAAAGAAGATTTTGCTAAACGATTTCCTTTTTTCCAAGAATAACATGTCATTTGATGGTCTCGTCTCATTTTGTGAACGAGACCATTTTTGAGGTCCTTAAGGTGGTAGGAGTGTCATTTTTAAAGAAGGGGAGGAATTTGTTTGTGAAACGAATCTTTCCTGAAGATAAAAAAATAAGCCGGCTACCGTTGGGACTTCCTTCTAAGCTGTTTCACAGAGTTGACGAAAACACTTGATTTATTTCATGAAAATGACTAATATTTACTTGAAAGTAACAGGTTCTCATTTGTCTATCTGCTGCGGTGTCCCAGGTACCGTAAGCCATCATGCAAGGAAGAAAGCGGAGGTTCTCATGTCTAACCATTATTTTGATCCAAGATTGAAGATTTTTGCCTTGAATTCCAATCGGCCCTTAGCGGAAAAGATTGCGGAAGCGGTCGGCGTCGAGTTGGGTAAATGTTCAGTGAATCAATTCTCTGACGGCGAGATTCAAGTGAATATTGAAGAAAGTATCCGGGGTGCCCACGTCTATGTCATCCAATCTACCTCAAGTCCTGTCAATGATAATTTGATGGAATTGTTGATCATGATTGATGCTTTGAAACGGGCTAGTGCGAAAACTATCAATGTGGTTATGCCGTATTATGGTTATGCTCGCCAAGACCGTAAAGCACGCTCTCGTGAACCAATCACTGCCAAATTAGTTGCCAATATGATTGAAAAAGCAGGAGCTAATCGCCTTGTCTGTCTAGATTTGCATGCGGCTCAAATTCAAGGATTCTTTGATATTCCAGTGGACCACTTGATGGGGGCACCATTGATTGCCAACTATTTCTTGGACAAAGGAATTCAAGGAGATGACGTGGTTGTGGTGTCGCCTGACCACGGTGGTGTGACACGGGCACGTAAATTGGCCGAGTTCTTGAAAGCGCCGATTGCCATCATTGACAAACGTCGGCCAAAAGCTAACGTTGCTGAAGTCATGAATATCATCGGACATGTTGAAGGCAAAACTTGTGTCCTGATCGACGACATGATCGATACAGCCGGCACCATCACTTTAGCTGCCAATGCTTTGAAAGAAGCCGGTGCTAAGAGTGTTTATGCTTCTTGTACGCATCCAGTTCTTTCTGGTCCTGCGATGCAACGGATTTCAGACTCCGCTATCGAACGCTTAGTCGTGACCGATTCCATCAACTTGCCAGAAGACCGTAAGATTGAAAAAATCGATGAAATCTCTGTTAGTGCTTTGATGGGTGAAGCGATTAAGCGAATCCATGAAAACAAACCAGTTAGTCCTTTATTTGAAACCAACCAACCACAATAAGCAATTGCAAAAGAAGCAGGGCCACTAACTTGGTGGACTGCTTTTTTTGCGTGGGGAAGGGAAAATAGGGAGACTTAGGAGCCGAGAATTTACCGTTATCCATCGTCGACCTGTCATCGTTCATAAGCTTTATCGTCAATTTTGGTGGTTCCTGGTATCCTCTTTCGGATTAAAAATGTTTTTCTTGATAGCCATCAAGTTCTTCTGCTAGCCAGACAGGTATACTTCGTGATGGCAAGAAAATTTAAGCATTTATTGAAAGAAGGATTATGAATGACTAAAGTGACCGACTATCTCAAAGAAAATCAAGCAACCCTCGACTTATACACCACGGCGATTACCCGTGCTCATGGCGCCCATCATCCAGAAGTTTTTCAGGTGAAAGCTCTCTATGATAGCATCAGCCAAAAATTGGCGGAGACTACTGAAAATCCGGATCTTTCGGCAACGTTTGCCCAATTACGGGAACTTACAGCAGACTACCAGATACCAGATGATGTCTGCCCCACCTTTACCGCTACCTACCAAATGTTGGCAAAAGCCGACAGCTTACAAGAGGTAACAGAAGGCTGAAATTCCTCTTCCATTTTCTGAAAAATATGCTAAGATGGAGCTGTACCAAAATAACTGAATATAGAACACGATCACAAAGGGGAGCCATGCCATTGGCTGAGAATGAGTGAACTCTAAACCCTCTGTACCTGTCTCGATAATGCGAGCGTAGGAATTGTGACGACTTAGAAGTAGCATATACTTCTCCTTTGTAGATTGTGACTGTTCTATAATCTGCAATGGAGGAGTTTTTTTTATGAATAAAAATCTGCGAGTCTGGATCGAAGGAACGATTATCGCCGCGATGGGGATGGCTTTGTCTTATATTCCCATCCAAACGGCAAATGCAGCCTTGGATTTGTCTTTAGGGTTGGTGCCGTTGGTGTTGTATTCTTATCGGCGAGGTGCGCTGGCAGGGATGACAGCAGGCTTTGTCTGGGGCTTGTTAAATATCGTCTTAGGTTCGGCGATGAAGAACTTTATCAGTGTCCCGCAAATCATTTTTGAATACCCCTTTGCTTTTGCCTTTGGTGGCTTGGGCGGCTTGTTGGGGACTAAAGTTCGCCTCAGTGTACAAAAAGGTCATCAAAAACAGATGGTGCTGTACATTGTCTTGGGTGCGGTGCTTGCGTGTCTCTCCCGTTGGTTTTGGCATTTTTGGGCGGGGGTCTTCGTTTGGGGCGCCTATGCACCAGAAAATATGAGTCCTTGGCTGTATTCTTTTTCTGTCAACGGTGCCTCCGCTTTAGGGAATATCATCTATGTGGCGGTAGTTTTGGTGATTCTGGCCAAAGTTGCTCCGCGGTTGTTTATCCCGAAAGACGATCATGGTGTTTGGTCGGCTACAAAATAAGTTGTAAACTGGTACTTGTCGGCAACCGTTAAGTGATTGAACCACTAAAAAAGCTGCGTTTTCCACATCATTTGGAAAACGCAGCTTTTTTGGGCTGGATCAAGGAAGGTCAAAATTTCGGCTGTCAGAAGCCTTAAATAGCCAGTTTCATCTAAGATCTAAGCAGAAATCAGTAAAAAAAGTGAGGAATGAGGCCTGTTTTGTAGTCGCCTATGATCGGTTCCCTGATATTTTGAGGGCTGCTTTGAAAAGTAAGGCCATCCTGTATTTTTACAGGCTTACTTTAATTGGTTAGAAAAAGGAGATCTTTGTCTTCGTAGGTCACTTGCCATTGGCGTCGGTCTTGTTGGTAAATCAAATGGCCGACGAGCATGTCATCTTTGGTAAGTTCCTCATTTTTTCGAAAACTACCATCTTCAATTAAGTAGATGGGAATTTTGTAATCTTGACCTTCTGTGTGGGCCGACTGGAAGCAAAAGACGACACCTTCTTGAAAAAGACCTTTCATCTCTCGTAAAAGACTGATATCAAGTTTTTCTACTGGAGTTGCTTTGCGGAAAAATGAACGGCGGTCGTTGATTTTTTCTAAGACTGTCCGAGTGAGTTTGTCAGCGAGGATCCGATAATACTCATCTAAATAGCGATAGTAAACCCGGGAAAGCTCGTCTTTCAAATCGAAGTAAACGAAATTATTTTGCAGTTTATAGAAAAATGGTGAGTGGAGATGGGTTTTCATGTGGCCAAAATACAGCAACTCACTGATTTCTAAGGGTGTCAGTTCTTTTAGCAGGGCACTGTCATTAAAGTCAATCCATTTGATATCCTCAGAAATCCGATTGCGAGCCAGTTCATCGAAATACTGTTTGACGCCTTCATTTCCCCGCAAAATTTTCAAACCGGTGTGGGTTTCATATTCACCGTAATCAGAGGAAGGGTCTAGAAGTAGGAGATTTTTTGGCTGATGGACGATGCCATGATAAAATTCTAAGGGACTAATGCCCCGTGACAAAACGGCATTGCTGGTAGTATCAATATGTATGTAAATCATTTTTATCATGGGGCGCCCCCTCCTTTTTCCCGATACTACCATCATACAACAACGAGGGATTTCGTGGTGTTTCGTTTCCTTTAAAGTTTGATTACAGAAAGGGCTTTCTTCTGCAATCTTTTGCTAGTCCAGCCAATTTTTAGAAAATCCGCTCCGCAAAAGAAGGTTGCGTTTTCTTAAAACTAGCGAGGCTGTCTGGAGCTACCATAGCCGGTGTGCTGTTTTCTATGGTAAAATAAAGGCGCTAGCAATCAAATGAGGGCGGGGCTTATTATGAAAAAGAAAAAACATCGGGGAAGAAATTGGCTCATCAATATCTTTTTACTACTGCTTTTGGTAGTCGGACTGGTATTGGTTTTTAATAATCAAATCAAAAACGTGATTATCGACCATAATGGCGAAAAATTTGCGGTTTCTAAGCTTACGAGAGAAGACATCGTAAAAAATGAGGAAAAAGAAGCGAGCTTTGATTTTGAAGCGGTAGTTCCTGCTAGCTCCGAGACGGTTTTCAAAGCCCAATGGCAAAATCGTAACTTACCAGTAGTCGGTGGTATCGCCATACCCAAAGTGGGCATTAATTTACCAATCTTTAGAGGTGTTGCCAACGAATCTCTCTTGTGGGGTGCTGGCACCATGTTTCCTGATCAAAAGATGGGGGCGGGCAATTATTCTCTGGCCAGTCATCGTGCCTATGATAAAGGGTATTTATTCGAACCATTAGATCAGACTCAAATCGGTGACGCCATTTATCTGACAGATTTGGAAAATATCTATGAGTATACCGCTACCTTGAATATTACTGTTTTACCCACTGAGACGCAGTACATTGAAGAAGTCCCAGACAAAAAACTAGTCACTTTGATTACTTGTAATGAAATCGGCGGGACCAAGCGGGTAGTCGTTCAGGGGGAACTAAAATCGGTAACCCCTGTAAAAGAAGCAGCGGCTGAAGTGTTGGGATATTTTGAGATGGATGTAAAACATTATTAAATTTCGGCATCAATTTGAATAAGCGACTAGCGCTAACCACTTCACGGTGATATCAGTGAAGTGGTTAGTGCTTTTTTCTGAGTTTTATCAGGCTTTTGGTGGGAAAGGCTTATCTAAGGGCTACAAAAGCCGGCTTTACAGCAAGAATTCTTAACAAACCTGTCCCTCCTGTTCGTCTTTCTTTAATTATTTGAAAATCTTCGGTATAATTGATTATGGTCAGAATTAGTCAATGAAATCGCCAAAGCCTTGGCATTTCAAGGAAAAATGATTCTGCAAAGTTGCAATGATACTGAAGATAGGAGGATTCGTCATGACACGTCACAATACTTCAGATCTGATCGAGGCCTATCTGAAGAAAATTCTGGAAGATAGTGAGATAATTGAGATACGTCGAACGGAGATGGCCCAGCAGTTTAATTGCGTGCCTTCTCAGATAAATTACGTGATTAATACCCGATTTACGATCCAACGGGGCTACACCGTGGCTTCAAAACGCGGTGGTGGCGGTTATATTCGCATCGAGAAGGTCAAGATTTCCGATAAACACCGCTTTTTAGAACAAGTCGCGGAATTGGTCGACGAGGCGTTGACGGAAAAAAATGCCTTGGCGATCATTCAAAAATTGTATGAAGAAGAGTTGTTGACCCAAAAAGAAGGCAATTTGATACTAGCGGTAATGGCTCAATCCACCTTGGCGGATTACCAAGAAGCGGACAAGATTCGCGCCAGTTTGATGCGTGCGGTGTTGGAACGTTTAAGTTACGAAAAATGAGAATTGCTGAAAGCCAACGTAACGGAGATAACACCGTCAATGGTAGCCAGCTAAAGTTAGCAACGAAAACCAGAGACTGTCATAGCTACGGCGTCAGACAGCGGGAAGAAGGTAAGTTATGGAGGAATTGTTTACAGAACGGGCCAAGGCAGTATTGGCCATTGCGCAAGAAGAAGCAAAAACATTCAAGCACCAATCAGTGGGTTCTGAGCATTTGCTCTTGGCTTTAGTGATTGAACAAAATGGCATTGCCGGCAAAACGTTACGGGAATTAGCCATCAGTGAAAACGATATTCGTGAAGAGATTGAACATTTGACGGGTTATGGGACCGTGAAGAGCTACCCAGCTGGCGTTTATTTGCCATACTCCCCGCGGGCGAAGCAGATTTTTGCTTATGCCGGTGACGAAGCCAAACGCTTTGGTGCTCCCCAAATCGGTACGGAACATATTTTATTGGGCTTGTTGCGAGACGATGAGATCTTAGCGTCCCGGATTATGATTAATCTGGGGATGAGTTTGGCCAAGATGCGGCAAGTATTGAAGAAAAAAATGGGCCTCAATGAATCCAAAGGCAATAACACAGGGGCTGCTAGTCGCCGTCGTCAAGCAAGTGGTCAGCAACAAGGTCCACGACAAGGGGGCGTGCAACAAGGCACCCCAACGCTAGATAATTTGGCGCGGGATTTGACGAAGCTAGCCAGAGAAAACCGTCTAGATCCCGTGGTGGGCCGGACCAAAGAAGTCAAACGCCTGATTCAGATTTTGAGCCGACGCACCAAAAACAACCCTGTCTTAGTAGGGGAACCTGGTGTCGGTAAAACAGCCATTGCGGAAGGACTAGCGCAACGAATTGTGGCGGGAGAAGTCCCCGAAGACATGGCAGAAAAACGCTTGATGATGCTAGATATGGGCTCATTAGTTGCTGGGACCAAATATCGTGGCGAATTCGAGGATCGGATGAAAAAAGTCATCGATGAAATCTACCATGATGGTCAAGTCATCTTGTTTATTGATGAGTTGCATACCTTGATCGGAGCTGGGGGAGCAGAAGGCGCGATTGATGCTTCCAATATTTTGAAACCAGCCTTGGCTCGTGGAGAATTGCAAACCATTGGGGCCACCACGTTAGATGAATATCAAAAATATATTGAAAAAGATTCGGCTTTGGAACGTCGTTTTGCCAGAGTTCAAGTGGATGAACCAACGGCGGAAGAAGCGGTAGAAATCTTGCGAGGCTTGCGACCACGTTATGAAGACCATCATGGGGTGGAAATCACGGATGATGCATTGCAAGCAGCGGTCCAGTTGTCGGTGCGCTACATCAATTCCCGCCAGTTACCAGACAAAGCCATTGACTTGATGGATGAGTCAGCTGCCAAAGTGCGTTTGGATCGGGCGGACGAGCCTTCGCAACTAGCGCGACTACGGGAAGAAATTACCCAATTGATGCATGAAAAAGAGCAAGCTATCCAGGAGCAAGATTTTGAGCTGGCGGCTCGCTTGCGTCAAAAAGAGAAAAAACTCAGCCAGCGTTTGGCAGAGTTGGCTTTCGCGGAGACCAAAGAGGCAGCTGGCTTTTCAAATAAGGTGACTGCAGAAGATGTAGCGACAGTGGTTTCTCAGTGGACTGGGGTACCGTTGCAACAGTTAGAGAAAAAAGAATCCGAACGCTTGTTGGATTTGGAAAAAATTCTTCACCAACGCGTAGTCGGACAAGATGAAGCCGTAACTGCTGTCTCACGGGCGATTCGTCGGGCCCGCAGTGGTTTGAAAGATCCCGACCGGCCGATTGGCTCCTTTATGTTCTTGGGTCCAACGGGTGTCGGGAAGACAGAACTTGCTAAAGCCTTGGCAGAAGCGATGTTTGGCTCGGAGGATTCCTTGGTACGAGTGGACATGTCCGAGTTTATGGAAAAATACAGCACCAGTCGTTTGATTGGTTCACCTCCAGGCTATGTCGGTTATGAAGAAGGCGGGCAATTGACGGAGAAAATTCGTTCAAAACCTTATTCTGTGATTTTGCTAGATGAGGTGGAAAAAGCCCATCCAGATGTGTTCAATATCTTACTGCAAGTCTTGGATGATGGTCATTTGACGGATTCTAAAGGTCGCAAAGTCGATTTCCGTAACACGATTTTAATCATGACTTCAAATATTGGTGCCACCCAAATTCGTGAAGAAAAGAATGTCGGTTTCAATGTGACCGACATTACCAAAGACCACGGTAAGATGCAAAAACGTATTTTGGAAGAGCTGAAAAAAGCCTTCCGTCCAGAGTTTTTGAACCGAATCGATGAAACGGTGGTCTTCCGTTCCTTGAAGGAAAACGAAATCCACGAAATCGTCAAAATTATGAGCAAAGCCATCATCAAACGGATGGCTGAACAAGATATTCGCCTGAAAATCACTCCGGCAGCCTACGATGTCCTGGGGAAAGCTGGCTTTGATCCTGAATACGGTGCCCGACCAATCCGTCGCGCGCTGCAAAAAGAAGTCGAGGATCGCCTCAGTGAAGCCTTGCTGAGCGGCCAAATCCACCTTGGTGAGCAAGTGACGATTGGGGCTAAAAAAGGAAAGATTACGTTGACGGTAAAAGAAGACGCTAAAGTTCCTAAAGGGGCAGCCGGTAAAGAAACAGCGCTAGTGTAAGATTTTTCCAGTCAGATTGATGAAGGAGTTCTGCTATCAAGAGTTGATGGCAGGGCTCCTTTTTTTATAGATAAAGAACTTATAGAAAATTAAGCTCCAAAAAGCTTGATGTATCAGGAATTAAGTGGCTTATCATGCCGACATTGTGATGGCCGAAAAAGGTGAAATTTAGCGACCTAGGAATTGGGTTGACGGTAGCTAGATCGGCCGGCTTTCATGAACTAGCCTTTACGAAATCAGTGGTTTATAATGGAGAAAAGTTTTCGATTATTCAAAAAGGAGCAACTGACTGTGCCTGCTATCGTATACAAATTAATTCCCCAAGATCCCTTCTTTGAGTTGCCGGAGGAGTTGGTGGTACCTTTTGAGCAAAAAATGAAAACAATCAATGACGACAATCGCTTGGAAATCACCGAACGAGTGCAGTTTATCGATGCTGGTGAAGAATTTCATGGGATTTGCTGTCCTTTTTGTGATGCAGCACTTGACCCGATGTGGTGGCATCAAAAAATGGCCGCTTTTTATGCTCGAACACACGGTTTTTATGATTTGACAGTGACGACGCCCTGTTGTGAGCAGTCCACCAGTCTAAATGAGCTAGTTTATGATTGGCCCCAGGGATTTGCTAGTGTTTCGGTGCAGACCACCCATGAGGCAAGCTTGCCGATTTTGAAAGAGGCAGCGCTAGAATTGACCGGTGTACCTTGGCGCTGGGTGAAAGCACGGTACGAGGTATTTGATTGAAGCTTTTCGACCAAGTTTTCTAGCTAGGAAAAACCTACTGCAAGCTTGCGAAGCTTATTTGTGAAATTCTTAAATTCAGCCGACTACTGCTGACAGTAGCGGCTTTTTTATGTTATTTTTGAGAAGTTGTTACGGACCAATCAAAACCGGCTATTGCTTAAATAAGTTTGTGAAAAAACTGGCAAATTGTCTTGTAGCGCTGTTTTATGATAGGATAGTCGGGTTGGAAATAGCCTGAAATGAACGGTTAAATTTAGTTTTATTAAATTTAATCTTTAATACGAGATAGGAGTCTTCAAGATGATAGAATTGAAAGCGACTTGTGAATCCTTGACGCAAGCACAAGAGCTACTTGCTGTTGGTGTGGATACGCTGGTCTTTGGCGAGGAAATGTTTGGCTTACGTTTGCCGGCAGATTCTAGTCGAGAAGAGCAGCGGGAACTAGTGGAAGTGATTCATGCTGCTGGAAAAACGGCAGAAGTGGCTGTGAATGGCATCATGCATCCAGAAAAAATGCAACGCTTGCCGGAATACTTAGCTTTTTTGAAAGAAATCGCTGTGGATCGGGTATTAGTTGGTGATCCCGGGATTGTTTATGTTATGAAAAAAAATCCGGAGCTGGCCTTGCCTTTTGTTTATGATGCGGAAACCTTAGTAACCAATGCTCGCCAAATCAATTTTTGGCACAAAAAAGGAGCGGTAGGCGCAGTTTTAGCTCGGGAAGTTCCTTTTGCAGAAATGGTGAAAATGGCTCCACAGTTGGCAATTCCCACTGAAGTGTTGGTATACGGGGCGACTTGTATCCATCAATCAAAACGCCCTTTATTGGAAAATTATTATCGTTTTACGAAGCAAGACGAGGCAGTTACACGGGAACGAGGACTCTTTTTGTCAGATCCGCAAGATGAGAATACCCATTATTCGATTTATGAAGATAGCCATGGGACGCATATTTTTGCTTCCAATGATGTGTCTTTGATGGAACAAGTTGGCGAATTAGCAGAGGCAGGTTTTACGACTTGGAAGCTAGATGGTGTCTTGTCTCCCGGGGCTAATTTTGTAAAAATCGCCGGCTGTTTTGATAAAGCCCGCCACTTGTTGGAATCAGGAAACTGGACGGTAGCTGATGGCGCCCAGTTAGCGGCAGAAGTACAACAGTTGCACCCGGCAAATCGCGGTCTAGACACCGGCTTTTATGGGATTGATCCTAAGAAAATTCGCTAGTTGGGTTAGTTATTAAAGGAGACGAAAAAGATGAGCACCACGAAAACAGCTTTGAAACGGCCGGAGGTTTTGGCTCCAGCCGGTACGTTAGAAAAACTAAAAACGGCCATTCATTATGGCGCGGATGCCGTGTATATCGGTGGCAATGCCTATGGGTTGCGCAGTCGTGCGGGGAATTTTACTTATGAACAGATGGCAGAAGGGGTGGCCTATGCCCGCGAACATGATGCCAAGGTTTATGTAGCAGCGAATATGGTCACCCACGAAGGCAATCAAGAAGGTGCTGGCGAGTTTTTCCGTAACTTACGAGATGTTGGGATTTCCGCAGTTATCGTATCTGATCCGGCATTGATTGAAATTTGTATCACGGAAGCGCCGGGCTTACCAGTGCATTTGTCTACCCAAGCTTCGGCAACAAACTGGGAGACGTTGGAATTTTGGAAAGAAGAAGGCTTGGAACGGGTAGTATTGGCTCGAGAAGTTTCCATGGCCGAGGTCGCTATGATTCGTGCCCACTCGGACATTGAAATTGAAGCCTTCGTTCATGGGGCCATGTGCATTTCTTATTCTGGCCGTTGTGTGTTATCCAATCATATGTCGATGCGGGACGCAAACCGCGGTGGCTGTTCCCAATCTTGCCGTTGGAAATACGACTTATTTGATATGCCTTTTGGAACTGAAGCCCACCAAAGTTTGGTAGATAAAGGTCAAGTGACGGAACCTTACAGTATGAGTGCAGTGGATATGAGCATGATTCAACACATTCCCGACTTGATCGAAAATGGCGTAAACAGCTTCAAAATCGAGGGACGAATGAAGTCCATCCATTACGTTTCCACAGTGACCAACGTCTACAAAGCCGCTGTTGATAGTTATATGGCAGATCCGGAAAATTGGGTGTGCAAACAAGAATGGATTGATGAACTATGGAAAGTTGCACAACGGGAACTTTCTGATGGCTTCTACTACCACACCCCAACAGATGAAGATCAACTTTTTGGTCCGCGCCGTAAAATTCCTCAATATACTTTTATTGGCGAAGTGCTGGCTTATGATGCCGCCACCAAGATGGCGACTGTACGGCAACGCAATCATTTCTCTGTCGGAGATGAAATCGAGTTTTACGGACCAGGATTTCAACATTTTCATCAATCTGTAACGGTGATGTACAACGAAGATGGCGAGTCCATTGATCGAGCGCCAAATCCCATGATGCTTTTGACCATGCCAGTGGCGCAACCCGTGCATGTGGGAGATATGATCCGGAAAAAGAAGGAAGAACCAAAAAAATAGCCGTAAAAGCTCCCGAGGGATGAACTCGGGAGCTTTTTGGGGTGCTTTTAAGAAAGACTAATTTTTGAGTAGACATAAGACAGTCTAGTGTCAATAACAAAACACTCGTCAATCCCCCAATGAAATTTTCCACTGCTTTTGGTAAAATCTAGGTAATCATTCCTTAGTTGTCGGTAGGAAAAGACTCATCGCCATTTACCTATTTGTCAATCAGGGAGACTAAAGAAGTGATGCAACTACAATCAAATGCGTAGACAAAAATAGACAAAAACAGACGAGTAGTCGTATCTTTGGCATAATTAATCTGAGGTGATTAGATGAGTATTAAACCAAAAGATATGGCAAAGCGTCTTGGTGTCTCTGTAAAAACTTTACAGAGATGGGATATGAGTGGAAATTTAAAAGCACATCGCACACCAACCAATCGAAGATATTATACTGAAGATCAAGTTTGAGACTATTTTCATGATGAGGCCACTCCGAATCGAAGACATATTGCCTATGCAAGAGTTTCTAATACAGGACAAAAAGATGACCTGCTAAATCAAATTGATTTTCTACGCCATTTTGCAAATGGCAGAGGCATTATTTTAGATGATATTATTCAAGATATTGGTAGCGGCCTGAACTATAAACGTAAAAAATGGAATCTTTTGTTAGACCAAGTAATGAATAACGAAATCGACACAATCTATATTACGTACAATGATAGGTTTGTTCGGTTTGGCTACTACTGGTTTGAGTCTTTTTGTGGGAAATTTGATACGAAAATCATCGTTTTAAATAATCCAGATCTATCGCCACAACAAGAACTTGTTGAAGATCTAGTGTCTATTATTCATGTGTTTAGTTGCCGAATCTATGGGTTACGTAAGTATAAAAAAAGATTGAAGGTGATCCAAGTGTTGCTCACTTACAAGACCGAACTCAATCCCAACACCAAACAAAAACAAAAAATTAACGCTACGATTGGTACGATTCGTTATATCAAAAACATGTACCTTGCTCACAATAATGATGTTTACGCCAATGGTGGAAAGTTTGTTTCAGCTATGACCTTTTCCAAATGGTTAAACAACACGTATCTTCCGATGCATCCTGATCAGTCATGGATAAAAAAGGTTTCTTCCAAAGCAATAAAACAAGGCATCTTAAATACGGAAAAAGCATTTAAGCAATTCTTTCAAGGGAAAGCAAACTACCCTCAGTTTAAGAAAAAGAATCGACAAAATGTACAAATGTATTTCGTTAAAAATGATTCTAAAACGGTCATTGCTTGTGAAAGACATCGTATTAAAATCCCAACTCTTGGTTGGGTTAAATTGAAAGAAAAAGGTTATCTTCCAAAACATGATGAGAATCAAATCATCAAAAGCGGAACAGTTTCTATCAAAGCGAATCGTTACTATGTATCAGTGCTTGTTGAAGTTCCGGATTCTTATGCAAAGGTAGTTCCTGAACCCCAAAACGAAGGACATGGATATGATTTTGGCATCACACACACCGCTACCGGATCTAATGGTGCTGTTTATGAAAACATTAATAAATCCAGTAAAATTCGCAGTCTTGAAAAACGATTGCGAAGGGAACAACGCCGGCTTTCGAGAAAATACGAAAGTGAAAAACGACGGATTCAAAACAAAGAAATTTCGAAAGGAGAGTCTACTCGACAAAACATCCAAAAACAAACCTTGAAAGTACAAAAAATTCATCAACAATTAACGAATATTCGTAACGATTTTCAAAATAAGATGGTCCACGAAATGGCGAAAACCAAGCCGGGCTACATTACGATTGAAGATTTGAATATTTCTGGAATGATGAAGAATCGCTATCTTTCGAAAGCAATTTCCCAACAAAAACTATATGGAATTCGAATGAAATTAGAGCAAAAAGCTAAACATGGTTATTTTGAATTACGTATGGTTCATCGTTTCTATCCAAGTTCGAAACTGTGTCATTGTTGCGGATCGAAAAAGATTGACTTGAGATTATCAGACCGAATCTACAAATGTGACCACTGTGGTTATGTGGAGGATCGTGATGTAAATGCAAGTTTCAATCTAAGAGATGCGAAAGAATACGAAGTAATCGCTTAAACAAGCAATTTTGTATTTGTACCGATAGGCTAAATCGGGAATTTACGACTGTGGAGAGCTATACCAACCAGAGTAGCGAGGACTTGGCAAAATGGAGTTCGATGAAGCAGTAATAATCTAGTTCTTTTAGATTTCTCGATATGGATAGATTTGTCCATATTTTGAGTAGCAGAAGACATGAAAACATACGACTATATCGTGATTGGTGGCGGCTCTGGTGGGATTGCTTCAGCAAATCGCGCGGGTGAGCACGGGGCACGAGTATTATTGATTGAAGGTAAAGCGTTAGGAGGCACGTGTGTCAATGTAGGATGTGTGCCGAAAAAAGTGATGTGGCAAGCTTCAGAAATGCTGACTATGTTGCAGCGAGATACAGCTGGTTATGGCATCACGGCATCTTTGGAAAAATTTGATTTTGGCGAACTGGTGCAGCGTCGCGAACACTATATCGATTTCCTTCACGGAGCCTATCAGCGGGGATTGGATCATAATCATGTGGAGGTCCTTCGGGGATTTGCCCATTTTGAATCGGATCATGTAGTTGTCGTCGAAGGACAGCAATACACTGCGCCGCATATTTTGATTGCTACTGGTGGCCGACCTTCCTTGATGTCTGTGCCGGGCGGGGAGATGGCCATTGATTCTGACGATTTTTTTGCCTTGCAGGAGAAGCCGGAATCCATCATCATCCTTGGAGCTGGCTATATTGCAGCGGAACTAGCGGGTGTCTGTCACGAATTGGGGATCAAAACGAGCTGGGCTTATCGTAAAGAGCGACCACTGCGGACGTTTGATCGGATGCTCAGCGATAACTTGGTAGAATTGTATCGAGAAAGCGGTATGGCTTTGTATCCGGAGTATGTGGCTGAAAAAATTACTAGAGAAGCGGCGGGTTTTTGTGTCAGCTTTGCCAATGGTCAAGAATTACGAGGGGATTTGGTATTGTTTGCTGGTGGGCGGACACCGCGGACGGATAGTTTATGTCTGGAAAACACTGGAATAAAACGAGATGACAAAGGCTTTATTAAAGTCGATGATTATCAAAACACTTCGGTAGCGGGGGTTTATGCTGTGGGGGATGTCATCGGCAAGCTTGATTTGACACCAGTCGCGATTGCTGCCGGACGGCGTTTGTCAGAGCGCCTGTTCAACGGGCAAACTCACTTGCGACTAGACTACAACCTGGTTCCTACCGTGATTTTTACTCATCCGGCCATCGCCACTATCGGTATGTCCGAAGAAGAAGCCCTGAAACAATATGGGGCTGAACGTATCAAAGTATACAAGAGTCGGTTTACCCCTATGTATTTTGCTTTAAACGATTATCGCCAACGTTGTGTGATGAAGTTGGTTTGCCTGGATCAAGAAGAACGGATTATCGGTCTTCATGGGATCGGTATCGGTGTGGAGGAAATGTTACAAGGCTTTGCGGTAGCGATTAAGATGGGGGCGACCAAAGCCGATTTTGACAACACGGTAGCCATTCATCCGACGGGTAGTGAGGAATTTGTAACGATGCGCTAAAAATTATCAAAGCCGAAAGCCACGTTGTAGCGGGAATTTCGGCTTTTTGATTTTGAAAAAGAATGTGATTGAACAAATCATTCCACCAACGCGCCATATTTTTTTAGATATGCTACCATTGTTCTATGACGAAATCAGGGAGGGAACTTCATGAATAACTTTAATTTTCATGTGACAACAGATATCCGTTTTGGGAAGGACCGCTTAGAGGAATTACCGGAAGCCTTGGCTCAATTTGGCAAAAAAGTGTTATTGGTGTACGGTGGCGGCAGTATCAAGAAAAATGGGTTGTACGATCGCGTAACTACTTTGCTTTCAGAACAGGGTTTTGATATGTGGGAGCTAGCTGGGGTAGAACCCAATCCTCGAGTGCAAACCGTAAAACGTGGCGCTGATTTATGTAAAGAACATGGCATTGACGTCGTCTTACCAATCGGTGGAGGGTCTACGATTGACTGTGGCAAAGCGGTGGCGGCCTTCGCTTTGAGTGGCATGGATGATCCTTGGGAGTTAGTGTTGGGACGCCGGGGTTATACCGGACCGGCTTTGCCAATCGTTACGATCTTGACTTTGGCGGCTACGGGTTCTGAGATGAACGTTGGGGCGGTGATTTCCAATCCAGAAACCAAACAAAAACTCGGTTTCGGCGGTCCATCGATGTTACCAAGTGTTTCTTTTTTAGATCCAACCAATACCTTTTCGGTCAATCACTACCAGACAGCGGCTGGATCGGCAGATATCTTGAGTCATTTGATGGAAAACTATTTTAGCAGAGTTACCGGGGTGGATGTCCAAAATCGTATCACAGAAGGCTTGATGCGGGCGACCATTGCCAATATGCGGATCGCCTTGAAAACACCAGCTGACTACGATGCCCGGGCCAACTTGATGTGGGCCTCCACGTTAGCCCTGAATGGATTGACCGGTGTTGGTAAAGGTGGTGCCTGGTCTTGCCATCCGATGGAACACGAATTAAGTGCCTTTTATGACATCACTCATGGTGTAGGGCTGGCAATTTTGACACCGTGTTGGATGGCCCATGTCTTAAACGAAGAGACTGTCTTCCAGTTTGCTACTTATGCCAGAGAGGTGTGGGGTATCACAGAAACTGTACCGGAACTTGCAGCGAAAATGGGCATTCAAAAATTGTATGACTTCTTTAAAGAATGCCAAATTCCGATGACCTTACCAGAGGTGGGAATCAAAGACGAGCGTGATTTTGAGGCCATGGCTCAGCAAGCCATCGACCATAGCAGTATTGCCACGGCAGCCTTTGTACCGTTGCAAAAAGCTGATGTCTTGGCGATTTATCAGGCTTGCATGACAGAAAGCCAATTTGTGTAATTTTGGTTAAAGGCAGCGCTACTCATTCGATAGCTAAAAATAAGAGCCGGGCCGTAGCGGTCTGGCTCTTATTTATGTAAAGGAATTATTGGAAAACAAGCGACATAACATGGCTGCTATGAAAGACAGAAAAATTAGCTGCATAGCAATTGGTGGGATAGAGAAGAATGGGTGACAACGTTGGGTAACTCAGTGTTTTTGGTTGCATTTCTCATTTTCATGGAAAAATCCTAAAGAATACCTTAATTATCAAGCTTTTCATGAAAATTCCAAGGGGTGAGACGTTGACATTCGCGTCTCTCTTCTATATAATAGGTAGATGCAAAAACTATCTGATTGACACAAGGAAGTAGGAACGATCTATTGTCCGTTCCGGCTCCAGCACAGGAAAACAAAAGTTGCAAGACGAAAATTTCGCTTTCACCTTTTGTGTTTTTTTGTGCCCAAAAGCCGCAAAAAATGCTTTTTGTTACACAAACTTAACATATGTAAAAGTTTTGTAACGAAATCCGATAGCCTTTTTGAAAGAAATTTTGAGGGGTGAAGAGCTTGGCTGGACACGTAGTAAAATACGGGAAACACCGCGAACGTAGAAGTTTCGCACGTATCAGTGAAGTACTGGAATTACCGAATCTGATCGAGATTCAAACGGATTCTTACCAATGGTTCTTAGATGAGGGCTTGCGGGAAATGTTTGAAGACATCTTGCCAATCGATGACTTCAATGGCAACTTGTCACTAGAATTTGTCGATTATGAACTAAAAGAACCGAAGTATACGGTGGAAGAAGCACGGGCTCATGATGCCAATTACTCGGCGCCATTACATGTTACTTTGCGTTTGACAAACCGGGAAACTGGCGAAATCAAAGCACAAGAAGTCTTCTTTGGAGATTTCCCACTGATGACCGAACAAGGAACATTCATCATCAACGGGGCAGAACGGGTTATCGTTTCCCAGTTGGTGCGCTCTCCTGGGGTCTACTTCCATGGCAAAGTCGACAAAAATGGGAAAGAAGGCTTTGGCTCAACTGTCATTCCTAACCGGGGTGCCTGGTTGGAAATGGAAACAGATGCCAAAGATATTTCTTATGTACGGATTGACCGTACCCGTAAGATTCCTTTGACTGTTTTGGTGCGGGCGTTGGGCTTTGGTTCCGATGACACGATTTTTGAAATCTTTGGCGAAAGTGAGTCTTTGCGCAACACTATTGAAAAAGACTTGCACAAAAATGCCAGTGATTCTCGTACCGATGAAGGCTTGAAAGACATTTACGAACGACTGCGCCCAGGAGAACCAAAAACGGCTGACAGTTCTCGTAACTTGTTAAACGCCCGATTCTTTGATCCAAAGCGTTATGACTTGGCTAATGTTGGTCGTTACAAAGTCAATAAAAAACTCGATTTGAAGACGCGCTTGTTGAATCTGACCTTGGCTGAAACCTTGGTGGATCCAGAAACTGGCGAAATCATCTTGGAAAAAGGCACCGTGTTAGGCCACAATGAAATGGACCAATTGGCACCATTTTTGGAAAACGGCTTGAACTCTGTGACTTATTATCCTTCAGAAGACGCAGTAGTCACTGATCCGATGGTGGTCCAAGTGATCAAAGTCTTCTCACCAAAAGATCCTGAACGAGAAATCAATGTAATCGGTAATGGCTATCCCGATGCTACCGTGAAAACGGTTCGTCCGGCTGACATCATCGCTTCCATGAGCTATTTCTTAAACTTGATGGAAAACATCGGCAACGTTGATGATATCGACCACTTAGGAAACCGTCGTATTCGTTCCGTTGGTGAATTGTTGCAAAACCAATTCCGTATCGGCTTGGCTCGGATGGAACGAGTGGTGCGGGAACGGATGTCGATTCAAGACACCGAAACCTTGACTCCACAACAATTGATCAATATCCGTCCGGTAGTGGCAAGCATCAAAGAATTCTTTGGTTCTTCTCAGTTGTCCCAATTCATGGACCAAACCAATCCGTTGGGTGAATTGACCCACAAACGTCGGTTATCTGCCTTAGGGCCTGGTGGTTTGACTCGTGACCGGGCGGGTTATGAAGTTCGAGACGTTCACTATTCCCACTATGGCCGGATGTGTCCGATTGAAACCCCAGAAGGTCCGAACATTGGGCTGATTAACTCCTTGGCGTCTTATGCGAAGGTGAACAAATATGGGTTCATCGAAACACCTTACCGTCGTGTGGATCGGGAACACGGTCGGGTAACAGATATCATTGATTACTTGACAGCTGATATTGAAGACCATTACGTTGTCGCCCAAGCAAATAGCTTGTTGAACGAAGACGGTACTTTTGCCGAAGACGTTGTTATGGCGCGGGCAACTTCTGAAAATATCGAAGTGTCCATCGATAAAGTCGATTACATGGACGTTTCACCAAAACAAGTAGTCGCAGTAGCTACGGCTTGTATTCCTTTCTTGGAAAACGATGACTCCAACCGGGCCTTGATGGGTGCCAACATGCAGCGGCAAGCAGTACCATTGATCAACCCGAAAGCACCATGGGTTGGGACTGGGATGGAATTCAAATCCGCCCATGACTCAGGGGCGGCCTTGTTGTGTAAAAACCCAGGTGTTGTTGAGTATGTCGATGCTTCTGAAGTTCGTGTTCGTCGGGAAGATGGCGCTTTGGATGTCTACTCAGTGACTAAATTCCGTCGTTCAAACTCCGGTACTTCTTACAACCAACGGCCGCTTGTGACCTTGGGTGAAAAAGTCGATAAAGGAGATACCTTGGCTGACGGGCCTTCCATGGAACAAGGGGAATTGGCATTGGGTCAAAACGTGCTAGTTGCCTTCATGACTTGGGAAGGGTACAACTATGAAGATGCCATCATCATGAGCCGTCGTTTGGTGAAAGATGATGTCTACACTTCTGTCCATATTGAAGAATATGAATCAGAAGCGCGGGATACCAAATTAGGACCTGAAGAAATTACTCGTGAAATCCCGAATGTCGGCGAAGACGCTTTGAAAGATTTGGACGAAATGGGGATTATCCGCATTGGTGCCGAAGTTCAAGATGGCGACTTGTTAGTCGGTAAAGTCACACCAAAAGGGGTTACCGAACTTTCAGCTGAAGAACGTTTGTTGCATGCTATCTTTGGTGAAAAAGCTCGTGAAGTCCGCGATACTTCTTTACGGGTACCTCACGGCGGTGGCGGGATCGTCCACGATGTGAAGATCTTTACTCGTGAAGCAGGGGATGAATTGTCACCAGGTGTAAACATGTTGGTTCGTGTTTATATCGTGCAAAAACGTAAGATTCATGAAGGGGATAAAATGGCCGGCCGTCACGGGAACAAGGGTGTCGTTTCTCGGATCATGCCGGAAGAAGATATGCCGTTCTTGCCAGATGGCACACCAGTGGATATCATGTTGAATCCATTAGGGGTACCTTCACGGATGAATATCGGACAAGTATTGGAATTGCATTTAGGGATGGCTGCTCGTCAGTTGGGTATCCATGTTGCTACGCCAGTCTTTGATGGGGCCAACGATGATGATGTATGGGCGACTGTCAAAGAAGCAGGAATGGCTTCTGATGCGAAAACGGTCTTGTACGATGGTCGGACTGGGGAACCATTTGATGGTCGGATTTCTGTCGGTGTCATGTATATGATCAAATTGGCCCACATGGTTGATGATAAACTCCATGCCCGTTCAATTGGACCATACTCTCTCGTTACTCAACAACCATTGGGTGGTAAAGCTCAATTTGGTGGACAACGTTTCGGGGAAATGGAAGTTTGGGCCTTGGAAGCATACGGGGCTGCTTATACCTTGCAAGAAATCTTGACTTATAAATCAGATGACGTTGTCGGTCGGGTGAAAACTTACGAAGCCATCGTCAAAGGTGAACCAATTCCAAAACCAGGTGTACCAGAATCCTTCCGAGTATTGGTGAAAGAATTGCAATCTCTTGGGTTAGATATGCGTGTCTTGGATATCGATGATGCAGAGATTGAATTGCGGGATATGGATGACGACGATGATGATTTAATCACTGTCGACGCCCTTGAAAAATTCGCGCAACAACGCCAATCCGCTAAAGAATTAGAAGAAAAAGCTGCAGAAGAAGTCCAAGCTGAAGAGGATGCCTTGTATCAACAAGTCCAAACAGCCGAAGATCGTCAAGAGTCTGACGGTGGCATCGTCGACTAATGTAGCCTAAGCCGCGGGAACTAGTTTTTTCCGCAAGCTTAAAAAGACCCTACCGAAAACACAATGACCCGCTAGTTGCCACGTTGGTGACGACTAGCGGAGGGCATTGTTTTGGCCGGTCTTTCCGCCGAGAAATGAAATGGAGGGAACCCCTTTTGATCGATGTAAATAAATTCGAAAGTATGCAAATAGGTCTGGCTTCTCCCGAGAAAATCAGAAGCTGGTCATACGGGGAAGTTAAAAAACCTGAGACCATCAACTATCGTACTTTAAAGCCAGAACGTGAAGGCTTATTCGATGAGCGTATTTTCGGCCCTACCAAAGACTGGGAATGTGCTTGTGGTAAATATAAACGGATTCGCTACAAAGGCATCGTCTGCGATCGCTGTGGCGTTGAAGTTACTCGTTCCAAAGTTCGTCGGGAACGGATGGGCCATATCGAATTGGCTGCACCGGTTTCTCATATCTGGTATTTCAAAGGTATCCCATCTCGTATGGGTCTTGTCTTAGATATGAGTCCTCGAGCCTTGGAAGAAGTCATCTACTTTGCGTCTTATGTGGTGATTGAACCAGGTGATACCAATTTAGAGAAAAAACAACTGTTGACCGAACGAGAATACCGGGAAAAACGGGACCAATATGGGCAAGGCTTTAACGCTGCCATGGGTGCCGAAGCCATCAAGCAATTGTTAGATGGGGTGGACTTGGAAGGCGAAGTTGCTGAACTGAAAGAAGAATTGAAAACTGCTTCTGGCCAAAAACGGACCCGTGCGATTCGTCGTTTGGATATTTTAGAAGCTTTCCGCAAATCCGGGAACAAACCTAGCTGGATGGTAATGGATGTCATTCCAGTTATTCCTCCAGATTTGCGTCCAATGGTGCAATTAGAAGGGGGCCGTTTTGCGACTTCTGACTTAAATGACTTGTACCGTCGGGTAATCAACCGTAATAACCGTTTGAAACGTTTGTTGGACTTGAACGCACCAAACATCATCGTCCAAAACGAAAAACGGATGTTGCAAGAAGCGGTCGATGCCTTAATCGATAATGGTCGTCGGGGCCGTCCAGTCACTGGTCCAGGTAACCGCCCATTGAAATCTTTGTCTCACATGTTGAAAGGGAAACAAGGGCGTTTCCGTCAAAACTTGTTGGGTAAACGGGTGGACTACTCTGGCCGTTCAGTAATCGTCGTTGGACCTTTCTTGAAGATGTACCAATGTGGTCTGCCTAAAGAAATGGCTATCGAATTGTTCAAACCTTTCGTCATGAAAGAATTGGTACAACGCGAAATTGCTTCAAATATTAAAAATGCGAAACGTAAAATTGAACGGATGGAAGATGAAGTTTGGGATGTCTTAGAAGACGTCATCAAAGAACACCCAGTCCTTTTGAACCGGGCACCGACACTTCACCGTTTGGGGATCCAAGCCTTTGAACCTGTCTTGGTTGAAGGCCGGGCCATTCGTTTGCATCCATTGGTTTGTGAAGCTTATAATGCCGATTTCGATGGGGACCAAATGGCGGTTCACGTACCATTGAATGAAGAAGCTCAAGCTGAAGCACGGATGTTGATGTTAGCTGCTCAAAACATCTTGAACCCTAAAGACGGCAAACCAGTCGTTACCCCATCTCAAGATATGGTCTTGGGGAACTATTACTTGACCATGGAAGAAGATGGCCGTGAAGGGGAAGGGATGCTCTTCCGGGATATGGACGAAGCAGTGACAGCTTGGCGCAATGGTTATGTGCATTTGCATTCTCGTATCGCTGTCGATCCTAAGAAATTAGGAGACAAGCCATTTACTGAAGAACAACGAAGCAAATTGATGGTGACTACAGTTGGTAAAGTGATCTTTAACTCCATCATGCCACCAGAATTTCCTTACTTGAACGAACCAACTGATTTCAACTTGACCGTCCAAACACCGGACAAGTACTTTGTGGAAGCAGGGACTGATATTCCAGCCTTTATCAAAGAACAAGAATTGGTTGGACCATTCAAGAAGAAAAACTTAGGAAATATCATCGCGGAAGTCTTCAAACGTTTCAAAGTGACCGAAACCTCAATGATGCTTGACCGCATGAAAGATTTAGGGTACAAACACTCGACTCATGCCGGGATTACTGTAGGGATTGCTGATATCATGGTCTTGTCAGAAAAACATGACATCATCGAAGCTGCCCACAAACAAGTAGCAAACATTACCAAACAGTTCCGTCGTGGGTTGATTACGGATGATGAACGGTATGAACGGGTTATCGGCGTGTGGAACGCTGCCAAAGATGAAATCCAACAAAAACTGATGGAATCCTTGGATGCTAAAAACCCAATCTTCATGATGTCTGACTCCGGTGCCCGTGGGAATATCTCCAACTTTACTCAGTTGGCGGGGATGCGTGGGTTGATGGCCGCACCAAATGGCCGTATCATGGAATTGCCAATCATCTCCAATTTCCGTGAAGGTTTGACGGTCTTGGAAATGTTTATCTCCACTCACGGGGCGCGTAAAGGGATGACCGATACCGCCTTGAAGACAGCCGATTCTGGTTACTTGACTCGTCGTTTGGTAGACGTTGCCCAAGACGTAATTATTCATGAAGAAGACTGTGGTACGGACCGTGGGTTGGAAATTGCTGCGATTAAAGAAGGCAATGAAAACATCGAGTCCTTGGAAGAACGCTTGGTTGGGCGTTATACCCACAAATCTGTTATCCATCCAGAAACTGGTGACGTGATCATCGGTAAAGACCAGTTGATCACTGAAGATTTGGCTAAACAAATCGTCAACGCTGGCATCGAAACTGTTTCTATCCGCTCTGTCTTCACATGTAATACGAAACACGGTGTATGTAAACATTGTTACGGCCGTAACTTGGCTACTGGTAATGAAGTTGAAGTCGGTGAAGCAGTCGGAACCATCGCGGCCCAATCCATCGGCGAACCTGGTACTCAGTTGACCATGCGTACTTTCCATACCGGCGGGGTTGCTGGGGACGATATTACCCAAGGGTTGCCTCGTGTCCAAGAAATCTTTGAAGCTCGGAATCCGAAAGGGCAAGCGGTTATTACCGAAGTAACTGGTGAAGTTATCGATATCTCTGAAGATGCAGCGACTCGTACCAAAGAAGTCACTATCAAGGGGGAAACTGATACGCGGACTTACACCGTCCCTTATACAGCCCGCATGAAAGTGGCTGAAGGAGACTTCATCCACCGGGGGGCACCGTTGACAGAAGGTTCCATCGATCCTAAACAATTGCTACAAGTGCGTGACGTGCTTTCAGTCGAAAACTACTTGCTCCGTGAAGTACAACGTGTTTACCGGATGCAAGGGGTTGAAATCGGCGACAAGCATATCGAAGTAATGGTTCGTCAAATGTTGCGTAAAGTCCGCGTCATGGACCCAGGTGATTCTGACATCTTGCCAGGGACACTTTTGGACATCGCTGACTTCAAAGACCGTAACTACGATACTTTGGTATCCGGTGGCGTGCCAGCAACTTCTCGTCCAGTCTTGTTGGGGATTACCAAGGCCTCTCTGGAAACCAATTCCTTCTTGTCTGCCGCTTCCTTCCAAGAAACGACTCGTGTCTTGACGGATGCAGCGATTCGCGGCAAGAAAGATCCACTTCTTGGTTTGAAAGAAAATGTTATCATCGGGAAGATCATTCCTGCTGGTACCGGTATGGCTCATTACCGCAATATGGAGCCCAAAGAAGTCACTGTCGCTAGCGAAAATGTCTACAGTATCTCAGACATCGAAGCACAAATGGCAGCAGAAGACGCTTTGAACGAACAAAACTAAGACTCAGCATGACAAAAAGCTCGCTCCTCTTAATGAGGGCGAGCTTTTTATGTAGATTGGAAGTTCATTTCACAAAATCCCTCAGCTAAAAGAGATCGTGTGCTTTTGCATTGCCGATTAGCGATCAGTTATGAAATTTTTTGCAAAACGTATCTTTTGACTTTCCACCCAGTGAATCGCAAAATAGTTATTGTAATGGTTCCATACTTTAAAGGAGGTCAAAAGTTTATGACAGTAAAAGTAGGTATCAACGGTTTTGGACGGATTGGTCGTTTGGCTTTTCGTCGTATTCAAGAAGTTTCTGATGATATTGAAGTGGTGGCAATCAATGATTTGACTAGTCCGACGATGTTGGCACAATTGTTACAATTTGACTCGACCCACGGAACTTATCCTGGGAAAGTAACTGCTACAGAAGACTCTATTGTCGTCGATGGCGAAGTGACACGGGTTTACGCTGAACCTGATGCACGCAAGATTCCTTGGGTGAAAGAAAATGGCGTGGATATCGTATTGGAATGTACGGGTTTTTACACTTCTGAAGAAAAAGCCCAAGCCCACTTGGATGCTGGCGTAAAACGAGTAGTGATTTCGGCACCAGCTGGGGCTATGAAGACAATCGTTTATAATGTAAATGACGACACATTGGATGCCAATGACAAGATTATCTCTGCTGGTTCTTGTACGACTAACTGTTTAGCGCCAATGGCTTATTTCTTAAATAACGAATTTGGGATCGAAGTAGGGACGATGACCACAGTTCACGCATATACTTCGACACAAATGTTATTGGATGGCCCAGTGAAAGGTGGCAATTTGCGGGCAGCCCGCTCTGCAGCAGATAACACCATCCCTCATTCAACCGGTGCCGCTAAAGCAATCGGCTTGGTTATTCCTGAATTGCAAGGGAAACTTCAAGGTCACGCACAACGGGTACCAGTAGTGGATGGCTCTTTGACTGAATTGGTTTCTATTTTGAAGAAAAAAGTAACCGCTGATGAAGTCAACGAAGCAATTAAAAAACACACAGTAGACAATCCATCCTTTGGTTATGATGATCGGGAAATTGTTTCCGGAGATGTTATTGGGACCACACAAGGCTCAATCTTTGACCCAACCCAAACCGAAGTAACCACAGCTGGGGATTTCCAACTGGTGAAAACAGTCGCTTGGTACGACAATGAATATGGCTTTACTTGCCAAATGATTCGTTTATTGGAAAAATTTGCAAACTTATAAGCCCTCTCCTTGTGAAAATCAGAAATGCGCAATTCCTGTGGGAATTGCGCATTTTTGTGTTCTTTGGGGGAGGATTATTTATAGAACGCCTAGATGTTTCTCACAATCCAAACCGAAGAATCAGCCAAAGCCCACTTGCTAGAAAAGGAATAAAGGGTAGCGGTAGTTCTTGGCTACGTGGAAAACGGTGATGTTTTCGCTGCGTTACATAGTAGATCCCAAATGTGGCAAGACCTAAAGAACTCGCGAAAATGAGGAGTAGACAAAATTGTTGCAAATTAAGCCAAGGACTCCAACTAAGGAGCAATAAAAGGTCACCGAAGCCAAACCGTCCTCTCAAAAAAATCATCAGAAAGCTACTGATACCGATACAATACAATACCGTCAACCATTGAACAGCTGCTCCTTGGTGGAAATGCCAGAGCCAAAGCATCAGACTAGCAGGATAGAAGATTTTTGGTTCTAGGATATAGTGACGGATGTCGGCTAGAGCCATCATAAAGGCAGTCAATAACCAAACGAAAGGCAATAGAGTGGTGGAAGTCAAAAACTGGGGAAAGGTGAAGACAAAGAAGCAGCCACTGGCCAGTTCCGCAAAGAAACTCATTTTGGAAAAGGGATGGCGACAATCTCGGCAACGAAACTTCAACTGTAAGGCGGAGAGTAAAGGAATTAAATCCCGCTTGCGCAAAGGAGTTTGGCAGCTACTACAATGAGAAGCGGGACGCAAGATGGACAATCCTTGGGGCCAACGTTCGGCGACTAACCAAAAAAAAGAACCCAAGATACAACCAATGATGAACAACAGAATTTTTTCTAACATAGGAACACCTCTTTTCAGAGGAAGATACGCGAAAAGCGACTAAAACTGGACAGACAGAAAAAAGTTTCCGATAATAAGAAAAACAGTATAGAAGGAGCCCAACATGAGAAAATATCTATTACCAGTATTCATTGGACTGCTATTTTTGACGGGGTGTGCCAAAGCAATCCCGGCAAAAGAGGCGGCTACGTTGTTTGTGGAGCAGCTGGTTTATCAAAAAGAGGAAACGAAATTCACGGAAAACTTTCAAAATGGCAAAGAACTCACCAAAAACTTTGAAGCAAATGCCGCCCTCTTTCAAGATACCTTTGCCTCAGGATTGGTGGCTGCCGATACCGAAGTCAGTGAAGAGACTGCGGCGGAAATTTCGCAACTATTGATGGAAAAAGTCCGAAGTGCTACGGATTACCAAGTGAAGGTGACAGAAACAGATTCGGTTCGTAACGTCAGCTATGAGATTTACGGTTTGGATATCTTAGCGGTGATGAAGCAAACGACTGAGAAAGTAACAGAGGCGATGTTGGCGGATACGAGCCTTGCCAAAGATGAGACAAAACTGCAAAAGCAAACTATCCTTGAGCTGAAGCAAGTCTTGCAAGCTCCTCCCGTGAAGACCGAGCCTGTGACCGTGATGTTGGAAATGAAACCGGTCAAAGGGAAGTGGACCGTCGTTGCAGGTCAACAAGCGGAACAAGAAAAGTTATATCTTGCATTTGTGGCCGGAGTGAAAGACCAAGAGACCTTGACCAATGATTGGCAACAGGCGCAAGATGAGTTGACGAAGGAACTTGCTGAAAAAATGAAATAACGGTGGGTTTTTCGAGAGTAGTAACAAAAGAATAGCTAAATTTTCAGTTAATAATTATTATAAAGTAGCTCTAGACTTACAAATAATTAGTGATAAGCGAATTATTGTACATTTTTGAACTTTCATACTACCATAGATATGTAACCGAGGGAGCTCCGCAAAATAACGGTTCTTCCTTAAAAATATCTTGTAGGGGGATTTGTAATGAAGTACGAAAAAACCAAAGAAGTCTTGAACCAATTAGTAGCCGACCTTAGCCAAATGTCTATGGTCATTCATCAAACACACTGGTACATGCGTGGTGCTGGTTTCTTAACTTTGCACCCATTGATGGATACTTTCATGGATGACGTCAATGATCAATTAGATGAAGTATCTGAACGCTTAATCACATTAGACGGCGCACCTTATTCTACTTTGAAAGAAATGGCTGAAAACACCAAAATCAAAGACGAAAAAGGCAGCTACGACCGTTCAATGGAAGAACGTTTGGCAACATTGGTAGCAAACTACCGCTATTTAGTTGAAGTCTTTGAAAAAGGGATTGAAGTTGCTGGCGAAGAAGAAGACAATGTAACAGAAGACATGTTCATTGACTTCAAAGGCGCGACTGAAAAACGTATTTGGATGATCCAAGCGCACTTGGGCAAAGCACCAGAACTTGGTAAATAATCAGTAAGATTAAAAAACGGGAGCCCGCGGGTTCCCGTTTTTTCGTACCATTTATTCTTGTTCCAACTGCTCTTTGGCCAATTGAATCTGGTGTTTCACCTGATCAAAGCCGGTGCCCCCTAAGGAATGGCGATTTTTCACTGCATTGAAGGAATCCAGCTTCTCATAAACATCGGCTTCGATAACTGGTGTGATGGCTTGGTATTCTTCTAAAGGGATGTCTTGTAGGTAGCGACCTTTGTGGATACCATCAATCACCAGTTTGCCGACAATTTCGTGGGCTTCGCGGAAAGGAATCCCTTTGTTCGCCAGATAATCCGCCAGTTCGGTAGCATTGGAGAAGTCTTTTTCGGTAGATTCCAGCATGTGTTCTTTGTGAACAGTCATGGTATGGATCATCCCGGCCATGATATCCAGACTGGTGAGGATCGTCTCAGCGGTGTCAAACATCCCTTCTTTGTCTTCTTGAAAATCTTTGTTGTAGGCGAGAGGTAGGCCTTTCATCACTGTCAGTAGGCCGAAAAGATTGCCGTAAACTCGTCCGGTCTTGCCTCGAATCAACTCCGCCATGTCGGGGTTTTTCTTTTGCGGCATGATGGAGCTGCCAGTGGAAAAAGTATCCGTCAGCTCGACAAACTGAAACTCATGACTACACCACAAAATTAGTTCCTCACAAAAACGCGAAAGGTGCATCATCAAAATGGCACTATTGCTGAGAAACTCCAGAATAAAGTCCCGGTCGCTGACAGCATCTAAGCTGTTTGTGTAGACATTGGCAAAGCCCAGTTCTTTAGCGGAAAACTCTCGATCGATAGGAAAAGTCGTACCTGCCAAAGCGGCCGCTCCTAAAGGTGAAAGATCGGTACGCTTGATACTCTCAGTAAACCGCTCCTGATCACGAGTCAGCATGTTGTAGTAAGCTAATAAATGCTGACCAAAGCTAATGGGTTGTGCGTGCTGTAGATGAGTGTAGCCGGGCATCACGGTATAGACATTTGCTTCTGCCTTATCCACCAAAACATTACGAAATGTTTGAATCTTGTCGATGACAGTGTGAAGGGTATCTTTCAAATACAGGTGCATATCCGTCGCCACTTGGTCATTCCGACTGCGGGCCGTATGGAGCTTGCCCGCCACCGCGCCGATTTCTTGGTGGAGATAGGTTTCGATATTCATGTGGATATCTTCATTTTCTACAGTAAAGGTTAACTGACCAGCCTCCAATTTGTCCTTAACAGCAAGTAGGCCAGCGGTAATTTGCTCCGCGTCTGTTTGCGAGATAATGCCAGTATGGGCCAACATCTTCACATGAGCCAGACTGCCGAAAATATCCTGTTGCGCCATTTTTTGATCGAAGTTGATGGAAGCCCCAAAGGCATCAATCCAACCTTCATTCTTGCCGTCAAAACGGCCACCCCATAATTTTGCCATTCGTTCATCCCCTCGTTGATATGTTCTGAGAAAGGCCCTTATCTGTTGGCGCTTTCTAACTACTTTAAGTATAGCAAACCCCAGTGGTTATACGGTAATTTTCATAAGTAACAAAGGCATAAGCAGGCAAATCCTGCTTATGCCTTTGCGTATTTCCCCAAGTACGCCTCCCTGTACGCATCATCGGGAAAGTGTATTTTCATCCTCACGTGCGGCTCGCGGTACGCATCATCAGGAAAAACTACCTAAATTATTTCACCAAGTGTTTCTCGTTGACCTTGGCTTGGACTTCGGCATTGACCTTGGTTGGCAAGCCAAAGAGTTTGATAAAGCCGATTGCTGCGTGTTGATCAAAAGTATCGGCTGAAGTATATGTCGCTAAGTTTTCGTTGTAGAGGCTATTATCGGATTTCCGACCTTCCACGATGGCATTGCCTTTGAAAAGTTTTACCCGCACCACGCCATTCACGTATTTTTGCGTCGCTTTTAAGAAGGCAATCAACGCATCAGTCAAGGGATTAAACCACAAAGCGTTGTAGATGACATCGCTGAGTTGGTTCTCAATGGTTGGTTTGAAATGTGCCAATTCGGTGACGAAAGTCAAATCTTCCAACTCTTTGTGGGCCTTCATCAAGGTAATTGCCCCTGGACATTCATAAACTTCCCGGGACTTGATCCCGACTAACCGGTTTTCCACGTGATCGATCCGACCGATCCCGTGTTTGCCAGCGGTGATGTTTAGTTCATCGATGATTTCATAAAAACTCATTTCAACGCCGTTTAAAGCCACCGGCACCCCTTGGTCGAAGGTAATTTCCACGATATCAGCTACATCTGGGGTATCTTCCAGTTCTGCGGTGATGGCATAAGCTTCTTTTGGTGGGGCTGCCCATGGATCTTCCAAAATCCCACATTCGCATGCCCGGCCCCAGATGTTTTGATCAATGGAATACGGGTTATCCAAATTGGCAGGAATCGGCACCCCTTTTTCCGTGGCATAGGCGATTTCTTCTTCTCGGGACCATTTCCATTCCCGCACCGGTGCGATGACTTTTAGATGTGGGTCAAGGGCGGCAATCGCCACTTCAAAACGTACTTGGTCATTGCCTTTGCCGGTACAGCCGTGAGCCACTGTCGTAGCACCAGCCGCATGAGCCACTTCCACAAGCTTTTTGGCAATCAAAGGACGAGAGAGGGCAGAAACTAAGGGGTAAGACTGTTCGTAAAAAGTATGGCCTTGCAAGGCAATCAGCGCATAGTCGTTGGCAAACTCTTCTTTGCAATCCAATGCGTAAGATTCAATCGCCCCCACTTGAAGTGCTTTGTCTTTGATGAACTGCATATCCCGACCTTCCCCGATATCCAGGCAGCAAGCCACCACATCAAACCCTTCATCGACTAACCATTTGATGGCAACAGAAGTATCCAAACCTCCGGAATAGGCTAAAACTACTTTTTCTTTCATATTTATACACCCTCGCCTTTCGTCAATTTCAATTAACTGAGGCTATCTTAGCAAATATTCATACAAGATGCAAGAGAAAAATAAATAAATATACACAAAATATTGAAAAATAGCTGGAAATATACAGATAGCCCTCATTATTCATTGCTTTTTTCATAAATGCTTTTTTATTTTTGGTTTCTTTAGAAAGACTGCGTCATAATAAAATAAAGTATCGAAAAAGGAGGGTGTGGGGATGGAAAAACTGGATACCTTTAAAGAACGCCGAGCTTTCCGCCAGTGGTTAGAAGAGCATGGCACTAAAACTGAGGGGGGGGGCTTTGTTTTGGCAAAAAAGGGGGCCCAGCTACCTTGACTGCCAAGGAAGCACTAGAAGAAGCCCTGTGTTTTGGTTGGATTGATGGGCAGATGAAGAAAATCGATGCCAGATCTTAACAGAAATATTTTTCCCAGCGTCGTCCAAACAGTAAATGGTCCGTGAAAAACAAAGCTTTGGCGGAGAAACTGCAAGCTAGTAGTCAAATGACAAAGCTAGGCCAAGCAAAAATCGCCGAGGCCCAAGCCAATGGGCAATGGCAACAAGCGCAACCACCGACAGCCGTCATCCCAGAACAGGTGGTAGAACTGGCTGCACGCCTACAAGTCAGCCCTCGTGCTTATGAAAATTTTACAAACCTATCACCTTTTGTCCAAAAGACCTACACCCGCGCGTATTTCGATGCTAAGACCCCCACCGGTCGCCCAAAACGTCTGGCTTGGCTCATGGATCGAGTAGAACGCAATCTACCACCGATGTAGCGTTCTTCTATATAGTAGAAAAACGTTGCGCAATCAAAAAGTGTGCCTGAATATTTTGTCCAGATATCGGTAAAACTTGGAGATAATCGTTGACTTTGCTTGATATAGAAGGTATTATGTTAAATGGTATTGTTTACCCCACAAGAGCCCCGGAAACTCACGTGATTGTAAACATTCGAAATCGAAATTGGAGGAAAAAATCTTGCGTACAACATATATGGCCAAAGCTGGCGAAGTAGAACGTAAATGGTATGTCGTTGACGCGACAGATGTGCCTATGGGTCGTCTGTCTGCAGTTGTAGCATCTGTCTTGCGCGGTAAAAACAAACCTACATTCACCCCTCATGTGGATACTGGTGACTTTGTAATCGTAATTAATGCAGATAAAGTGAAATTGACTGGTAACAAAGCAAGTGACAAGATTTACTACCGTCACTCAAACTTCCCTGGCGGATTGAAACAAGTTTCTGCTGGCGAATTGCGTGCTAAAAATTCTCGTCGTCTGATCGAAACTTCTGTAAAAGGCATGCTTCCTAAAAATACTTTGGGCCGCGCTCAAGGCATGAAGTTGCATGTATACGGTGGCGCTGAACATCCACATGCTGCTCAAAAACCAGAAGTTTTGGACATCACAAACTTAATCTAATAGGAGGGAATTTCATTGGCACAAGCACAATATATCGGCACTGGCCGTCGTAAAAATGCAGTTGCTCGCGTACGTTTGGTACCGGGTACTGGTAAAATCACTGTTAACAACAAAGATGTGACTGAATACATCCCACACGCTGACTTGCGTGAAGTTATCAACCAACCATTCGGCGTTACTGAAACCAAAGGCGCTTACGATGTCTTCGTAAACGTAAACGGTGGTGGCTACGCAGGACAATCCGGCGCTATCCGTCATGGTATCGCGCGCGCATTGTTAGAAGTTGATCCTGACTTCCGTTTGGCTTTGAAACGTGCTGGCTTGCTTACTCGTGACGCCCGCATGGTTGAACGTAAAAAACCAGGTCTTAAGAAAGCACGTAAAGCTTCTCAATTCTCTAAGCGTTAATATCCTTTATATATCAACGTTTCTGGCACTTTCCGATTTTTGGAAAGTGTCTTTTTTTGTACGCTTAGGTACGAAAAAATGTACGAGATTTTGAATGAGCTGTTTTTAAGACCTAGGTCAGGCACTGTATAATCGTTCTTTTTATCTTATTTGCTTGTTATTTTAATTAGTTATTTATTTCGCTTGTCGCGCTTCATCTAGGCGTTTCTCGAATTTCTCATAAGTGGAAAGATCGACAACATTTGGAGTATTGACGTATATTTCTGTCGTTTTGATATCCGAGTGGGTTAGGGCTTGAGAAATTTGCGCCATTGTTGCACCGCCTTCACGAGCCAATGTACTAAAGGTATGACGCAACTTGTGTGGATTTGTCTGGGTTAGTTCCTCATGTCTTCGGCGAATGGATTTTAGCCGATAATTTAAGTAATCCACATGAACCGGAATATTTACTTCGCCGCTTCGATTGGCATAAGTGAAAAGAAATTGCTCCTTAGTCTGTTTAATCCCAAGTTGTAACAGTTCTTCCTTTTGCTTTTGCTTCCATTCTTTCAATAGTTCAATAAGAAATGTCGGAATCTTGAATTTCGTGGCTTTTCGACCTTTTGTGGATTTTAAATTGCCAAACTTATCCTTGCTTTGAATCAAACTGACATAACCATTTTCAAAATCAATATGCTTCCACTGGAGGGCATAGGATTCGCTCTTGCGGTCCCCTAGGTTCAACGTTAGCATCAAGAGAACATAATCTTGCATGATTAGAGAACCATTGCTGTAATCCTCATTGGCTGCGTCTAGCCAAGCAATCAATTCTTCGGCTGTCAGTGCTTCACCGTTTAGCTGACGTTCCGCCTTTAGTTGCTGTTTCTTAGGATCACCCACATACCGAATCACTTTCTCAATCCGATTGTATTCGATATACTCTAATAGCTCCGCAATATCAAAAATCTGGTTGACGTAACTTTTGATGATTTTGATATTGGCATAAGTTTGGGACTTTTTCATCAAGGCACGAAGCACAAAGTCTTTATTGTCGTTTAAGAACTTGATGGAATATTCACCAAACATCGGCAGAATATGAAGACGGAAGACATCTTTCGTATTGCTAATGGTTGTGGCAGTCGGAATTTGCCTAGATCGTCCAGTAGAACCAGCGATATACATATCCAACCAAACTGTTTCATAAAACTCTTTGAATTTGATATGCCGTTTAATTCAAATGAACGAGCACTCTTTTCATTAAGCACACGTTGAATTTTTTGAGACACGTCTTTTTCAGCCTGTTCCGCTTCTTTTTTCGTCCTAAATGTTTTGCGGTAGCGCTCGGTAGTGACACCGAGAATTTGTCGCACCTCCTTGGGGTAAAACACCTCCAATTTGTAGTGGTTGTTTTTCAGTTTAGTAATTGCCATGTTACTTCCTACTTTCTTATACGCAAACCAGAACGTAGGAATGACTACGTTCTGATTATAAACCGCTTCTAGCAAGTATAGCAATGGAGCCATTCGTCTATAGCTTGCCGATCAAAACGCACAACACCTTGAATCGTGATTTTTGGCAGTCCTTGTTCAACCCATTTATCCAAAGTGTTGTTCGCAATATGGAGATACTGGCAAGTTTCTTTCGTGGTTAAATAGCGTTTGTCGATCGCAGTATCTTGTCGTACTTGATTCACATTGTTTAGAAGAAGTGTGTACACACTATTTCCTAGCTGTTTCATCTGCTCATCGTTCAGTAAAAATTGAACTTCGTGCATAGGCAACCTCCTTTCTCTAGTAAGAATCTTCATTTTCCAATTCCAGTATTTTTTGTTCGATAAAGGTCTGATCTGTTTCCGTGAATTTTTCTTTTCCTGTGGCTAGTAATTCTCTCAAATAAACTTCTGCTTGTTCTGGGCCATAGGCTTGTAGAAAAGCTTCGTAAATCATGGCGAGCGATTTCGAAGTGGCATTTTCTAACCAAGCTTTCTTCTTGGAAAAGGTTGGTTTTTCACGAATTACACGTAAGGGGATTTTGGGCATGTCCCCCACAAATTTATCCCACCATTTCATGTTCGGCCAACGAGCTTTGTTATGATAGTTGACGGGGCCTTTGGGTTTGGTCTTGAAGCTGTAGTGGGAAGCTAAAATGCCACGAATTACCGTATTGAGTGGTATTCCTTTCGCAAGCTTTTCTACGGCTTGCCGAGCTTTCTGATCGGTTAATTCCAGCTCCCAGCGAACCCACTCGTTGACTTGGGCAATTTCCCCCGTTTTATCGCGGATTTCTTGCTTTTTGTCATAAATCCGCAGTAGTTGCGGCTGAGCGCCAATATAAAGCGTATGGCCAGTTAGAATGCCTTTCTGTAGTTGCCCACTGTTTACTTCCCGAAAGTGGCGACTTTGAGAGCTGAGTTGGCCGTTCTTCACGTATTTTTGCAAGGTAGACACAGGAGGAGAGGAGCCGTCAAATAAATCCATTGCCAAGTCGGCACGAGTAATGGTTCCTTTGGCTTTTAGAATGGTGGCTAAGAATTTCTGCCAATGCCACCCCTCCACGCTAGACATATATTCTTCATATTGGCGACACCCTTGACCCGATAAGTTTACTAACAGATTATTGTGGTGATCACTCTGGTGAATGATAATATCTGCAAAGGAATAGTGAGAATCGTAAGTGGGAAAAGGACTCCCTTTCTTTTCCGAAGTGAAGTCAGAAAGGGCAATTCCCAATAAGTCCGCAACTTTTTCCATTGAAGAATCTGGTAATGAAAAACGTAGAAAATCGATTAGACATTCGTTACTTTGCCGGTGTGTTTGGTTCATTCACTTCTCCTAGTTGATAGGAGGTGGCACTGATTTTCAATGCTGCAAATTGCCAGGTATCAATCATTGGTTGACCTTCTCCCACAAATGATTTTTTCTGAATTTTTCGGGGATAGACATTTAAACCAGTAAAACGAATGGGAATCAACTCGCCGTCTTCATAGTTATCTAAAATGGGCAGTTCTTCTTGATGCTCGACCACAATGGTGATAGGGGAGCCGAGTTCTGTTCCGCCGTTATTCAGAACCAGTTCGACAAAAGCCCGATCATAGACTTTGAAGGTGAGGATCATTAGCCCGGTCTCTACACGTTCGCCAACATGATTCTGTTCACGTTCCATGCGCATTTGAATATCACTTTTGGCTACAACAAAACGTTGCGGGAGTTTGAATTGTTTGAGATCGAAACGTAGGCTGGCTAGATTGACAGTTTCTGAATCGTTTAGTGAGATGCTGGTTCCTTTTTGGATCATTAATTTATTTGACATGTGTATTTCTCCTTTGATTTTGAATTTAGTCTTTGTTTTAATTGGTTGAAACAAAGTAGAGTGGGTGCACGAATCAGTTGCATAAAATTTCCTCCTTTCACTAACAAGAACAATTTGGAACTCCCTATTTTCCAAAAAATGTGGAATTTCTCATAATTTTCTTTATGGATGATTTCCCTTCCATTACTACTACAATCTGAGTAGGGTAATTTTTCGAAACAACAGACAATTGAATTGACTTGTAAGAGATTCTTAAACTATTTGCTTCTTAATCGCCTCATTTCGAAAAAGTTTCTTTTTTGAGAAAACACAAAAAAGACGTGTAAACGAACTCGGCTCTGCCGCTGGCAGCCGGTCCGTTCACACGTCTTTTGCTTTTCTATTTAGCTAATTTTGACAAAAATCGAATCTTTGAAGAATGCTCATGAGGCCTTTTGTAGCAACCTTCAGAGAGATTTCTAATGAGTTCGGTACCCCCGTGTTACCACCGGGCATAAAGATTTTCTTCTGCCAATCGATTAATCTTACGAATAGTAAACGTTTTTCTCGTATAGGCAAAAAGAACCAACTTCATCATTGCACCCAAATCATATTCTCTTGGTCTTCCAAAAAGGTAAGGTTGTTTGATTTGAAGAGATGCCACTAACTCGTTGATAAAAAGGGCTACGTGATTTTCTTTTGGCTCGAATGAGGTACTGATGTCCAATGTAAGTTGATTCATGTTATAATTAGGATACATTTGTTTAGTCCTTTCAGGATTAAAGTGGAAGTATGGGTGGCTACCTATACTTCTTTTATTTTACCCAAAAAAAGCCCGTGAAATGAACGGAATTTCGTCATTTCATGGGCTTTTGTAAGGGACTTTTTTTACAGCCCCTACTGATTAAAAAAACGGATTGAACTTGAAAAAAAGAGTTAGATTTTTTGAACAATATTAGTAACGCTCACATTAGACTTCAGTAATCTTTTCAAGTTTTCTAGGAGCAATATTTGTTGCTACTCTTTACTTTCGAAAAGAATCTCTAAATAAATTTCATCGATTTACACAACTTCTTCAGACCAAAGAGTCTATGACGTACTTTATCACCTACAATAAAGCCATTTTGCTCTGTATCTCCAGTCGATTTTCTTATGTTACGAGGTAGTGGTTGCTGTCGTCATGTGTGAAACCTTCAGAATCAATCAAGAGCAAGTACATTTCAGTCCAAATGAAAGATATGTAGGATAACCGACATTCCTCTTCGGCTTCATTGTCGTTGCAATTCAAGCCGCTAGCCATATTCAAAGTAGACTTAGGGTAAAGATGGCGAAGGAACAAAACAAGTTTCGTTTTTAACGGCTTTTTATCCACTCTGATTGTAACAAGAGGTCATTCGTGCCCTAGGAGAAAATAGGAACCTAGCTTCAATTTCGATTCCTGAAAAGAGACTTACATATTTTCTAGTCTTGATTGAGCGGTTCAAACTATGATATTAAGTGGTATAATTTTTGGTTAGATTGAAGCAGTCAACTGATACTGATCAGTTAAGTATTGGTAAAAAAATTCTTTTACCAATCAAAAAAACCTCGACTATTAGCCGAGGCTATGACTTTTTATGTCATTGGGGAAGAACTTACAATACAGTTTAATTACTCGTCCTACGACTGAAGAAGAATGACACCACGGCAACGAGAATCACCGCTCCGATAATCGATGGTACCAATGCCATCCCGGCTAATGACGGTCCCCAAGAACCAAAGAGTGATTGTCCGATAGCGGAACCGACTAAACCGGCCACGATATTCGCAATCCAGCCCATCCCTTTTCCAGTGATGGCACCTGCCACCGCTCCGATAATCGCTCCGACAATTAATGACCAAATAAGACCCATAATAAATTCCTCCTCTATTAATTAGATTGCTTCTTTCCTAGCTTCACGACAACTTGTTCGTTTTTTCCTGTTTGCGATAGTCATCGTGTATTTCTTTGACCTTCAGCAACACCGGCAGCAAAGTCGCCACCAACGAGACAATCATCATGACTTTTCCTTGCTTTTTCATGTGCTTTCAAGTCCTTTCTATAAGTTGATTGCTTCGCCACCGGTTACCCCGTAAATTTGGGCGGTTACGTAGCTTGCTTCGTTGGAGGCTAAGAAAACATAGACTGGCGCTAATTCTACCGGCTGTCCTGCCCGCTCCATTAAAGAGTCTTGCCCGAAGACCGGTAATTTTTCTTCCGGTTGGCCTTCGTCTAGTTGCAAGGCTGTCCAAATCGGTCCCGGTGCGACACCGTTGACCCGAATGCCTTTTTTGCTCAACTGTTTGGCTAATCCCACCGTGAAGCTGGCAATCGCGGCCTTCGTTACCGCGTAGTCCAAGAGATGACCACTTGGACTGAACGCTTGCACCGAGGTGGTCGTGATAATGCTGGACCCTGCCGGCAAGTGTGGTAAGGCGGCTTTCACCGTGGCAAACATGGAAATAATATTCACATCAAAAGTATCCCGGACTTGCTCCATGGTCAACTCTGCTAAAGAAGGCTGAGTAATCTGTTGCGCCGCGTTTAACACCAGCGTGTCTAATCCGCCTAGTTCTTTCATTGCTTGAGCCACCATTTTTTCAGGTGCCGCAGCGTCGCGCAAGTCAAATGGTAGTAAGACGGCTTTGCGCCCCGCTTCTTCCACATACTTGGCCACTTGCTTGGCATCCGGTTCTTCTCCCGGATAAAACTGCAAAGCAATATCGGCGCCTTCTCGCGCATACGCAATCGCCGCCGCTCGGCCAATCCCCGAATCGCCCCCGGTAATCAAAACCCGACGATTAAGTAAGCGCTCATGACCAACATAGCTCTCTTCCCCACAGTCCGGCACAGGTTTCATCTTCTTCTGTAGGGGCGGGGTTTCTTGATCCTGTTTCGGAAATTCTGATTCATAATATAACTCCCGTGGATCCTTTAACACTGGATCTGTCATATCCTCACTCCTAACATAATGTCGATGTTACAATTCTATGTTAATATAAATTTCATTTTTTGAAAAGAATTACGCCTTTTTATGCAAAAACAGCACATCATTTGACGAAAAAAAGCAAATGCTCTATTCTGAGATTCGAGGATGAAATGTTGTTATTTACTAAAAGTAAGCGTTTTCTTATCGTTACTTATTTTATTTATTGCTTGTGGTCCATTGGTTAGAAATATTATAGGGGGATTAAGATGATTTCAACTTTTAAGATAACAGATTCTGGCATAGAAAAAGCGACCCAAGACGTAAGTAACTGGATTGTCTTGCAAAAAGCCACCAAAGTCGAACTCACCGAAATCGTGGAGAAATACGAATTGCCAAAAGACATCTTTCTCGGCGGTGACGATGCAGAAGAAATCAACCACTATGAAAAAATGAATAACGACCGCCTAGGGGAGTTGACGATTCTTTCTTTAATGAACCTAAGCGACAATCGCGAGCTCCCCATTGAAAAACGCTTAGAACCGTTAATCTTGATTTTTGCTAAAGAAATGACCTTGACTTTTGTGGGAGATAATTCAGATTTTCTGACTTCTTTTTTGACCCGTTCCGCTCATAAAGTCACGAATAAAGAGCAACTCTGCGCCTATATCATCAAACGAGCCTATGCGCATTTTCTAAAGGAATTAAAAACCATCAAAAAAATCATCGATGAGCTAGACGCAGCGGCTCGCATCACTACGAAAAACGAAGAACTCTTTCGCTTGGCAGACACGCAGCGGGATGTCGTGTATCTGGACAACACGCTGCAAGGCCAAAAAGAAACCTTGAATTACCTCTGGGAAGAAACCGATTTCGCCCAGCAACTAGGCGACGAAAATCTCGTGTACAACATCCGCTTGCGCCAAGCCCATGCAGAGGAACGAATCTTGATTTATCGTGATTTGCTTGAGACCATCGGCGGGTTGTTTTCCGATATGATGAGCAATCATTTAAACCACTTGATGAAATTCTTGGAATCCGCTACTTTAGTCGTCTCCATACCTGCTCTCGTTGCCGGCATCTGGGGCATGAATACCGGGGGACTCCCAGGCAAAGAGACAAAAAACGGCTTTTTCTTCGTGATGATCCTCGCGGTCGTTGTCAGTATCTTGACCACCATTTATTTAAAACGCAAAGACTTTACCAAATAAATCACCAAACAAGTCACTGACAAAAAAGAGGTGAGGATTCGTGAAAGAAAGTGGGCGCACAAAAAATAAGCAAACCGCGGTTACACCTAGGGCTTCTCCTAGGTTTTGACTAGCACAAGTGCTGATTTTTTACAAAAGGAGGAATCCAGATGAAGAAATTTCTAAAAATTGCGGCGGTCATTTTGGGCATTCCCTTACTATATGTGTTAATGGCCCGCAAGCAAAACCAACAAAAAACTGGTAGCTAGGGCTAGTCGCCTTCACTCTCAGTTTGTGAAAGGAGGTGCACTATGAATCGTGGGCTTAAAGCACTCGGAATCGTTCTTTCGTTACTGTTGATGTCGGTTTTACTCATGGTAATGCTCGTTACTTCATCTAGTGTTGCGTTACCTTTTCCGCTTTTCAACCGGAATCGCCTCTTGTTCAACACTTTCACCAACCAGCTTTTGCAACAATATCTTTTCTGGGTGGCGCTCGTCTTTTTCATCGCGCTTTTACTCTTGATTTTCTTCTTTCTCTTTTATCCCCGGGTTAAGCAGACCTTTGTGCTCAATAACGACAAAGGCCAACTCTCGTTGGATAAAAAGGCCATCGAAGGTTTCGTCCGCTCCAAGCTAATAGGTGTCGGTTTTGTGGGCAATCCCAAAGTGCGGGTACACGCCACCAAACGTAAAATCAACGTCAATGTGAAGGGCCAATTGACCAGAACTTCTGCTCATATCGGCAAAACTGAATTATTAATGGAAGAAATCAGAAGCGAACTCCAAGAAATACTCGGTACCACCGAGCAAGTCAAAGTCAATGTGGCGTACACTGAATTTGAGCAAGAAGATTGGCGTGCCACGAGTCATTCCAGAGTCATTTAAGGAGGGAGTACCATGAAATACTTGTTTTACCAATACAAACTCCCCATTGTCTGTGGGAGCATCGGCTTAGTTCTCGCCATCTTACTTGTCACAATCGGTTTTTTCAAGACGCTTTTGATTCTTTTACTGACCCTGTTAGGCATTTATTTGGGCTTTTACTTGGAACAAAATGAACGTTTAACCCAGCTGTTTCAACGAAATAAGCGCTACTAAACTTCGGGGCAATCATCCCCACAAACTAACTAGGAGGAATAAAAATGGTAGACAAACACAAAATGAATCGTCCTGACGACAAACTGGCAACACTGGGAGCGGTCCCTCCCCCTGCTGAAGGGATTAACGACTACGAACAAGAAGTACATGAAACAGTAAAACAATTCGAAAAAAACCGGCAACCCGCCCATGAAACCCATCCAGGCGTGAAAAAAGACGGGCCTACTTCCGACTCCGGTGACATTCGTGGCGAGTTGACCTATGACGACAAAGTTATCCAAAAAATCGTCGGCACCGCCGTGGATCAAATCGATGGCTTGTTAACCGTGGATGGCGGCTTTTTCTCGAACATTGCCGAAAAATTAGTCAATACGGACAATGTGACTTCCGGCATCGAAACCGAAGTGGGCAAAGAACAAGTTGCCGTGGACATGGACGTGGTCATCGAATACGGCCGGGATATCCCCGAGATTGCCAATCAGATTAAACAAGTGATTCATGACGAAGTGAACAACATGACCCACTTAGATGTTATCGAAGTCAATGTGCATGTGGTCGACATCAAAACCAAAAATGAATACGAAGCCGACAGCGAGACCGTGCAAGACAAAGTAACCAGTGCCGCGAAAACCACCGGCCGCTTTGCCGCAAAACAGACGGATAAAGCCAAACAAGTGGTCAATCGGGGAACCAACAAAGCCCAAGAAAAAATCGATAAAAATAATGAACCTAGGGTCTATTAAGTAAAGACAATGGTCGAATGAAACGCTCCATACGTTCTTCAATAGAATTCACTTTTTCAGAATCTTACTACGTAAAACCAGCCAGCAATCGTTTTAATAGATTGTAAATAAGCTTATGAGAAGTTCCTAAACCTGCTACTGATAAGAAATCTGGATTAAAGAAGAAAGCAAGGATGTAACTCTACTTGTGCCTGACAGTTATCACAGATTGATGCAAGAAACCTAAAGGGGATTAGTATAACGATTATTTGATACATTGATCAATGGGACCATTATCAGCGGTGTGATTACCGGAGAAGTAATGGGATGACTTGCCAGTATCGTAGCTGGCTTAGTCGACTCTGTTCTCGGGCAGTTGATTTTTAGTTCTTGTGGCCAGCCTCTAGCAGGTATCAAGCTGGCACCATCGATGCGTTTCTACGCGTGGATGAAGTAGCTTTAGCGATAAAAAACTCCTTTCGATGGACTAGTGAGTGGCTACCAACCGCTCATCGTATGGAAAGGAGTTTTTTTATGTCAAATGACGATAAAAGTTTAGCACATACTCGTTGGAATTGTAAGTATCACATTGTCTTTACACCAAAGTATAGACGGAAAGTCATTTATGGATAATTACGAAAAGACATTGAAAAAATACTAGGGAAGTTATGTGAAATGAAAGATATGGAAATCATCGAAGCACATGCAATGCCAGACCATATTCATATGCTAGTTCGGGTCCCTCCTAAAATGAGTATATCCAGTTTCATGGGATATCTGAAAGGTCGGAGTGCCATGCTAACCCATGAACAATATGCAAATCTCAAGTACAAATATGGAAACAAATCTTTATGATCAAAGGGATACTATGTGAGCACAGTAGGATTGAATCCAAAGACAATTGAGAAATATATTCGTGAACAAGAAGCGGATAATCGTATTCGGGATAGTATAAGTAAAAGAGAGTACGTAGACCCATTTAAAAAGTGAAGAGAAGTAAATGAGCGAAGGTGAGCGAGTGGCAGTCTGTTAAAAAGCCCTTTTAAGGGGCCACGAGTGTTGCCCCCTTCTAGGGGTATTAAAAATCCATCCGTTTTCACGGGTGGATGAGTTACTCTAGCGTAAATTGATTACAAAACAGATGCTTGTATAACATTTTTTAAATGTTTATTGTGTTCCTCTGACCTGTAATTCCACCTATCCAATTAAGTGATATTCAGATTCCACAACACTTCCAGCGTCCTTAGCCCACTTTGCTGTACTAGAGCTTAAATAAATCTTAAAGCCAGATACACTAAATGTGATACGATTACTACCTGCTCTAAGCATATCTTCTCTCAAAAGAAAGTTAATATCATCTTGTGATAACGTGTTATAACCTTGTGGATCATTCTCTTTGATGTAATTCAAAATATCGGAATTATTAAAGTACACTTCTCCCGTGGTGGGTAAAGCTTGATTTGTCATGTCATGCAGAGATAGAGATGAAGAGTCAGCTTTGACAGTATTATTGATTTCGCTAGCATATACACTTGTACCTGTACTGACGAATAATCCTAAAGCTACTACAGAGGTCATTCCTAAACAAATAAAGTTAGACTTATTCAACACTTGTACTTTCATTTTTCTTCCAACTTTCTATAATTTGTTTGGAACAACTTGGGGTTTTAACCAGGTTGATCACATCGATATGAAACAACAATAATTCAAAAAATGTAAATGTATAAAAAATAGAAGGTTAATTATTGCCATCTTCGTTAGTACTGAGGAAAATATAGCATCGATATGGGATATTAAATTATGATAAAAGGTATTTCGCCATAAATTGTGTATTCTTGAAATATAGGCAGTTAAAATAATCTATAATGGACGAGTAAAAGTCATTAAGTGGAAATAATTGTTCAATACTAGCTACTATGATATTGAGATTTAGTCTACTTTAAAGAATATTATCAAAAGAATTACAATATATAAAAGCAGCATAATTATCATATTTTTGCGAATTATCATGTTATATGATAAAGTTTGATTCAAATAGACGGAAATATAATACGGTTCAGATAAAAAGAAACAAACAAAAAGCACACTCTTAATTGACTGTGCTTTTTATTTGCTTAAAAGAATGTTGAAATAAGTGTTAAAATAGCTAAACCACCTTGGGTTAGAATAATTTTTTTATCACTTGTAATACTGCCATATAATGCCCGCAAATTTCAAGTAGAACTT
>NZ_MAEI01000008.1 GCF_009933255.1 Enterococcus diestrammenae | reverse complement strand
AAGCGAATCACTCGGTTTTTTATACGGGGAAGGCCACCAATAAACCGCTCGAGCTTGTGTCACTCCTCAAGTTCATTATAAGTGCTCCTTCGTTTTCAAGACAGCGTTAGAGGTTCGGCAAAATTTGCCGAACCTTATATGTTTTTTATACAATTAGCTAGTTAAGTGAAGATTACGTTGCTATTTTGTGACATTCCCTTTACTTTTTTTACGACTAGTTCCGGTCTTATTACCAGTGTGTTAAAATAAAATGGAGTTTAGCTCCAAAGAAATCGAGAGTCTCGGCTTTAGGCTGGTGACTTTTGAAGCTAACAAATGAAAGCGAGGAACAACGATGAAAGGTCTTTTGACATTTTTAATCGTCTTCAGTGTTGTGGTGATTTTCCATGAATTTGGCCACTTCTTTTTTGCACGCCGAGGGGGAATTTTAGTTCGGGAATTTTCAATCGGGATGGGACCGAAGATTTTTGGTCACCAAGGCAAAGATGGCACCGCCTATACGCTACGCCTGCTACCAATCGGTGGTTATGTCCGCATGGCAGGAGTGGGGGAAGACGAGACCGAGATTACCCGAGGGATGCCGGTGACATTGGTACTGAATGAGGAGGGGAAAGTAGTAAAAATCAATACCTCCAGTAAAGTGCAGCTCACCAACGGCATACCTGTCGTCACAGAGTCATTTGATTTAGAAAACGAATTGTACTATGCCGGTTACGTCAATAACGACGAAACCCAATTGATGCGCTATGAGGTTTTACATGATGCGACTATCATTGAACAAGATGGTACCGAAGTCCGCATTGCCCCGACTGATGTCCAGTTTCAATCGGCCAAACTCAGTCGACGTATGATGACAAATTTTGCCGGTCCCATGAACAACTTCATTTTGGCAATCTTACTCTTTATCGTGATTGCCTTTATGCAAGGTGGGGTAGCAGTGACGGATACAAATGCTATCGGGGCAATTCAAGCCGATAGTCCAGCTGCGACGGCCGGCTTAAAAGAAGGGGATCAGATTCAAACCATTGATGGGGTAAAAATTTCCAGCTGGCAAGAATTGACGACTGCTATTTTGGCCAGCCCAGATCAACCTTTGACGCTTTCAGTGAAGCGGGGTACCGAAACCTTCGAAACCACAGTCACGCCTGAAACCACTACTGTTGAAGGGCAAAAAACGGTTCGAATTGGCATCCAAGTACCGATGGCAACCGGCTTTATGGCAAAAATCATCGGTGGCTTCAAACAAGCAATCGGCAACTCCCTAAATATTTTCCAAGCGTTAGGGGATTTAATTGTTCGACCGGATTTGGACAAATTAGGTGGACCGGTGGCGATTTTCCAAATGTCCTCGCAAGCCGCTCAACAAGGATTTGCGACGGTATTAGCATTTATTGCGATATTGTCGATGAATTTAGGAATCATCAATTTGTTTCCTTTTCCAGCCTTAGACGGTGGGAAACTCGTTCTGAATGTGATTGAAGGCGTACGAGGCAAACCAATGAGTGTTGAAAAAGAAGGGTTGCTGAACTTAATCGGCTTTGGTGCTTTGATGTTGTTGATGATCTTAGTCACTTGGAATGATATCCAACGCTTTTTCTTCCACTAATCGAGAAAAGTGAAAAAGAGAGGGTTCTCATGAGACAATCGAAAATGTTAATCCCCACGTTACGGGAGCTTCCCGGCGAAGTTGGTGTTTTGAGTTTTCAGATGCTATTGCGGGGCGGTTTTATCCGGCAGGTAGCTTCTGGGGTGTATTGTTATTTACCCTTGGCTTGGCGCGTATTAGAAAAAATCAAGGGTATCGTTAGGGAAGAATTAGCTCACATTGATGCGCAAGAAATGGCGATGCCCCATTTATTGCCGGAAGATTTATGGGAAACCACCGGACGCTTGCAAGCTTATGGTCAAACCTTGTTTAAAGTGGTGGATCGCAATCAACGCAGTAACCTCTTGGCCGCCACCCATGAGGAAATATTTACAAAATTGATTGCTGATGAAGTAAATTCCTATAAGCGGCTACCCATTCGCTTATTTCAGATTCAGACAAAATTTCGTGATGAAAAACGGCCCCGCCATGGGTTACTGAAGAGTCGTGAATTTTTGATGCAAGATGCCTACTCCTTTCATAGTTCTAAGGAGAGTTTGGATCAGACCTACCTGCAATTTGAACAAGCCTATCGCCACATCTTTACTCGTTGTGGTTTGGCTTTTCGAACAGTTATTGCAGACAATGGTTTGATGGGAGGCAGTGAATCAAAAGAGTTTCTCGCTAAATCTGAAATTGGTGAAGATGTGATTTGTTTTTCAACCGCAAGTGACTATGTTGCTAATCTGGAGATGGCTACTAGTCTTTATTCCAAAAAAATGGCGCAACAATCCTATGGGAAACTGACGGAAGTGGCGACTGCTGAGGTGGAAACTTTAGCGGATTTGCAAGAACAATTAACAGTTACAGCTGATAAAATCATTCAAGCCAAGCTTTATTTAGCTGATGAGCAACCTGTGATGATTTTGGCTCGTGGCGATCAAGAAATCAACGAAGCCAAAGTCAAGCAAATGCTCTCAGTCTTTTACTTGCGAGAGGCTACCGCTGAAGAGACGCAGGAATTGCTGGGTGCAGCGAGTGCCTTTATCGGTCCAGTCGACTTGCCAGCACATATCCAGCTTTTGGCGGATTTGCAAGTTCAAGACATGGGCAATGCGATTACCGGTAGTAATAGAGCTGGCTACCACTATATGAATGTCAACCCTGGTCGAGACTTTCAGCCAAGTGCTTACCAAGATTTGCGTTATGTCAAAGAGGGGGAACCTTCCCCAGACGGTCAAGGTGTTTTACAATTTACGCGAGGAATTGAAGTTGGTCACATCTTTAAATTAGGTACTCGTTATAGTGATGTTTTGGATGCCACAGTTTTAGATGAGACGGGGCAGTACGTACCTGTCTGGGCGGGGAGTTATGGTATCGGTATCAGTCGCTTATTGGCTGCCGTGGTGGAGCAAAATGCCAACGAAGAAGGCATCAATTGGCCGCGTAACATTGCTCCTTTTGATTTGCACATCCTACAAATGAATATGTCTGATGACTTTCAAAATAAACTAACTGATGAACTAGAAGCACATCTTACCAGCCATGGCTACCAAGTCTTAGTCGATGATCGTAATGAACGGGCTGGAGTAAAATTTGTCGATGCAGATTTGATCGGCTGTCCATTGCGAATCACGGTGGGCAAAAAAGCGATGGAAAATATTGTGGAAGTCAAACTCAAGCGAACTGGGGCGATGTTAGAGATTCGTAAAGAAGAGTTGCTAGACACTATTCCTATTTTGCTCCAGTCTGCGGAAGAAACCTGATTAAAAAAATGCCCAATAAACTCAGAAAACGGTAGTGTCACTGTTTTCTGAGTTTTTTAGTTTGTCTTAAATCGATGACAATCCTTTACATAAACGGATATCCAATCATGAGAAAAATCTCCAAGTGAACTTTAATGAAAAGCCCCCCAAAAAAAGGTATACTAGATAATGCTGAAACAAAACTGGGAGGACCGCTTTATGTCAGAAAAAATTCAAAAATTCAATGTCCTGCTAGAACAGATGCAACTAGCACCAGATGTGGTCAACCAGCTTACACAGCTGGGGGGGAGGATTGAAGGTGTGATCGTTCACCGACAGTCCCGCATTTGGGAATTTACTTTAGGGTTTACAGAGATCTTGCCAGTAAGCCTCTATCAACTGCTAAATCATCATCTATTGATGGCTTTTCGGGAGATTGCTACTACCCGGTTGAATGTTCAAACAGATGCCCCGCAACTCAATGAAGCCCTCTTACAGGACTATTGGCCGCTGGTCTTGTCAGATGAGCATTGCAATACCAAAGTTGTCAATCAAACAATTAAGAATCAACTGCCTCTTTTGGAGGACAAAAAAGTTGTCATCTCCGTCAATAATCAAGCAATCATCCCGCATTTGGTGGATAATTATTTTCCTTGGATTGAAGACTGCTATCAAAAATTGGGTTTTCCGAAGTTTCGTTTGGAAGCGCGCTACGATGAAGAACAAGCCGAAGCTGCGGTTAAGGAGCTTGAAGCTAAAAAAGCCGAGCAAGCCGAAGTCATGATGCAACAGGCGATGGAAAATCTGGCAGCCCATGAACAACAGAAAAAAGAGAAAAAAAATACGCCAGCACCGCTTCAAGGACCATTACAACTGGGGCGTAACATCCCCGCTGATGAACCGATTACCCCAATGATCAACATCATTGAAGAAGAACGACGGTTGACCATTGAAGGTTATGTTTTTGATGTAGAAGTGCGGGAATTGCGTACTAAGCGGAAGATTTTAACCTTAAAAATTACGGACTATACGTCGTCTTTCATCGTCAAGAAATTTTCCAATGGTGAAAAAGATGAACAAATCTTTGACAATATCAAAAAGGGCAGTTGGATGAAAGTTCGTGGAAGTATTCAAGAAGATACTTTCCAACGAGATCTAGTGATGTTTGCCCAAGACTTGGTGGAAGTCAAACACGAACCCCGCAAAGACTATGCACCAGAAGGAGAAAAACGCGTTGAACTTCATCTGCACTCCAATATGAGTACCATGGATGCCACCAACAGTATTGGGGATTTTGTCGCCCAAGCAGCTAAATGGGGGCATAAAGCCATTGCCATCACCGATCATGGTGGGGCGCAAGGGTTTCCGGATGCCCATAGTGCTGGTAAGAAAAACGGCGTCAAAATTTTATACGGTGTGGAAGCTTACGTGGTAGATGACGGTGTGCCGGTAGCTTACAATCCAGCAGACATCCCGCTAACCGATGCCACCTATGTTGTCTTTGACGTGGAAACCACTGGACTCTCGGCGGTGTACGATACGATTATCGAGCTGGCAGGAGTCAAGATGCACAAAGGAAATGTGATCGATACTTTTGATGAATTTATTGATCCGGGACATCCTTTATCGGCTACTATCGTCAATCTGACGGGGATTACCGACGAAATGCTCCATGGGTCCAAGTCCGAAGCAAGTGTCATGGCGGCCTTCAAAGAGTTTACTGAAGGAACTATTTTAGTCGCCCATAATGCGTCATTTGATATGGGGTTTATCAACCATACTTATAAACGTTTAGGCATGCCAGAAGCTGAAAATCCTGTCATTGATACGTTGGAGTTGGCTCGTTTTCTTCATCCAGAATTGAAGCGGCTCAATTTAGGAACATTGACGAAAAAATTTGGTGTTAGTTTGGAAAATGCTCACCGTGCGATTTTCGATGCGGAAGCCACTGGTCATCTGGCATGGATTTTTGTCAAAGAAGCGATGGAAAAGCACGAGATGTTGCTTCACCAAGATTTGAACCGGGAAATGGCAGGGGATAATGCTTATAAAGCGGCACGACCATTTCACGCGACGATTTTGACTCAGACCCAAGCTGGTTTAAAAAATCTTTTTAAATTGATTTCTTTAGGTAACGTGAAGTATTTCTATGGTGGAGTTCCACGGATTCCCCGCTCAGAGCTGGTGAAATTGCGAGAAGGCCTATTGGTAGGTACAGCTTGTGACAAAGGGGAAGTCTTCATGACCTTGATGCAAAAAGGCTATGAAGAAGCCAAAAAATTAGCTGAGTTTTATGATTATATTGAAGTCATGCCTAAAGCCGTGTATGAGCCGTTAATTTTGATGGAAAATATCAAAAGTGAGTCAGACTTAGAAGAAATTATTCGCAACCTCGTCCGGATCGGTGAGGAACTAGGAAAACCGGTTTGTGCCACGGGTAATGCCCATTATATGGAACAAGAGGACGGTATTTACCGGGAAATCTTGATTAAGTCTCAAAGCGGGAATCCTTTGAGTCGGCAACCGTTACCTGATGTTCATTTTCGGACGACAGATGAAATGTTGACGGCTTTCCAATTTTTAGGAGAAGCCAAAGCCAAAGAAATCGTCGTAGAAAATCCTAATAAAATTGCTGACTGGTGTGAAACCATCATCCCTGTCAAAGATGAATTGTATACGCCAAAAATTCCAGGTTCTGAACAAGAAATCACCGATCTTTCTTACAATCGGGCCAAAGAACTTTATGGTGATCCACTACCGGAGATTGTCGAAAAACGTCTCGAACGGGAACTGAACTCCATCATCGGCAATGGTTTCTCGGTGATTTACCTGATTGCCCAAAAATTGGTGCATAAAAGTAATGAAGATGGTTATTTGGTTGGTTCCCGGGGATCTGTGGGTTCGAGTTTTGTCGCAACCATGACCGGGATTACCGAGGTCAATCCATTAGCGCCACATTACCATTGTCCTAATTGTCAGTACTCTGAGTTTTATGAAGATGGTTCTTATGGTTCGGGTTTTGATATGCCGGAAAAAGCCTGCCCTAAATGTGGTAGTCGCTTGACTAAAGATGGCCATGATATCCCATTTGAAACTTTCCTTGGCTTCCATGGGGATAAAGTTCCGGATATTGACTTGAACTTTTCTGGGGAGTACCAACCTCAAGCCCATAATTATACGAAAGTGTTGTTCGGGGAGGACTATGTTTACCGCGCTGGAACAATCGGTACGGTTGCTGATAAGACTGCCTATGGCTATGTCAAAGGTTATGAACGGGACAACAATCTCCGACTTCGTGGGGCGGAAATTGATCGTTTGGCCGCCGGTGCTACAGGGGTGAAACGAACTACCGGTCAGCATCCGGGGGGGATTATCGTTATTCCTGATTATATGGATGTTTATGACTTTACCCCAATCCAATATCCGGCCGATGATTTAAATGCCGAGTGGCGCACAACCCACTTTGATTTCCACTCCATCCATGACAATATCTTAAAACTCGATATCTTGGGACATGATGATCCCACCGTTATTCGGATGTTACAAGATTTGTCGGGGATTGATCCAAAAACGATTCCTACTGATGATCCAGAAGTGATGCGAATTTTTGAGTCTCCAGAAGTGCTAGGGGTGACTCCTGATCAAATTGGTTCAGAGACAGGTACCTTAGGGATTCCAGAATTTGGGACACGGTTTGTACGAGGAATGTTGGAAGAAACCCATCCTTCGACTTTTGCCGAACTGTTGCAAATTTCCGGTTTGTCTCACGGAACCGACGTGTGGTTAGGCAATGCGGAAGAACTAATCAAACAAGGCAAAGCCACTTTGGCGGAAGTGATCGGTTGTCGGGATGACATCATGGTTTACTTGATGCATGCCGGGCTTGATCCAGGTACGTCATTTACCATCATGGAAACCGTACGGAAAGGCCAATGGAGTAAAATTGATGATGAAAAGCGCAATAAGTTTCTTGCAGCCATGAAAGAAAACAGTGTGCCGGATTGGTATATTGATTCTTGTTCGAAAATCAAGTACATGTTTCCGAAAGCCCATGCTGCGGCTTACGTGTTGATGGCCTTACGAGTTGCGTATTTCAAAGTTTATCATCCAATTTTGTACTATTGTGCTTACTTCTCTGTGCGGGCCAACGATTTTGATTTGGTTGCTATGAGTCGCGGCAAACAAGCCGTTAAAGATTTGATGCAAGAAATCAACGAAAAGGGCATGGATGCTTCAACCAAAGAGAAAAACCTCTTGACCGTTTTGGAACTAGCGAATGAAATGCTAGAACGTGGTTTTGAATTTGGTATGATCGATTTGTACAAATCCGATGCCATCAATTTTGTCATCGATGGCAACAAGTTGATTGCGCCATTTCGAGCCGTTCCAAGTTTGGGGGATAACGTGGCCAAACAAATCGTGGAAGCTCGCAAAGACGGTCCCTTCCTGTCCAAAGAAGACTTAGCCAAGCGAGGGAAAGTCTCCCAAACATTGATTGATTATATGAATGAAAATGGTGTCCTCAAAGGATTACCTGATGAAAATCAACTGTCGCTATTTGATATGTTTTAAGCTTTCAATTTTAGCAAAGCCTAGAATGACAAGAATAAGCAAGGTCTTCTGTAAATAACGGAAACCTTGCTTTTTTCTCTGTAGACATGATGGCAGGATGACTGCGGTTATTTCTTAACGGAGGCTCTTTAAAACTTTTGAGTGCTAGCTTGTGATAGGTATTGTGCGAAGAGGTTAAGGCCTAATTATCCATACTGATATCAAGAATTTCCAAAATCTTTTTCTGAAAGTTCACAGAGATTACCAATTCATGCTATACTAGGCTAGTTAAAAAGACTTAGGAGACAGCCAATGTAGATAATTATTTGTAAAGCTGACTGTGAGAACACATAGACTAGATATCAAGAGAAATGGAGTTACAACTGATTATGAACAATCCAAATTTACGACAACAAGTCGATATGCGCCGTACATTTGCTATTATTAGTCACCCGGATGCTGGGAAGACGACCATTACGGAACAATTACTCTTGTTTGGTGGGGCAATTCGGCAAGCTGGGACCGTCAAGGGAAAGAAAACAGGGAACTTTGCCAAATCTGACTGGATGGAAATCGAAAAACAACGGGGAATTTCGGTCACCAGTTCCGTTATGCAATTTGACTATGATGGTAAACGGGTCAATATCCTCGACACTCCCGGACATGAGGACTTTTCTGAAGATACTTACCGGACCTTGATGGCAGTGGATAGCGCTGTGATGGTCATCGATAGCGCCAAGGGGATTGAAGCCCAGACGAAAAAACTATTCCAAGTCGTCAAAAAACGGGGTATTCCAATCTTTACTTTTATCAATAAATTGGACCGAGATGGTCGGGAACCCCTAGAACTTTTAGAAGAACTAGAGGAACTTTTGGACATCGAATCCTATCCGATGAACTGGCCGATTGGGATGGGGAAAGGCTTGGAAGGTCTTTACGATATTTACAACAATCGTGTGGAACTGTACCGTCCCGATAATTACGGTGGCGAACGTTTTGTCCCGTTAGATGATGCTGGCGAAATACCAGATAATCATCCACTGAGAGGCAATGGCTTGTTTAGTGATGTCCAAGAAGAAGTGGAATTGCTAAAAGAAGCAGGGGATAGTTTTGACCGTAAGAAAATTGCTCGTGGCGACCAAACCCCAGTTTTCTTTGGTTCAGCTTTGACAAATTTCGGGGTTCAAACATTCTTAGAGACTTTCTTAGAGTTTGCCCCATCCCCTTATGCCCACAAGACCATCACGGGAGAAGAGGTCAGCCCTTATGAATCCGATTTTTCCGGTTTTGTCTTCAAAATCCAAGCCAATATGAATCCAGCTCACCGAGATCGGATCGCTTTTGTCCGGATTTGCTCTGGGACCTTTGAACGAGGAATGGATGTCTTCATGGAACGTACAGGCAAAAAGATGAAGCTAGCCAACGTGACCCAGTTTATGGCAGATACACGGGAAAACATCCAAGAAGCCGTAGCAGGTGATATTATTGGGGTCTATGATACCGGCAATTATCAAATTGGAGACACTATTTACGAAGGCAAACTAAAAGTGGCTTATGAAGAACTTCCATCATTTACACCAGAGTTGTTTATGAAAGTTCAAGCAAAAAACGTCATGAAGCAAAAATCATTCCACAAAGGGATTTATCAGTTGGTACAAGAAGGGGCTATCCAGTTGTACAAAACCTATTTGACGGAAGAATATATCATCGGCGCAGTGGGTCAGTTGCAGTTTGAAGTCTTCCAATACCGTATGCAAAACGAGTACAACGCAGAAGTCATTATGACACCAATGGGCCACAAAATTGCTCGTTGGATTGATCCCAAAGACTTGGATGAGAAGATGAGTTCCAGTCGTAATATCCTCGCCCGGGACCGTTTCGACCAACCATTGTTCTTGTTTGAAAATCAATTTGCTATGCGTTGGTTTGAAGACAAGTATCCAAAAGTGGCATTGAAGAGTTTGATGTAATACTAAGCAAATAGGAGACGAGGAGAAAATAGCCTCGTCTCCTATTTGCGATTAAGCAGTAGTGAAATTTTAGCTTTTAAAAGACTATTCTATCTATGGTTTGGTGAAATTGCTGATGATAATTTTCTCGGTGTGTAGTTACAAGCCCTTCTTTTCTAGTTTGTTCACTACGCTAGCAAGTATCAGCTCTTGGTTGACACTAAAATTCATTAGGCATATGCTCTAGATGTGAAGGGACATCGTAATTGATTTGCTTTTTATATGCGGGTTATTAGTCTAATAGCAAATAAAGCGATGTGTAATGATGTAATGAGAAAGAAGGATGTTAGATGTGAATGAGGGAAGAAGCCAAAGAAAAAATTCATGAACTATACAATTTATTATCTAGGCGAGAGGAGCAGCCCTCGGAAATACTAGATATTACCGATGTCTTATTGCAAGTGTACAAGAAGCTAGATCAAGAAAAAAATCCAGCTGCCTTACTCAATCGCTTAGTCAATTATATCCGCAATGCCTCCTTAAAGGGACGCCTTCATTATACTAAAAAAGAAGAAATACTAATGATTCAATTAGGGGTTCTTGGCCAAAAAGCCGGTCTGAATGGTATCTATCAAGGAGATTATTCGGATAAGTCGCAATTTTATAGTTACCGAGAGCAATCTCAAATGCCCCGTAGATAAATAGATCTAAGGGAACACAGTTCATTAATCTTTTTAGGAAAAACTGCAATAACTATCATTAAAAAACTGCCTTTAAACTGTGAGCATTTCGCAGTTTGAAGGCAGTTCTATTTTAAGAGAGAAAGAATTTATAAACTAAGCGCCAAAAAGGTTCAACCGGTTCCATTAAAGGCTTTAGTACACTTTCTGTCATCGACATTTCCTTTTTAATTATAGTCTAGAGGATTTAGGTGAAATGGGATAGTTGCGAGTGGGATAATTGGTCTTGGATGATTTTGAAATGGTAAGATAGAGGAAATGGTGAATAGTAACAGAGTGATTGTTAAGTGTATTTTTGGGAGGAAAAAATATGAATTTTTATGGCATTGACTACTTAGAATCGCAGGCAAATTTTAACGATTATATCAAGTATGTGCTAATCTTTGGTTCACTTTTTATTTTGGTGATTGTCTTTGTGCGCTACTTAAAACATCGTATTCAAACAAAATATCGCGACTTGAGTATTATTTTTTTATTAGTCTTGATTTTTGCTTTGGGGGTACAGTACTCGGATTATCAGTCCAATCAAGCGAAACAATCTCAATCCTCACAGATGGTAGCTTTTATTAAAAGTGTTGCCAAAGAACGGGGAGTTGATCAAAAAGAGATTTTTGTCAATGGCACCCAATTGAATGATGGTGTCCTTCTTAAGATAAAAGACCAGTACTATCGAGTTAACCTAGCCTTGGATCAAGGTTCATATACTTTGAATCGGGCACATGTGCTCAGTGAAAAAATTATGTTAACAGAGTAGGAGGAAGTTGTATGCAACTTTACAGTCCGATTATCGTAAAATTTGCTTTGGGAATTATTTGTTTTATTTTTCAAATCAATATCCTAGGTAAGGGAAATTTAGCGCCGTCATCTGCTATGGATCAAGTGCAAAATTATGTGTTAGGTGGCATTATTGGTGGGGTTATTTATAATAATGCGATTACGGTGATGCAATTTGTATTGGTCTTGATCATTTGGACGCTTCTGGTTTTGATACTTAAGTTTGCTAAAGAACATAATCGTTATGTGAAGTCGATTATTGATGGACGACCGATTACGTTGATTAAAGACGGGGAGGTAGATGTGAAGGAATGTTTGACTCACGGAATCTCTGCTAATGAGCTTATGTTTAAATTACGGGCAAACGGTATTTATGAAATTGAAAATGTTAAGCGAGCTATTTTAGAGCAAAACGGTCAATTGACTATTATCGAAAATGGGGATGAGAATATTCGCTATCCGATTATTGTAGATGGTCAAATCAATTACGACGTTTTAGAATTAATCAACAAAGATGAATTGTGGCTGGAGCAAAAAGTAATAGAATGTGGATTTATGAAAATTAGCGAGGTCTATTTGGGAGAATATTTATCTGGGAGATTGAACTTATTCGGTTATAATAATCGATAGAAGGCAAACAGTCCGATATTATAGTAACTAGGCACCAATAGCTTGAGTCTTAGCGTGACTTAAGCTATTGGTATTTTTGTTTAAAATAGGTAACTTTTGAGGCTTCTAGCAACCGAGAGCTTATCAGCGCTTGCTCTGAAGACGTTGATGGTACCCGAAAGGCTGAGGTTAGGTAGTTGAGGTGCTTATTTATCAGATGCTTGATGATAATGTTCATAAAGCGGTTCATTGTCGCCAAAGTCATAGTTTATTATCCAGTTGGCTAGCTCTTTGCCGATTTCTTCCGCCATGATAAAAGAGGCGTCTATCTGTTCTTTGGTAATACCATTGACGTGGATCCCGGCCGTGATGACACAGCTACCAGGGAGAAGGGGCTGAAGCTGTTTTATCAAGATCTCACTCAAGACATCATCTTTGTGAAAACGCCCATGATGACTGGGAAATCTAATGGTGTCGCTAGCTCCATTGTTACTCACCCAAGTAACAGTACCGATATGCGGCGTATCCCCACCAACTAACGCGATGGACAGGTCCTTGCCAATCACAGTCACTTCAGCAGTGATTGTGTAGCCAGCACGGCTTGCTTGAAACGTTTTTTGCTTCATAACTTATGCCCCTCCCCAACGGCCACCAGTATCATTTTCAATGCCGAAAGCGTCGAGAATTTTCATAGTTTGATGAGCCACCAAATCTTGGATGGTTTGGGGATGGTTATAAAAAGCTGGAATCGGTGGAATCACCTGGACCCCCATTCGAGAAAGTTTCGTCAAATTTTCGAGATGAATCGTATTGAGAGGGGATTCTCGCGGAACTAAGATTAATTTACGTTGTTCTTTTAAGGTAACATCGGCGGCGCGGGCAATCAAATTATCGCTATAGCCCATTGCGATAGCAGCAACAGTTTTCATGCTGGCAGGGACGATGACCATTCCATCCACCAAAAAAGAACCACTGGCGATTTTCGCTCCTAAATCATTGATAGGGTAGCTGTAATCTAACAGCTTTTCAAACTCTGCTAGACCCATGTCAGCTTCAAGCTTCAGGTTCTCTTTGGCCCAATTACTGATGACGCCGTGGGTTTCAACATCAGGAATGGTGCTGAGTTTTTTGATCAAATCAATGGCATAAATCGTGCCGGATGCACCAGTGATACCAATGACAATTTTCTTTTTACGAGACATTTGTGTCTTCCTTCCTTTGTCGCAGGGTTTAGTTAAGGTATTTCTGCCAATCGGGAACTTCTTTGAATTGGGCCCGAACAAAGTGGTCTTTCATATCAAAAGGCACTGTGCCATCCAAAATCGTTTTGGCACTCATCCCCCGGAAGCGAATGACGCCCGGATTGTATTGAGGCAGTTCAGAGGGGTCCAAGGGGTGATTACGCATCCCTGGCAAGACCATAATATCTTTGTCGCCTTGGAAACGTGTGTTCAAGGTCCACATAACATCATTCATATCAAAAATATCCACGTCATCGTCGACTAAAATGACAGTTTTTAATTCTTTAAAAGCCGAAAGAGCGAGAATCGCAGCCTGTCGTTGAATCCCTTCGTCGGCTTCGGTTTCTTTATGAATCTGTAGGATACTCATCAGTTTACCACCGCCAGCTGGAGGATTGTAGACATTCACCACTTTGCCGGGGATGGCTTTATCCACTAAACTGAGAATGCTCGCTTCAGTGGGAATCCCTGCCATAGAGACGTGTTCTTCGCTGGGCCCGATAGTCGTTTGCATAATCGGGCGATCTTGGCGGTGGGTGATTGCTTTGACTTTTACCACGTTAACTGCAGGATTGGCATCGCCAGTATAGCCGGGAAATTCTGGCATGGCTTTGCCGGTATGAGTATTGATGTCTTCTTGCATGGTTTGCTTGGGCATAATCTCGGCTTCAATAACAAATTCTGCACGAGCAATCGCTAGTTCATCAATCGCCACACCTTGTACCAGTTGTACCGGTTCGTTTCGCAAAGCCCCAGCAATCCATAGCTCATTATAGCCTAATGGCGTGGTAGGTGGCTCAAAAGTAGTCCCAATAGCAATCGCTGGATCCAAGCCAATATTGATCGTAATTGGCATCGGCTTGTTCAATGCCTCAAATTGTTTGTGAAAATAACCAATATGACGTCCACCAGGCATAATGTACATTCCGATAGTATCGGCATCTTCCAAAACCATCCGGTGAATGGTGACATCACTCATAGTTTTATCAGGATCTGAGCCTAGTACGACACCCATTGTAATATAAGGACCGGCATCTTCTGGGGTATTGGTAGGGGCAGGGATGATTTTGCGAATATCAAAATCCGGTTCGCTAGCTAGATGCACAACTTCTTGGACAGGTGCTTTATCTTTGGAGACAGTTACTGGTTTAATAGGATTATCTACTGAAGTTTGGAGCAGTTTTCCTAGGGTCTGGTAGTCATGATGGAGAATTTGGCCTACGCGTTTACGACTCGCCATAGTCCCGATATTTACGCGCGTCCCAGGAAAGCCTTTGATGTTGTTGAAGGTCATGGCTGGTCCTTCTTGAGTTGGGCGTTTGACGGTACCACCAGCGCCGATATAACGGTAGACACCAGAGAGTTCTGCTTCTGGATTAATTTCCACATCGGTTTCCTGATATTGCCCAGGAATTTCTTTAAGCTCTTCTAATACTTTGCGTAAATCATACGGTTGTGACATGATTGTTTTCCTCCTTAGTCTTTCTATCGTTAGTATAGGGAGCTAGTGAAGGAAGTACAATTCATGATTGAAGGATTTATATTCCAGTTTGGAATAGCAGTCAGGATTTTCCTTTTTCTTTTAAGTAGTTCCAAAAAAGTTGACTGGCTTTTGGTTGGAGGTTCTTTTTACTTAAAAAGGAGAGGTAGCTAACCTTTGTAGGGGCGATTGGGATGATCTTTACGGATTCAGACCAGTTTTTTTCAATGGTTTTTTCCATTAATATCGTCACACCTATTTCGTTTGACACCATGTTTAACAACAAATCAACCCGAGAGCTTTTAAACAAAATTTGCGGCTCAAAACCGGCCTCCCTACAAAGATCAATGGTGGGCTGATACAAAAGTGTCTCCTTTTCAAGTAGTACGAACTGCTCGTTTTTTAGTTCTATCAATTGCAAGTGATCTCGGTGAGCAAAGGGATGCGTTTTAGCGATGACTGCTACAAAACGATCTTCTTCAGTTAACCAGACGTCATAGCAAAGGGGGGGAGTTTCAAAAGTCCGCACAAAGATTAAGTGGTTGGGCTGTTCTTCCAAAAAAGGCAATAACTGGTTTCCTTCACCTTCTTTTAATTGTAAGTTTATCTCAGGGTGTTCTTTTAAAAATTGAGTAATTAATGAAAAACCTTGATAGTTGGCCATGGTGGGGATTGTCAAAATACTTAGAGAAAGTTCTTCTTTCGTCAATTGTTCTTGAAGGTCCTGTTGCAACAGCTGATATTCGGCTATCAGATTGATTGCGTGAGAAAGGAGGATTTCTCCTGTTTTTGTCAAGGTGATTTGACGGTGGCTCCGATCAAACAAAGTAATGTTTAGTTCCTTTTCTAGTGCTTGAATTTGTTTGGAGATATTGCTTTGAGTGGTGAATTGACGAGCTGCCGTCTCGGTATAGCTCAGTGTCTTCGTTAAATCAATAAAAATCTCAAGTTTATGAATATCCATGATTTTCCCTCGTATCTATTCCATTCTAGAATATTGTATCATCAAAATTGAGTTGCTGGAAAAAAATTAGTCTGATAGAGTTGGTTCGTTGATCTTAATACTTAAGGTTTATTTAGATGTAACCGGCCCTTTACTCATGATAAAATGAAAGAAACGTGAGGGAGGGCAATTATGGCAAGAGCAAAAAATAAGCAAGAACTCTTGGATGGGACTCAAAGGCAGTACGAGAAGCTATTTCAGCTCATCGATGACACCAGTGATGGGGATCAACTGGCGCCTTTTGCATTTTCTGAGGAATTTTTACAAAAGAAAAAGGAAGCTCATTGGCGACGAGATCAAAATTTACGAGATGTGTTGATCCATCTTTACGAGTGGCAACAATTGCTCTTATATTTTGTCCGTCAGAATAGCCAAGGGGTCGCGACTAGCTTTTTACCGGCGCCTTATAATTGGCGGAGCTATGGGAAAATGAATGAAGGATTTGTAGCAAAGCATCAAAAAACTTCTTTGGCAGAAGCGAAAGACTTACTCGCTAGAAGTCACGAAGCCACTTTTACGATGATAGAGCGTTTTTCCGATGAGGAATTGTTCACGAAACAATTTTTTCCTTGGACGGGGAGCTCAACTTTAGGAAGCTACTGCATTTCGGCTACTAGCAGTCACTATGATTGGGCGATCAAAAAATGGCAAGCCTATTTGAAACAGCAATTCATTAGTAAAAAATGATTACTTAAGACTAACAAGAAACAGTTTAAGCTATTCTTCAACTGTTTCTTGTTAGTCTTTTTGCGTACCTTACTTTGAGATCATCCACCAGCAACCCCTTCGTTTTAAAAAATCGGCAGCTAATCACGAAAGATTTTTTCGACAATTCAAAAACAAGAGAAAATTAACTGTTTAGCGCTTATGGTGATAATATTTCTCAAGAATATGGTATTATGATAAAAGAAAATGAGAAAGGAAGCGTATCATGTTAGAAGAGATCCTTTTAGATGATCCGGCACGTTCCAAGCTAAAAATATACAAGCATGTGCTAGAAATCGATTTGGGGGAATACCCAATTCATTATTTTGAAAAATACACCGGTTATTCCCATATAAAAACTGCCAACTTACTTCAAGGGATGAACAAAGAATTACAGGAGCTAGTTGCCAATTGTCAGTTGTTAAGCAAAAAAGACAAGGTGGTAGTTAGCGGGCAGATGCCAAGTTATCAACAATACCAACAATATTTGTTTGCCAATGGGGTGCCTTATCAAGTCCTGGTGGAATCGCTTTTACATCCTGAACATGATCTGAAGGATTTCGGTGAGTTTTCTGGTTTGAGCCAATCTTCCTTGATGCGCCGTTTAAAACCCTTAGTCGAGTATCTGAAAACCAAAGAAGTCCGTCTAAACTGCCTCCAAATGGAAGTCACTGGCCGAGAAGCTGCCATTCGTGTGATGTATTTTAATTTTTTGTGGAGCGTTGATTTTGGTAAGCGACTCTATAATTATTTTAATCAAGAACTGAATCTTTCTTTGGATAGCTTTTTATCTAACGATGATTTAATGTACTTAAAATATGTTGAAAAACGTGAGTTCAGCATGTTGCAAGGGATTGGCTTACTCCGCACCCGACGTGGCTTTTATGTAGACGAACCGCAGATTAATCGCTTGCTATTTCCTAGTATCGGTCGTAAATACAAAGAAGCGTTGGCCTTGGATAACGTGCCTGAAACCTATCAAGAACGTGAAGCCAATTTTGTTAATTTTATGATCTTTTATTGGCCACAAATTTTTGCGACGGACGATCCACGCCTGTCTATTATCAAGCGCCAATATAAAACCCTGACAGAGAGCAAAAATTATGCTGTAACTTTTTTAGAAGGGATCAAACCTGCTTTACAGATGGATGGGAAAAATCAGTTGGAATTGATGTTGTTGAATTTCCAAACGATTTTCCTGCGTTGGCAAACATTGGGTAGCCAAATGCCTAAAAATCTCGATTTTGTGATGGAAAAGTTGAAGGCTCAACATCCTGAGTTCACTTCATTGTCAGTGAAAGTTGCTGAGGTATTAGAGGGGATGATTTCTGCCGATGAGGATTTAATCAGTTTGCTGACCATCGTCTGTATCAATGCGTTTCATCAAGCTGGGCCAACCGAAAAAGTCAAAGTGGGAATTATTGGTTTTCCAAATCATTTCTTGCTCTATACTATGATCAATCGAATCGAACGTTTACCTTTCGTTGCCTTCTCCTTGATGAATTCTTCCAGCGAAGAAAACTATGACGCGGTCATCACCTGCAGCAAGGATTTATTGCCACCGAATACCAAAGAGTACTGGGTAGTTGAAGGGGAAGGTTCCTTCGATACGATGGAGAACTTTTTATTTCAGCTTTACCGTAAAAAAGCAAAATAAGAAAATGCTAAAAAGGGTCCGATTTTCTTTAAGAAGAAAATCGGACCCTTTTTAATTAACATTAAATTTTATTAGACTGCTGTAATATCAGGCTTTGGGTACTTTTTAATCGAGATTTCCACCAAACCATTTTCATGAATCACGTTGATATCTTCTTGATTTGGTTGTTCGGGCATTTTACGTAAGAAGTATTTTTTGATTTCTTCCACTTCAGCTGGACGCAGTGCTCGTTTTTTATTGATCATTAATATTTCATCGTGGGCTGGTGCCACTGTGAAGACGACAGTCGTATTGCCAGCAGTGTAGACTTTTACCATCTCAGCATCCGTGTTTTCCAATTGGTTACGGACCAATCGTGAATGGCTATTTGTCACATTAATTAATTTCATAAGCTTTTCACCCCAAAAGTTTCGTTCGTAATTTCATTATAAAATTTTAAGGCGAATTTTAAAAGCAATATCACCTCGTTCTAACAAATTCCTGTTGTTCTCAAAATATTGTACCTTTGAAAGAATAACTTTTTTAATTTTGAAAACACTTTCTTATTTAATTGTAGGGATTTAAAGACGGTTTAGCAAGAGTAAAACGAAAAAAAGTGATGAAATTCACAAAAAGATTAAATGATTTCTTTGTTGTAAAGAGAGCAGCATTTGTCCCGTGTATAATTTATCGAAAAAAACCAATACAAATAGAAAAGCAGCGTCAAACGTGACGCTGCTTTTTATAGACTAAAGGAGGTTGATGATCTGAATTTTTCAGAGCAAAAGGAGTGCCTTCAGCCATTGTTAAAGAGAGGGTATTGATTTACTCTGCTGGTGTTTCATCTTCAGCAGTTGTATCAGCTTTTTGATCGTCACTAGCAGGAGTTTCTTCCGCTGCCTTGACGACAATCTTATCATCTTCCAAGCGGGCGCTAAGGTGATGTGTCGCTGGATGATCCAAGAAGTATTCGGCAATGCCATCTTCAATTTGATCTTGAATGGTCCGGCGCAAAGGTCGAGCACCCATCGTTGGATCGTAACCCAAATCGACCAATTTTTCCTCGACTTCTTTGGTAACGTCGATGTGTAAATGCTGTGGTTTTAACATCTTGTTGACGTCGTCTAACATCAATTCGACAATTTCCATCAGGTTTTCTTTGGAGAGGGCGCTAAATTCGATAATGCCATCGAACCGATTCAAAAATTCTGGCGTGAAGTAGTTGTTTAATTGGCCTAGAACAGAACGGGTAATTCCTTCGCGAGCGGCACCGAATCCGACGTTTGCTTCTACGCGACCTGTTCCAGCGTTGGAAGTCATGATAATCAAGGTATCTTTAAAGCTGACCGTGCGACCTTGAGCATCAGTTAAGCGACCATCGTCCAGAATTTGCAAGAACATGTGTAAGACGTCCGGATGGGCTTTTTCCACTTCGTCCAAAAGAATTAGGCTGTACGGATTGCGGCGCACTTTTTCTGTTAATTGGCCGGCTTCTTCATAGCCTACATAGCCTGGAGGAGAACCGATTAATTTAGAGACGCTATGTTTTTCCATGTACTCTGACATGTCAAAACGAATCATGGCATCTTCTTGGCCGAATAGCTCAAAAGCTAATTGTTTGGCCAATTCTGTTTTCCCAACCCCAGTTGGACCAACGAATAGGAAGGAACCGATTGGCCGATTTTGTTTTCCTAAACCGACACGGTTACGACGAATCGCTTTGGAAACTTTATCGATTGCTTCATCTTGACCGATAACATGTTTTTTCAAATCTTCGGCTAAGTTTTTCAATTGAGTTTGTTCTTTTTCTTTTAAATCGCCGACAGGAATACCAGTTTTTTGCTCGACGATTTGTTCCATGTCTTTTTCAGAGATGACGGGAGTTTTTTCGTCTGAAACTTGCTTGTTTTTCATATCTGTCAGTTTATTGATTTGGTCTCGATAATAAGCTGCTTTTTCAAAATCTTCTTCTTGGGAAGCTTTTTGTTTTTGACTTTCAGCATCTGCTAATTTTTTATCGATAGTTTTTGGATCCACGAACTGGATGGTTAAATTTTTCTTAGAACCCGCTTCATCCAGTAAGTCAATGGCTTTATCTGGTAAGAAACGATCTTGAATGTAGCGATTAGAAAGGGTAGCTGCAGCTTCGATGGCATCATCGGTATATTTTACATGATGGTAATCTTCATAGCGAGGTTGCAAGCCTTTCAAGATACTGATGGTTTCAGCGACAGTTGGCTCTTCCACGCGTACCGGTTGCATCCGCCGTTCCAAAGCAGCGTCTTTTTCGATAATTCGGTATTCATTTAATGTCGTGGCACCAACCATTTGGAGTTCACCACGGGCAAGGGCTGGTTTTAAGATGTTCCCAGCGTCCATGTTGCCATCGCCGGCGGCACCAGCACCGACTAATTCGTGGACTTCATCGATGAACAAAATAACGTTTTCTGCTTGTTTAATTTCATCAATCAGTTTTTGCATCCGTTCTTCAAATTGGCCCCGGATCCCAGTACCTTGGACGAGGGATGCGACATCCAACCGAATAACTTCTTTTTCTAATAGTTTTTGTGGCACATCACCATTGACGATTTTTTGCGCCAAGCCTTCTACCACGGCGGTCTTTCCGACTCCGGGTTCACCGATTAAAACGGGATTATTCTTAGTACGACGATTGAGAATTTCGATTACTCGTTGAATTTCTTGGTCGCGACCCACCACTGGATCGATATCTCCTTCTCGTGCTTGTTGGGTGATATTGATTCCGTACTCGCCTAATAATCCTTGTGCGTTATCACCGCCGGGACGACGAGGAGGTTGACCACCATTAAAATTATTACCTGATTGGGTTGGTGGCGTTTGAGAATAAGGGGATTGTCCTTGTTGCATCTGGCGGGACATTTGACGAAAGAGATCATCCAATGAGCCGAAGCCAAAAGGATCTTGTGCCATCATCGACGCTTGGCCTCCTTGTTGATTTTTTAATTGTTGGTAACAGCTTTGACAATAGTCCAGTTGTTTTCGTTGACCATTGACATTGGCATACAAATGAATTGTTGCTTCATTTTGACCGCAATTTTGACAAAGCATCATTTCACAACCTTTCTTTTCAGTGAGCGCGTGGGTGATACAGTGGCAACTTGATCAACCAAAAGCGCTTATTTTCAATAAGTCTATTGTAACGTGCTTTCTCTTTTCCGTAAAAAAGAACGCTTTTTACTTGGTCAATAACGTTTTGACCATTACTGACCATAGTTTTATTATACTCAAGGTGGGCTAGGACGCAAGTATCTTGTTTTGAGGATGAAAGGACGAGCTTTTCTGGCGAAGAAACCGAATCCAGCGATAGTAGATCAGGAACTTTCTGAAAAATTGACAGGAAAAGCGTGAGAAAGGGAATCTGTCTGGCTTTAGAGAGAAAACGGTTGTAGAATTAGGGGAAAAATGGTAATCTTAAGAATTGAAAGGGAGAAACTGTGCCCAGGCATGAGTTACCCTAACAAAAAATACTTATGTTTCATAAAGGAGACCGATCGATATGGAAAAGAAAGACTTTCACGTAGTAGCAGAAACTGGGATTCACGCACGTCCAGCTACCTTGTTGGTTCAAACTGCTAGCAAATTCAGTTCAGACATCAACTTGGAGTACAAAGGTAAATCTGTAAACTTGAAATCTATCATGGGCGTTATGTCTCTTGGTGTTGGCCAAGGTTCAGACGTTACGATTTCTGCTGAAGGCGCTGACGAAAAAGAAGCGATGGAAGCAATCGTAGAAACAATGAAAAAAGAAGGGTTGTCAGACTAATATGGTTGAAATGCTAAAAGGGATCGCCGCAAGTGACGGTATTGCTGTTGCAAAAGCTTACCTGCTAGTACAACCAGATTTGTCTTTCACAAAAGCTTCAGTAACAGATACCGCTGCTGAAGCAAGTCGTTTGGATGATGCATTGGCAAAATCCAGCGAGGAACTGACTCTGATTCGTGATAAAGCAGCAAAAAGCCTTGGCGAAGAAGAAGCACAAGTATTCGATGCCCACTTGATGGTCTTGAGTGATCCAGAAATGATTGGTCAAATCAAGCAAAACATCAACGATAACCAAGTCAATGCGGAATCAGCATTGAAAGAAGTTACCGACATGTACATTGGTATGTTCGAAGCGATGGATGACAATGCCTATATGCAAGAGCGGGCTGCTGATATTCGCGATGTTGCCAAACGTGTCTTGGCGCACTTATTGGGTGTTACTTTACCAAATCCTTCCATGATTAATGAAGAAGTGGTAGTAGTAGCTCACGATTTGACACCAAGTGATACGGCTCAGTTGGATCGTACGTATGTAAAAGCCTTTGTCACTGATATCGGCGGACGTACTTCTCACTCAGCAATTATGGCTCGTTCTTTGGAAATCCCAGCCATTGTTGGGACCAAAGAAATTACCAGCAAGGTTAAAGCAGGCGATATTTTAGCAGTCAACGGTATTGAAGGCGATGTAATCATCGACCCAACCGACGAGCAAGCCGCCGAATTTAACAAAGCTGCTGAAGCATATGCAGCACAAAAAGCGGAATGGGAAAAACTGAAAGAAGCAGCGACCGTGACTGCTGACGGCGTTCACTTCGAATTGGCTGCCAATATTGGGACACCAAAAGATTTGGAAGGCGTGCATAACAATGGCGCTGAAGCTATCGGTTTGTACCGGACTGAGTTCTTATACATGGACTCACCTGATTTCCCAACGGAAGACGACCAGTTTGAAGCTTACAAAGCCGTTTTAGAAGGCATGGGCGACAAACCAGTGGTGGTTCGGACAATGGATATCGGTGGGGACAAAGAACTGCCTTATCTGACCTTACCACATGAAATGAATCCATTCTTAGGTTACCGAGCTTTGCGGATTAGCTTATCTGCTTTAGGTGACGATATGTTCCGGACCCAGTTACGGGCCTTGTTGCGCGCCTCAGCATTCGGTAACTTACGGATTATGTTCCCAATGGTTGCGACTTTGAAGGAATTTAGAGCAGCGAAAAAACTCTACGATGAAGAACGTCAAAAATTGATTGATGAAGGTGTTGCCGTAGCCGATTCAATCCAAGTTGGGATTATGATCGAAATTCCGGCAGCCGCTGTTTTAGCTGATAAATTTGCTAAAGAAGTTGACTTCTTCAGTATCGGAACGAACGACTTGATCCAATATACCATGGCAGCTGACCGGATGAATGAACAAGTATCTTACTTGTATCAACCTTACAATCCTTCCATTTTGCGTTTAATCAAACACGTGATTGACTCAGCACATGCTGAAGGCAAATGGGCTGGGATGTGTGGCGAAATGGCCGGTGATCAAACAGCCGTGCCATTGCTGATGGGTATGGGCCTTGACGAGTTCTCCATGAGTGCTACTTCAGTTTTGAAAACCCGTAGCTTGATGAAACAATTGACCACTACTGAAATGAAAGAATTGGCAGATCGTGCTTTGCAAGACTGCGATACCATGGAAGAAGTAGTTGAATTGGTTCAGCAATATACAAACAAATAAGTAACTAAAAAAGGTGGAGTTTCTCCACCTTTTTTTCTTGCCTAAAATCTGATAAAACTACAATTGCTAACAGGTGAAAATACCAAGATTTAAATGATCGATCATGCTGTCATATTGATGTTACGAAAAGGTGAAATTTAGCGACCTAGGATTTGGGTTGCTGGTAGCTAGACCGGCAAATGGCAAACGAAAATCAAATTTGTCTCTGCTCTTGTGCGTTCAAACTTAGAGTAAGTGATGCGAGACCCCACAACTACAAGGTATTTATTTAGTATCTTTAGAGCTAATTTCAATCCAATTTTACTACGCTAAATGTCATCTTTTTCATGATAGCTTTGCAATCTTACATATTCGTTTTCCTAGTAGTTACAAAAGCCATTTTTGGCGAACAGTTTTGTCATATTTGCTGATTTAGTTGTGTTTCTCCAGTAGTCCCGCTAAGATAATGATAGAAATCTCGGTCTTGGGCATGATGACCGAGAGGGGTAGTATGCTATAATTTAATCAATAAGTAGTGCTAGGATGAAGCATTGCAATGGGAATGAGTTGGAGGAACAGACTGTGAAAATCGGGTTTTTCTCGGATACCTACTTTCCGCAGGTCAGCGGAGTATCGACGTCGATTCGGACATTGAAAGAACAGTTGGAAAAACGAGGCCATCAAGTATATATATTTACAACTACGGATCCTAATGCACTGGATCCAGAAAAAGATATTATTCGGATGCCGAGCGTCCCTTTGATTTCCTTTAAAGATCGTCGAATTGTCGTACGTGGCATGTGGTATGCTTATCTAATCGCCAAAGAGTTGGAATTGGATTTGATTCATACCCATACAGAATTTGGAACGGGGCTACTAGGTAAGTTAGTAGGGAAAAAATTAGGCATACCGGTGATTCATACGTATCACACGATGTATGAAGATTACCTTCACTATATCGCTAATGGCAAAGTGTTGCGCCCTGCTCACGTGAAGTATTTTTCTCGCCTTTTTGCCAATCATACGACTGGGGTGGTTTGTCCTAGTGAACGGGTGATTGATAAATTGCGGCAGTATGGTGTGGATGCACCGATGCGGGTGATTCCCACTGGTATCGAGATTGATAAATTTAAGCGTCCTGACATTACGGCTACGATGAAAACCGAGTTGCGGCAATCATTAGGAATTGCTTCGGATGAGTTGATGTTACTTTCTCTGAGCCGTCTGTCATTTGAAAAAAATATTCAAGCAATCATTACCGGTTTTCAAGAGATTGCTTTGAAGATGCCCCAGACCAAGCTGGTAATTGTGGGGAAAGGGCCCTACCGAGACGATTTGGAAGAACTAGTGACTACGCTCCAATTAACTGATCGAGTTGTTTTTGTGGGGGAAGTCCCCAATGATGAAGTGGCGATTTATTACCAAGCGGCGGATTACTTCGTCAGTGCTTCAACGTCAGAAACACAAGGCCTTACCTATACGGAAGCGATGGCGGCAGGTACGCAATTGGTGGTGGAAGGCAACGATTATTTGAATAACTTAATCGATGATGAAACCTTAGGAAAAACATTTGCCACCGATGGGGATTTTGCAGAGTGTTTTGAAGCCTATGTAGCTTCTGGGGTTAAAAGTAATCGCGAAATTTTGGAGAGTAAGATGCATTCGATTTCCGCAGATCATTTTGGAGAAGCGATGCTGGCCTTTTATTTGGATATGACTGCTTATTACCATGAAAAAGCCTTGGTTAAAGAAAACGATCAAAAGCGTAAAAAGATTGCCGTCAAGCTCAAGCCAACGCTGAAAAAAGTGGTCAAAAAAATTCCTGAAGCTAGCCAAAAAAAATAGCAAATACAAGCATAAATCACACTTTTCTCGTATACTAAAAGTGTGATTTTTTTTCTAGTTTTTTATGGCTGCAATCCATTGCAGGAAAACGCTAGAAAGTAGGGTGCAAAACAAGCAAATAGGAGGTAGCATATGAAAGTCGGATTTATTGGGATTGGTGTGATGGGGCATTCTATCGCCGGACATTTACTGGATGCCGGACATGAGGTACATGTCTATAATCGAACCAAAGCGAAAGCGGATGCTATCGTGGCACGAGGGGCAATCTGGCAGGATACGCCTTGGGATGTGACTGCGGCTAGTGAAGTGGTCTTTTCGATGGTGGGCTATCCTAAAGATGTAGAAGAAATTTATTATGGCGAAAATGGCGTTTTTCACGGCGACGTTACCGGTAAAATCTTGGTAGATATGACCACCAGTACGCCAACATTAGCTGAAAAAATTGCGAAAACAGCCGCTGAAAAAGGTGCCGAAGCGATGGATGCTCCTGTTTCTGGAGGAGATTTAGGTGCGAAAAACGCCACTTTGACGATTATGTGTGGTGGCGAGCCAGCGGTTTTTGATAAATTGCTGCCGCTATTCCAAGTGATGGGGAAAACGTATACTCTCCACGGGCCAGCTGGTAAAGGACAACATACGAAGATGGCGAATCAAATCATGATCGCTGGAACCATGACTGGCATGACCGAAATGTTGGTGTATGCGAAAGCCGCTGGTTTGGATATGCCAAAAGTGATTCAAACCTTGTCTGGTGGGAGTGCTTCCAATTGGTCAATGGAAAACTACGGCCCGAGGATCTTAAAAGAAGATTATTCAGCCGGCTTTTTCGTGAAGCACTTTATCAAAGATTTAAAAATCGCTTTGGATGAAGCGCAAAAAATGTCTTTGGATTTGCCGGCTACCAATTTAGCTTGCCAATTGTATGAACGGCTGGCAGCAGCTGGGCATGACAATGACGGCACCCAAGCCTTGATTAAACTATGGTGGGAACAATAACATAGTTTAATTGCCCTTCATTAGACAGTTGCCGAGAATAGCTGATATAAATCACATTTTTGAAAATGATTTCAGCAGAAAAAGTTTGATTTTTTTGCGAAAATCGGTGCATGTCTAGGCGGCTTCTGATACAATGATACAGGAAACAGAAAGGGAGGCTTTCGTTTATGAAAAGTTCACAGCTAGTCGCAATCATCAAACGCTTGGAAGCAATGACTGAAGCGACTGATAACGAGATTCAAGTCCGCCGCTTTGAAAAAGAGGGCGTCGAAAAATGCCTAGTGACTTATGATAAGAGCACAGAAACATTTGAGTTGACTGAATCTGATTCACAACAAAGCTATCAGTTCGACAACATTGATATCGTAGCAATGGAGATTTACGATCTGATTCAATAAGCAATAGTTATTTTGCCATGACAATCAAAAACGCAACAGCTGAACGAGTTTTCGTTTAGCTGTTGCGTTTTTTTATTGATTTTATCGATAAAGAACTGATAAAAAATTATGTTCTAAAATCCTGATGCATCAGGATTTAAATGATGACTTCTGCTGACCTAGTGATATGACTAAAAAGGTGAAATTAAGCGACCTAGAAATAGGGTTGCCGGTAGCTAGCCCGGCAAGCGCCAAACGAAAAATCTACTTGGCTTTGCTAGCTCATCTTAACAGTGTCTGTTTAGATGAACTGTATGGGCAGACGCAGCTTTAGCTTTGCCTTGTGCGTTCCAACTTAGAGTACGTATCGTAAGGCGTCACCAACTGTGGTTAGTTTGCTAGTTGTCTTCTGTTAATTCGGCCATTAATTCTGGTACGGTAGTCATTTTTTTTATTCGGTGAACTTGGCCACCGGCAAAGACCAAGCCATCTTCTGGCTGATCAGTGACAGCGTTTAGTAGCATTTCGGTGATGCAATAAGGAATGGTTTTACGGTCGCAGTGATCATAAGAGAGACAGCTACGGCATTTGGCGATAGGGATGTGTGCTTCGACTTTTGTTCGTTCGGTAAAACGATTTTTCAAGGCGCGTCCTGGCATACCGACAGGGCTCTTGATAACTTCTACATCAGTTGCTTGAGCGTTTAAATACATTTTTTTATAAGATTCTGGGGCATCGCATTCTTCGGTGACTACAAAGCGACTGGCCATCTGGACGCCGCTTGCCCCCAATTGGAAATAATGATCAATATCTTTGCGATCAAAGACGCCTCCAGCAAAGATAACCGGAATTTTCCGTTGAAATTGTTCTTCGTAAACGGCGACTTCTTTTAAGATATGTTGAAATTCCTCATCCATTTGCTCAGGTTTCATGGCAGTATCCTCATACTTGAAACCTAAGTGGCCGCCTGCTTGGGGACCTTCTACGACGACAAAATCAGCTGTTCGTTGGTAACGTTTAGCCCAGGTCCGCAGTAAGATTTTAGCGGCTTTAGCTGAGGAGACGATGGGGGCGATTTTGGTCTTGGCCGCGCCTACTAGCTCCGGTAAGTGGATGGGCAGACCGGCGCCAGAGATGATGACATCGGCACCTACTTCGACACAGCGCTGTACGTATTTTTCGTATTTATTCATAGCACACATGATATTGAAGCCGACAATTCCTTCTGGTCCAGCGATTTCTTTCGCCTTTTGGTATTCGGTAGCGATCGCTTCTAAATTGGCTTTTAAGGGAGCGCGTTGGAAGCGGGGGTGTTGATAGCCGATTTGAGCACAGGAAATGATTCCGATACCACCGGCTTTGGCCACGGCGCCTGCTAATCGGGCCAAGCTGACGCCAATCCCCATCCCTCCTTGAATGATTGGATGACGTGGTTTTAGATCCCCAATGGTTAATTGTGGTAATGGCATATGGCTGCTCCTTTTTGTATAAATGATAGGAAATCTTCCGTAGAGTGGAGGACTTCAGGCTTTGGCAGAGAGTTGTGAAATAGCTAAATGCTAATCCTGCCCTTTTCTGATAAAATACTTTGATAATCAAATTAAATATCAGTTTAGTGGTCGGCTTGCCAAATGTCAATCTTTTTCTAATCCATCGGCTATTTCGGGTGCAAAGATAAAAGGACTCAAAAAAGATTTTACAAAAAAGGTCTTGCATTTTATTTTTGTTTGACTTATAGTTTGATAGTCAAAAGATTTGATTGTCAAACTAATTGGATAGGAGGTGTTAGTAGTGGAACCTGATTTGGAAAGCGTGAATGATTATTTGGTAAGTGTCTTTAATGATATTTTGGTAATTGAGGAATCCGAACTAAAAAAATCTCAGTTCAAAGATTTATCCATTACCGAGATGCACACAATCGAAGCAATCGGCATGTATAAAAAGAAAACCACCTCAGAAGTGGCCAAAGAACTTTCCATCACCGTCGGCACCTTGACGACAGCTATCAACCGTTTGGCAAAAAAAGGCTATGTGGAGCGGATCCGATCAGAAGATGATCGGCGTGTTGTGAAGCTAGGCTTGACGAAAAAAGGCAAGTTGATCTTCCGAGTGCATCAATTCTTTCATCGGCAAATGATCAAACGAGTCTTGCAGGACATGGAACCGGAAGAAGAAAAAGCATTACTAAAAGCCTTGAAGAATCTCCATGATTTTTTACAGGAATATAAGTGAGTGAAGAGATGGAAAACTACGCAAAAATTACTGGAACAGCTAGCTATGTTCCTGAAAAAATTGTCACCAACCACCAACTAGCAGAAATGATGGATACTTCCGATGAGTGGATCAGCTCTCGCACCGGTATCAAAGAGCGCCGGATTGCCACTGTGGAAAATACCTCGGACCTGTGTACTAAAGTTGCTCAACAGTTACTGGCGGAAGCGAAGATTGACCCGATGGATTTGGACTTCATCTTAGTAGCCACCATGACTCCCGACTATCAATCCCCGGCCACTGCTTGTATCGTCCAAGGCCAGATTGGTGCCACCAAGGCTTTTGCTTTTGATATAGCAGCTGCTTGTTCGGGCTTTGTCTATGCGTTATCGATGGCGGATAAACTAATTCGCACAGGCAGTCAAAAAGGCCTGGTGTTGGGTGGGGAAGTCTTATCCAAAGTCGTGGACTGGCAGGATCGTAGGACGGCTGTTTTGTTTGGTGATGGGGCCGCTGGTGTGTTGATCGAAGCGGGTGGAACCAGCCCTCTGATTCTCAAGGAACAACTGGCAGCAGATGGTACACGGGGCCAGTCATTGACTTCAGGCTTTCGCAACAATCATAGTCCTTTTGTCAAAAAACAACCTCTCGAAAACGAAGCGTTGACCATGGACGGTCGCGGAATATTCGATTTTGTACTTCGGGATGTCGTCACCTCGGTGCAACAACTACTAGGGGATGAGCTTGCGGATGTGGATTACTTTGTCTTCCATCAGGCAAATGCCCGGATATTGGACAAAGTGGCGCGAAAACTCAAAGTACCACGAGAGTTGTTTTTACAAAATTTGCAACATTATGGCAATACTTCCGGTGCAACCGTACCATTGTTACTAGATGAGATGGTTCGCAAACAAACGCTGACTTTAGGCAGCGGTCAAAAAGTGGTGTTATCAGGATTTGGTGGTGGCTTGACTTGGGGAACGCTCCTCATCACCCTCTAAAACCTGTTCACAAATATAAAACAATAAACTAAAAAACACATAATAATGGAGGAAAACTCATGGTATTCGAAAAAATTCAAGAAATCGTAGCGGAAGAATTAGGGAAGGAAACGACTGAAATCCAGTTGACGACTAACATTCAAGAAGATTTGGAAGCTGATAGCTTGGACTTGTTCCAAATTATTAACGAAATTGAAGATGAATTCGATGTGAAAATCGAAACAGAAGAAGGCATCAAAACAGTTGGGGATTTAGTGAAATACGTAGAAGCTCAACAAGCCTAAGAAATGGTTAAATGAAGACGTTGTGCCCGCGCTTTGTCAGACGGGCCTTCAGTCTTTCTTATAATGGGAGGAGGTTATTTGTTCCTCTCATTATCAGAAAAACTGAAAATCAACTATTTTATGATAAAGGAGCCATCGATGAAAACAGCATTTTTGTTTAGTGGCCAAGGGGCTCAGTACACTGGTATGGGTCAGGAGCTCTATGAAACCCATGAGGTGATGAAGCAAACAGTCGCCGAAGCTAGTGATATTTTAGGCTATGATTTGGCTGCGATTTGCTTTGATGAAGCCAATAGCGATTTATTGAATCAAACAGAATACACCCAACCAGCGATTTTGACCATCAGTGTAGGATTCTTGCGTTTGCTTGAAGCTGAAGTTGGCAAACCCGATGCGGTGGCTGGCTTGAGTCTTGGAGAATATACTGCATTGGTGGCGAGTGGCGCTTTATCTTTTGCTGATGGGGTGGCTTTGGTGACAAAGCGTGGCGCTTACATGGCGAATGCCGCACCGCAAGGAACCGGCAAAATGGTCGCTGTGATGAATGCAGATCCGTCCTTGATTGAAGCCTGCTGTCAAAAAGCTTCGTCATTGGGAATCGTTGCGCCTGCCAATTACAATACCCCACAACAAATCGTCATCGGGGGAGCAGTCGCCGCGGTGGATCAAGCAGTGGCTTTACTGACAGCCCAGGGAGTGAAACGGATGATTGAGCTGAAAGTCAGTGGTCCTTTTCATACCGCCTTGCTAAAACCAGCGGCCGAGCAACTAAAAGAGGCATTAGCAGCAGTTAACTTTGATGAGATGACGATCCCAGTTATCAGCAATACCACGGCTCAAATTATGCCGAAAGACGCTATCAAAGACTTGTTGCAACAACAGGTGATGTCGCCGGTGCGTTTTTATGAGAGTGTGGCTACTTTGAAAGAACTCGGGGTTCAGCGAGCGGTTGAGATTGGCCCTGGGAAAACATTGTCCGGCTTTATGAAAAAAATCGATAAGACCATCGCTATGACTCGAGTGGAAGATGCCCAAACCTTGGCAGATACCATCGCAGTCCTTAAGGCATGATCGGAGGATAACATGGAATTACAAGGAAAAAATGTTCTTATTACCGGCTCCACTCGCGGAATTGGTTGGGGGATTGCCCAAGCCTTTGCTAAAGAAGGCTGCCATATCATCTTAAATGGTCGTGGCCCGGTTGCCCAAGAGCTGATTGCTGCCATCGAAGCACAGGGCGTCAGATGTATCGGTGTTTCTGGCGATATCTCTGATTTTGCCAAAGCCGGGGAGTTACTCGCTGAGGCAGAAGCACAATTGGGCCCGGTCCATGTGTTGATCAACAATGCGGGTATTACCAATGATAAGTTGATGTTGCGGATGACTGCAGGGGACTTCGACCAAGTGGTAAAAATCAACTTGGGGGGCACCTTCAATATGACGCAACATGCCTTGAAGAAAATGATGAAACTGCGGGAAGGGGTCATTATCAATATGGCTTCGGTCTCGGGATTGATGGGGAATTTAGGTCAAGCCAATTATGCGGCTTCAAAAGCTGGCGTGGTCGGTTTTACCAAATCAGTCGCTCGGGAAGCCGCTGCTCGCGGAATTACCGTCAATGCCATCGCTCCAGGGTTTATTGAAACAGAAATGACAGCGGTCCTTTCTGATAAAGTCAAAGAACAAGCCGCTCAAAGCATTCCTCTGAAGCATTTCGGACAAGTGGCTGAAGTAGCTCAAGCAGCGGTGTTTCTCGCAAAAAATTCATATATTACAGGGCAAGTCCTCAATGTGGATGGTGGCCTGGTGATGCAAGGATAGGAAAGGGGTTAGACAAATGACACGGGTAGTAATTACAGGCTTTGGAGTCACTTCTCCCATCGGCAATGATGCCGAAACTTTTTTAACCAGTTTGAAAAACGGTAAAAATGGGATCGGTCCGATTACTCGCTTCGATGCGAGTGAAACGGGAATCACATTGGCCGGTGAAGTATCTGACTTTCCATTAGAAAAATATTTCGTCAAAAAAGATACCAAACGAATGGATTTGTTCTCTCTTTATGGTATCTATGCGGCACTGGATGCCATGGCGATGGCTGGATTGACCAAAGAAACCATTGCCGATCCTGATCGTTTTGGCGTGATGGTCTCATCTGGGATTGGTGGCTTACCAACGATCGAAGAACAAGTCATCAAAATGCACACCAAAGGAGCAAAACGGGTCTCACCAATGTTTGTACCGATGTCCATCGTAAACATGGTCGCCGGTAATATCGCTTTACGGGTGGGAGCAAAAGGAATTTGTACTTCAACTGTGACGGCGTGTGCTTCGGGAACCCATTCTATTGGGGAAGCTTTTCGTAATATTAAACACGGGTATAGTGATGTCATGTTGGCGGGGGGTGCAGAAGCCTCTATTTGTGAAATCGGCATCGCTGGGTTTGCCTCTTTGACCGCTTTGACTGCAGAAACCGATGCGGATAAAGCGTCCGTACCTTTTGATCGTTCCCGTTCCGGTTTTGTTATGGGTGAAGGTGCTGGGGTCTTGCTATTAGAGTCATTGGAACATGCTCAAGCACGGGGGGCCAATATCTTAGGTGAAATCGTGGGTTACGGGGCTAACTGTGATGCCTATCATATGACTGCACCAACTCCAGATGGCTCTGGTGCGGGAAAAGCGATGTTGTTAGCCATGAATGAAGCCGGTGTTGCAGCCAAAGAGGTGGACTATATCAATGCCCATGGTACTTCGACGCCAGCCAATGATGTCGCTGAAGCCAAAGCGGTGGCGTATGCCTTTGGTGAAGCTGCTCAAGATGTTTATGTGAGCTCAACCAAATCCATGACGGGTCATTTATTAGGCGGTGCTGGTGGGGTGGAAGCTGTTGCGACATTATTGGCGTTACAAGAGCAGTTTGTTCCCCCAACCATCAATGTTAATGAGCAAGACCCAGAGATTCAGTTAAATGTCGTGAAGAACCAAGCAATCGAAGGGAAGCTAACTTATGGGATGAGTAATTCCCTAGGCTTTGGTGGACACAATGCGGTGATTTTATTGAAACGTTGGGAGGCATAAGCGTTGAAAATTCAAGAAATTAAAGAGTTATTGGGACAATTTGATGCCTCGACTTTGACGGAGTTTGACTTGAAAGATAGCGGCTTTGAACTGTATTTCAATAAAAACAGTGAGAGCCGTAAAACTGTTACAGCCGGCTCTGCAACCAGTACGCCAGCAGTTCCGGTAGCCATGGAAGGGTCTGCAAGTCATCAACTGCAGCTTGCCAATAACAGTTTGGCTAACGAAACCATTCAGAATGTCGCACCGGAAGCGCCAGCATCAGATGTGACTGGTACCGAGATTGTTTCCCCAGTGGTGGGAATCGTCTATCTCCAACCAGCACCAGACCAACCTGCTTTTAAAGCCGTGGGAGACCGGGTGAAAAAAGGGGAAGTGGTTTGTATCGTAGAAGCCATGAAAGTGATGAATGAAATCACAGCTGATATCGATGGTGAAATTGTCGCTATCAAAGTGGAAAATGAACAAGTGGTAGAGTTTAACCAGCCATTATTTATTGTGAAAGAAGGGTAAGCCAGTGAGCCTGATGACTATTGAAGAAATCAAAGCAATTATTCCCCATCGATATCCGTTTTTGTTGATTGATCGGGTGGAAGAAATGGAAGCTGGTAAAAAGATTGTGGCGAAGAAAAATGTCACCGTCAACGAACCATTTTTCCAAGGGCATTTTCCTGAAGAACCAGTAATGCCCGGTGTACTAATTATTGAAGCCTTAGCGCAAGCAGGGGCAGTCGCCTTGTTATCCTTAGCAGATTATCAAGGGAAAACCGCTTATTTTGGTGCGTTGGACAAAGCGAAATTCCGTAAAAAAGTGGTTCCTGGCGATACTTTGATGTTGGAAGTGGAGATTACCAAAATCAAAGGCCCAGCTGGTGTGGGTAAAGGAATTGCTTATGTTGATGGCAAAAAAGCCTGTGAAGCAGAGCTAACATTTATGATCGGCTAGGTGAAAATATGTTTCAAAAAGTCTTAATCGCCAATCGCGGCGAAATTGCAGTTCGGGTGATTCGAGCCTGTCGTGAATTGGGTATCCGGACCGTAGCGGTATATTCTGAAGCCGATCACGACGCCCTTCATGCCGAATTGGCTGATGAAGCAATCTGTATCGGACCCGCGAAAGCCGCGGATTCATACTTAAATGTGACTCAAATTTTGAGTGCGGCTTTAGTCACCCACGCAGAAGCGATTCATCCTGGATTTGGCTTTCTTTCGGAAAATAGTCGTTTTGCCTCTATGTGTGAGGAGCTCAATTTGACATTTATCGGTCCCAAAGCGGCAACAATCGACGCGATGGGCAATAAAATCAATGCTCGTCAGTTGATGATTGAAGCCAACGTACCGGTTATTCCAGGTAGTGATGGCGCGTTGACAGACGTCCATGAGGCATTGACCATAGCTGCTGAGATTGGCTATCCGGTGATGCTAAAAGCAGCAGCTGGTGGTGGCGGTAAAGGGATTCGTAAAGTACTTTCAGCCGAAGAGTTACCGCAGCATTTTGCTTCAGCACAACAAGAAGCCAAAGCAGCATTTGGCAATGATGAGATGTATTTGGAAAAAATCATCTATCCGGCAAGACATATCGAGGTGCAAATTCTCGGGGATGATTTTGACAATGTGATTCATCTTGGGGAACGAGATTGTTCGTTGCAACGAAACAATCAGAAAGTTCTCGAGGAGTCACCGTCAGTGGTGATTACTGAGGAAAAGCGCCAGCATCTCGGTCAAGCCGCGGTCCGGGCTGCTAAAGCTGTGGGGTATCGCAACGCCGGCACCATCGAATTTTTGATGGATCAAGCGGGGGCGTTTTACTTCATGGAAATGAACACTCGTATCCAAGTGGAACATCCGATTACTGAGATGGTTACAGGTGTGGATCTGGTGAAAAAGCAGTTGGAAATTGCTAGTGGTGAAGCCTTGAACTTAACTCAAGAGGAGATCATCATGACGGGTCATGCCATTGAATGTCGGATTAATGCAGAAAATCCTGCCTTCAACTTTGCGCCTTCTCCTGGCAAAATTCACAATCTATTCTTGCCTAGTGGTGGCTTAGGCTTGCGGGTGGATAGTGGCATGTATTCTGGCTACACCATTCCACCGTATTATGATTCCATGATTGCCAAAATCATCGTTCACGGAGAAACTCGTTTTGAAGCTTTGATGAAAATGCAGCGGGCGTTGGGGGAATTGGTGACAGAAGGCGTTACTACCAATGCGGACTTTCAGATGGATTTGATCAGTCACCCCCAAGTGATTGCGGGAGATTATGATACGGCCTTTTTACAAGAATCTTTCTTACCAAATTGGACGCCGGAAAGCTAAAAACGTGCTGTAAGGCCAAAAGCAGCAACTCAGCGACAAATTGGTCGACCCTTTTACGTTAGGAGGATGAGGGATGGCGTTATTCAAAAAGAAAAATTATATCCGGATCAATCCTAATCGTGATGCAGTCCCCACGAAAAAAGGAAAACCGGAAGTTCCTGATAATCTTTGGGCCAAGTGTCCCAATTGCAAACATATGCTTTATACCAAAGATATTGGTTTGGAAAAAGTTTGCCCCCATTGTAGCTATAACTTTCGGATCAGTGCATGGGAGCGAATCGCGATCACCATTGATGAAAAAAGCTTTGAAGAGTGGGATGACGATGTGGTAACTAGTGATCCCTTGGCTTTTCCTGGCTATCAAGATAAAATCACCAAAACCCAAGAACAGACTGGATTAAAAGAAGCCGTTTTAACTGGGAGAGCCACGATTAAAGGGCAGCCAGCAGCGATTGGTATCATGGATTCTCATTTCATTATGGGAAGTATGGGAACTGTGGTGGGGGAAAAGCTTACCCGTTTATTTGAAAAAGCCTTAGCGAAGGGCTTACCGGTGGTGATTTTTACCGCTTCTGGGGGGGCGCGGATGCAAGAAGGGATCTTTTCACTGATGCAGATGGCTAAAATCTCAGCGGCAGTCAAACGACATAGCGATGCCGGGTTGTTCTACTTGACGGTACTGACCGACCCGACGACCGGTGGTGTTACCGCTAGTTTTGCCATGGAGGGAGATATTATCCTGGCAGAACCCCAAAGTATGATCGGTTTTGCTGGACGTCGGGTAATCGAGCAGACCATTAAACAAGAGCTCCCGGAAGACTTCCAAAAGGCTGAGTTTTTATTGGCTCATGGCTTTGTGGATCAAATCGTGCCACGGACTCAATTAAGAGACCGAATCTGGCAACTATTACGACTGCATAGTCTTGAAAGGTGGGGCGCAGATGCCTAGTGCAAACGAAATTGTTCAATTAGCTCGAGCTAAAGAGCGTCCCACGGCTTTAGAATTCTTTGCCGAAATTTTTGATGACTTTCAAGAATGCCATGGCGATCGTTTGTATGGTGATGATGAAGCGATTGTCGGTGGGATTGCCTTATTGGATCACAAACCCGTGACGGTTATCGGGATTCAGAAAGGGCGGGACTTAAAAGAAAATCTCCAACGAAACTTTGGTGCCCCACATCCTGAAGGCTACCGTAAAGCCCTGCGTTTGATGAAACAAGCCGAAAAATTTGGCCGTCCGGTAATTACGTTTATCAATACGGCGGGGGCCTTTTGTGGTATCGGTGCCGAAGAACGTGGTGAAGGGGAAGCCATCGCCCGCAACTTGATGGAGATGTCTGGGTTAAAGGTGCCCATCATTGCCATCATTGTTGGGGAAGGGGGCAGTGGTGGCGCCTTGGCTTTGGCGGTAGGTGATGAAGTTTGGATGTTGGAACACGCCATCTATGCCATTTTATCCCCGGAAGGATTTGCCTCGATTTTATGGAAAGACGGTAGCCGTGCCCCAGAAGCTGCTGAATTGATGAAAATTACCGCACGGGAACTATTCGAGTTAAAGATTGTCGATAAAATCATCGCTGAAACAAACCGTGGTCATCGAATTGAAAGAGGTCGTATGATGAAAGAGCTACGTCTAAGTTTGATTAAGAAAATGAACGAACTTGCCCAGCTCCCCACGGAAACATTGTTGGAAAAACGGTATCAGCGGTTTAGAACTTATTAAAAAGCGAGCGCATGTAAACACACGATTTTAAAAGTTGTGTTTACATGTGTTTTTTTGAATCACTATTTGGATAAATATACAAAAAAATCCAGAAAAAGATAAAAAATACGTGCAAATGCTTTTTGCGTATGTTAGGATGTATATAATCACAAAAACGATTGATAAAATGTATATTTATTTAAAGGGAGTGGCAAGGATGAAAAAGATGTTGAAATGGACACTAGCTTTATTAGCGATGGTTGTATTGGGGGCTTGTGGCAGTAGTAATGAAAGTACGGGAAAGAGTGCATCAAATACAAGTGATAGCCAGACTAAAACTGCGGGTAAGCTGGCTGCGATTCAGGAGAAGGGGGTTATTAAAGTTGGGACCTCCGCTGATTTTCCACCTTTTGAATTTCATACTTTAGTGGCGGGTAAAGATCAAATTGTCGGTGCGGATGTGGACATGGTAAATGCCATCGCGGAAGAACTCGGAGTCAAGGTGGAATGGAGTGATACCGATTTTGATACGATGTTAGCCTCTTTGCAAGCTGGTAATGTGGATATTGGCGTGTCAGGTATTTCGGCCACCGACGAACGGAAGGAAAATATGCTTTTTACGGATAACTATTATGTACCAAAACAAAATGTGGTTATCAAGAAAACGGATATGGATAAATATACGGAAATTGCTGATTTTAAAGGGAAGAAAGTCGGCGCTCAAAAAGGCTCGATTCAAGAAGGTGTTGTACAAGCGCAATTTACGGATTCCCAATTAGTTGCTATTGCGAAAATCCCGAGTTTAGTGATGGAAGTGAAAAGTGGTTCATTGGATGCATTGGTCCTTGAAGATAAAATTGCAGCTAGCTACGTTGCTCAAAATGAGGATTTAGTGATCGCTGATGTGGAAGTGACTTCAACCGATGACGAATCCTATTCAATTGCTTTACCAAAAGGCAGCGAGGATTTGCAAGAAGAACTCAATAGTATTTTAAAGAAGCTGATTGAGGAAGGCAAGATTGCTGAATTTGTAGAAAAAAATGAAGCTTTAGCCAATGAAAAAGCTAAGTAAATCGATGGAGATGATGTCATGAACATCAATTTTGATTTTTTAACAACCTATTATCCTTACTTTATTTATGGCACCTTGGTGACGTTAATTATTTCAGTGATTACCATTATTTTTGGGACGATTATCGGTGTCATCATGGCTTTGCTGAAACTGTCAAAAATCCCGCTTTTGCGCTGGTTTGCGAATATTTATATTGAAGTTTTAAGGGGAACGCCGATGCTACTGCAAATTATGATTGGTTTCATTATTTTGCAAAACTACTTCCGCTTACCTGCCATTGACATTGGGATTTTATCGGTGGATCTCAGCCGCTTGATTCCGGGGATTATCGTAATTTCCTTGAACTCAGGGGCCTATGTGGCAGAGATTGTCCGGGGGGGAATCAATGCTGTGGATTACGGTCAAGCAGAAGCGGCGAGTTCGCTGGGATTACGTCCTTTCCAAGGGATGCGATATGTGATTTTACCGCAAGCATTGCGGAATATTTTGCCTCCTTTAGGGAATGAATTCATTGTTTTGATCAAAGATTCTTCGCTGCTATCGATTATCGGAATAGTGGAACTGATGAATAGCTCGCAAATTGTGATTACTAGCACCTTTACTCCTTTATCACCTTATTTTGTTGCAGCGGCAATCTATTTCATCATTACTTTTGCCACCTCAAGAGCCTTAGGAGTTTGGGAGAAGCATCTGGGGCGAGGGTATCATCGTTAGTTTATCAAAACGTGGGAGGTGTTGATGGGATGGAAGCGTTAATTAAAGTACATGGTTTAACCAAGTCTTTTGGTGACAATCAGGTTTTAAAAGGAATTGATACTCAAATTGAAAAAGGGGAAGTCGTGGTTATTATTGGTCCTTCAGGTTCAGGAAAAAGTACGTTTCTAAGGTGCTTAAATTTGTTAGAAGTGCCTACATCAGGAAGTGTAGTATTTGAAGGAGTAACGATTACCGATAAGAAAAATGATATCTATACCATGCGGGAAAAGATGGGGATGGTTTTTCAGAATTTCAACCTCTTTCCAAATCTGACCGTCATGGATAATATCACGCTGGCACCCATCAAAGTTAAAAAACAATCCAAGAGCCAAGCGGAAGCCTATGGCAATCATTTGTTAGCCAAAGTTGGCCTTGCAGAAAAAGCAGCGGCTTATCCCCAATCTTTGTCTGGGGGACAAATGCAACGCATCGCTATTGCCCGTGCTTTAGCGATGCAACCGGATGTCATGCTTTTCGATGAACCAACCTCAGCCTTGGATCCAGAAATGGTGGGGGAAGTGCTAGGGGTAATGCAGGATTTAGCTAAAGAAGGAATGACCATGGTGATTGTCACCCATGAAATGGGCTTTGCAAAAGAAGTCGGCGATCGTATCTTATTTATGGATGAAGGAGTTATCCTAGAAGAGGGGACGCCAGCTGAAGTGTTCAATCATCCGACAAATCCTCGAACCAGTGATTTTCTGGCAAAAGTTTTATAAGAGATGACAGCGATTATGAAAGTTTCTAAGTCGCTGTCACTTTTTTGTTAAGAAAATCGTGTAAATGAACCCGTAATTTTTTTCAAGAAAAGACTTGTCATCTTTTTGAAAAAGTAATATACTAGGTTCATCGGAAAAAATGCGGGTGTAGTTTAGTGGTAAAACAGAAGCTTCCCAAGCTTCCGTCGCGAGTTCGATTCTCGTCACCCGCTTCATTCAAAAGCTCCAATCTCTTGATATCAAAGGGATTGGAGCTTTTCTTTTTGTCTAACAAGCTCAAAATTACTCTCCAGTCCCCACAATCATTGATTGGTTCAACCACCACAAAAAGCCCTCAGAAAAGGCTGAGAGCTAGTCTTGTCATATTAATTTGTGGTCAAGGTCGAGCTGTCGACCGCGGCATATCTCCCAAAGAAAGGTTGCAACGTTTGGATAACTTTTTGGTTGTTACCGGTGATATCATTTTCAACTTGTAGCACTAGAAGTGGCTCGTGAAGACTCATTCGCAATAAGAACCAACCAGTACCATAAGGAGCAGTTAGTTTAATGCGGATGCCTTCTTCATTTGCAGGATTAAGCTCCCAGCCATCAATTTGACTGACATAGTCAGCCAATTGGGCAATGACTTTTTCACCGACTTCACGGTAGTTATCGCCGGTAATCTTTAGTCGTCGTTCTAATGTTTCAGCCGGTTGTTTCAAGTCGGCAATCAAATCAGTCAAGTTGCGGCCTGCTTTAATGAGCTTTGGCAAGGTCATTAAAATTTTGGCAATAACATAAGCGCCATCATCAAGAAAATAGTTTTCTTTAAAAGCGGCATGACCACTGGTTTCAATCGCTAATTGGCAGTCCAGCCCGGCATTGTTTAGAGCGATGGCTTTATTGATCACATTGCGATAGCCGGAAATATAGCGAACTTGGATTCCTCCTAGGTTTTCAATGAAGTCTTTTAAATGATCGGTAGTTGGCGAATTGGTCACGATGCGAGTTCCAGGGTGTTCTGCTAAGATAATTTGACTGAGTAAGGCAATTAGATTGTTGCGATTTAAGACATTGCCATCAGCGGTAACTAGGGCTGCGCGATCGACATCGGTATCAAAAATAACGCCTAAATCGGCTTTGTGGTGCAGGACCGCAGCTTTAATACTTGCCATAGCTTCTTTATTATCGGGATTTGGTATGTGATTCGGGAAGTGACCATCGGGATCAAGAAACTGAGAGCCAGTCGTGTCTGCTCCCAGGGCTTGGAGGACTTGACTGGCAAAAAAGCCACCAGCCCCATTGCCTGCATCCACCAGTATTTTCATCTTGGCTAACGGTTTGTCACTGGTTGTAGCCATGCCTTTTTTGATTTTGCTCACTAGGTCATGGGCATACGGTGTGAGTATATCAGCATGGCGCAATCTGCCGGGAACGCTTGCTTGTGTCACTGTTTCAGCGTGGGATAAAATCCAGCTGATATCCTCTTTTTCAGCGCCACCATTTTGGGAGAAGATTTTGATGCCGTTGTAAAAGAAAGGAAGATGGCTAGCGGTAAGCATCAAACCCAAGTCACAGTTGAACTCGGGAAATTGGGTAGCCATGAACATTGCTGGGGTCGTAGCCAAGCCAAAGTCGATCACATCCCCGCCGCCAGCAAGTAATTCTTGAATCAGGGCATCCGCCAAATCAGGTCCGCTGAGACGACTATCACGACCGATGCCAATCAAAGGGGGACGCTTGTTTTGCTTGTGGCTCCAAGCCAATAAGCCCCCCGCGATTTGACGAATTGTTTCTGGGGTTAGATTGGCACTTTGTTCAGCGGTGGCGATTGCAATGCCACGAATATCAGAACCATTTTTCAATTCAAGTAGATTTCCCATAAAGTCCATCCTTTCAAAATGAGTATTACCAAAATCAGGTAGTCCTTTAGTAAAGAAAGCGGGTTTCCTGCTAAAGGAGAGCCAGATTTTTTTGTTACTTGTAGTATACCAAAGAACGAGTTTCTTTACAGTAAAAAATACCAAAAAGATTTTCTTCTGTCTGTGCTCATCGATAACACCTTCACCATTTTTGGGTAATGGCTAGCTGTTTCATTTATTAACAGCAGTTAACTCACCGAAAGTGAAGTCGAACTTTTGGCGTTAGCAGTTCTTAAAATAAACGTTGCACTCGCAACTATATTTCGTTATTCTAGAATAGAAATAAATTGTGCGCTATTTTCTTCTATAAAAAGAATCTGCTGAAGTGATAGTTTGTTTGCAAATAATTGGCACAGGAGGAGTCGTTTTGGAATCAACCATGCGCTTGATTAATCATATTGCCCGTTTAGCCCAACTTTATCGCGAAAAGGAACTCGCAAAGTATGGTTTAGGTGGGATGCATCACACCTATATTTTGAATATTTGCCGTAACCCTGGCATTACCCAGGACCAACTAGCGAAACTGATTTTTGTGAATAAAAGTAATGTTACTCGCCAGTTGGCTAGCCTTGAAAAAGCGGGTTTTGTGACCCGCCAAGTGAGTGCTCAAGATGCTCGAAAAATAGAAGTTTATCCAACAGCAAAAGCTAAAAGTACATTGCCTGCGATTCAGCATATTTTAAAGGAATGGAATCAAGAATTGATGGCAGGATGGTCGGAAGCACGTCAGCAAAATTTTATTGCGGAGCTTGAGCAATTGTTAACGCGAGCCCAGACGATGACTTACGGAGAAGAGGAAAAGTCATGAAATTTCTAATTACCTATGTCAAACCTTATACGAAACGGATGGCAGCAGGGATGAGCATCAAGTTTGCTGGAGCGATTATGGATTTGCTGCTACCGTGGATTTTAGCTTATATCTTAGACAGCGTTATTCCCACGGGAAGTCGACAACGGATTTATCTCTGGGGAGGGGCGATGCTCTTGTGTTCGGTGATGGCAATTGTCACCAACATTATTGCCAATCGTATGGCTGCCCGTGTTGCCAGAGATACTACCAAGAGTATTCGCGGTGATCTGTTTAGCAAAATTACTGAGTTATCCACGGCCCAAGTAGAAGAATTTACGGTACCTTCGTTGGTCTCGCGATTGACAACGGATACCTATAATCTTCATCAAACAGTAGGCATGATCCAACGCTTGGGGATTCGGGCTCCCATTTTGTTAATTGGTGGTATTTTTATCACCTTCAGCTTGGATCCAGTTTTGACTATGGTGTTAATTTCGATGGTCCCCTTCACGATTGTTTTGGTAACGATGATTTCTCGTAAAGGAATTCCCTTATTTGTCCAACAACAAGCTAGGGTCGATCAGTTGGTACGCACGGTTCGAGAAAATATTGCGGGAGCTCGGGTGGTTAAGGCTCTATCCAAAGGGGACTATGAGAAAAAACGTTTTGCCCACGTGAATCAACAGCTGGTGGCTGCGGAAACGAAGGCAAATGTGACGATGGCTGCGACGCCACCATTAATGGATTTGCTTTTAAACTTAGGTTTGACTTTGGTAGTGGTAGTTAGTGCCTTTCGAGTAAATAATGGGTTGACACAACCGGGGGTGATTGTCGCTTTTTTGACTTATTTTACGATTATTTTAAATGCGATGCTGTCCATCACCCGGATTTTTACGGTATTTTCGCGAGGCATTGCTTCGGCAGAGCGTATCGCAGAGGTGATTCGGGTGCCGCAGCAATTAAAGCAAGTCACCTCTGGTCATGTTTCTGAGGCGTACTTGGCCTTCGAGGCGGTTTCTTTTCATTACCCGAGTAGTAAGGAAACCATCCACGATTTAAGCTTTACTACGGCTCGCGGTGAAACCCTTGGTATCTTAGGTGCGACGGGAAGTGGCAAATCCACTATCGCGAAACTGTTATTGCGCTTGTACGATCCGACTAAAGGCCAGATTGTTTTGGAGGGGCGGGCGTTACAAAGCTATGCACCTTCAGAATTGTATGCCAAATTTGGTGTGGTTCTGCAAAAGGATGTGATTTTTGCAGATACCTTACGAGAAAATATTGCCTTTGGACGTGACTTTTCCGATGAGGTGCTTTGGGAAGCGGTTAAAAATGCCCAAGCTCTGGAATTTGTTCAGCAATTGCCAGGGGGCTTGGATTATCTCTTGGAATCGAAAGGCGCTAACCTCAGTGGTGGCCAGAAACAACGGGTTTTATTGGCTCGAGGGATGGCCGGACATCCTGAGGTTTTGCTTTTGGATGATTCAGCTAGTGCATTGGATTATCAAACCGATGCCAAACTACGCCAAGTCTTAGCAACCGAATTCGCCAGTTCCACAAAACTGATCATTGCGCAACGAATTAGTTCGATTCAACATGCAGACCAGATTTTGTTGTTGGAAAATGGTGAGCTTGTAGGATTGGGTGATCATGAGACTCTTTTAGCCACCAATTTACTTTATCAAGCGATTTATCAAGGCCAAACAGGAGGAGAAGCCCTTGTCAGCTAGCAAAAAGGCCGTGAACCAAAAGCACTTCCAGAATAATGAGTCAATCAAACCAAACAATCGTAAGCAGACATTGATTCGTTTAGGGCAGTACCTCTATCCACTGAAATGGTTATTTTTATTGGCGGCAGCACTTATGATGGTTGCTAACTTGTTTGCTTTGGTAGGACCGACTTTATCGGGTTATGCCATCGATGCCATCCAACTGGGACCTGGGAAAGTAATCTTTGAAAAAGTATTTTTCTATTGCAGTTTGATGGTTGTTTTTTATCTGACTTCGGCTGTCTTAAGCTACTTAATCAGTCGCTTAATGATTTATTTGAGCCAAAAGATTGTTTATTCCTTACGTAAAGAAGTGTTTGATAAGTTAATGACGTTGCCGATTCGCTATTTTGATCAAACACAAACCGGGGACATTATCAGTCGTATGAGTTATGACATTGATACCATTAACACTTCTTTAACCAACGATTTTGTCCAAATCCTGAGTAGTCTGGTGACGGTATGCGGTTCTTTAGTCATGATGGTGCTGATATCCCCGGTATTGGTCTTGGTTTTTGCCGTGACGGTACCGATTTCAATCCTATTAACTCGTTACTTGATGAAAAAATTCCGGCCTCTTTTTCGCCTGCGCAGTCGACGTCTGGGGGAGCTGAATGGATTTGCTGAAGAGATGTTATCCGGTCAGCAGACCATCAAGGTTTATCATCAAGAAGAACGGCTGAAAAAGGGGTTTAAAGAAAAGAATAACGCTGCGGTGGAGGCGTACTATAAGGCAGAGTACTATGGTAGTATGACGGGACCTTCCATCAATTTTATCAATAATTTATCGCTGTCTTTAATTAGTGTTTTTGGTGCCTTGCTTTTTTTACGAGGAAATCTGTCGTTGGGACAAGTGTCATCTTTTGTCCTGTATTCCCGAAAGTTTTCCGGACCCATCAATGAAATGGCTAATATTTTCAGTGAACTTCAGTCGGCCTTAGCAGCGGCTGAACGGGTCTTTAATTTGCTGGATGAAGCGCCTGAGCCAGCAGATTTATCAAATGCACAAACGATGGACAAAGCAAATGGGGAGGTCGCGTTTCAGCAAGTCAATTTTTCTTACGATGGCAGTCGTCCGATTATTCAAAATCTGAACTTGACAGTCAAAGCTGGCCAACTGGTGGCTATCGTAGGTCCGACTGGCGCTGGCAAAACCACCATTGTCAATCTGTTAATGCACTTTTATGATCCAGATTCGGGAAAAATCACCTTAGATGGACAGGACCTGATGACGATTACGCGTCGTAGTCTTCGGAAACGTTATGCCATGGTTTTACAAGATACGTGGCTTTTTACCGGTACAGTCTTTGAAAATTTAGTTTATGGTAATGAGGGAGCGACCTTGGCGGAGGTTATCCAAGTCACGAAAGCCGCTCATATCCACGAGTTCATCATGAAGCTGCCAAAAGGGTATGATACGCTGATTTCTGAAGATGGTACCGGCCTTTCTCAAGGGCAAAAGCAATTGCTAACCATTGCCCGGGCGCTATTGTTGGATGTGGATCTGCTGATTTTGGATGAGGCCACCTCCAATGTGGATACTCAAACGGAACTGGTGATTCAACAAGCCATGGCTCAGCTGATGACTGGCAAGACCGCCTTTGTCATTGCCCATCGCCTATCTACCATACGCAATGCTGATTTGATTTTAGTAGTCGACAATGGTCAAGTTGTCGAACAAGGAACCCATGAGGAATTGTTAAAGATAAAAGGATTTTATGAGAAACTTTACCAAGCCCAATTTGAGATGCCTTGACAGCAACTTTCCCTTTTCAAGAAATCCTTCTTAAAAGAAAGCTAAATTAAAAGAGGGTCACTAGTTTTTTTAGGTGTTTTCCTGTATAATCAGCGTTTGAGGAGTGCAGAAGCTGTACTCCTCTTTTTGAGAAATGAAAACTGTCCGCTTAATGACGGGCATGTTTAGAAAAGGAAGTCGCTATGTTTTTAAGTTATAAACCTACTTGGATGGTGGAAGCCATATACCAAATTACCCCTGAGCAACTACAAAAAGCAGGGATTAAAGCGGTTTTGACAGATCTCGATAACACCTTAATCGCTTGGAACAATCCTGATGGTACCGAGGAGTTGCGACAGTGGTTAGCGGAGATGGCAGCAGCTGGTATCCCAGTCATCGTCGTGTCCAATAACAATGCTGAGCGGGTCCGGCAGGCGATTGCTCCTTTGGGGTTGGACTTTATTGCTAGAGCACTTAAACCCTTTGCTCGGGGGATCAAAGAAGCTTGTCGTAAGTTACAACTGCAACCATCCGAAGTCGTGATGGTGGGAGACCAATTGATGACGGACATCAAAGCGGCCCATTCAGCAGGGGTTCGCAGTATCTTAGTCAAACCAGTCGTAGCAACGGATGCTTGGAATACGCGGATTAATCGCTTTTTTGAAAGCAAAATCATTAAACATTTACAAAAAAATCATCCAGATATGATCTGGCGAGGTGACTTGAATGACTGATAAACAAGCAACAATTGACGAAAGGGAAGAAGCCCTTCACTGTATCGGCTGTGGTGCGGTTATCCAAACACAGATCCCTGACGAGTTGGGCTATACGCCACAGTCGGCTTTGGATAAAGGGTTGGTCACAGGGGAAGTCTACTGCCAACGCTGCTTCCGTTTGCGGCATTACAATGAGATTCAAGATGTCTCATTGACAGATGATGACTTCTTGCGTTTGCTAAATGAATTAGGTCAAACGGAGGCTTTGATCGTCAATGTCGTGGATATTTTTGACTTTAATGGTTCCTTGATTCCCGGTTTACACCGGTTTGTGGGAGATAATCCTGTCTTATTAGTAGGGAATAAAGTCGATATCTTACCGAAATCTTTGAAAAAACCTAAGATGACTCAGTGGATGCGGGAACGTGCTCATGAAGCGGGCTTACGACCAGTAGAGGTCATGCTGACAAGTGCCAAAAAGCCTCAAGAGATGGAGCAATTGCTGAAAACTATCGAAAAGTATCGTAAAGGCCGTGATGTTTACGTGGTGGGAGTGACCAATGTCGGGAAATCCACCTTAATCAATGCTATTATCAAGCAAACGGCTGGTATCAAAGATTTGATAACCACTTCACGATTTCCAGGAACCACCCTTGATAAGATTGAAATTCCCTTAGACGATGGGCATTTCCTAATTGACACGCCAGGAATCATTCATCGACATCAAATGGCCCATTATCTTGGAAGCAAAGATTTGAAAATCATCGCCCCTACAAAAGAAATCAAACCGAAAGTTTACCAGTTGAATCCGGGACAGACACTCTTTTTCGGTGGATTGGCGCGATTTGACTTTGTGAGTGGGAAACGGAGCTCGTTTGTTGCTTATATGGCAAATGATATTGAAATTCATCGGACGAAGCTAGAAAAAGCAGATGAATTTTATGCCAAACATGTTGGTGGTTTATTGCAGCCGCCACGCCCAGATGAGTTGGCGACTTTCCCTGAGTTGGCTGCTTTTGAGTTTGCAATCAAGGAGAAAACTGATATCGTTTTTGCCGGTTTAGGCTGGGTGACGGTTACCGAACCAGGCATCGTCCGAGGTTGGGCGCCGGTGGGTGTGGATGTTTTGCGCCGGAAAGCACTAGTATAAAATAAGGCAGGGTCTAGCAAATCACTAGACAAAGGATAGAAAAGAGGAATAGCATGGAATTACGAGGAAAACAAAAACGTTTTTTGCGCAGTCAAGCCCATCATTTGCACCCTATTTTTCAAGTGGGCAAAGGTGGCCTAAATGCGGAAATGATCAAGCAGGTGGCAGAGGCCTTGGAAAAGCGGGAGCTGATTAAGGTGAGCCTACTGCAAAATACTGATGAAGTCGCAGAAGAAGTGGCAGCTGTTTTGGAGCAACAAATCAATTGCCAAGTAGTGCAAATTATCGGTCGGGTGTTGGTGGTCTTTAAACCATCTTCCCAAGAAAAATATCAAAAAATTTCAAATGAAGTCAAAGGAATTTAGGGATTTAAATCAGACTTCTGGGACCTATTATTGATTGAGGTGAAAAAAGTGGAAGGAAAAGTAAATCATGGCGTGCAAACCTTGACGGCAAAACCACTTACCCAAGCCAATTGTCGTCGGCAAGTTGGTCTGCTAGGGGGGAACTTCAACCCTGTGCATACGACTCATTTGTTAATTGCCGATCAAGTTGGCCGGGCTCTGGGCTTAGAAAGCGTGCTTTTGATGCCGGAGTTTTTACCCCCTCATGTGGATCAGAAAAAAACGATTGCTGCCAAGGATCGTTTGGCCATGTTGGAACGTGCGGTGGCAGATAACCCTTTATTGGGGATTGAGACTTGTGAACTACAACGTCAAGGCAAAAGTTATAGCTATGATACCATCAAAGAATTGAAAGAAAAAAATCCGGATGTGGACTATTATTTTATCATTGGCGGTGACATGGTGGCCTATTTACCGAAATGGTATAAAATCGATGAATTGATGCAACTGGTGCAGTTTGTCGGCGTGCGGCGGCCGGGTTATCCCGTAACCTCTACCTATCCGCTTATTTGGGTCGATGTTCCTTCGATGGATTTAAGTTCTACTATGATTCGGAAAAAAGTCGCGCAAGGCTGTTCTGTCCGTTATTATGTACCGGAAGCCGTCCGGGAATACATCATGGAAAAGGGGTTGTATCTGGATGAAGGCTAACAATTATTCCGCATTAGACCGGGAAGCGTTGATGCAAAAAGTACAGATGCAGATGAGTACCAAACGCTTCAAACATGTATTAGGCGTGGAAGAAACCGCTGTTGCTTTAGCGGAGAAGTATGGCGCTGCTCCAGAAAAAGCGTCCATCGCTGCTTTGACGCATGATTATGCGAAGGAACGGCCCAAAGAAGAGTTCCAAATGGTGATTCGGCGGGAAAACTTCGATTTAGATTTGTTAAATTGGAATAATGCTATCTGGCATGGTATTGTGGGAGCAAATTTTGTTCAACGGGAGTTAGGCATTGAAGATGAAGAAATCTTACAAGCGATTCGCCTCCATACTACCGGAGCAGCGGAAATGACTTTGTTAGACAAAATCATTTATGTCGCAGATTATATCGAACCCGGCCGTTCTTTCCCTGGTGTCCAAGAAGCACGGGAGATTGCCTTCCTCAATCTAGACGATGCTGTCGCCTATGAGGCAAAACATACTTTGCTTCATTTGTTAGAACAAGAACAACCAATTTATCCCAAATCTATTGAAACTTATAATCGCTGGGTAGCGAAAAAATAAGAGAAAAATTTAAGGAGTGTGACCTAAAATAGATAGTCAAACAATTTTGGAAGTTGCCGTAGAAGCAGCTGACAGTAAACATGCAGAAGATTTAATCGCCTTGGATGTGCGGGAAATTTCGCTGTTGGCGGATTACTTTGTGATCTGCTCAGCTAATAGTGAGCGTCAAATCAATGCTATCATTGAGGAAATCGTTGATAAAGAAGAAGCTGCGGGCGTCGAAGTCAAACGAATTGAAGGCAAAGATGGCGCAAAATGGGTCTTAATCGATTTAAATGAGGTAATCGTTCATGTCTTTTCCAATAGTGAGCGGGCTTTTTACAATTTAGAAAAATTGTGGTCAGATGCGCCATTGGTAGATTTGACGGCTTGGGTCGTGGACTAAGATGGCCTACGAAACATTTGCTTTTGTCTATGATGAAGTGATGGACACAAGCCTTTATGACAAATGGTTGGCTTTTTCTAAACGGCATCTGGGAACAAAAAAACAAGTCTTGGAGCTAGCTTGTGGGACTGGCGCCTTAGCAGTCGCTTTTGCTAAGGAAGGCTATGAGGTGACCGCGCTAGATTTATCTGAAGAAATGCTGATGATTGCTAGTGATCGTGCCTATGAAGCTGGGGCTGAAATCCAGTTTCTAGAAGGAGATATGTTGGATCTGGTAGGGATTGGTGAGTTTGAGGCAGTGACTTGCTTCTCTGATTCCATTTGTTACATGGAAGATGCCCTTCATGTCCAACAAGTCTTTGATGAAGTTTATCAGATTTTGGCAGAAGATGGTGTCTTCATTTTCGATGTGCATTCTCAATACCAAGTCAATGAAGTCTTTCCAGAGTATAGTTACCACTATCAAACGGATGATTTTGCTTTTTTGTGGGAATCTTATCAGGATGAACCAGACACTATCCAACATTTTCTGACCTTTTTTGTAGCAGAAGACGAGGTGGCTGCCGGAGAGGCTCCCGAACACTTTTTACGCAAAGACGAGCTTCATCAAGAACGAACTTATCCTCAGGAAGTTTATCTGCGCATGTTAGAAAATGCTGGTTTCTCTTCAGTGGAAAGCTATGCGGATTTTATTGATAGCGAACCTAATGAAAAAAGCCGGCGCTGGTTTTTTGTCTGTCATAAATAGCGTGGGGGAAGCTGTGACTTCGGTTGCAGCTTTTTTTATTTTAGTCAGCGGACTTTTCAAAAAAAACCTGCTGGAATGGAGCAGGATTAACTTTGATTCTGTTTGCTAGATGATTTTGCCAAAATCTTAACCTCTGGTGGAAAAAGGACAGAAATCTGGGTTTCTCTCAGGAATTTCTGCTATAATAACAAGGTTGAAAGGACGGTGGCGCAGATGGATGGCATCTTAGCTTTGTGGAAGGAACGAGGCATGACCAGTCATGACTGTGTTTTTAAATTACGAAAAATTTTACATATGAAAAAAATCGGTCATGGAGGTACCTTAGATCCTGAGGTCGATGGTGTTTTGCCAATTTGTCTTGGAAAAGGGACTAAAGTGATTGAGTTTTTACAAGATAATGGCAAGGTTTACGAGGGAGAAATTACCTTGGGCTATGCCACCGCCACCGAAGACTGTTACGGGGAGGTCATAGCTGAGACACCCTTGACGCGGCCGTTTACCATTGCAGAAATCGATGGGGCGATGGCGGATTTTGTTGGCGAAATTACCCAGGTTCCACCGATGTATTCGGCAGTGAAGGTCAGGGGGCGTAAGCTTTATGAATATGCCCGTGCTGGCGAAAGCGTTGAACGTCCGAAACGCCAGGTGAGCATTACGGCATTTCAGCGGACGAGTGAACCGATTTGGAGCCAACAGGAGCAAACTCAATCTTGGCGGTTTCGTGTCGTTTGTGGGAAAGGTACCTATGTCCGGACGCTGGCAGTAGATACTGGAGCGTCCCTAGGTGTCGCAGCTTGCATGACCGATTTGACACGCCTGGCAAGTGGTGGTTTTACCAAAGAACAAGCGGTTACTTTGGTTCAGGTAGCGGAAGCTTTTGAGACCGGAAAAATGGCAGAGATTTTATTGCCAGTGGAAGCTGCTTTGAAAGATTTTTCCAGCGTTACCATTGATGAAAGAACATGGCAACGGGTAAAAAACGGTAGCCGAATGTCTTATCAAGAACTTGGTTTGTCGCAGCTGCCGCTTCAGCCCGTAGCTGTTTATTATCAAGGGCAAGCAGTTAGTCTTTATCAAGCAAATAGTAAAGAAAAAGATGGTATGAAGCCTTTAAAGGTTTTACGAACGGAGTTGGAACCAAAAAATGGAAATTATTAAGATTCGTCATCCTTATGATTTGCAACAAATTCCACAAAAGGATGTTGTGTTAGTATTAGGTTTTTTTGATGGGGTACATCGGGGCCATCAAAAAGTCATCAATACTGGGCGTCAAAAAGCTGATGAATTAGGATTAGATTTGGCGGTGATGACGTTTAATCATCATCCTTCTGTCGTTTTTAAAAAGATGGGTCAAGAAGAGTTAAAGTACCTCACCAGTCTTCCACAAAAAGAACGGCTAATGGATTGGCTAAAAGTGGATTATCTTTATGAAGTCGCTTTTACTTCGGATTTTGCGCATTTAAGTCCTCAAGCTTTTGTCGACCAATACATCGTCGGCCTGCACGCAAAAGTAGCGGTTTCCGGCTTTGACTACACCTATGGTCCGAAAGAGATCGCTGATGTCGCTCATTTGCCAGGTTATGCGAAGGGCCGTTTTGAAGTGGTGACCGTGGCCAAAGAAACGGATGAAGGGGAAAAAATTAGTTCTTCCCGCATTCGCAAATTACTCGAAGCTGGCGATATGGAGGAGGCCAATCAATTGCTGGGCTATCCTTATAGTATCGATGGTGTCGTAGTCCATGGGGAAGCTCGGGGACGAGAGCTAGGGTATCCAACGGCTAATATCAAGTTTAGTCATTATGCACGCTTGCCGATGGAAGGGGTCTACGTCTGTGAGTTTTTAGTCGGGGGTCACGTTTACCCGGCTATGGGTTCGATTGGTCACAACGATACTTTCGGTGCAGGAGGTCAACTGACCATGGAAATCAATATTTTAGATTTTCACCAAGATATTTATGGCGAGCAAGTCAGTGTCCGCTGGCTACATCTAATTCGTGAGCAAGTAAAATTCGATGGAGCACAGGCTTTGATTAAACAACTTGAAGCAGATGCTGAAACAACTCGGCGTTATTTTGCCTAATATCTGAAATCAAAGCAATCGCAAAAGCCGTAGCCAATAGGTTGCAGTTTTTGCGTTTGCTTTTTAGTTAGTCTCTCTGAGGGATTTTTACTCAGTGTTAACTAGAGCTACAACTGTTTTTTACACCAGGACGACTTTCATTTGACAATTCGAGAATATTCCGTCAAGTTAGAGCACCCTGATTTTCACAGGACCGATACAATGGTATTTTTTCGAATCGTTGTGTTTCTGCTGAGAAAATGCTAGACTGAACAGCGAATCTGAAGGAAATGGAGGATGAAGTGGATGATTCAAAGTGACTCACAGGCAATTTCAGCCTACATTCACATTCCTTTTTGTGAACATATCTGTTACTACTGTGACTTCAATAAAGTCTTTCTTGAAGGCCAACCAGTGGATGAATATCTTGAGCTACTGTTAAGAGAGATGGACTTACAGTTGGCCCAAACGCCCATCGACCAAGCGCCGACACTATACGTCGGTGGGGGCACACCAACTGCACTGACTGCTCAACAGCTAGATCGTTTACTGGGAGGGATTGTCCAACGCTTTCCCATGAAGACAGTGGAAGAATTTACGGTAGAAGCGAATCCTGGTGATTTGACGGTGGACAAACTGAAGGTCATGCAAAACTATGGTGTGGATCGCCTGTCCATGGGGGTACAGACTTTTGATGATCGCCTCTTAAAGAAGATTGGTCGTAAACATACGGCAGATGATGTCTATCAAACGATGGCTTTTTTGGAAAAAGCTGATTTTCGTAATGTGTCCATCGATTTAATATACGCCTTGCCTGGCCAGAGTTTGGCTAGTTTCCGTGACACACTGAAGCGAGCTCTTGACCTGGATTTGCCCCATTACTCTTTGTATTCCTTGATTTTAGAAAATAAAACCATGTTCATGAATTGGGTACGACAGGGACGTTTGGAGTTACCAGATCAAGAAGAAGAAGGTCAAATGTTTGAAGAGACGATCAAGGCGATGGAAAAAGCTGGACGAAAGCAATACGAAGTCAGTAATTTTGCGTTGCCAGGACATGAATCCAAGCACAATACCGTCTATTGGCACAACCAACACTATTTTGGCTTTGGCGCTGGAGCGAGTGGGTATCTGGGGAACCGACGTTACAAAAATTATGGGCCCATTCAACATTATTTAAAACCGTTACGTCAAGGTATTTTGCCAGTGATGGAAAATGAAGTCTTAACTCGCGAAAATCAAATGGAGGAAGAAATGTTTTTGGGCTTGCGTTTAAAAGAAGGAGTTTCCTTCCAACGCTTCCAGGAAAAATTTCAATGTTCTCTGGAATCGGTTTATGGGGATGTCCTGTCGACAGAAGCAAAGGCTGGCCATTTAGTGGTGGAAAATGGCAGTGTTCGTTTGACGGCACAAGGGTTATTGATTGGGAACGATATTTTTGAAAAGTTTTTATTAGATGAATGACAGGAAAGTCGCTATTGGGGAAGCTATCCCAGTGGCGGCTTTTTATTATCGTGAACAACAATCAAAAAGCTAGCAAAACTAGAAAAAAGCGTGAATATTCTTTGAAGACGCTGACTCAGATAACTCGGTCATGGCTAGCAATCAGCTAAAAAGCTTGATCTATCAATCTTTTTCAGTACGATTTTGAATTAGCACTCGGCAATCGCGAGTGCTAATTTTTGATGTAAAATTCTTGACATCTCAAGTAAATGTGGTATATTTATAATCGTGTTAGCACTTAGAGCTAATGAGTGCTAATGAGAGGTGATAGAAATGTTGACAAATCGGCAACAAGATATTCTACGTCTCATCATCCAGCATTACACACAGACCGGACAGCCGGTTGGTTCAAAAAAACTAATGGAAGAAGGAATCGATGCCAGTTCGGCGACGATCAGAAATGAGATGAAGGCCTTAGAAGAGTTAGGGCTCCTTCAAAAAACCCATTCTTCTTCTGGACGTGTTCCTTCGATTGAGGGATACCGTTACTATGTGGACCATCTGTTGCAGCCGAGTCGAGTCGCTAAAAAGGAGATGCAGACGATCCGCCAATCTTTTGGTGGGGAGTTTCATGAAATCAATGAAATTATCCAACAGTCTGCCACGATTCTTTCTCAGTTGACCAGCTATACGGCTCTGTCTTTAGGTCCGGATGTCAAAGACCGAAAATTGACCGGTTTTCGGATTGTACCATTGAATAATCGCCAAGTCATCGCCTTGATTGTGACGGATAAAGGAAATGTGGAAAGCCAAGTCTTTACCATTCCGGCCGCCATCAGCGGGGAAGATTTGGAGAAGATGGTCCGAATCATCAATGATCGGTTAGTGGGAGAACCGCTAGTCACTGTCTATAATCGGTTGCGAACGGAAATCCCAATGATTCTCCATAAGTATTTTCAAACCACAGAAGGCATCTTATCCTTGTTTGATACCATGTTGGGACAAGCTTTCGAATCGAAGGTCTATGTCGGTGGTCGGATGAATATGCTTGATTTTGAGGGAGCTCAAGATGTGGATCATTTCAAAACGATGTATACGTTGATGAAAGATTCAGAAAAACTGAGTCAATTGCTAGTGCCACAGGATCGTGGAATTCAGATTCGGATTGGCAATGAACTGGGCAGTCAGCTCTTTCAAAATATGAGCTTGATCCAAGCAACCTACGAAATCGACGGCCACGGTCAAGGAACCATTGCATTGCTAGGTCCTACCAGCATGCCCTATTCGAAGATGTTCGGTTTGATTGATGCTTTTCGCCACGAATTAGCGTCAAAACTGGCGGATTACTATCGTTCGCTGGACAATAGTAGCGAGTGGAGTTAAGGAAACTAAAGAAGGGAAGTCATGATGTGTCCAAAAAAGACCAAGAGTTCAAGGCGGAAGTTGAAGAACTAGAAGATTTAGTTGCTGGCGAAAATGCCGAAGCGACTGAGTCTGCTGAGGTAAGCGATGAATTGTCAGAACTGGAAAAAGTAACAGCTGAGAAAGCTGCGTTGGAAGATCAATACTTGCGGGCGCAAGCAGAGATCGCCAACATTACTAAGCGCAATCGTAGCGAGCGGGAAATGCTACAAAAATACCGTTCCCAAGATTTAGCAAAAAAATTGCTCTCTTCCATTGATAACTTAGAGCGAGCATTAGCGACTGAAGTCACTGATGATCAAGGAGCAAGTTTGAAAAAAGGTGTGGAAATGGTGCTGGAAAGCCTGTTAAACGCCTTGAAGGAAGAAGGAATTGAAGAGATTCCTGCAGCAAAAGGCACCGCCTATGATCCAAATGTTCATCATGGTGTGCAAACAGTCCCTGCTTCTGAGGAACTGCCTGCAGATACCATCGTAGAAGTCTTTCAAAAAGGTTACAAACTCCATGACCGCGTTTTGCGACCAGCTATGGTCATCGTAGCCCAATAAACAAGTTGTTCACGTAATTTATTACGATAAAAACACATTTACAAAGGAGCGTTTTAATTATGAGTAAAATTATCGGTATTGACTTAGGTACCACCAACTCTGCAGTTTCCGTATTGGAAGGCGGAGAAGCAAAGATTATCGCCAATCCAGAAGGCAACCGTACGACACCATCTGTGGTTTCCTTCAAAAACGGTGAAATCCAAGTCGGGGAAGTTGCTAAACGTCAAGCAGTGACTAACCCAAATACAGTAGCTTCCATCAAACGTCACATGGGTGAAGCTGGCTATAAAGTTCAAGTGGAAGACAAATCTTATACTCCACAAGAAATTTCAGCAATGATCTTGCAATACTTGAAAGGTTTCGCTGAAGATTACCTTGGGGAAAAAGTTGAAAAAGCGGTTATCACTGTGCCAGCTTATTTCAATGATGCTCAACGTCAAGCAACCAAAGATGCTGGTAAAATCGCCGGTTTGGAAGTGGAACGGATTGTCAACGAACCAACTGCCGCAGCCTTGGCTTACGGTATGGACAAGACGGATAAAGATGAAAAAATCTTAGTCTTTGACCTTGGTGGTGGGACCTTCGACGTATCGATCCTTGAACTTGGTGACGGCGTCTTTGATGTTTTGTCAACAGCTGGGGACAATCACCTCGGTGGGGATGACTTCGATAACAAGATCATCGACTACATGGTAGCTGAATTTAAGAAAGAAAACGGAATTGACTTGTCCGCTGACAAGATGGCTTTGCAACGGTTGAAAGATGCTGCTGAAAAAGCGAAGAAAGATTTATCTGGTGTGACTTCTACTCAAATTAGCTTGCCATTTATCACAGCTGGTGAAGCTGGACCAATGCACTTGGAAATGACTTTGACTCGTGCGAAATTTGACGAAATCACAGCTGATTTAGTTGAACGGACAAAAACACCGGTTCGCCAAGCGTTGAAAGATGCTGGCTTGAACCAATCTGAAATCGATGAAGTCATCTTAGTTGGTGGTTCTACTCGTATTCCAGCGGTAGTTGAAGCAGTTCGTAAAGAAACCAACAAAGAACCTAACAAGTCTGTGAACCCAGATGAAGTTGTCGCTATGGGTGCTGCTATCCAAGGTGGGGTTATCACTGGTGATGTGAAAGACGTCGTATTGTTGGACGTTACGCCATTGTCATTGGGGATTGAAACCATGGGTGCGGTCTTCACAAAATTGATTGATCGTAACACAACTATCCCAACTTCTAAATCACAAGTCTTCTCCACAGCTGCTGACAACCAACCTGCTGTAGATATTCATGTTTTACAAGGGGAACGTCCAATGGCTGCCGATAACAAAACCCTTGGTCGCTTCCAATTGACGGATATTCCACCAGCACCTCGGGGGATTCCTCAAATCGAAGTTACCTTTGACATCGACAAAAACGGGATCGTTAATGTTTCTGCCAAAGATTTAGGGACGCAAAAAGAACAAAAAATTACTATCAAATCTTCTTCAGGTTTGTCCGATGAAGAAATCGATCGCATGGTGAAAGATGCAGAAGCCAATGCGGATGCCGACAAACAACGGAAAGAAGAAGCAGATCTTCGCAATGACGTAGACGCTTTGTTGTTCACAGTTGATAAAACTTTGAAAGAATTAGAAGGCAAAGTGGATGCAGATGAAGTCAAGAAAGCAGAAGATGCGCGGGATGAATTGAAAGCTGCTGTTGAAGCGAACAACTTGGAAGAAATGAAGACAAAACGGGATGCTTTGAACGAAATCGTTCAAAACTTGACGGTTAAGCTTTATGAACAAGCTGCGCAACAACAAGCGCAAGAAAATCCGGAAGCAGCCCAACAAGCTCAAGGTGGCGCAGATGATGTTGTCGATGCTGATTTTGAAGAAGTTGGCGACGACGATAAATAATCTTTCGCTTGCTTGAAAGCTGATTTTTCGCAAACGAAGTGACTGATACGGCTTATGCCGAAACGCTTGAAAGCCAAAGTATGATTACTTTGGCTTTTTTGCAAGGTTAGGTGGGGACGTTTGCTTAAAAGTTTGCGAAAGATATTTAGCTTGCTTTCGAGATATGTTAGAATACACGAGTGCAGATTAAAGCTGGAATCAGCTTTCGAGGATTGCGTTCGACAGGTTGTGTTTTCGTGATTTTGATACGCTTGTCGACACAGACTGCGTCAATGAGCGATGGCTAGTTTGACGTAGAAAAGTAGGAGGAAAGCCAATGGCAGAGAAACGAGATTACTACGAAGTCCTAGGCGTGGCCAAAGGGGCTTCCGATGATGAAATTAAAAAAGCATACCGCAAGCTTTCCAAAAAGTATCATCCAGACATCAATAAAGAAGCGGATGCCGAAGAAAAATTCAAGGAAATCACTGAAGCGTATGAAATCTTGAGTGATCCTCAAAAACGGGCAGCTTACGATCAATATGGCCATGCCGGAACCAATCCCAATTATGGTGGTGGCGGTTTTGGTGGCGGTTATAGTGACTTTGGCGGTTTTGGTGGTGGCTCTGGCTTTGGGGGCTTTGAAGATATCTTTGAATCCTTCTTTGGTGGTGCCGGTGGTGGTCGCGGGGCTAACCCCAATGCACCACGACAAGGAGCAGATTTACAATATCCGATCAATTTGAAATTTGAAGAAGCCATTTTCGGTGTGGAAAAAACGATTAAGTACAATCGAGAAGAAACTTGTCACACTTGTGGCGGTAATGGGGCTAAACCCGGAACGCAACCGGTGACTTGTTCTAAATGTGGTGGCTCCGGTCAAATCAACGTGGAACGCCAAACACCGCTTGGTCGTGTGATGAGTCGTCAAACTTGTGATGTTTGTCACGGGACTGGGAAAGAAATCAAAGACCCATGTCCAACATGCCAAGGGACAGGTCATGAAAAACGCGCTCATGAAGTAAAAGTCAACGTCCCAGCTGGTGTGGAAGAAGGGCAACAAATGCGCCTTTCAGGACAAGGGGAAGCCGGTACAAACGGTGGACCTTATGGGGACTTGTATGTGATTTTTCGCGTGGAAGAAAGTGATATTTTCGATCGAGATGGTTCGGAAATCTATTATGAAATGCCGTTGAATTTTGTTCAAGCCGCTCTCGGGGATGAGGTCAATGTACCAACAGTCCATGGTGATGTGAAGCTGAAAATCCCGGCTGGTACGCAAACTGGTACCGTCTTCCGTTTGCGAGGAAAAGGAGCGCCGAAACTGCGAGGTTCCGGCACTGGCGATCAACAGGTTAAAGTCAAATTAATCACACCAAAAAATTTGAGTGATGAACAGCGGGAAGCTCTGCGGAATTTTGCCGAAGTTTCTGGAACAAAGCTTAATGAACAACAATCAGAAGGTTTCTTTGACAAAATGAAAGATGCTTTTAGTGGGAAGAAGAAATAAACAATAATAGAGGAGTAGCTCAAGGTAAGCTTGGGTTAACTCCTCTGTTTGCTTATTCGGAAGAAAGGGAGATGAAAAGGTGATCCGATCATTTGCCAGTCCACAGTTATATATTCAAGGTCCGGGTGCATTTGATACACAGTTAGGCCAGTTGCGCCGTTTGGGGAACCAAGCCTTGGTAGTTACCGATCAGTATGTTTACGATTTAGTTGGCAAAAGTTTAATAAGTAATTTGACGGTAGTAGGGATCCATGGCTGCCCCTTTTTTATCGATAGTCAAAGGGAGACCTTCGCAGAGCAGATGCGGGCAGGAACGCTAACCGCTTGGGTTGCTGATTTGCTTGGTGTGTCGGGAGATAAAGAGAAAGAGTTTGGCAAGCTTTTTGTGATTGGTTTAGGGGGTGGTGGCGCCTTGGATGTGGCGAAAACGCTGGCCCGGGCATTACAGGTGAATGTCGCTGTTCTACCCACCTCCGCAGCAACAGATGCCGCCACGTCAAGAATTTCAGTGATTTACGATGAAGTGGGGGTCTTTCAGCGATATGATTATTATGAGACAAATCCTGCCATCGTTTTGGTGGATAGCCAAGTTATTTTTGCGGCGCCTGTCAAGATGCTAGCACAGGGAATTGCGGACGGTTTAGCTACCTATGTGGAAGCCCGCGCAGTTTGGGAAGATGGCAGTAGCAACACAGTGGGGACGAGACCAACGTTAACTGCTTTAGGAATTGCCGAAAAATGTCGTGCTGTCTTATTTGCAGACAGTCAACAAGCGCTTAAAGATCGAGAGGCTGGGCGCTTGACAACGGCTTTTGAGGCGGTAGTCGAAGCCAATATATTATTGAGCGGATTAGGTTTTGAAAATGGTGGTTTAAGTTTAGCCCACGCTTTTCACAATGTGCTACAAGGAAATCCAGACCTGCAAGTACCAAGAACTCATGGAGAAGTGGTAGCCGTTGGTTTGTTATTGCAATTGGCTGCCGAAAAACGAGGGACAGAGTTTGAAGAATACTACCAATTATTGCATGCCTTGAATTTACCTGTTTCTTTGCAAGCTTTGGGACTTACTTTGGAACCAAATCAAGTGAAAAAGCTAGTGGCAGGGATCCTAGCTACCAAAAAAGCTGGCAACCACTTGCCAGCAAAAATGACAGCAGCTGATTTGTTAGCGGCTTTTAAAAAAATGAACTAGGTAAAAATAAAAAAGCCGCGAACTCTCGATGCACCTTGAGAGTCCTCGGCTTTTTCACGTTAGGCTTGCACCTTTTAAGGAAGCAAATTGTCTATTCTTTTGTCGATTAAATATTCAACACTTTGTCCAAAAAGTCTTGGGTTCGAGGGTTGGATGGGTTATTGAAGACTGTCTCTGGTGTGCCATCTTCTAAAAAGCGGCCTTCATCACAGAAGAGGACTCGGTCAGCCACTTCTTTGGCAAAGCCCATCTCATGGGTGACGATCAGCATCGTCATTCCTTTGTGAGCGAGTTTTTTCATAACGTTTAGCACATCTCCTACCATTTCTGGGTCAAGGGCAGATGTTGGTTCATCAAAGAGCATGATATCTGGATCCATCGCTAAGGCGCGGGCGATGGCGACTCGTTGTTTTTGACCACCAGACAAGCTATTTGGCTTGGCATTTAACTTATCTTCAAGGCCGACTGTTTCCAACAGCTGAGCGGCTTTTGCTTGGGCCTCAGCTTTGGAAAGTTTGCCTAAGTCAACGGGGGCTAAGGTGATGTTTTCCGCTACCGTCAAATGAGGGAAGAGATTGAAATGTTGGAAAACCATGCCGATGTGCTGGCGTGTTTTATTGATGTCCGTCGACTTGCTCATTAAATCGGAGCCGTCGACAATGATGTGACCACTAGTCGGTTCTTCTAAACGGTTTAGACACCGTAGAAAGGTACTTTTACCAGAACCAGAAGGGCCGATGATGCAGACCACTTCGCCTTCTTGGATGGTGACCGAAATATCGTTAAGCACGGTGTTGTCTCCGTAACGTTTGACGAGATTGTTTACTTGGATTTTTTCAGCCATCTGTTATGCCACCTTCTTTTCGAGTTTTCGTGCGATACGGGTTAATGTTGTAATGACGATCAAGTAAATCAGAGCGATGATCAGGTAGGTATAGGTACTTTGAGACGTTCGTGCCACGATGATCCGGCCTGTTTGAAGCAATTCAGCAACCCCGATGACGGAGATGATTGTCGTGTCTTTCAAGGTGATGACAAATTGATTGACAAAGGAAGGAATCATGATTTTTACGGCTTGTGGCAAAATGATTTTTTGCATGGTGCGGCTATGGGAAAGGCCCAAGCTACGGGAAGCCTCCATCTGACCTTTTGGTACCGCGTTGATCCCACCACGGACTAGCTCGGCGATATAGGCGCTGGCATTTAAGGTGAGGGTGATCACGCCGGCGGTAAAATCAGGAATATTAAAGGGCATACCGAAGAAAATGAACATTGCTAAGACCATCATTGGGATTCCACGGATGATATCCACGTAAGCGCCGGTGATCACTCGGAGGGCCTTGATTGGTGATACGCTGAAGAGGCCGAAGATGATACCGACAATTGTTGCCAAGGCAAAGGAAAGAGCTGCCAAGCCAATTGTTTTTCCGAGACCTTTCAAAAGGATTGACCAGTTGTTTTTCAATAAGCCGATAAAGGTGTTTTCCCTAGATGCGGTAGGGGCGGCCGTGGTGATATAGGTATCGATGATTTCTTGGTATTTGCCGCTATCTTTGAGTTTGGCTAAACCGGCATTGAAAGCTTCTAAGAGTTTTTGATTGGTTCCTTTTTTCACAGCGAAACCATAGGAGTTCCCTTTTTCTGGTTCGCCAATTAGTTTTAGTGGTTGGCCGTTGTTAATAGCGTAGCCTAAAACGGGAAAATCATCGAAAATCGCTTGGACCTTGTTGCTGGTAAGGGCATTGTACAAGGCATCAGCCGCATCATAGGTTTTGATGGAGTAGCCATATTTTTCTTGGTTATCTTGTAAGAAGGTGGCACTTTCTGTTCCGACTTTGGCAGCGACGGTCTTGCCTGCCAACTCTTCGTAGCTAGTGATTTCAGTGTCATCTTTTGCTACCGCCATCTGAATCCCGCTATCGAAGTAAGGCTCGCTAAAGTCAAAATTAGCCTTGCGTTCTTCAGTGATACTCATGCCGGCGATCATACCATCTAATTGGCCGGACTGAACGCCTTGAATCGAGCTATCAAAGCCCAGAGGTCGTAGTTCGACTTCAAAGCCTTGGTCTTTGGCAATGGCGTGAAGGATATCGATATCAATCCCTACGTATTCGTTGTCCTCGTTTTGAAATTCGAAAGGGGGAAAGGTCAAGTCAGTGCCGATTTGGTACGTTTCAGCTGCAAAAACTTGAGGGCTGCCCCAAAGAAATGTTAGAAATCCTAACAAGATGACAACTCTTGTTAGCAGTCGTTTGTGTTGTGTCATATTTCAAACCTCCATTATTTTTGAATGTTCTTTGAGAAAAAAGTTGATTTAGCCACTGTTTTTCCCATAAGAAAAAATATTCTCTAGGGATAATTATAAAGTTCTTAGGAAAACCAAACAAGACAATCCTGTGAATTTCTGTAATTTCTGCTGAGAAGATAACGTTAGATGTTAGGTTATCTTACATATACAGGTTGGAGTAAACTTCCAAAGTATCTGTTAAATTTCCAGAGAGGCCTTACTTAAAAATAGCGAAAATATGTTCGGTGTGATACAATAAGACAGTTGAAGTGTCTCCTGTTTTGCTTTTAGCTGCGAAGCGATTACACTGAGTATAACCATAGAAAAAGGGGTGTGTTGTGATGTTTGAACGAGATACGACCCGCCAGTTTAATCTGGTATCCAAATACCAGCCCGCCGGTGACCAACCGGAAGCCATTGCTCAATTGGTGGAGGGCGTGGTTGGTGGTAAAAAAGCCCAGATTCTCTTAGGTGCTACTGGGACTGGGAAAACTTATACCATTTCCAACCTAATTAAAGAAGTCAACAAACCGACCTTGATCATTGCCCATAATAAAACCTTAGCTGGGCAACTATACGGAGAGTTTAAAGAGTTTTTCCCGGAAAATGCTGTGGAATACTTTGTGAGTTATTATGATTATTACCAACCAGAAGCCTATGTACCGTCTTCAGACACATACATCGAGAAAGATTCGAGTATCAATGACGAAATCGACAAGTTGCGCCATTCAGCAACGAGTGCCTTATTGGAACGCAATGATGTTATTGTTGTGGCTTCGGTTTCTTGTATCTTCGGTTTGGGTTCGCCGATGGAATACCAAAAACAAGTGGTTTCATTGCGAGTAGGGATGGAAGTCAGTCGTGATCAATTGTTACGGCAACTGATTGATATCCAATTTGAACGCAATGACATCGATTTTCAGCGGGGGCGTTTTCGAGTTCGAGGGGATGTCGTGGAAATTTTTCCTGCCTCTCGGGACGAACGAGCCTTGCGGGTGGAATTTTTTGGTGATGAAATTGACCGGATTCGTGAAGTCGATGCTTTGACTGGTGAAATATTAGCAGAGACAGAGCATGTATCGATCTTTCCGGCGACTCACTTTGTCACTGATGAAAATCATTTGGAACAGGCGATTGCAAATATTCAAGCTGAGTTGACGATGCGTTTAAAAGTCTTACGAGACGACAATAAACTATTGGAAGCCCAGCGCTTGGAACAACGCACTAATTACGATATCGAGATGTTACGGGAGATGGGTTATACTTCGGGGATTGAAAACTACTCCCGTCATATGGATGGCCGTAAAGAAGGAGAACCCCCATATACTTTGCTGGATTTCTTCCCAGAGGATTTTTTGATTGTCATCGATGAATCCCATGTCACTATGCCCCAAATCCGTGGGATGTACAACGGAGATCGCTCTCGAAAGCAGATGTTGGTGGATTACGGGTTCCGCTTGCCTTCTGCGTTGGATAACCGGCCGTTGCGCTTGGAAGAGTTTGAACAACATGTCAACCAGATTGTCTATGTCTCGGCGACTCCGGGACCTTATGAAGCCGAACAGACAGATACGGTGGTGCAACAAATTATTCGACCAACCGGTTTGTTGGATCCGGTGATTGAAGTGCGACCAATCATGGGGCAGATTGATGATTTGGTTGGAGAAATAAATGAGCGAGCAGAAAAAGATGAACGGGTCTTCGTCACTACTTTGACCAAGAAGATGGCAGAGGACTTGACGGATTATATGAAAGAACTGGGCATTAAAGTCAAGTATCTTCACAGTGATATCAAAACTTTGGAACGAACAGAAATCATTCGCAATCTCCGCCTCGGTGAGTTTGACGTCTTAGTCGGTATTAACTTACTTCGGGAAGGGTTGGATGTGCCAGAAGTATCTTTGGTGGCGATATTGGATGCTGATAAGGAAGGTTTTTTACGAAGTACTCGTTCGTTGGTGCAAACCATTGGCCGAGCGGCTCGTAATGCAGAAGGTAAGGTAATCATGTATGCCGATAAAGAAACGGATTCCATGAAACAAGCCATCGAAGAAACGGCCCGACGTCGTAGTATCCAAGAGGCATACAATCAAGAACACGGCATTGTACCGAAGACGATTATTAAAGAGATTCGTGATTTGATAGCCATCACTAAGGTAGCTGAAGATGGCGATACTTATCAAACATTGGCGGATTATGAAGATATGTCCAGTGAAGATCGGGAAACGCTGATTTTGAAACTGGAAAAAGAAATGAAAGATGCCGCTAAAGCCTTGGACTTCGAAACCGCCGCAACATTACGGGATACGATTTTGGAACTAAAAGCCGGCAGTTAAACTTGAAGTGAAGTTAGCAAAAGTGATTTAGGAGGCCGAAGATGGCAAACGATAAAATTGTAATTCATGGGGCACGGGCCCATAATTTGAAAAATATTGATGTGACGATTCCTCGTGATCAGCTGGTGGTGGTGACTGGTCTATCCGGTTCAGGTAAAAGCTCGCTGGCGTTTGATACCCTCTATGCAGAAGGACAACGGCGCTACGTGGAAAGCTTATCTGCCTATGCTCGACAATTTCTTGGCCAGATGGATAAGCCGGATGTGGATGCCATCGATGGTTTAAGTCCAGCGATTTCCATCGATCAAAAAACGACCAGCAAAAATCCCCGTTCTACGGTCGGGACGGTGACAGAAATCAATGATTATCTGCGCTTGCTCTATGCTCGGGTGGGTCATCCCATCTGTCCTAATGATCATATCGAAATCACGAGCCAATCGGTGGAACAGATGGTGGATGAAGTAATGGCATTGCCGGAACGTACCAAAATCCAAATCTTAGCCCCAGTGGTTTATCAGAAAAAAGGCCAACACAAAAAAGTTTTTGAAATGATTCAACGAGAGGGTTATGTCCGGGTTCGGGTAGACGGTGAGATTTATGAAATTAGTGAAGTTCCGGAACTTGAAAAAAATCGCAAACATGAAATTGCGATTGTCATCGACCGGATCGTGGTCAAAGAGGGGATTCGCTCCCGGTTATTTGATTCTTTTGAAACGGCACTGCGCCTAGCAAAAGGGTATGCAGTGGTAGATGTCATCGGGGAAAAGGAGATGCTTTTTTCTGAGCATTATTCCTGCCCTTACTGTGGCTTTACTGTTGGCGAATTGGAACCACGGCTCTTCTCCTTTAATGCTCCCTTTGGCGCTTGTCCAGAATGTGATGGTTTAGGGATTAAATTAGAAGTGGACGTGGATTTGGTGATTCCTGATCCTACCAAGACCCTTCGCGAAGGGGCGATTGCACCATGGAATCCCATCAGCTCTCAGTATTATCCAGAGTTGTTGCGACAAGCTTGTGAGAAGTTTGGTATCGATATGGATACGCCTTTTGAAAAACTGCCGGAAGCCCAACAAGAAATCATTCTCCGAGGATCAAACGGTGAGGTTTTCCACTTCCATTATCAAAATGATTTTGGCGGCGTCCGGGATGTCGAAGTTCCTTTTGAAGGGGTCCTCACCAATATTAAACGGCGTTATCATGAAACCAATAGTGATTTCACCCGCGATCAAATGCGCTTATATATGACAGAGCTGACTTGCCAAGCTTGTCACGGTTTTCGTCTAAATCCACAAGCCTTATCCGTGCAAGTGAACGAAAAAAATATTGGGGAAATCAGCGAATGGGCGATTGGCGACTCTTTGGCATTTTTAAGTCATTTAACATTGACGCAACAAGAAGCAACCATCGCCAAACCCATCATCAAAGAAATCAATGATCGTTTGAACTTTTTACGAAATGTTGGCTTGGATTACCTGACGTTGAGCCGGGCAGCTGGGACCTTGTCTGGTGGGGAGGCCCAACGAATTCGTTTGGCTACCCAGATTGGCTCCAACTTATCCGGTGTCTTGTATATTTTGGATGAACCTTCCATTGGCTTACACCAGCGAGACAATGATCGATTATTAGATTCGTTACGAAAGATGCGGGATTTAGGCAATACGCTAATCGTTGTCGAACATGACGAAGACACGATGCGGGCAGCTGATTACCTGATTGATGTCGGACCGGGAGCTGGGGATCAAGGAGGCGAAATTGTTGCCGCTGGAAAACCCGAAGAAGTGGCAGCCAACCCTGACTCGATTACTGGTCAGTACCTTTCTGGTAAAAAGAAAATTCCTGTACCGCAAACCCGGCGTGAAGGAAATGGTCAGGCGATTGTGGTGGCTGGTGCTAGTGAAAACAACCTCAAAAATATTACCGTGAAATTTCCACTTGGGAAGTTTATTGCTGTTACTGGTGTTTCTGGTTCGGGGAAATCCACCTTGGTGAATGATATTTTGAAAAAAGCCTTGGCACAAAAAATTAATCGTAATTCCAACAAACCTGGCCGTTACAAAAAGCTAAGTGGCTACGAAAATATCGAAAAAATCATCGATATTGATCAAAGTCCCATTGGCCGGACACCGCGGAGTAACCCAGCCACCTATACCAGTGTCTTTGATGATATTCGTGATTTGTTTGCCAAGACCAATGAAGCCAAAGTACGCGGCTATAAAAAAGGACGCTTCAGTTTTAATGTCAAAGGCGGCCGGTGTGAGGCTTGTAAAGGCGACGGTATCATCAAAATTGAAATGCACTTTTTACCAGATGTCTACGTGCCTTGTGAAGTGTGTCATGGCAAGCGCTACAACTCTGAAACCTTGGAAGTGCATTACAAAGGTAAAAACATTTCAGAAATATTGGATATGACGGTGGCTGACGCTGTTGAATTCTTTAAGCATATTCCGAAAATTCATCGTAAACTCCAAACGATTGTTGACGTTGGGCTAGGCTATGTCACGTTGGGGCAGCCAGCCACGACCTTGTCTGGTGGAGAAGCCCAACGGATGAAGCTGGCTAGTGAACTGCATAAAAATTCTAATGGGAAGAGTTTTTATATTTTGGATGAACCGACGACGGGCTTGCATACTGATGATATTGCCCGCCTGCTCCAAGTCTTGCAACGGTTGGCGGATGCTGGCAATACGGTATTAGTGATTGAACACAATCTGGATGTTATCAAGACAGCCGATTGGGTGATTGATTTAGGTCCAGAAGGTGGGGCTGGTGGCGGCACTATCATTGGTACCGGCACCCCTGAGGCGATTGCTGCTATTCCTGAAAGCTATACAGGACAGTATTTGAAACGAGTCTTGGTTTAGGACTGGGATTTAGGAGTAAAAGCTTTGTTAAAGTAAATCCTGACAAAAGCGTGAAGCCTTGCTTTACGCTTTTGCTGTGGTATGATAACACTATTAAAAAAATATCTGTGCCAAACAATCGTTTTTTAGACGATATTTGGTAGCAGCAAGTGGAAAGTGGGAAGATTTGTGGAAAATTTCTTCAGTATTTTAGGCGGGATGGGCACCTTGGCTACCGAAAGCTTTGTGCGGATACTTAATCATCGCACCGTCACCCACAAAGACCAAGATTACTTAAATTATGTCTTATTCAACCATGCGACTGTGCCAGACCGTACTGCAGCGATTATCGATCCAGAAATGGCTGAAAGTCCGTTGCCTTATTTGCTGGATGATATTGCGAAACAAAATTTGCTACAACCGAACTTTATCGTGTTGACTTGTAATACGGCGCATTACTTTTTTGATACTTTACAAGAGGCAACTAAAATTCCGATTTTACACATGCCCAGAGAAGCTGCTAAAGAATTGCAACGGCGCCAAACTGGTGGCAAAGTAGCCTTTTTAGGAACAGAAGGTAGTGTTAAAGCCGGCGTTTACGAGAAAGAATTGCGGGCTTGTGGCTTTGATGTCATGATTCCTAAACCAAAACTCCAGCAAAAGGTTAATGATTTGATTTATCGTGACATTAAAGAACAGGATTTTTTGAATAAGGATTTGTATTATGAAATTTTGTTTGAAGCGGTAGAGACTTGTGGCTGTGAAAGTGTTGTCTTGGGCTGTACCGAGCTGTCCTTGATGGAAGAATTTGCCAATGATCACTCCTACCAAGTCATTGATGCTCAATCGATTTTAGCTGATCGTACCATCGAACGGGCCCTAAATGATCGTCAGGCGGAAAAGGCTGGGAAACAGTGATCCTCCCTGGGAGAGAAGCAAACTTTTAAACAAGCGAAACTGATCTGTAGGTGATTTGGCAGATTCGTTTCGCTTTTTTGCTATACCAAGTTCTTATAAGTTTTACTCGATGTGAACTCCTATTTACCAGGTTTTTAGAGAATTTTATATGGTTTTTCGACGGCACAAAAATGGTGAAACGTCGCTTTGTAGAAAGTAATAGCTGAACTGAAACGGGAAACGCCAAAAGTAAACCGTCTTTGGTATCTATCGGTCCAGCAACACCTGAGGATTTCTCCGGAAGCAAGCCCCACCTTTTTTAAGGGCTGTTTAACAGAAGAGTGGGCTAGTATAGACTATCGTTCCTTGGTCAGCTCTAATTTAGCACAGTATTTTCGTAAATTTCAGTAAAATGATAGTAAGGACACGCCCGGAATGCTATAATCATTGAGGAACAGTGAAAAATGAAGGGATCATTGCGTTAGCCTTCGTTTACTTACGAAAATTGATTTGTAATTTTTATTTGAAAATCAGAACCTTTATTTAAGAAAGGGGTAGAACCATGCAAGAAAATTTAAAATTAGTCATTATTACCGGTATGAGTGGGGCTGGAAAGACAGTGGCTATTCAAAGCTTTGAAGATATGGGCTTTTTTTGTATCGACAATATGCCACCTTCTTTGATTCCAAAGTTTTGGGAACTTATCAAGGAATCCGGAAAAATCACCAAAATTGCATTAGTGGTGGATTTGCGATCCCGGTCCTTTTTTGAAGAAATCCAAAGTATGTTAATCGATATTGAAAATACGAACTTTATTGATACCCAAGTCCTATTTTTGGATGCTTCCGATGAAGAACTGGTGTCTCGCTACAAGGAAACCCGCCGGACCCATCCAATGGCGATGGACGGGCTGATTACAGAAGGGATTCGGAAAGAGCGGGCCATCTTGGAAGATTTGAAAACCAAGGCTACGATGGTAATTGATACCACTACGTTGACACCACGGCAGTTACGGGAACGGATCAATGAGCAATTCAAGACTTCTGAAACACAAGGTTTTCGGATCGAAATGGTTTCCTTTGGTTTTAAATATGGCTTGCCGATAGATGCCGACATCGTGATGGATGTGCGCTTTTTGCCAAACCCCCACTATGTCCAAGAACTGCGACCATTAACAGGGATGGATCAACCGGTGTACGACTATGTCATGTCTTTTGCAGAAACAGAAGATTTTTACGAACGCTTCATCGGTCTGTTGCAAGCCATCATGCCAGGTTACGTCAAGGAAGGCAAAAGCAGTCTGACCGTGGCGATTGGTTGCACAGGTGGGCAGCATCGTTCTGTAGCTTTGACAGAGAGAGTGGGTCAGGCTTTGGCCAAAGAGTACAAGGTGAACATTACCCATCGCGACAAAGATAAGCGGAAAGAGACGGTGAATCGTTCATGAAGATGAAAACCTATCGCATTCGCAAACCGAAAGTTGTAGTGATTGGTGGCGGGACTGGGTTGCCAGTGATCTTAAAAAGTCTTCGCAATGAAAGTGTTGAAATCACCGCCATTGTCACGGTAGCTGATGATGGCGGTTCCAGCGGTGAGATTAGAGAATCCATCGCCATGGCCCCTCCTGGTGATTTGCGCAACGTCTTAGTGGCGATGTCGGATATGCCAAAATTGTATTCGGATATTTTTCAATACCGCTTTAATAAAGAAGATAAATTTTTAGCTAACCATGCCTTAGGAAATTTGATTATTGCGGCCATTGCTGAAATGCGGGGGAGTACCTATGATGCAGTCCAACTATTGACCAAAATGATGCATGTGGATGGACATGTTTATCCTAGTAGCGAAAAACCGTTAGTCTTACATGCCGTCTTTAAAGATGGGACCGAAGCTGTTGGAGAATCAAAAATCGCCTGCGATCGTAAAACGATTGATCATGTCTTTGTCCGTAATCAAGAAGGAGGACATGAGCCAAAAGCAGCTCGCAAAGTGGTTACAGCGATTATGGAAGCGGACATGTTGGTTTTAGGTCCTGGGAGTTTGTTTACTAGTATTTTGCCGAACTTGATGATTTCTGAAATCGGGGAAGCCATCCGTAAAACTGAAGCGGAAACGGTCTATATCTGCAATATTATGACCCAAAAAGGGGAAACCGAGCACTTTACGGATGCCAATCACGTAGAGGTCTTGCATCAACATCTGCAAGATAATTTCATCAATACGGTCTTGGTTAACACCGAAAAAGTCCCAGAAGGCTATATGGATTTTGAGGTCTATGATGAGTATTTGGTCCAAGTAAAACATGATTTTAAAGGTTTACGGGCACAAAATTGCCGAGTGGTTTCCACCGATTTCTTGAAATTGCGAGACGGTGGTGTTTTCCATGATGGGGATAAAGTCGTGGAAGAATTACTAACGATTTTATACGGTGCAAAATCGGTGCACTAATGTAAATGAACGAATCTGAAAAGAAAGGAGGAGTCATCGATGTCTTTTGCTGCTGATGTCAAAAAAGAGTTGACGGGGCTTGAAGTCCATCGGGAACATGCCAAGGCTGAGCTAGCTGCTTTGATCCGGATGAATGGTTCCTTGAGCTTGACCAATCATCAATTTGTCTTGAATGTACAAACTGAAAATGCTGCGATTGCTCGTCGGATTTATACGTTATTGAAGGATCATTTCGATGTTCGTAGTGAATTATTGGTGCGCCGCAAGATGAAACTGAAGAAAAATAATGTCTATATCGTACGCCTGAAGCAAGATACTGAGCGAGTTTTGACAGAGTTGGATATCATGGATGGGATGATGTTCCATAGTCATGTCTCCAATGAAATAATGGGAAATGCTCAAAAAATGCGCTCATACTTGCGAGGTGCCTTTATGGCCTCTGGTTCGGTTAATAATCCTGAGACCAGTCGTTACCATTTAGAAATTTATTCTTTATATGAAGAACATAACCAAGATATTTGTGATATGCTGAATTACTATGATTTGAATGCTCGTACCTTGGAGCGGCGCAACGGCTACATTGCCTATCTAAAAGGGGCGGAAAAAATTGCTGATTTCCTGACTTTGATTGGGGCGACCAACTCCATGTTGAAGTTTGAAGATGTCCGAATTGTGCGAGATATGCGGAATTCCGTCAATCGCTTGGTGAACTGTGAAACCGCCAATATGAATAAAACTATCGATGCGGCCTCTAAACAGATTGAGAATATCCGCTTTATTGAAAATCATGTTGGCCTGCAAGCATTACCAGAAAAACTGCAAGAGATTGCCGAATTGCGTATGGAGCATCCTGAGGTGAGTTTAAAAGAATTGGGTGAGATGATTCCTTCTGGGGCAATCTCAAAATCGGGCATCAATCACCGCATTCGTAAAATCAACGAATTTGCGGATCAATTACGTGAAAATCGTTAACAAAAGAAGCTTATCTTCCCGAAAAAGGAGATAAGCTTCTTTTGTTATACACTAAGGAATCATAAGTTTTAGCAGAAGTCACTAAACCGAGCTAGCAAAATGACAACTGGTCTTTGGTTGGCATTTACCGGTCCACTACAACCCGAGGCACTTACCGGAAACATGACCAACCGGTTTTCTTATGGTACTTAAAAAATTATTAGGCTTAATCAAGATAGGTGGATAATTCGGCGATTTCAATACTTTCATCAAAAATATGGTCGTCTAAAATCAAAGTTGGTACGAATTGAATTCTGGCTGATGCCGCTTCTTTTTGGATAGCTGCTGATGTGTGTAGGTCCTGAGCTGGCGCGAGTTCTAGCTGGTTTTGGGCAAATTCCGCCACCTCTTCTAGAGAGAGGGTGCCCCAGGTGTCTTGAGTTGCAAAGATTTTTTCGATAGCTGCCAGTGTTGCTTCCGGATCATCTTTCGGAACAAACTGATGCATGACATTGCCTCGTTGCAAGCTTTCTTTGTCCTTATCTAGTAATTTAATGACGCGGTAAAGTTGACCGGCAGCGACAGCTTCTGTTAACAGGGGATTGGCTTTTTGATACCATTGGCGACAGTAAGGACAACGAAGATTAAGAAACTCCAATAGCAGGTGAGGTGCTTGAGGGTTGCCGATTTTGATGCCATCTGTCTTGTTGGTTGCTTGCGGTTTGATAATGGTGATATCCATGGGTTCCTCCTTGTAATTGGTCTATTTCTTTCTCTTAGTCTAACTGATTTATAAAGAGCCTGCAAAGGATTGTGATTTTATTGTCTGGATGCGACGATTTGCGCCTTCATCGCCATCTTTGTGACTCGAAGGCATTCGTTCTTGTCTTGACACTGAGCGGAATCTCAGAAATTGTTGGCTTTATTAGGCTTTTTAAATGAAAACTCCATCAACTTTTCAAGATTATGTTATACTGTTTAAGAAATATCTGTGCAAAGGGAGTCTGCCTATGTCTTTTAATTTAACGGAATTTTTCGATTTTCGATATTGGAAAGAGATTTTTAGTACTGACATTTTTTCCGTAAGTTTTCTAGTGAATGTTCTGGATATTTTGGTAGTTTGGTATATGATCTACAAACTTATCCAGCTTGTCCGGGGCACTAAAGCGATTCAGCTTTTTAAAGGAGTGGCGATTTTCATTGCCATTCGCTTTGCTGCTGAGTTGATTGGTCTACACACCTTGTCTTGGTTGATGGATCAGATTATTACCTATGGGGTGATAGCCGCGATCGTGATTTTCCAACCGGAAATCAGGCGGGGTTTGGAACATCTCGGTCGCAGCACCTTGTTTAAGACCTCTAAGCAAGAACAGCGAGAAGAAGAAAAGTTGATCAAAGCGTTGGAAAAAGCCGTACAGTATATGTCCAAGAGACGTATCGGCGCTTTGATAACCATCGAACGCAATACTGGTTTGGAAGAGTATATCGAAACCGGCATCCCACTAGATGCGGATATTACCGGCGAGTTACTGATTAATATTTTTATTCCCAACACGCCCCTTCATGATGGTGCGGTGATTGTTCGGCAAGATAAGATTGCCGTGGCCTGTGCTTATCTCCCTCTTTCGGAGAGTATGCTGATTCCAAAAGAATTTGGGACTAGGCATCGGGCAGCAGTAGGGGTCAGTGAAGTCAGCGATGCCTTGACAGTGGTAGTCTCTGAGGAAACCGGTGATGTCAGTATCACTTTAAACAATGAACTGCGCCCTGGACTTACGCAAGAGGAATTTTTAGACACCTTGAACCGTGAGTTAATTCCAGAAGAAAAAACGGACAGCAAGCGTAACCTTCTGCAATCCTTCATCGATGGCGTAACGAAAGGAGGAGGGAAAAAATGATTAAACCCAAATTACGGAGCAACTTGATGTATGGTGTGGTGGCTTTCATTTTTGCCTTAATCCTCTTCTTCAACGCCAATGGTCGCGCCATCCAGTCGCCGATTGGTGGCTCAACTGTCACGACAGAATCCTTTGAAGAGACGGTTAACAATGTACGCATTGAGGCGTTGTACGATGATGAAAAGTATTATATTCACGGCTACAATCCAACTGTGGCAGTGAAGCTATCCAGTATCAATCGAATCCAACTAAACACTGAAGCCAATGCCGACACCCGAGGCTTTCAAGTCATTGCTGATTTGACTGGTCTAGGAGAAGGCACCCATGAAGTCAAGTTGCGAATTCAAAATATGAGTTCCGCCGTGACCGGTACCATTGAACCAACCAAAATTACTGTAACTATTGAAAGCCGCACCAGTGCTGAAATGCCAGTCGAACCCGCTTATTCAACCAGTAATTTGGAAAGTGGTTTTACCATTGATAGTGTGGCAGTGAATCCTGAGAAGGTGAATATCACAACTGGCTCCCAGACATTAGCCGAAATCGATCGCTTGGTGGCGACGGTGGATCCGACGAAGCTTACCGACCACAACCTTGAAGAAACCGTGCGAGTTCAAGCTATGGATAAAGAAGGCAACGTCTTAAGCGTCGTGGCAGATCCACCAGAAGTGACCGTGAATATCACCGTAACAGCACCACAAAAGCAAGTCTACCTTTACCCAGAACAAACGGGAAAGCAGGCTTCAAATGTCGCCAGTTATAATTTATCTTTGGCTGAAAATACGGCTATTATTGGTGGCGAGCAAAGTAAATTGGACACCATCGAAAGTATTGCCGTACCGGTGGATGTTTCTGGCATTACCAAAGAAACAAAACAAAAAGTCCATGTTCCAGTGGAAAGTGGTTTGACTGTCGATCCCACCGAAGTGACGGTGACTATCTCTCCGCGGCTGATGCCAAGTAGCAGTACGCCTAGTAGCTCAGCTGTAGATAGTGGCAAGAGCGAGGAACAGACAAAACCAAGTACTACATCTACAAGTACAGCTGAAGAAACAACCACTGAGCAATCAGAGAGCGCTGATGATTCAGCCAGTAAGACGACTAGTGAGGAGTCTGAAGTCTCCACTAGTTCCTCAACTGAAACCACTAGTGAGAGCAGTCAAACTGCTCAGGGGCCCACTCAAACTACCAGTCAAGGAGATTCTCTCCAAATGGCAGTCAATGATGCTGACGAATCCTCTTCTACTGAAATGAAATAGCAAAAAGCATCTAGTCGATCAGGATTGATGCATCTGTTACAATGGGCAAACTAGTAAGTAAAAGCTAGCGCTGCTTGATTTTTGAGTGTGGCGCTTTAGTAAGACAGCTTGGAGCAATTTACAATACACAAATTATGAAAATGAACGAGGGGTATTAAGAATATGGGAAAATATTTTGGAACTGATGGTGTCAGAGGCGAAGCAAACGTAGAATTGACGCCGGAATTGGCTTTTAAATTAGGTCGTTGTGGAGGTTATGTCTTAAGTCAACACGAAAATAGCGATAAGCGTCCGCGGGTTTTAGTCGGCCGCGACACGCGAATTTCTGGACAACTTTTGGAAACCGCACTGATTTCCGGTTTGTTATCAGTGGGGATTGAGGTCTTTCAATTAGGCGTTATTTCCACACCCGGAGTTGCTTATTTGACTCGTGTCCAAAAAGCCAGTGCCGGTGTCATGATTTCAGCTTCTCACAATCCAGCCCAAGATAACGGCATTAAGTTTTTTGGTGGAGATGGTTTCAAATTGGTAGATGAGCAAGAGTTGGAAATTGAAGCTTTGTTGGATGCCGAAGAAGATTTGCTCCCACGACCATCGGCGGAAGGCTTAGGGACCGTGGAAGAATTTCCAGAGGGGCTATTGAAATATTCTCAATTTCTAGAACAGACTATCCCAGGAGATTTAGCTGGAATGAAGGTTTGTCTAGACGCAGCAAATGGAGCGACTGCCACCACCGTGAATCGTTTGTTTGCTGATCTGGAAACTGAATTTTTCACGATTGGGACAAAACCCAATGGCCTGAATATCAACGATGGCGTCGGTTCGACTCACCCAGAAACCTTAGCTCAATTTGTAGTTGAAAAAGGAGCAGATGCTGGTTTGGCTTTCGATGGTGATGGCGACCGTGTGATTGCTGTAGACGAACTGGGAAATATCGTGGATGGCGATAAGATTATGTATATCTGTGCGAAATACTTAGCTGAGAAAAAACGCTTGAAACAAGCTACTATTGTAACCACAGTTATGAGTAATCTGGGTTTCCATAAAGCCGTTGAAAATATTGGCTTGAAAGATGTGATCACGCAAGTTGGCGACCGGTATGTCGTCGAAGAAATGCGTAAAAATGATTACAACTTCGGCGGGGAACAATCCGGTCATATGATCTTCCTGGATTTCAATACAACTGGTGATGGGATGCTTTCCGGGATTCAACTGTTGAACATCATGAAGCAAACCGGAAAAAAACTTTCTGAATTGGCTAGTGAAGTGACAATCTATCCGCAAAAATTGGTAAACATCCGCGTGTCTAACAAAGATGGAGCAATGGAAGTACCAGCTATTGCTAAAGTAATCGCAGAAGCGGAAGCTGAAATGAATGGCGAAGGTCGCATTTTAGTCCGCCCTTCCGGTACCGAGCCTTTACTCCGAGTAATGGCCGAAGCACCAACCGATGAAAAAGTAGCCTACTATGTTGAGAAAATTGCAGCCGTTGTTCGTGAAGAGATTGGCTTGGATTAATTTAAAAATGTGGCTGAAGGGATTGTGACAAAAGCCTCAGTTTTGCCTGCAGAAATTGAACATTACTATACGTGAGAAGCAAGTAAAAGAAGCTTATCTTTCAATGTTTTTTATTGAAAGATAAGCTTCTTTTTAATTGCCAGTTGAACTTGGCGCTTTTTGATTAGTTCAACTGTACTAGGCGACTAAAAGGAGGCTAGTTATCCAAATTTTTCTTCTGTCATAAGTCCTTTTTGATTATTATCTTGAAATAGGTGGAAATTCATTTTTTAGTTTGGAAAACGAGAAAACTCGTAGCGGGATTGAATTGGTGGGTTGGCACCTTGTCATTAAGGCATGACGTCCAACGCACTGTCATAAGGATTCAGGTATTTGGTATGGTCAAGCGTATTGGAGGAGCAATCTTTCAACATCTTGGAATTGTTGCTTCGTAAAGGGGACGAATCAGTGACTTCACCGAACTTTTCAGAATGGTCTTGCTAGTTTTTTCTATCAGTTTTGTAAGATAGAGCCCATAGACTTTAGGGAATAAAAAAGACTGCTTGTAAAGAGTTTGTGATAATTTAAAATGGCATACTTCCGACAGCGTCATTCTAATAATGGAGAAATCGCTTAATATCAGGTTAAAATGGCGCTTTTTATCGTAGAAGTGATGAGGGTTAGCTGCTTGAAAAGTTTTTAAAATGTTATTTTATTGTGTCGATTTTTAAAAAAATAAGATCATTTGCCGGCTTTTTTTGGATCGGCCTTTTTTTGCATCCTTGATATGTTATTTTTTTATGGCATACTTTGAGGTAACGGAGAGTTTCATCACTCTTTGTTGCCTCAAAGTAAAAATGAAAAAAATAGAAAGTGGGGGAATTGTATGAATTTTTGGCGACGGGCACTAAAGAGTATCACCCGCCGAAAAGGGAAGTCTGTTATTCTTTTTTTGGTTATTTTTATCCTGGGGAATGTCATTGCGGGGGCAGTGGCCATTCAGCAATCGACGGTTAATGTCGAAAAAGCGACGAAAGCCAAAATGGGTGCTAAAGTCACCTTAGATGTGGATTATGAGGCTTTTAACAAAGATCAAGAAAAAAATGAAAAACTGGAATGGCCTGATCCATTAACGGAGAAACAGTACACTGAGATTGGCAATTTGTCTCAAGTGAAGTATTTTGATCTTTCGACAGCGGGCTATGTTGGGACGAATAAGTTAAAGAGTTACACACCAGAAAATGGTGGCGTCGTTGTGGGTCTAGGTGCACAGTATTTCTTTAATTTAAAAGGGACAAATAGCGAAAAAATTCTCGACCTAGAGGAAGGATTCATCAAACTAGATCAAGGAGAAGCATTTACTGCTAAAGAACTGACAGAAGGGGCCAATGTGGTGCTGATTGCTAAAGAGGTTGCCGATGCCAACAATTTGAAGGTTGGCGACCAAATGGTTATCGATGCAACTAGTGAGGTTATCGATTTAGCTGATGAAATTGAGGCACGAGAGGATGCTGATGAAACTGCGGATTCGGCTACTGTGGTGACCTCAGATGGCGATCCAGAAGCGAAGATCGCTAGCTTTGATTTCCCAGTAACAGTCAAGGGAATTTATTCTGTTGTCCGCAAAGATACTTCTCAGATGTCCCGGGAAGAAAAAGATAATGCCGAATGGATGGCGGCCGAGCAAATCAATACCATGTACTTACCCAATAAAACAATTGAAGGGCTCATGGTGCAATCGGCTGAAAAATTTTATGTCAATGTACCTGCTGATCAACAAGATGAGTTGCAATTATCCTATACGAATGGGAACTACGTCTTGAAATCGCCAGATGTAGTGGATGATTTCCGTCAAGATGCACAAGCGTTATTACCGCAATACTATATGGTAGTGGCTGATGCGGACCAATACGATCAAGTTGCAGGGGGCATGAAAAAACTTGGAGACATTTCCAAGTATGTCGTAATTATTGCTACGGTGGCAACGATGTTAATTATTTCCCTAGTCGTCTTGCTGTTTTTGCGAGATCGGAAGCATGAGTTGGGCATATACTTGTCATTGGGAGAAAGTCGTGGCAAAGTCATCGGTCAGATTGTAGTGGAATTACTCTTGGTCAGTTTCGTTGCATTGGGATTGTCTTTGATTACGGGTAATCTATTAGGGGCTGCCGTGTCCAACTCTCTGATGCAGATGGATTGGCTGAACAATGCCACTGATAGCATGATGTATACCTCTAGCTATGGCAATAATACCTTGACTTTTGAAGACGTCCGGGCAGCTTACCAAGTTCGCTTTACTCCAAGTTACATTATTAGCTATTTGATTTTAGGTTTAGGGACAGTCTTATTGTCGGCTATTTTGCCTTTATTGTATATTTTACGATTGAATCCAAAGAAAATTATGATGTAATCAGGAAAAAAGGGAGGCCTTACTATGCCATTATTAGCAGCGCAAAACATCGATTATTACTATCAAGATGGTGATCAGCGGCGGTTTATTCTAAAAGATACGACTGTTGCCTTTGAAAAAGGGCAGTTTTATGCGATTCTTGGTCAATCTGGTTCAGGAAAAACCACTTTTCTGTCCTTACTAGCCGCTTTGGATACACCCAAAAGTGGAGAAATTCAGTATAAAGAGAAAAATATTCAGCAAATTGGATATGAAAGCTATCGTCGGAATGATATCAGTATCATTTTTCAAAGCTACAATTTGATTCCGTATTTGACTGGGGTTGAAAATGTGCTTGTCCCGATGGCAATTACGGACAATCAGCTTCCAGATGATCAAAAGACAGTGGCTTATAATTTATTGGATTATATTGGCATCACTCGAGAAAAAGCCAATCGCTTGGTAAATCAGCTCTCAGGTGGTGAACAACAACGGGTGGCGATTGCCCGTGCTTTAGCCACCAATGTGGATATTATCATGGCGGATGAGCCCACAGGAAACTTGGATGAAGAAATGGAACAAGAGATTGTGGAGATTTTCAAAGAGTTAGCCCATACCCATGACAAATGTGTTATCGTGGTTACCCACTCGAATGAAATAGCCCAACAAGCAGATGAAGTATTGACTTTACGCAAAGGTGTGTTGAGTAACTATGAGTGATTTTTTATCGAACTTTTCCAAAGAAAACTATGATGGCAAGAAGAACTTAGGCAGTGGGAAAAGTGATTCAAAGGCAGTAGACGAGGAAACACAAGCAATTTCAAAGGCAGAGACTGATGATGCGAAAGCCAATAAGCAACCGCAACATGTCAAAAATGACGAATGGGATGGTAATCGGCAAACCCGAAGACTAGCTGCAGAGAAAGCTCCCTCAAGTCAGTCATCAAGAAAACAGGTAAGTACGATTAGTCGTTTTCAAGAAGAAGAAACAGAATATGATCCGACTTATCGAAAACGTCGTATTCGAAAATGGTTGCTAATCGGAGTTATTGCCTTTATTGCTTGTCTCAGTGGTCTTTTCGGCTATTACCAACTTACTCATGTGACAGTGCCAAAGTTTGAAAATAAGGCTGTTTCGCTTGCACGTTCTTGGGGGACTGAGAATGGGGTGAAGATTCAAGCAGAACAGGCGTACGCTTTCAAGACGGAAGTGAATGATATCATCCGTCAATCAGTTAAGGCTGGTGAAAAGTTGAAAAAAGGCAGTATTCTTACTGTGACTGTTAGCCTCGGACCAGATCCGAAAGAGTTGATTGATTTGCCAGACTTTGCCACAATGACTGTCGATGATGCCCGCAAGTGGGTAACTGCTAACAAAGCAGAAAATGTGGCCATATTGCAAAATTTTGATAATAAAGTGGAGGATGGCGGATTTCTCAAAATTGAACCAGCGACCAAGGAGCAAGACGTAGACGCATACAAGCGTGAAGATCGTGTGAATGTTTATTTTTCAAAAGGTATTGAAACGTTTGAAAAAAATATCGAAGTGCCTGATTTCACCAACAAACCTGAAACAGAGGTGAAGGAATGGGCCAAAACCAATGGCGTCAAACTTGCCACTGAAAAAGTCTTTTCGGATTCCGTTGAAGCAAGCAATGTGATTGAACAGGAGACAACCAAAGGAACAAAAATTGCCAAAAATGATACAGTCAAATTAACAGTATCTAAAGGGAAAGCCATCAAAGTACCGGATTTTTCGCAATATACAGTGGAACAAGCCCAGGGTTTGGAAGGTGGTCTTCCCAAAATTATTAAGCAAGTCTATTCCGATTATGTGGGCTATGGGCACTTCATTAGTCAATCTGTGGAAGCTGGTAAAGAATATGCAGAAGGAGATGACTTGCCCAATGTAACAGTGACCTATTCGCAAGGCAAACCTTATATCAAGGACTTACGCGGAGGCACGACAGAAGGAGATTTGCCTAAACTATTCTTTGATGACTTCCAGTCTATGGGGGCTGATATTGGTTATAGTGTCTATTATGTAGATTCTGCGGAAGCCAAAGGAACCGTGGTGGAAATGTCACGCTATGGCGAATTTTTACCTTTGTCGGCGACGATCTACATCGGTATTAGCTTAGGCAATCTAAAAGAAGCCGCTGAAGCACCAGTGATTCCTGAGACTTCTTCATCAGATGGGAATGTCACAACCGATCCAGTGACGGATGATACTGAAGTAAATGAAGCAGCCGACGATTCTACGACAAGCACCAGTGGCTCTATAGCAGAACCTGAAACAGCTGTTCTAAAATAACACCCATCCCACTGAAAACTATGATAAAACCGCAAAAGACCGGAAAGAATCGGCTTTTGCGGTTTTTTTAATCAACTAAGGTCCTATAAGTTTTAATCGATGTGGAATCCCAATTTGCCAAGGTTTAGCGAGAGATTTATACTATTTTTACGATAGATAACAGATTTGCAACTAATTAGAATACCTTAAAATGAATGAAAGATAAAAAAGTTTACCAACAAAATCGGTTAGTCCTGTTGTAGGTAAGCTCTATAATTAGCATTTACTGCTCCTACACCTGAGGAATTTACCGAAAACAAGGCACCGACTTTTTTACTCAAGTTTAGCAGCCGGTGGTCAGCTAGCTGAAAAATAAAGCCATTTTTGGAACTAAGGAATAAAACGTGACCTAGCGAAGGGGATGAAACCCTAAAGCTTTACGGTTGCGCCTTGATTGCGTTATTCTTAATAGAGAATGGAGGGGTTGAGATGGACTTTATCAAACAACACCCATTAGCAATTTATTTAATCATTGTCAATATCAGTCTTTTTTTATTAATGGGCTTAGATAAACTGAAAGCAAAGATGGATAGCTGGCGGATTTCTGAAAAAACACTTCTATTATTAGGATTAGTTGGTGGCGGTTTAGGTGGGATTCTCGGTCAGCAAGTCTTTCACCACAAAACACGAAAAGTATACTTTACGATCTGTTTTAGCTTAGGGTTGCTGTTCGCAATCGGAGGCGTGGTTTGGTATTACTTCAGGTAAAGTCAAAAAAAGCGGGGCAGGCCTTGCATATTGAGGAGTAAACTATGAAAAAGCGAGCGGCACTAAAGGCCCTGCTAAATATTCTATTTGTGATTGGGATATTTATTATTTTGGGTTATTTGATCAAAAATTCCTTAAGAGATATTTTGGCACAATTATTTCAGACACCACCTTTGATAGTAGGAGGTGTGATTCTTTGCGGAAGCCTGTACATACTAGTCGAGGGGGAAAACCTGCGAAAGATGGCGGGAAGCTTTCAGAAAACGTTTAGCAGAGGCGATGGGGCTCTAGCTATGTGTTACGCTGCTTTTTATCGTTTGGTTACTTTCGGCGCAGGAACTTTAGTGGCGGAGGTCAATTTTTATCATAGCAAGGGATTGCGTCTATCTCAGGGAGTCGGGGTCACCGCGCTGCACATGGTGATGTATAAGGTCGCCTTATTTACCTGGGCCTTGATCAGTCTGATCCCACAGCTGGTCTTCTTCCAAGGAGAACGCCCGCTGATTATCTGGGCAGTTTTATTTGCCATGGTTGTGACTTTTGTGATTGTTGCGGTGTTGTTATCTTTAACCTTGAGTCTGAAGTTTCAGGTTTTGTTTGTCAAATTTAGCCATAAATTTATGAAACGCAAACAATTTCGGAATGCCGTTGATAAGATCAACTTGCAGATCTATTCATTGCGAGAAGCAGTGGACAGTATCCTGCTGGAGCGGCCGTTAATTTTTCGTATTTATTTGTTGAATCTTTTGAAAGTGGTTTTCTGGTTTGTCATCCCTTACTTGGTACTGGCACCAGAACATCCGGAGTTGAATTTCTTTTTGGCTTTTGGGTTGACGAGTTTCGCAGTGATCTTAGCCGGATCGATTCCTACACCAGCGGGAATTGGGTCCTTTGAGTTTGTCTATTTGCTCTTATTTAAACCCTTAGTAGGAACTGTCGATGCGGTTAGCTCACTGCTTTTGTATCGTTTTGCATCATATGTCTGGCCCTTTTTGATTGGATTTGGGTATTTTTTGGTAAGTCAGCGACGGAAGATTCAGACGGAGATTCAGGAAAGCAAAGAAGATGAGGGGAAGGAATAAACTTAAGGGACTGGTTGTTTTACAGATGAAAAAAACAGCAAAAGTAAGTGTAAATGTTTGACCAATATTGACCAAAAGAGTATACTAATTTTTGTAAGGTTGGTTGCAACCTTATCCTTCATGACAATTACTAGCTTTGAGTAAACTGCTCAGAGCTTTTTGGTGAATCAAGAGGTCTCGTTAAGCTCTATTCAATCACCAACTGAACATGCTAGAAAGGGCGTGAAGTAATGAACATTGAAAAAATGACAACGACTTTACAAGAAGCTATAGCCGAGGCGCAACAAATCGCGGTAACTCGCCACCACCAAGAAATCGATATTGTCCACCTGTGGAAAATTTTTCTACAAGCCAATCATTTTGGGCGTAATTTTTATACCGATGCCGGCTTAAACGTGGAGGCTTTTGAAGCAGAAGTCGATCGTTTATTGGATGAATACCCAACGATTGAAGGTAGCAATGTCCAATACGGTCAATCGATGAGTCAAAATTTGTACCGCTTATTGCAAGAAGCAGATCAGCTACGTCAAAGTTTTGAAGACGAATTTTTATCAACAGAAATCGTAATCTTGGCTTTGATGAAGCTTAAAAACTTTTCTTTGACCAAATACTTAACCAGTCAAGGTTTGACGGAAAAAGAAATTCGTAAAAATATAGAAGAGATGCGGGGAGGGGAAAAAGTGACCTCACAAAATCAAGAAGAACAATACAAAGCCTTAGAAAAATATGGGGTGGATCTCGTTCAACAAGTCAAAAATGGCAAGATGGATCCAATTATTGGTCGAGATGAAGAAATCCGCGATGTCATTCGGATTTTGAGTCGTAAAACGAAAAACAATCCTGTTTTAATCGGTGAGCCTGGTGTAGGTAAAACCGCCATCGTCGAAGGATTAGCCCAACGAATCGTGCGAAAAGATGTTCCCGAAAATTTGAAGGACAAGACGATTTTTTCTTTAGATATGGGAGCGTTGATCGCTGGTGCCAAGTTCCGTGGTGAGTTTGAAGAACGTTTGAAAGCTGTGTTGCAAGAAGTTAAAAAATCAGATGGACGCATTATACTCTTTATCGATGAAATCCATAATATCGTAGGTGCTGGCAAAACAGAAGGCTCCATGGATGCGGGAAATCTATTGAAACCGATGCTGGCTCGTGGTGAACTTCATACCATCGGTGCGACGACTTTGGATGAATATCGCCAATATATGGAAAAAGATAAAGCCCTAGAGCGTCGTTTCCAAAAAGTCTTGGTGAAAGAACCAACTTTGGAAGATACCATTTCCATTTTGCGAGGCTTAAAGGAACGTTTTGAAATCCATCATGGCGTAAATATTCATGACAATGCTTTGGTAGCGGCAGCAACTTTATCAGATCGTTATATTACCGACCGCTTTTTACCGGATAAGGCGATTGACTTAGTGGATGAAGCTTGTGCGACGATTCGTGTGGAAATGAATTCGATGCCGACTGAATTGGACCAAGTAACCCGTCGTTTGATGCAGTTAGAAATTGAAGAAGCTGCGTTGAAGAAAGAAACCGATGATGCTTCGAAAAAACGTTTAGAAACCTTGCAGGAAGAATTGGCCGAACTTAGAGAAGAAGCCAACGCTATGAAGATGCAGTGGGAGACGGAAAAAGAAGAAGTCAATGCCGTTTCCACTAAACGAGGAGAAATTGATCGAGCACGCCACGAGTTGGAAGATGCCGAAAACAATTACGATTTGGAACGAGCAGCAGTCTTGCGGCACGGTACAATTCCTCAATTGGAAAAAGAATTGGCGCAATTAGAGGACAAAGCCCAAAAAGATGATTTGAAAATGGTTCAAGAATCGGTGACGGAAAACGAGATTGCCACGGTCGTTGGACGCTTGACCGGTATCCCGGTGGCCAAGTTGGTGGAAGGGGAACGGGAAAAACTCATGAAACTCAATGAGACCCTTCACAATCGCGTAATCGGTCAAAATGAAGCGGTCGATGCAGTCAGTGATGCAGTTATCCGGGCACGGGCGGGTTTACAAGACCCGAATCGACCATTAGGCTCATTCCTATTCTTAGGGCCAACTGGTGTCGGTAAAACGGAGTTGGCTAAAGCTTTGGCTGAAAACCTCTTTGATTCGGAAGACCACATGGTGCGGATTGACATGAGTGAGTATATGGAAAAACACGCGGTCAGTCGTTTGGTGGGGGCACCTCCAGGCTATGTGGGCTATGAAGAAGGAGGCCAATTAACTGAGGCGGTCCGACGCAATCCTTACACGATCGTTTTGTTGGATGAAATCGAAAAAGCCCATCCCGACGTCTTCAATCTGTTGTTGCAAGTCTTGGATGACGGTCGTTTGACAGATTCACAAGGCCGAGTTGTCGATTTCAAAAATACCGTTTTGATCATGACCTCAAATATCGGTTCACAACTGCTCCTAGAAGGGGTAACTGCCGATGGGAAGATCCCAGAAACTATTTCAGAACAAGTGATGACCTTATTGCGAGGCCACTTCAAACCAGAGTTTTTGAATCGGATTGACGATACGATTTTGTTTACCCCTCTTTCTTTGGAAAATGTCAAAGGAATCGTGGACAAGATTATCGCACAACTTTCCCGTCGCTTGGAAAACCAAGAAATCTATTTGGAAATAGACGATAGCGCCCGTACTTGGATCGCAGAAAAATCTTATGAACCAGCTTATGGTGCTCGGCCGTTGCGTCGTTTCATCACTCGTGAGTTGGAAACACCATTGGCTAAAGAGATTGTTTCTGGTCGGGTGATGCCGAAAACAAAAGTGACGATTCATCTGTTGGACAATCAGCTAGTCTTTCAAAATGAAGCATTAGTGGAAGAGTAAACCAATAAAAGAGAGGATAGGCATCATTTGCCAATCCTCTCTTTTCGTTTTCATCAAAAATAATCGCTAAAATAAGCTTCGGTGTCGGGGATGATATGCTCCAAAGTTTTCAAGGTTTGGGTATCCGTGGTTAAGCGTTCAATGCGAGCCAGATAAGAGGCTCTGCGATAATTCATCAACAGACAACTTAAAGTCTGGATATCAAGAACGACCGCTTCACCCAAAGCTTCTCGGGTGACGAGGGCGCGATTGTCTTTTGCCGACCAAGTGAGAGAGAAATTATCATTGTTCCAAGTAGCCACTGGATCAGTCACCTGAAAATGAAAACTCTGATCAAAGGCGGTGAAAGGAAATTGTGCCAAAAATTGCTCGACATCCACGATTCGGGCCATGTAGTAAGGCTCGATAGTTTCTTTAATCTGACTGTCCTCCAACAAGAAAGCTAAGGGTTCATTTTTATAAATATCCCCTTTGACCCAATAGACCATCGAAAAATGAGCGGAGACGAAATTCCAGAGACCATTTCTAGCCTCTTGATTTAAATAAAACATCTCTTTAATATGAAAGACTTCTTCAGCAACCCAATAAAAGAGTACCCCTTGAGGCTTCCCTTGGGCATCATAGTAAATCGCGGCAGTCCGTTCCTCTTCATTTTCATAACGCCAGTATTCTTCCCAGTGAAAGCTTGAGCGGGTCAAGGCGCCGTGATTGGCAGCCGCAAACTGATTATAAACCGTGTAAACATCGGCATCGGTAACTCCTTTACGTTCCACCGTTCCCGAGACGGTGACAGGTTTTGGCAACTGGGTATCGCGGATTTTGAAACTGAGTTTATCACTCATAATTTCCCAGCCTTTGCGACGATAGTAGGGGATGTTATAGGGATATAGATAACTAATCCACTGCTCATCTTCTCGCATATTACTCAAAGCCACCCGGATCAATTCTTGCATTAAACCGTGACCAGCATATTCCGGATAGGTACCTACTCCGGTGACCCCTCCCATTTTGTAGCTAGTTCCGTGGATATTGACTTCACAAGGATAAATGGCAATCTGACTGATTAACTGATCCTGGTGAAACCAGCCAAAGACCTTGGACAAATCCAAGATTGGTTGTTTGGATTTGATCATTTCCTTTTTACTATCATAGCCACTTTCTTCAATGTCCGCATCGGTGATTTGAAAAACATAAGCCAATAATTCATTAAATTGTTGCACGTGTTCGGGACCCAAGGGGCGGATTTCTAGATCTTGTCTGAAATCTGATTCCATACTTTCAACTCCAATAGACTTTTTTTCATTATAGCAGAAGTTTCCAGCTCCTTCATGTTTGTCTGATTCTTAAGAGAAACTTTTTCGATGGATTCAAATGAAATCATCTCTTAAAAATCAAGAAAAGGAATCACTCCGTTTTTAGCAGGAAAGATTTCTTGTCAAGGAAGATAATTAGTGCTGAGAGTTCTTGGTCCATATTCTTGGTCTATTGATGAAAGGGGTGTGCTTGGCTCAAAGGGAAAATGACCAGCGACAACGATCCAGATTTTCACTTGTGAAACAAGCAAAAAACTTTGCTCACTGATTGAGATGTGTTATTTTTGGCTCCGTAAGCTGAATCTATTCAGCAACAAAGGAGGAAATCTAATGAGCGAGTTAAACGTACAAGAGGTTATGGCTTTAATCCCAAATCGTTTTCCGATATATTATATTGATGCCGTGGAGTCCTTAGAGCCCGGTAAAAAAATCCGCGCCAAAAAGAATATCACCTTCAATGAAGACTTTTTCCAAGGGTATTTCCCTCAAGATCCTCAGATGCCGGGAACCTTGATTTTGGAAACCTTGGCGCAAGCCGGGTCCGTTTTAATTTTGAAATCACCAGCCTTTCTGGGGAAACGGGCTTATATCGGTGGGATTAATCGGGCCAAATTTCATGAGAAAGTCTACCCTGGAGATGTACTTTTCTGTGAATTTGAAATAATCAAGCTAAAAGGCCCCGTGGGAACAGCCAATGCGGCGGCTTACGTTGGCGAAAATTGTGTCTGTGAAGCAGAATTCACCTTTATCGTTAATCAAGAAGCTTAAGAATATAAGAAATCATCGGTCGTTACTGCTAAAATCGAGGAGTCGCCTTTTAGAAAAAATCTAAGGGCGACTCCTCTTTGAATTAGCTAGACCTAGAAAGCAGGAACACTAGCCATCATAGTAACGAAAGTCAGCTCTTTCATAGTCTCGATGAGCATCTAGTTTATGAAGAATCATACTGTTATAAGTAACAAAATAAAAGCAGCCAGTGTTGCGAAACCAGGGTTTTTTACGGAAGAAAACCTCGCTTCTTGTTGTGTTAAGGATGTTCGAGAACTGAAGACGCTTTTTTACATAGGCTACATCTAAGCAGAAAAACTATGCTAGACATAGCAAAATGTCATCTATTTTTAGTTGGTATTTTCCATCACATCACAATAAAGAGGGCTCTCAAGAAGCAAGGTTTCCCCCTTTTCTGATAGCTGACGGAAAATTCCTTTAAATTCCTCAGTTTCGTTGGTATAATGATAAGGCTGGAGTAAATTATCAAAAGCCGTAGTGAAATGCTGCGGGGCATTTTTGAAATTGAAGGTACCAGGCTCAGAGGGGCATTTGAAAGAATATGAAATGAGGAATCAAGTTGAACTTACAAGAAATGCAAAAACGGCAAGAACGGATTCGCAATTTTTCCATTATTGCTCATATCGATCACGGAAAATCCACCTTGGCGGACCGGATTTTGGAACAAACGCATACCGTGACCAAGCGGGAAATGCAAGATCAACTGTTGGACTCCATGGATTTGGAGCGGGAACGAGGCATTACAATCAAGTTAAATGCCATTGAATTAAATTACACAGCTAAAGACGAGGAAACCTATATCTTCCATTTGATTGACACGCCTGGACACGTGGATTTCACTTACGAAGTGTCCCGAAGTTTGGCGGCTTGTGAGGGTGCTGTATTGGTAGTGGATGCGGCTCAAGGGATTGAAGCGCAAACGTTGGCCAATGTTTATTTGGCCTTGGACAATGATTTAGAAATCTTACCGGTGATCAATAAAATCGATTTGCCGGCTGCCGATCCCGAACGTGTTCGGCAAGAGATTGAGGATGTTATCGGTATTGATGCGTCTGAAGCTGTCCTCGCCAGCGCCAAAGCCGGTATTGGGATTGAAGATATTTTGGAACAAATCACCACCAATGTTCCAGCTCCTGATGGCGATCTTGAAGCACCTTTGAAAGCGTTGATTTTTGACTCTGTTTATGATAGTTACCGTGGGGTTGTCTTAAATATCCGAGTGATGGATGGTGTCGTGCGTCCTGGCGATAAAATTCAGCTGATGAGTAATGGGAAGACCTTTGAAGTGACCGAAGTGGGCGTCTTTTCACCAAAAGCTATTCAACGGGATTATTTGATGGTAGGGGATGTTGGCTATATCACTGCTGCTATCAAAACCGTAGCAGATACGCGAGTAGGGGATACTGTCACTTTAGCCGAGAATCCAGCTGCAGAAGCACTCCCTGGGTATCGAAAAATGAATCCGATGGTTTATTGTGGGTTATATCCAATCGATACATCTCGTTACAATGATTTACGGGAAGCCTTGGAAAAACTGCAATTAAACGATGCGGCCTTACAATTTGAACCAGAAACCTCTCAAGCTTTAGGGTTTGGTTTCCGGTGTGGTTTCTTAGGATTATTGCATATGGATGTTGTCCAAGAACGCTTGGAGCGAGAATTCAATCTGGAATTGATCACCACTGCACCATCTGTTATTTATCATGTTAACAAGACTGATGGCAGTATGGCAGTCGTGGACAATCCAGCTGATTTTCCTGATCCGGTAACGATTCAAGACGTGGAAGAACCTTATGTCAAAGCTCAAATCATGGTGCCAAACGATTATGTGGGGGCAGTTATGGAGCTTTCTCAACGAAAACGTGGCGATTTTGTCACGATGGATTATTTGGATGAATACCGGGTTAATGTGGTTTATGAAATCCCTTTGTCTGAAATCGTCTTTGATTTCTTTGACAAACTGAAATCCTCCACCAAAGGCTATGCTTCTTTTGACTACGAAATGTCTGGCTACCGGCCAAGCAAATTAGTGAAGATGGATATCTTGTTGAACGCCGAAAAAGTCGATGCTCTAAGCTTTATCGTTCACCGAGATTTCGCATACGAGCGAGGCAAGGCTATCGTGGAGAAACTAAAACAATTAATTCCGCGACAACAATTCGAAGTCCCAATTCAAGCTGCTATCGGACAAAAAATCGTCGCTCGCTCCGATATCAAAGCATTGCGGAAAAACGTCTTGGCGAAATGTTACGGGGGGGATGTTTCCCGAAAACGCAAACTTCTTGAGAAACAAAAAGAAGGGAAAAAGCGCATGAAGCAAATCGGTTCAGTGGAAGTGCCACAGGAAGCCTTCATGGCTGTTCTGAAAATGGACGAGGACGAACCGAAGAAGAAATAAGGGTTTGTTTGAAAATGAACTATCAAAATGATGTGTGTTTTCATGATTTGCCTACGATTTGCCGACGGAATATTTTTCTCGTCGGCAAATTTTGTTTTTTTGGCTATCCGAGGACGCCAGAAATAATATCAGTCAGTTCGTTTTTCATCTTTTTAGTAACATGCGTGTACGTATCTAATGTGGTAGATATCCGACTGTGGCCCAATCTCTCTTGCACAGCTTTTGGCTTGGCACCATTTTCAAGTAAGAGGGTGGCGTGGGTATGTCTTAGAGAGTGATAGTGAAATCTAAAGCCAAGTTCCTTGCTGATTTTTGTGCAGTTCCAATTGATCGACTTTGGGGTCACGGGTTCACCGTTCGCCTTTGTACAGACCCAATCGCTATTGTAATAATATTTTCCATGGAGTAGACGGTTTTCTATCTGGCGCTTTTTGTGCGCTTTAAGTTCCTTAAACAACGTTTCATCAGCAGGGATAGTGCGATAGCTTGCCTGTGTTTTTGGCGTGCCCACAAGAATGCCATTTTTGTCTTGCGTCATACTCTTATTTACCGTTATTGCTTTGTCCTCAAAGGAGATATCAGCCCAGGTCAAAGCACAAACTTCACCACGTCTTAACCCAGTGTGCATGCCGATGATAAGCGGAATGCGGAAGGGGTCAACAGGAGGAGTACGTTTTAGTATTTGATCGTACTGCTCAACAGAGATGATGCCCATATCACTGCGGGTAACCTGCTGTTGCTGATCGTATGCTGGTGGCTCTACATACTGCATCGGGTTCTCTCGTATTAACTTCCACGGATAAACAGCCTTCTTAAACGCACCACCTAGTACTGTAATGATGATTTCAACGCTGTGCTTTGCCAGCTTTTTATCATTGCCGTTGAATGTAGGAAGGCTGTCCACAAATTCTTGGAGCATTTCAGGACCAGCAGACTTTAACTTGTATTTTCCTATGCCGGGCTTGATGTACTTATCAATGATATTCCGATAATTCTTCTGAGTATTGTATTTCAGTTTTCGCTCTACATAGTTTGTAAACCAGTAATCAAAATAATCGGCAACGCTAATATTGGACAGCTTAATGACATCGCCGTTTTCATATTGTTTCATTGCTTCACGCATTGCTTCGTAAGCTTCTGCTTTTGTATTCCCGCCAACTCTTTCTATACGTTTTCGTTGACCTTCCACGGAGGCTGCTTCAAAGGAATAGTACCATTTAGCGCCTCTTTTCCTTACTGATCCTTCCATGATTATCTTTCCTTTCAGTGTTTTGTATCGTTTGAGTCTAAAAATATACAAACTGGTGTTCGTTTTGATGGTAAAAAGAAAAGGCCGAAGCCTGATCTTTTAATACTCATTTCCTAAGAAACTATTGAACGTTAGCTTTAAAGTTTGCGGTTTTCTCCAAACTAATTGCAGGAGCAAACTGAAGTTCAACTTCTCCTAACTCGCCTAATCCAAAATGTTCTACGCAATCCATTTTTTTGCCTGCTGCGACTGACCCCATTGTATTATCATTAGGATAAGATTCTAATTTTTTATCATCCGGTCCATAAGCAGATAAATCCATTCCAACAGGTAAATCTTCATCAGAATTATTTTCCATTGTGTATGAAACAGCGATCACGTATGCCGGATTAGTTTCATCAAATTGGTTTCTTTCATCCGTTAAGGAAACTGAGGTGAGAGTATAAGTAGCATCGCCAACTTTTACACTATCTCCAACGTTATAAAATTCGGCAGTTTCTGATTCCTTTGTTGATTCTGCGGTATCCTTTTTTTCTGAAGATTGAGCGCTTGAGACTTTTTCTCCACCGTTCGATTTGTCTCCTCCTCCCAACGAAGAAGCTCCTATGGCAATAACCACTACTACCAAAATCCAAAACCATATTTTCTTATAAAATGGTTTCTTTTCCTTCATTACATAAGTTTTTCCGTCTTCCCCAGTTACTTTCTTCTTTGCCATACCAAATTCCCTCCTGCACTTTTTATTTATCGCTCCCACTTAATGGCAGGCAGACTGTCGCCAAAATAAACTCATTTTATATCAACGATTTATAAACAGACATGGTTCCGTCTTTATGAAACCAAATTGTATGCTTATCTTCCGTGATTACTCCATCGTATTTTCTAGCGTACCATTTTACTGCAGTTTTAAATGTTTCTTCCGTTACTGATAAATATTCAGCGCATTCCCAGATTTCTCTACAACCATTATCAAAGCAATCAATAATATCGAAAGGTGTCACAAGTAGAAGAGAACCGGCATCTCTGGCTTTGCGTTCTTGTTTTCGTTTCTCATTGGTATTTTGATCTACGATATCACCAACAGAAGTTAAGTAGTGCCCAATTTCTTCGGCGATCGTGCAAGTGAGCTCGGTTTTCGTTTGCCTCGGATTTAAATAGACAACATCATCACAAATCCATCCTTTTTGTTTATCAGGCATAATTGGGTCGTAAAGGTAGGTTAAGTGAGGAAATGCCGACATAAGTTTCTCGTCTTGCTGCATCAAATCACCTACTTCTTCTTACCTAAAGGATTTTTCTTTCTAAACTCGATATAGTTCAGGATGTCTTCCATATCTTCATCGCTAACATCGTCGTCAAGGTGGGCTGCGACTAAATTTGGAGTTTTATCTTTTTCACCCGTGCGTTCGAGAAGGTAATCGGTTGAAACATCAAAAATATCAGATAGTCTCTTTAGTTCATCTGACGATACCTTCCGTTCTCCGCTTTCAATTCTGTTCATTACTGACTTATTAACATCTAAACGCCTTGCCAATTCCGCTTGGCTCCAGTCGTTAGACTCTCTCAAGTCGATTATCTTTTTAGGCAGACTTGTCATGTTATGGGCCTCCTTGGAATTAGTTGTCGAAATCACAACTTAATCATATCATGTTGCTTTAACAGAAATAAAAAAGTTGCAGAAATAGCAATAAAATGTTTGACATTGCTAAAAACGCAACGTATACTAAGTACATAAGGTTGAGAAAATAGAAACGGGGTGATGTAATGGATGTAACAGTCAACTTAGCGCTTATTAAAAGCGCAAGAACTAAAAAAGGCTTCACTCAACAGGAAATGGCAAAAAAACTTGGTTTAAATGACAAATCTAAGTATTCAAGACGAGAAAGTGGAGAATATTCATTCCAACTTGAAGAATTGCCATTGCTTGTTGAAACATTAGGGATTCCCTATGAAAAAATTTTTAATCGGAACGTTGCTAAAACAGAAATTGAGGAGACGGCAAAATGACCAAACAAGAAAAAATCAACTTAATACTCGACGCCCGTCCTCGATTAGTTCATATCATCAAATGCGCTAACGACGATCAACTGGACAGACTGGTTGAGGAAGTTCGGAAAGATTTAGAGCGAGAGTTAGACGAAGCTTCCTTTGCTTAATAACAGTTTATGGCAGTTCAACGGCTATGAAAATTGATAACTAAATACAAGGGAGGGAATTTTATGGCACTCACAAAAATCGAAACACAAGTAGCAGCGATTTTTCGGAAGGAAGTAGACCGGCAAGACCTCAATCAACGTGCGATGGCGCTAGATTTGAATGATTCGCCACAGAACATCAGCCACAAGCTAAATGGACGACGAAGATTAGACATTGACGGAGTAGTTAACTTTGCCGAGTATCTAAACGATCCCGACACTGATTTTGAGGTAGCAGCAACATTGTTTCATACGCCACGTCCGCTAAACAGGAAACGGCGTGATCGTCACCCGCTATCAAAAATGGTGGGACAGGACAAAGAGGAGATGGAACGAATCGAGAAAGAAAAGAAGTATGAGATATGGGACTTGTTGAGCATCTCGCATGAGGAGCTAGAATCCTCCGAGCGTGAAGAAATTCTGGAGTGGCTCCTTGAATTAAAAGATGAGATATCAAGCGAGATTGCAGTATTTACGACAGTATGCGAGCGCTACTGCTTTGATAGTCGCGAGGTTATCAAGATGGCGGAGAGCCGGGAAAGGAATGATTGAGAATGGCAATGGTGTACACACTGCCGGAATTGGCGGTTGAATACAAGACATCAAAGGACAAGATTTACATTTTAGAAGAGCTTGGCGAGATCAAAAGCATTATGTTTAGCTCACAAAAAGTAGTCAGCATTTTTGAAGCAGAGCGGTTTTTGAAAGAAAATGGCGGACGTAATTTTGACCAGATTATCAAAGAAGCGAAGAAGCGAAAGAAATTAGAAAAGATGAATCAAAACGTAATCAGCATGAGGGAGGCGCAGGCATGAAATACGTAGCAAGGATAATCATCACATGCTGGTTGTTAGCCGATGTGTTGACAAATCTAGTCAGTACAGGATGGACAATCGTAATTATTAGTATTGTAGGGCTTTCGCTTCTCACACTTTTTGATGATGCTGATACAAAAAAAGCTATCAGGGAGTTTGAACGCACAAAAAGACCCGCTAGCCGGCAAGCATGAGCGGGTCAAACCTAAATGATTGAGGTTATTTGATTAGCCTCATTATAGCACGAAATGGAGCTGAAAAAAATGTTTGATTACGATACAGCGATGTCTGACCCAGACAATTGCATTTTTACCAATATTAATCAGTCGTGGCTACCAGATGAGGAGGAAGACGATGAGTAACGATTTACAAGCACTTGAAAAATTCGATGTAGATTACAAACCCTCTACCATTAAAATAAAAAATGAATCAGCTTTGGCAGAGATGGTCGAGTCTACCGCCAAATATTATGAAACGATGGTTTTTACCGACGATAATATCCCGGAAGCAAAGAAAGCACGAACAGATTTGAACAAGATTGCTACTTTGCTGGACGATCAACGGAAAGCGGTGAAACGGAGCTATAACGAGCCGTTGAAGCTTTTTGAAGACAAAATCAAGGCCTACAGCAATCGTATAAAATCGGTGGGCGACGGCATTAAAGAAAGCATTGATGAATATGAATCGGAGCAAGTCAAAATACGGACGGGGAAAATCAATCAGTTGGTTGATGAAATGCTTGATAGCCATCAATTAGTGCCGACAGACCTTGCGAAACTGGAGATACCTAAGTCTTGGTATACACAGTCGGCCTTTACCAAAAAAGGAGAACCGACGAAAAAGACAGTCGAAGAAGTCCACGGGAAACTAGGCTATATCGCTTTAGAAAAGCAACGGATTGCCGAAGCTAAAAATGCCGTTAAAGACTTTGCTACTTTATCTGGCTTAGATCCTTACGCTTGGGAAAATCTGATTGACCAAGGCCTTTCGTCAGGGGAAGTTATCGAACGTATTAAACAGGCGGTAGAGCAGAAAAAAGCTGACGAAGCCGAGAAAGAACAGCAACGGATTGCCAAAGAAGAATATGACGCTGCTATGGCTGAAATCCGCAAGAGAAGTCAAGAACAAGTTGGGAATACAGTAATTGACGGTTCTACTGGCGAAATAGTAACGCGCATTGAACAAAAAGAAACCGATGAAGTAATGACTTTCACTCTCAACATCACCGGCCCTAAATCAAAATTATATGAACTAAATCGATATATGACTGAACAAGGTCTGACTTTTCAAAAAGTCTAGAGAGAGGAGGCGACGAGATGAAATTCTATCCGAAAGGTACGGTTCCTGAACAAGCCAACATGTACTTTGTCTATGGCGATGGTGGAACTGGTAAAACCTCCCTAACAAAGCAATTTAGAGGCAATAAAATGCTTTTCAGCTTTGATTTATCCACGAATGTAATTAGAGGCGACAAAGATACATCGGTTGTCCAAATCGAAAGTGGGGATGCACCAAGTATTCAAGCGGTCGTTTCTAAATGGATTACTAAAGCGTTAAGAAGTACGGAGTACGACGTGATTATTTTAGACAACGTAACAGCCTTGCAAAATCTTGTCTTAGAAAACATTGATGGTGCTTCCAAAGACGGACGTCAAAACTACCAGAAGTTACAACTTTGGTTTCGTCAATTAGGCACCGTTCTAAAGGAAAGCAACAAGACAATATACGCCACAGCTCACCAGATTGACAACGGTGGCGATGGATTAGGAGACAGCGGAAGATTCGCTGCCGACATGAATGAAAAGACATTCAACGCATTCACTTCCATGTTTGATGTTGTCGGACGGATATACATTAAGGATGGTATCCACTTAATTGATTTGGATCCCGAAAACGGGAACCATGCCAAAAATAGGTTAGACGATCGCAAGCTGATTGAAGCAAGCGACTTAATACAACAAAAATTGAAAGAGGTAATTTAAATGACATTATTCGTAGTAGATTCAAAAAACGTGTTTGGTAAATCAGTAGGAGAAGCAGGGCGTTACAACGTAAGAATTTTACCTGATTCTGAATGCAAAAAAACTAGCAGAACCCAAGAAGACATGGCTGTTTTAAATTATGAAGTACTTGACGGGAAATATGCAGGCGGAAAGATTCTTTATGACAATCTAACATGGAAAAACGATGATGTTGAAACGTCTGCTAAACGATTTAACACGGTGTTGGCTGCAATCGGAGTACCAGATGGGACGCCTATTGCAAGCATTGAATCGCTTGTAAGAGCATTAAAAGGCAAACAACTAAACATCGCGGTCGATTGGGAACATAGCGAATATACCGGCAAATGGAATCTTAGCGTAAAAGGCTATTACAAAGTAGACCAAGAAGGCAGCAAACCAAATGGTGTTGAACGTCCTAGCGGTGCCCCTAATAGTAGCGCCCAAGGAAACGGATTTGCATCGCAGCAAACGTTACAAGGTGTTGATCCATTCGCTGACGGTTCAAACTATAACGATGCAGCAATGACCATTACCGATGATGACTTACCGTTCTAAAAATGAGAGGGAGCTTGTCTCCCTCACCATATTAACTAAGAAAGGAGAAGCCGCATGAACATGATCAGCCAGATTAATGCCTTCGAAGATTGGCTTGAATATAACGAGCTTGGCGCCGGGCCCCAATTGCTTTGGTACAAACTATTGCGCGTAGCAAACAGAAGTGGGTGGCAGAGCGAATTATCGATCGCCAATACAAGGCTACAATCAATGACTAAGTCTACAGAAAAGACACTGATCAACCACAGAAATCAGTTAATCCAATGCGGACTTCTGACTTACAAGAAAAGAGGCCGGACTAAGGCTGGCATTTATATCCTTACTGACCTAACTACTGGAGAAATTCCAGTAACAAGCACCACTACTGGAAATATTCCAGTAGTTTCTACAGTAAAACATACAGTAAATCGTACAGTAGTTTCTACAGTAAAACCTACAGTAGATGTTTCAGCTTATGTTAAACAAGACGAAACTAAACTAAACGAAATAAACAATCATGATGATGATGGCTATGAGGGCCCTGCGGAACTTCTTCAGAGACTTTACGGGAAATTCCCGCAAGGCGTTCTGCACGGAGCCTTGGTTAACTGGCTAAAGGTCTGGCCTGTCGAAATGATCAACTACGCTATCCAGACTAGTTTTGACTACGGCAAGGAAATGAACGCTTTGAAGCCTTATATGGCGAGAATATTTCAAAATTGGAAATCTGCCGGAATCGATACTGTTGAGAAGGCAAAAGAAGCTAATAGAAAATTCCGTGAGAGCCAGCGTCCAACTAGTCAGTCAAATTTCGGCAAGCCATACAAAACGGAAACAGTCCCAGACTGGAACGCATTAGCGCCGTCAGAGTCTGTTGACCCTGCGCTAGAAGCCGAGTTAGACCGTAAGATGGCGGAATTTTTGAAGGATGATGAGTAAATGCGCTACGTGCTAAACATCGAACCAAAACCACAGTCTCGCCCACGATTTGGTAATGGGCGAGCATACGAAAAGAGCGACATGACCCGCTGGAAGAACCAAGCAGGCTATCTGCTAAAGGCACAGCGTCCGGATATCATCGAGAAGGGCGCTATCGCCTTTCTAGTGACGTTCTATATCCGTCCGCCTAAGAGTATTAGTAACGTCAAGAAAATGGCACAATCGTTGAAAAACGAGGCTATCTACGTTGAGAAACGACCCGACCTTGATAATTATTTGAAGGCCATCTGGGACTGCTCAAACGGCTTGCTTTTTAAGGACGATGGACAGATAGCGGTCACGAGTGCGCAGAAGCTGTACTCGCTGAAACCGCGGATTGAGATTGAAATTTTTGAGTTGTGAGGTGCAGAAGTTGAGAAAGGAAAAAACACCAGAACAAAAAACAGCTTGGCGCATGATACTCGAATTAACGGGCGACGGCTTTCTTAGCGATCCCGAACGGATTGACAAAGCTAGAAAGTGTGTAGAAATTATCGAAGGCGTACGCATACCGACACTTGAAGAAGAAAACAAAAGTGTTGAGTATACGCCAGAAGTTATCGCTGGTATACGTGAAGATTACGCTGAAAACATTGGCATGACGACAATTGCAAATAAATGGAAAGTGACGCTTAATCATATCCGAATGCTTGTCGCTGATCCGGAGCTTGAAGAACGTCGGAACGAAAAGAAGGCCGGCGCCGCGTTAAGCAAATGGACAGACGAGCAGATTGAGGAGCTCAAGAAAGCATACGTGGAAGGGGCAGTCATGAAAGCGCTGCTGCCAGACTACGGAATGAGCAGGTACACGTTTGCTGAACACGTAAAGACAGATGAGTTGCTTAAACAGCGAAAAGCTCACAAGAAGAGCGTTGAGAAACGTGGACGCGCCGAGATTGTGGAACGTCGGAAAAATGGCGAGAAACTTGAAAGTCTATACGCTGATTTCGGACAAGCACTTGTTTATAAAGTCCTACGAGAGGCACGCCAGAAAGATCGTCAAAGCATCAAACTGAAGGTCACAGACCTTGAAACAGGTTCTGTGCGGCACTACCGGTCCATTAAACAGGCGGCACGATGTATGGCCTTTCCGGAACATGAATTAAGACGGATGGTTGTTGTCGGCGAGTCGCCAGAAGGATGTCTGTTGGAGGTAATCAAATAAGGGGGTGTAGGTGATGCAAGAATACATCACAGTCAATAATGATATTGTTTTCGGCATTCCGTGCGAATCATTAAACGATTACGAAAATGTCATGATAGTGGAGGACGAAAAAGGCGAACGGCATGTTATTAAGCACAAAAACGCTTCGTACGTCCGAAAAAATAATTATGGCAAGCTAGAGTTAAAGCCAATTGAATTAAGAGTAACACACGTTAAAACGGGAGCTGTCAGCTACTTTAAAACGCTGGCAGAAGCAGAGCGGTTATTGCACAAAAGCAAAGCAGAAATCAAAGCGTGTTTAGATGTCGGAAAGATGTTAGACGATTACAAATTGGAGATGGTGAGATGACCGTATCACAAGAAAAACTCCAAGGCCTCCGCAATTGGGTGCACGAAGAGTTCTTTCGAGAACAGCATTACGCCACACGCACAGGCGACACACACGGCGTTAATCTGCTGCAGGCGGTACTTAGTAAGCTAGACCATGAGTACGGCACGAAATACGAGAAAACAGCGTCACAGGTCAAACAGGAGCCTGTGGAGGAAACGGAGCAAGGGAGCTTATTTTAAGGAGGAACAAAAATGAACAAGCAAGAAGTTATTAAATCTTTGGAGAAAAAACGTGAAACGGCGTTAGACAATTTAGAATATTATCGCGACAAGGAAAACGAAAAATACGAAAAGATGAACCGAGCGCGAGTTGATAGTTATATGCTTGCAATTCAATTGGTTGAGCAGATTGACGAACCGCAATCCGAGAAGGTGGAAGTGACAGAGAAGCAAGCGGAGCTGCTGCGAGCTTTTAGAGATGAGTCGCTTTATGAACTACTTGCTAATTGCCTTGGGGAAGACGAGGAGCTGATGGCTAAAGCCCATCTATACGGCTACACCGTCAAGCCTAAGCGGTGGGTAGTTAAGTTTGGCAGTAATTTAGCATATTATTTTAACGGCTGGTACACCGACGCATCTATAAGACCAAATGGGCACAGTAATAAAGGAGATTCAAGCGTGATAGTATTCACCGACAAATCCAAAGCCGAGGCGGTCGCTACGTTGGTTGATGGGACGGTGGAGGAGGTATGAAATACTATAAGATTACTTTTAGTGTCAACTGTAAGACAGAAGAGCTGACTGCTTCATTTAGTGCAACGTCTCCGGACGAAGCTATTGGAAAGCTACACTGGCACTACCATGGCAACTATATTAAAGTATTGCGCATTAATTGAGGAGGTAGCGGAATGAAAGTTAGAAAGAAGCCAGTGATTGTAGATGCCGTACCATTTTACAAAGACTTGTGGGAAATGAAACCAGATAAATATCCAATGGTGTCCTATTGGGCGTTGACGGAGCTTGTTACGCCATATCCATATATCGGCACTATTGAAGGGCCTATGAAGGTTTCGGATGGCGACTACATCATCAAGGGTGTAAATGGTGAGTTTTATCCTTGCAAGCCGGATATTTTTGAAAAGACTTATGAAGCGATTGTCTCTCCCTCTCTCACCGACGATCAGCAGGTCGTGTTGGATTATCTAAAGAAAATGTGTCCGCCTGAATTAGGTGTATCAGCGATGGTAACGACGTATTGCCTCGTTGACGACAATATCAACGACAATTGGCAAGAGTACAGCGAGGAAATTCCGGAACATATTGAAGCGTTACAGAAATTAAGCGTTGCAGAAGAAAACCAAGTCCTCGCAGCGTTTGCGGAATGGGGACTCAGTAATTTGTGACCGTCATTTCTGCCGGTCGCAAACTGACAAACGGCATTGCATCAACGTTTAGAGTAACTTAAAATCGTCCGTTCTACCGTTCGATAGGCGGGCGATTCGAGTGAGGAGGACAAGCATGAACAACCGACACAGGCGTGTAGCCAAGCTAAAAGCACAGGAAGAAAAACGACTTCGAGCAAGAGATGCTCGTATTATCAGAGAAATCATATCTGGAGTTACGAAGAAAATGATGGCTGCAGTGGAAGGGATCGCTAATGTCGTCAAAATAATGAGTAAATAAAAAGCACCAGACCATCAGCCCGGCGCCATAATGTTATCTAGACAATGACATTATAACACAAAAGGGGTGGCGGGATTGATGGTCTTAGTGCCAAAACTTGATGAGGTAACTACTCGCGAAAATGTTAGGGAGCTGTTAAAAAAATATTGGACAATGAAACGCATGTCTAGTTTTGAATTTAGCGATTCTTATTATGATACGACTGGCGCGATCACCTATTCTGATATGCCGAAATCCCAGTCAAATCGAAATAATGAGGAATATCGCATTATTAAAATTTATGGCGGTGTAACTAAGGATCGTATGGGGAATCATAAACGAGTGAAAGAAATCGATCGAGTGATTGAAAGCTTACCCAATAAATATGCTACTATTCTTCGGTTAAGCTATTGCGAGAAAGAAAAACATTCTATTAACGAAATTGCTGCCAAGTTGAAAGGGTATCGAGTGAATGAACTCGGCGTTAGAGAAGAGTTTTTTTACAGTACAAAGAATATCGAAAAGTTGAAATCCGAAGCATTAATTTTCTTTGCCGAAGCTTATGGCGAAGGGCAATTATTAGCTTATGAAAAATAGGGATAAGATAGGGATAAACTAGGCTAATTAGCGGTTTTCTCTAGGTAAAATAGTATTATGAAATTAGTATATAACCCGGCCAGGCAAAGACTCAAACTAAAAACTATTGCTCACACTTTAGCCTTCGGCCGGTGAATATAATCGAGGGACGTCTGATTAGGCTACTCACACTATTCTAACTTAGACTGGAGGGAGCTCCCTCCTCATCGTTCCTCTTTAACAATCTACCGCTGGCTAAATAAAAATCAGAAGGATGTGAAAAATGTCACTCCTTTGGTCATTTGTCAAACGGTCGGCGGTTTAATATTATGTCACTGTGGCGGAAGTAGAGGTAAATTAGTATTATCAGAATTGCCTTAGAGTTTTAAGGTAAAATAAAAGACAGATAGGAAGATAGACATGATTTTACAAATTAATAAAGAATTACCTAGAAAAGGACTCAATGAAGGAAAAGTAGCTAGAAGAGTTGATTATCTTGATAAAGTTGTTAGGGCTAACTGTATTGATGGAGAAAATGTAATGGTGGAATTTTTAAATGGCGATATTCACTCCTATACAAATGTTGAGCCAGATAATAAAGATCATTGGTTTAAGGTAGATTGCGCCCAAGAAATGCA
>NZ_MAEI01000007.1 GCF_009933255.1 Enterococcus diestrammenae | reverse complement strand
AGGACGTCGCCACGCTGTTTTAAAGATTCCGGCATAGCTCAGTTGGTAGTAGCGCATGACTGTTAATCATGATGTCGTAGGTTCGAGTCCTACTGCCGGAGTTTTAGAGATAGCAGAGTGGCTGCTATCTCTTTTTTTGCGTTCTATTAAAACAGGTGGTCCTTACTGAGCGAGTATTCATCAGTAGGGACCACCTGCTTCGTAAATAAAGGAATTATAAAATATAAGTTTCAAACTGGCTAAATTCTGTATCTTTAGAACTAGAGGGATGGTCAAACTAATTCTATTCCGCTAAAATTTAGCTTTTTCCCACGAGGCTTGCTACTTTTCAGAGGAGGCGCGAGAAGTAAGTCCATTCTGAATTTAGTTGATAGCAAATCACAGTGGCCGATTTAGACTTTCAACCTTTCCTAAGTGACCATAATCGTTTCCTGCTAGCCGACTGATAGGAGCTAGTGTCTCATTTAAGAGATACTCTTTTTCACTATCAAAAACTTCATCAGCAAAGTAAAAATCCGTAACGCGTAGATAAAAAATATCGGTCATGGGGTTTCCGGAATCATCTGTTAAAAGTTGGTGTTGGTGGTGAGTGACATGGAGCCGGATTTTGGCATCCACTAAGGCGGGAAGCTCTGGAATCCCACTAGGAGCAGTCGCTAGCCCAAGTTGATCCAGCTCGCTGGTTGTTGCAGGCAAGCTTGCGGCGGTTTGATTCATGGCGACAAGCAAGTCTTCTGAGACTACCTGGATTATGGCTTGGGGGCTGTTTAAAAGATTCTGGGCCGTGTCTTTCGGATGGCCATCAGGTTTACGATTGATGGAGACCATGACTAAAGGGACGCGACTGCTGAGAATGGTAAAATAACTGAAAGGAGCCAGATTTACCACCTGGATTTCAGGATTATAAGTGGTTATCCAAGCAATCGGTCGCGGAACGATTGCGCCGGTAAGAAATTTGTAAAGCTGTCTTTGATTCAATTGTTTTGCGGCGTAGTGATACATCGATAAGAGGCGCTCCTTTCAAGAACGATAAATGATGATTTCATGGTGTTTAATAACAACGAGAAACAACTGAGGGGGTGGCTGTTAGTTAAATGGTGAACCACCGATCAGTTGCTTCAGAAATTATTGACGTTTTTGGTTGGCATCTGAGGTATCTAGCTCAATCACGTATTCCTCAATCGCTGCTCGTCTGGCCTCCAAAAAAGGCGGCAATGATAGGATTTCACCAGCTGTTTCATAAGGTTCGTCTTGGAAGAAACCTGGGCCATCTGTCGCTAGTTCAAAGAGAACATTGGGAGCGGCTCTGAAATACTCGGAAGCAAAATAAAAACGTTCAACAAAGCCGGAGTTTGGCAGAGCCAATTGATTGATACGCTTAATCCACCACTCCAAGGCAGCTTTATCTGCCACCCGTAAGGCTAAATGATGGATATTTCCGAAGCCTTCTTGCGCGTCGGGGGCGTCTTCGTCGTGAATCACGATGAGGGAGGCCCCGTTGCCTCCTGCGGCGACTTCATATAGGGACATATTTGCAGCAGTCGCGCTTTTCACAAAACCTAAGCCGGCGACTAAGACTTGGTCGAGCTTTTGAATGTCACGAACGGTGATGAAGACAGGACCCAAGCCGATGATGGCCATATCAGATGGAACATTGCTGTTTTTCCATGGAGTACCCGCTGCAACACCGGTGTTATTTTCATCTGAGATTAGTTGATAGGATTGCTGATCGAAGTCTTCAAATGTTAGATACTTTTTACCGAAGCGTTCCCCAATTTGGCCATGAGCAACTTCATGGGCATCAAAACGTTCCGCCCACCATTTTAAAGCCGCATCTGAAGGGACACGAAAGGAGGTGCGGGAGATGCTGTTGGTTCCCTTAGTACCTTTGGGAATCATGGGAAAATCAAAGAAAGTCATGTCTGTCCCAGCAGTCCCTAGATCGTCGGTAAAGTATAAATGATAAGTTTCGATATCGTCTTGGTTGACGGTTTTTTTGATGAGACGCAAGCCGAGAAGATCAGTGAAAAAGCGATAAATTTTCCGGGCATTACTGGTCATCGCGGTGACGTGATGTATGCCTCTGATTTGTGTATCCATCTTGTTTCCTCCTAAGTTTTTTGTTATCTGATTGTTTTAGATATTGCATAGGTTAGTTTTTTTATTTCATCTTACTAAAAGTAAGTATAAAGAGTTTTCGCGGCGAGGGCAAATAATCTGTCTTTCGGTAGTGAATTCAGGCTATAATAGAGAAAACCCTTGATGGGAGAATAGGTATCACTAGCAAGCGATCAGTGAAGGAGTTTTGAGATGAAAAGCGTATTTTTTGATTTGGATGGAACGATTGTGGACTCTTCGGAAGGGATTTATGCTTCTGTGCAATACGCCATGACCAAGCTGGGACGTCCATCATTGGCGGAAAAAGTGTTGCGTAGTTTTATTGGCCCACCTTTGAAGGACTCTTTTATCAAACTGGGAATGACGGAGGCGGAAGCAAAACAAGGGGTGGCTTTTTACCGAGAAAACTATCGGCAGGGGGCTGTGTTGCAAGTACAGGTCTATGATGGAATGTCAGAATTGTTGCAGCAGTTGGCTGCCAATCCGCAAGTGAAGGTGTACTTAGCCACTTCCAAACCAGAAGAATTTGCAAAACAAATTTTGAGCCATTTTCAGCTGGCAGCTTATTTTGATGGCATTTATGGTGCGGATATGGAGGGACACCGGGTAGCAAAAGCTGACGTCTTGGCTTATGCTTTGGCAAATGCTGGTAGTGTGGATCGTAAGCAAGCTTGGATGATTGGCGATCGGCAACACGATATGGTGGGTGCTTTGGATAATCAAGTGACGCCAGTGGGGGTTCTTTGGGGCTTTGGCGACCAGGAAGAACTGCTTTCAGCTGGTGCGAGTGGGCTTGTTGAACAACCTTCTGAGTTGCTACAGCTTTTGGGAATAGCTTAGTCACGTATTGGCGACAAAACGAAAGGGGGCTGGCTGCCAAGCCTTCATTCCGTCGTCATGGGAAAGGCTCTTTTTTGACTTTTAGGCTTAAAAAAGAGCCAATCCTTTCCAACAAAGGTAGCCATTTTTCCGGGAAATTTACGAAATCATTTTTTTGCGGATTTTGTAAAATTTTCCTGGCAAAAGTGTTGACTTAGGCTGCGGGATACCTTATAATTTCATTTGTGCTTGTCATTAGAATAACAAACACGCCGCTTTAGCTCAGTTGGTAGAGCGCATCCATGGTAAGGATGAGGTCAACGGTTCAAGCCCGTTAAGTGGCTTCATAAGTAAAAGCTGAAACCTTTAGATAACAGGTTTCAGCTTTTTTTAGGTTGTCGGGGCAGGTATTCAAAAAGATTTTTGCGAAAATTGCCAAAAAGATATTGTCAAAATTGCTAGCAATTGATAAGATAGTTTTATCAAAATCATTCATTCCGGCATAGCTCAGTTGGTAGTAGCGCATGACTGTTAATCATGATGTCGTAGGTTCGAGTCCTACTGCCGGAGTCATCGGCAGAGTCTGTTAGGCTCTAGCTATCTCGCTTCTTCTGATTGGTCTCCAGAAGAAGTTTTTTTATCTCAAAAAAAGCCCTGGTAAAACAGTCAAACGAGCTGTTTTACCAGGGCTTTTGGGTTTTGTTATGAGACCCAGATTATTTGGTGAAGTCAGCGATCATTTTTTCGATGGCTGAGACGAGGTTATCCAGACCGGGTTCGTTGGCGGTGGATTTCAGGCTCTGGCCATCTTTTTCGATGATGACTGCTTCTGCTAGGCCGTCTCCGTGTTTGGGCATGGCGAGTTTGACCAATTCGTCATAGGCGCTGATTTTGTGACCACCTTCGCCTTCTTGCACAACGAAGATTTCTCCACCTTGTTGTAACCATTCTTCAATTTTGTTCATGATTGTCATCCCTTTGACATATTTTTTGAAGCCATACCATTTACAATATTAGTCTAGCACTGTCCCTCGGGAATGTTAAATGATAACACTTCCAAGGGTTGAGACCATTTTTGATCAATCATGTGCAGGCAAGGTTTTGGTCAGGTGGTGATAAAAGGCCTTGGTTTCGCTCGCTTGTTTAAAGGTAAAATAATAATCCCGTTCGGCGGTAACAATTTGTAGATAGGGTTTGGAGCGGGTATCTAGATAGAGGGTTGCATTTTTGCCAGCGACTTCAAATTTTCCCATTTGGTAATAACGACCTCCATAACCATTGGAGCGGGTGGTAGGGGCGGGTAAAGCTGTTACTAGCTTGGCACTTTCGATATCCGCTAGTTCAATTTCAGAGGGTTTCACAAAAGGGGCAGCCAGCTCCAAGCGTTCTTGTTGGAGATTGGCGGTGAAGGAATCTTTGCCAAAGTCCCAGAGATACGTCGGATACAAGGTAAAGACCATTAACCCGAGGACCAATAACAAAGTGAGAACCCCCAAAACTTTACCAGCGGGGCGACCGAAGTTTACGCCAATATTCAAGCCGATGCGATCGGAGACCATCAAAGTTTTATCATCAGGATTGATATACACGCCATATCGCCAATATTGGTCCTTGTCAGCATAGCGAAAACGAGCCGTCGTAGCCAACAGTTGGTCTTGTTTTTTTCTAAGACGCAATAAATACCAGATACATAGAAAAATACTGCCAAAGGTTAACAAGATAAAGAGGGCCGCCAAGAGTTTGGAGAAACTAGCAGGTAACGACATGCTTAAAACAGGCAAGGCGAAGACGACTAACATGCCGTAAGCAATCCCTACCGCCACTACGGACCAATCATGTTTGGTGAGATCGTTGTATTGACGATTGATCTGAGGATCCTCACTGGGTGCAGCAACCGGTAGGCGTCCCACCACGTACCAACAGCCCCAAGCGACGATCCACAAAAAGATGGCAGTGAGAATATAGATGAGTTTGCCATCAATGTTGCTAAACCAAGCGAAAATACATAGTCCAATCGTCAATACCAGCGGCGGTAACAACCAGCCAAAGCCGAGAATTTTTTGATTTTTGGTGACCAGTAGTTTGGTATCGATTTGTACAGGTGTTACTGGTAACTGCCAACCTTTTGCGGCTTTGAGAGCGGCCATTTTACGAATGTAATGCACCTCGATGCCCCACATCGTCACCATCGGCAAAAATAGGAAAAGCCAAAAAAGGGTCATGAAGATGGCTTCATAGTGGATCAAAAAGAGGATACACGAAAGGAGGGAAAAGAGGCCAGCTGCCCATAAGAGGCGCTGCCGATATTCCTTACCCAAAGCTATCACTTCCGGATGCTTCAGCTGAGATTGGGGCAACGTATTTTCCAAGACGATACTCTTGTGGGGCTTTCCCGCCAACCCCACACTATAAGCCATGATAAAATTGATGAAAACTAAAATACCAACAAAAAGCAAACCGAGCATGGCATTTCCTTCTTTCTCTATTCCAGTAATAGTAACGATTCTTAAGTTAGTTAAGTCTTTCAAAGTAGGCGGCGTTGAAAGAGCATCACGGCACTTACAAGCGCGCCACCTAGTAAAACTAGGGCTAGCACAAACGCTGGCCAACTATCCGCCAGCTGGGCACTACCTGTCAGCCATTCCAAATTGCGACTGCCTAAAGTAAAGGGATCGAAGCGTTGGATTCGTTTAAATATTCCCAATAACATGGTGAGGCCAAGGAGGAGGGCCATCAATAACAAACTCTGCAGGCCACTGACGGCGATTGCTGAGGCGGTCATCAAGAAGCTCAAGAAAAGGCAGCCGTATAGCCAGAGGGCAAGGCAGCTGAAAAATAAGCTACCTGCTGGGGCATCGTCGAAAAAGTAGCGGGTATACCCCCAGCTGACGGCAAAAGATAACCAAAATCCGGCTGTCCATAAGAGAAAGAGCTGAAGGGCTTTGCCAAGCACCACCCAACGGCGATCCAAGCCTTTGGTTAAAAGATTGATCAAAGTTCCAGCAGTGACCTCGCCGCACAACGTATCGGCATATAACAAGACTAACGCCAGTAACCCAAATTGCAGGCTATTTTTGAAAAATTGGGTCCAAGCATCGACACTAGTTGGGGCAGGAAGTTGAACGTTCATGCCCTCTGGAAGAGCTGTTTTCATGATTTCGGGCATCAATTTAGCCAAGGTCGGGGACATGATTCCTGCGGCCATAAACACGATGGCTAAAATTAACAGTCGTTTTTTGCGCGCCGATTCGAATAGTTCTTTTTTTAGTTGAATCACAAGTTGCCTAGGCATGGGAGCCCACCACCTTCAAAAAAATCTGTTCCAAACTAGGTGCCACAAGTTCAAAACGACGAGGCACAAGTTGGTGTTGTGCGAGTAAGGTCAACAAGCGCTGACCGTCTGTTTCGGGGGCTAAAGTGGGGATTTGCAATAGCTGACCCTCCTGGGAGATACTGCTGTCAATGCCCGCTGCAGTCAAATAGCGTTGACATGTGTGTAAGGTGCTTGTTTCCGCAAAACGGAGCTGATAATTGTATTTCCCGTGGGTGCTTTTGATATCCGCCAAAGATCCAGCCATCTGAATCTGTCCTTCATGCAAAATCGCGACATGGTCACAAATCGCTTCGACGTCATTTAAGATATGAGTGGAAAATAAGACGGTAGTTTTGCCCCGCAGACTAGCAAAGATATCCAGAAACGCTCGTCGTCCCAAAGGATCCAAAGCCGAGGTGGGTTCGTCACAAATTAAAAGGGCCGGTTGATTTAATAGGGCTTGCGCCAACCCGAGACGTTGCTTCATACCACGGGAGTAGCTACCGATTTTTTTCGTGATGTTTGTCAACCCCACTTGTTCCAGGACTTCTTTGGAGCGAGTCGCAATCTCAGCCGCGGTCAAACCGGTAATTTCGCCACAGAGCTTGAGGTATTCTTGGGCACGCATATAGCCATAAAAACTAGGAACATCTGATAAATAGCCGATATGGCGGTTTGTCGGCGTGATCCCAGGAGTGACAGTTTCAGATAAGACTTGCACGTTTCCTGTATCTGGGGGCAATAAGCCTAAAATAATCTTCATGGTAGTGGTTTTGCCGGCGCCGTTTTCTCCGACGAAACCGTAGATACTCCCAGCCGGAACCGCCAAATCGACGTCTTGAAGGACTGGGCGTCCCCCGAAACTTTTACTGATTCCCGCTAAATCCAAGGCCATCATTGGTCAACACCTCGCCCAAAAGCAAAATAACAGATCGGTCCGATAAAGGAAAATAGTCCACAGACGATAATCCAGATGAGGCGATTGCCGATGCGATAATGAGGGTGGCGCAAGACGTCGACAATCGCAAAAATAGCCAGTCCGACTTGTAAAATCAGTAAGGGAATGAGGACAGGTAAGTATTCTTGAAGATTGAGATTCATCATAAACAACTCCTTTGGGTAATGGGTAACTCGTATTTTTGACAGAGCGTAGTTTAATCATCTGCTGGTAGGTTAAAGGATTGCCAAATGTCAGTGATGATTTGGGTTATTTCTGCTTGAGAGACTTGATGGGCTTTGGCTTCGGCTAACAATAGAGCCAGACGCTGTTTGAAGGCTGTGCTTTGACTTGGGTGATAGCTACCCGGCAAGGTGACGAGGGAGCCTTTGCGACGGTCGGTGACTAAGTACCCCTCCTCTTTCAATAAGTTATAGGCCTTGGAAATGGTCATGGTGTTTACCCCTAGTTCATCGGCCAATTGCCGAACCGTGGGTAAGAGTTCGCCTTCCGCCAGCTGATTGCTAGCAATCCCCAGGATAATCTGATCCCGTAGTTGTTGATAAATGGGGGTCTCGGAACGGGTATCAATTTCCAACAACATAAAAATCACCTCTTTGTATTGCTGATGATAATACAAACAATACAAAAATGCAATTTTTAAGGAGAAGGCTGCTCACTGAGGACCAGGATTAACTAACTGTATAATAGAAGTAAAAGCAGCACCATAAGCAGCAAGGACATGAACCGATGGCGGCATTTGCTGAATTTCTGCAAGAAAAGGTGACAGGTCCCGCACGCAACAGCGGTTACGAGCAATTTTAGACCGGCTAGCTAAGGACTATCCCAGTTAGTCGGCAAGATAGGCTGGTGTCAACCTCTTTACACAGATCATGGTACGTTTATTATTGTCTTCAAACCCACGAAAAACTATCTTACCGTCTCTCCGGAAGTGGCTGCCATGACGATGTTTGCGGTGGCTATCGAAGAGGTAGGCTATACCCAAATCACCAATCCTTTTCGCAGCGGTTGGCAACAGCCGGTCTCTTATTCGTTATTAGCGGTGATTATCACTTTCAATCGAGCAGACAAGCAAGGTTGACCCAATTTTGGCGTTCTCCTCCTGGGAAAAATACTAGCGAGTAGGGGGATTGCCAACTGGGTTTTAAGGATTTGACGGCCTGTTTTGGACCAGATGAGGGAAAAAATGGTGGGAAATATCTTACTCGTCGGAATTTTCTAAAAGAAAAACGAAAAAGCTGTTAAAAATGGGGCGGTTTTTACAGAATTTTTCCACATTATTTGTTTTCAAAAAATCAATGGAGTAGAATGGGTAACGTAAGCGTGATTGGCAAGTCAGTCAGTTACGAAAAGGGCAGCTGTGCCGAAGATTCCTGTCTGCGGTGTAGTGGGCAGTTGGTCAGCTGACCCGAAAATTGAAAGGATGGATCCCATGTCACAAATCACCAATGAGATGACAGCGAAATTTGCCGAAGCTTTCAAAGAAAATAACAAACACAATGCTTTGGCTCGCAGTGTCATCAAAAACGGCATCTCTGCTTCTGCCGAAAACTTTGAAACGCAGGCCAACAATGTCCCAGTCTTTTCTGTTGACCTCGCTACCGGGAAAGTGGCTAACCAAAAACAATCGGGCCGTTGCTGGATGTTTGCCGCCCTCAATACTTTCCGCCACAAAATGTTAAACAGCTTCAAACTGAAAGACTTCGAACTGTCTCAAAACTATACCTTCTTTTGGGACAAATATGAAAAAGCCAATTACTTCTATGAAAATGTTCTGGCGACAGCCGATCAAGAATTAACCAGCCGCAAAGTCGCTTTCTTGATGCAAACTCCGCAACAAGATGGTGGCCAATGGGACATGATCGTTTCTATTTTCCAAAAATACGGTGTCGTGCCTAAAAGCGTGATGCCTGAAAGCAGCAACTCATCAAACTCACGAGATTTGAACAACTACCTGAACAAATTGCTGCGTAAAGATGCAGTTACTTTGCGGAGCTTAGTCGCTGAAGGCAAAGCCGATGAAGAAATCCAAAAAGCGAAAGAAGACATGCTACAAAATGTCTTCAATTTCCTAGCGATGTCTTTGGGGACACCGCCGACTGAATTTGACTTTGAATACCGAGATGAAGACAAAAACTATCATTTGGATCAACACTTGACGCCACAAAGCTTCTTTGAAAAATATGTCGGTGTCAACTTGGATGACTATGTCTCCATCATCAATGCCCCAACTGCAGACAAACCTTACAACAAGTCCTACACTGTGGAAATGCTAGGGAATGTCGTAGGTGGCAAAGATGTGAAATACTTGAATGTGGACATGTCTACCTTTAAAAAATTAGCTATCGCTCAACTCGAAGCCGGCGAATCAGTTTGGTTTGGTTGTGATGTCGGTCAATCTTCTACACGGGAATCCGGTATTATGGCGTTAGATGCTTTTGATGTCAATGATTTATTTGATATCAACTTCACCATGACCAAAGCTGAACGCTTGGACTTTGGCGAAAGCTTGATGACCCACGCGATGGTCTTGACGGGTGTGGATATCGTGGATGGTCAATCGACAAAATGGAAAGTCGAAAATAGTTGGGGTGAAAAAGTCGGGGACAATGGTTTCTTTGTCGCTTCTGACGAATGGATGGACGAATACACTTACCAAATCGTCGTTCGGAAAGAATTTTTGACCCCGGAACAATTGGCAGCTTTTGAAGCTGAACCAACCGTTTTAGCTCCATGGGACCCAATGGGCGCCTTGGCGTAATCAGCTTTGTCACCTTTTTCGTCGCCTAGGGGGGCAGAAAAAGGGCAAACATTATTTGGATTTAGATCTAGCTAGTACTCAAGTTGAGTCTGGCTAGATTTTTTTATTGGATAAGTAATTTATAAAAAATATGCTCCCAAAAGCCTGATGGTTCAGGAATTAAGTGGCTAATCATGCCGTCATTTGGTTGTTGTTTTGCAATTACGCTAAAGTCTGAGGGATTTGCTGAAGGCAGGTCCAACCAGTTTTAGCGATAGCAATCGTTGCCCCATCCAAATCAATGGTTATCATTTTTCGAAAAAGCTAGCTAAGTTTTCTGAAAAGACAATTTTCCCTTGTTTCGTTATAATTAGGTTGTCACTGGTAATGACACGTGTTATCAGAGTGCCTATTGAAGAATGGTCACGGGGAACCTTTCCTTCCTTTGACGGACTTGTCATCACAAAGTAATTTCACAAGTGATAAATAGACATCCAAACTACCAAAGTAGCTAGGGTGCCACTTTTTTTCAGTTGCTGAGATTACCAAAGAAAGGTTGATATTATGACAACTCTGCTCATCGTAGTTATTTTGGCCGTATTTGTGGCGGCGCTGTTTGTCTTTCACAAGATGCAGCAAAAACACTTGAAGTTTTCCACTCGGGTATTTACCGCGCTTTTTGCCGGGATTATTTTCGGGGGGATTTTGCAACTGATTTTTAGTACCGACGATCCGGTAGTGACGGGTGCCTTAGAATGGATGAACATCGTAGGCTCCGGTTATGTGGCATTGCTACAGATGTTGGTCATGCCATTGGTGTTTGTCTCGATTGTCTGCGCCTTTACGCGGATGAAAGAAACCAATAAGCTAGGCAAAATCAGTTTTACCGTGTTGGCAGTCTTGCTTTCCACGACGGCAATCGCCGCTTTGATCGGGATTGGTTCGACTTTGTTGTTTGGTTTAGATGGGGCTTCCTTTACCCAAGGCGCTGCGGAAACGGCACGGATTGCTGAATTGACTGAACGCCAAAGCCAAGTAGCGGCATTGTCCATTCCCGAACAAATCGTTTCTTTCATTCCTAAAAATGTCTTTGCTGACTTGGCAGGTACCCGCTCCACTAGTACCATTGCCGTCGTGATCTTCGCGGCTTTTGTCGGCATTGCTTACCTTGGGGTCAAACGTAAAGCGCCCAAAGAAGCCCAGACTTTTTCAGATTTGATGGATAGTTTGTATAAAATCGTGATGCGCATCGTGACCTTGGTGTTGCGTTTGACTCCATATGGTGTCTTCGCCTTGATGACCAATGTTTTGGCTTCTAGTGATTTCAATGCCATCGTCAACTTAGGGAAATTTATCTTGGCTTCGTATACGGCTTTGATCGTCGTGATGCTTGTGCACTTATTGGTTTTGTCATTGGTCACAGTCAATCCCATCACCTACCTGAAAAAAGCCTTGCCAGCCTTGAGTTTTGCCTTTACTTCCCGTTCATCAGCGGGGACGATGCCTTTGAACATCGAAACTCAGACCAAAGCTTTCGGAGTAGACGATGCGACGGCCAACTTTGCGGCTAGTTTCGGGATTTCCATCGGGCAAAACGGTTGTGCCGGTGTCTATCCTGCGATGCTCGCAACAATTGTCGCTCCGACTGTGGGAGTGGATGTCTTCAGTTTGGAATACATTTTGATGTTGATGGCCATCGTCACCATCAGTTCCTTTGGGGTTGCCGGTGTCGGTGGGGGAGCAACGTTTGCTTCTTTAATCGTCTTAGGTGCGATGAATTATCCCATCGCCATCGTCGGCTTGGTTATTTCTGTGGAACCGCTGATTGATATGGCTCGGACCGCTATCAACGTTTCGGATAGTATGGTGGCTGGGATTTTCACCAGTGCCCGGATTAAAGAGCTGGATCGGAGCGTATTGGAAGATCCCAATGCGGTCATCGATGCCCAATAATTGAATCGCTGTAGAAACGAAGCTGCTGGACGTGTGAGTGGCTTCGTTTTTTATTGCGCATTTTAGCCACTTTTTGGTCAAAATCAAGAAAATAATACCTGTTGCTAAGACGGTTTTGAAAGTTTCTGCTATACTCAATAGTAACAAGTAGTTGCAAATCACAGCATTTTTGCTAAGTTTTGGCAGCAGTAGGGGGAAAGAAAGATGGCAGAAAGAATCATTCCACTGACAGGGGCAGCCAATGTGCGGGACCTCGGTGGTTATCAAAATAAAGCTGGGCAGTTTGTCCGTTTCAAAAAAGTCGTCCGAGGAGCAGCGATTTCGGATCTAACCGCTGAAGATGCGAATCATTTAGAGGCGTACGGCATTGTCAAAGTGGTGGACTTTCGTTCCTCCAAAGAACAAGAAAAAGCACCAGACGCCTTGATTCCTCAAGCGGAAAACATCTTTTTGCCGATTTTTCAGGAGAATCAAAAGGTCTCGGCGGCACCAAAGACCTTGATGGAACAAGTCGAAGCGGGGTTAGACGCGGCCCAGCAGATGCGGGAAGTGTACCGTCAGTTTGTCCAAGCAGCCTACTCCCGCCAAGCTTATCGTCAGTTTGTTGATATTTTATTGGAAAATGAACAACCGGACCAAGGGGTGCTCTTCCATTGTACTGCTGGTAAAGATCGCACCGGGTTTGGGGCGGCGCTGATTTTGGCGATGCTGGATGTGGACCAGGAGACTATTTTGCAAAATTATCTCGAAACCAATCAACAAATGGTGACCAAGCGAGCGGAAATGTTGCAACAAGCCCAACAAGCTGGTGCCTCAGAAGCCATGCTGAAGGGGATTCAGGAAGTGATGCAAGCCGATCAAAGTTACCTTGCTGAAAGTTTTGCTACCATTGGCAAGGAGTACGGGGATGTCTCAGGGTATTTGCAAAAGGGTCTAGGTCTTTCAAAAAGGGACCTGACTGATTTCCGTAAACTCTATACCATGGTGGATTAACCAGAGTTGACTGACAAGTAGTAATGGGAAAGGGGGGCAGGCGATGAGTGTTACAGCCGTTATGAAAAAGCTCGGGCTGACAGGCCAGGTTTTACCGATTGCTGGTGGGGATGTGAACCAGAATTATCGTATCAATACCCAGGATGGTAGTTTTTTCTTAAAGTACCATCCCAACGTGAAAGGGGACTTTTTTCATGCTGAAATCCATGGCTTAAAGGAGCTGTTTGATTTTGTGCGGGTCCCTAAGGTCTACGATTTTGGCGAAGTAGCGACGGGGGCCTATTTATTGATGGAATGGGTGGAGCCGGGGGAAGGAGATCATCGCCAGTTGGCGGCGACCTTAGCCGAATTGCACCGGCAAAGCGCTGATGACTTTGGTTTCCCAGAAGACAACTACATCGGTATCTTGCCTCAAGTGAATGCGCAAACTGGCAGTTGGGTGGATTTCTTTTTGACCTGTCGCTTGGACGTACAAGTGGAATTGGCTAAAATCAACAATGTTTGGAATCCACAACGCGAGCAACAGTATTTGCGCTTGAAGGAATTTATTTGGGAAAATTGGCGGGACCGAGAGTTTGTACCTAGTTTATTGCATGGGGATTGTTGGCGGGGCAATGTCTTCTTTGACCAACAAGGCCAGCCAGTTTTTATCGATCCTGCCGTTTCTTATGGTGATCGGGAGATGGATATCGCCATGAGTCAGCTTTTCGGTGGCTTTAAAGCCGAATTTTTGGAGACCTATCTGGAATTGGCGCCGCTGCCTGCTGGTTGGCAAGAGCGGCAACCGATTTACCAACTCTATTACTTATTCGTCCACCTAAATCAATTTGGCGAAAGCTACGGTGAGCAAGTGGACCAGTTGTTAAGTGCTTATTAAAAATCCTGCGGGGTCTTCAACTGGAGACTACCGCTTTTTTGGGGGAAGAAACGTGGCAGTGAAATTTTCAACACAACATGAAGTGGTTTATTATGAATGTGATTTTAACGGAAGGATGACCTTTCCGGCGATGATTGCCGCCGCTATCAAAACTTCCGAGGATCAAAGCGAGGCTCTAAATCGGGGGACAGATTTTGTCAATAAGCTAGGCTTAACATGGATTTTAACCAATTACCAGCTACAAATCACCCGCATGCCTCGTGTTGGCGAGAAGCTTACGATTTCCACCATGGCGATGGAGTATAATAAATACTTTTGTTACCGCCATTTTTGGATAGCCGATGCTCAAGGAAATCAGCTAGTCTTGATTGAATCTGTCTTTGCCTTGATGAATATTGAAAACCGTAAAATGGCCAGTGTGCCGGAAGCAGTGATCGCCCCTTACGAAAGTGAAAAAGTCACACGGATTCGCCGCTATCCGAAAATCGAAAAAGTGGTGGCAGGTCAGAGCCAGTTTTATCAAGTGCGAGTTTATGATATCGACAGCAATCATCACGTCAACAATGCCGTGTATTTCAATTGGTTGCTCGATGTGTTGGGGATGGATTTTCTGACGAGTCACGAACCCGTGTCGGCCTTGATCCGTTACGACAAGGAAATCGAGTATGGCGTCCAAGTCGAGAGCCGCTATGACCAAGTGCCTATCACAAATGAAAACGGCGAGGCCTTGATCACTACACGCCACGAGATTCGCGTGGGGGCAGCAGTCTGCTGCGAAGCGAATATCACCTGGCGTAAAAAGTAACCTTTAGAAATCCATATAGATAACAGGGAATCAGGCAAAAGGTTTCGTTTAATCATCCCAACTGTAGCTGTCTATAGGTAAATCATAAGCAAATAAGCTGCTCTTCCAATACCTGACATTGGAAGAACAGCTTATTTAGTTTGGAGACTAAAGCTTTGTAACCTTTTACGCCTCCATAAAACGGATCAATTCTGCGCGACTTAAGCCACGGTTGTGGGCAATTAGTAGTTTGATGCGGGCTTTTTGAGAATTGAGACTATTGGCAAAGATGATGCCCATTTCTTGCAATTGGCGGCCGCCACCGGTGTAGCCGTATACCGGCTCGGCTACTCCATTGAAACATCGAGAAACTAAGGCTATTGGTAGGCCACGATCCAACATGTGCTGCAAAGGTGGCAGGGTATCAGGGGGGAGATTACCAGCACCTAAGGCTTCAATCACCAAACCATCGATGGCACTTTCGGCTAATGCCTCAAAAAGCTCTGCGTGCATCCCCGCGTAGGCTTTGACGATGGGAATCAAGCCTGCCACGGAAGAAACGTCCCAGTGTTGCGTTGGGCGCAATTCTTGCATAAATAGGATACGGCTTTTAGTGACAAAACCGATGGGCCCCAAAGTTGGTGTGCGGAAGGTGGCCACATTGGTCGTATGAGTTTTGGTGACATAGCAAGCGGAATGAATCTCGTCGTTCATCACCACCATCACGCCTTTACCTACCGCTTCTTCACAGGCCGCGACGCGAATGGCGCTTTCGAAGTTGTAGAGGCCATCGCTTCCTAGCTCGTTGGAGGAACGCATGGCACCGGTGATGACGATGGGGAGCAGATTGCCAATGGTAGTGTCTAGGAAAAAGGCGGTTTCCTCCAGCGTATCGGTCCCATGGGTGATCACCACACTATCAAAGCCCGCCATCTTCGCTAGTTGAATCCGTTCTTTCAATTGCAACATATGCTCCGGCGTAATTTGCGGACTAGGAAGGTTGAAAATATCTTCCACCACCAGTTCGACATCAGTGGGTAATAACACTTGGGCATCCAATAGCGGATTGGCCACATCCGGCAAGACACCACCTGTTAAGGCATCAGCTTTCATGGCAATCGTGCCACCGGTATGCAAAACGAGAATTTTTTTCACGAGAACACCTGCTTTATCAGTTTCGGCATCGGCAAAACAACAATGTCCGGTGCTGTTTTTGGAGACGAAGGGATTCGTAATTTTTCCCAGTGAAAAGTTTATCATACCTTCGCCTAACGATATTTGGCTTCATGAACGAGCGAGTCCAGCTAGCATCTGCGAAAATGAAGGCGAAACCGTCTCACGATAACAAACCGCACGTGTCGATTCCGTCGTCATTCTTGAGCGCTGAAGGAGTTTATTCAGCCATTCTAGTAGCAATTGTATCATGTTTTGCAACAAGAGAAAAATCAGTAGGCCATCGTGACGGATTGCTTATCAGATTGCGGGACTTTTGATATGATAAAGGTAATTCAAAATTGGGCTAAGGAGGGGAGTAGCGATGGTACGAGCATTATTTTTTGATATTGATGGCACCTTGCTGTCTACTGGCGGCCACCTCCTTCATAGCACCAAGCAAGCCCTCCAAGAAGTCCGTCGCCAAGGGATTCTCGTGGGGGTGGCGACCGGTCGAGACCCAGCAAAAGTCAGCAAACTTTTGCAAGAGTTGCCCTTGGATGTTTATGTTACGTACAATGGGCAACTGGTTTATACCGATCAACAAGTTTTGTACGCCCGAGCTTTTGAAAAAGCGGTCTTAGACAACATCGTGGCCTATGCCATCGAACACCAATGTTCCATCAATTTTGGCGCCCGGGGTTGTGTCGAAGGGAGCCGCTTTATGAAGTTGGGGCAGTCGGTTATGGCCCAGCGGCTTTTTCGTTTTGTACCGCGGCGTTTTCCCGTGAATATCACCAAAAAGCTCCTTAAAAAAAGTCATTTTTTGCGACGAGAGGATCATTATAGCCAGCTGCCAATCTTAAAGGAGCCGATCTATCAATGCATGATGTTTAGCCCGGTAGCCGATGATGAGAAATTAGCTCAAGCGTTGCCCCAGTGCGATTTATTGCGTTCCAATTCATTGACTGTGGATATCGTACCTAAGGGAGGCTCTAAGCTACGGGGGATCCATACATTTTTATATGAAAAAGGTATTTCTCCCAATGATGTGATGGCGTTTGGCGATCATCTAAATGATATCGCCATGCTAAAAGGAGTCGGAATTGGTGTGGCGATGGGCAATGGCCAGCCTCAAGTAAAAGCTTACGCCGATTATGTTACTAGCTCCAACAATTTTGACGGCATCGCCCAAGCCTTGAAACATTACCAGATTATTTCATAGAAAGTAGGAAATTACGTGACCCAATCATTGACGCCTTACCAGATGGTCGCCGCTTTTCACGAGACCTTTGACCCGCGGAAACCAGACCGACCCACTGCGCTACCCAAAGCAGAAGTTTGCCATCGCGCCGGCTTTCAAGTAGAAGAATTGGTGGAGCTGTTATTTGCGGCCGCTAGCGACCACGAGGATTTTGCCCAGTCGGTGGCTGGCTTGCAGGAGGCAATCCGTCAAGCCCAAGCCAAAGTTTTGAAAAAAGCGCCAGCAAAGCAGAAAAAAGACGAGTTGGTTGAGCAAGTCGATGCCTTGACCGACTTGCTGTATTTGACATACGGCAGCTTTGCTTTGATGGGCGTCGATCCTGACCCGATTTTTGCGATTGTCCATCAAGCCAATATGGGTAAACTGTTTCCCGATGGCCAGCCGCATTACGATCCGGTGACGAATAAAGTACTGAAGCCTGAAGATTGGCAGAAAAACTATGCGCCAGAAGGGAAAATCGCCGCTGAATTGCAGCGACAAACTCGGCTTGCCCAGCAGGTGACGCACCAAACACCCTCTTAAATAACCTTATGTTTTTCCTAAATCCCGCGGCTGGAATCCTTCCTTTTTGACAAAGAAATCGTTTTCGTGGCATGATGAGTTTGTGAAAAAAAGGAGGTTTTTTCAATGGTAACAATGGTCTTTGCCAATTTTCCAGTGACGGATTTGGCACGAGCTACCGCGTTTTATACTGCGCTGGGCTTCAAGCAAAACCATGAATACTCCGATGAACGTGCCAGTGGTATGGTGTGGGATGAACATTTTTGGGTGATGTTATTGACACGAGATTATTACCAAGAATTTCTTTTAGATAAAAAGGTGGCAGATCCGAAAACGGTCAGTGGCGCCTTGGTGGCTTTTAGCCTGGATACGCCAGACGCGGTGAGGGCCTTTGCCAAAGCAGCAGCGGACAACGGTGGCAGCTTTTACCGAGTCGATACCGAAATTCCTGATGAGGTGATGGTGGGCTTTGAAGTGGTGGATTTGGATGGCAATATCTTAGAACCGACTTGGATGGCCCAATAGACTGGAATCTTCCCCAACTTTTCCCGATGAAAAAGTCATGGATGAGGCTTACTCATTGATCCAGTAGCAAGAGTCTTAAGAAAAAAACGATTCCCAAGGAGTGCAATTGCTCCCGTGGGAATCGTTTTTTTGTCATAAAACGGCTGAGAAACTAAGCATCAATTTTTGATAAAACAGGATCCTCTGTCTAATGGACTCACAACGCATCGTCGGTAAAACTCAAAGGGGACAAGGCTAATCAAAGAAAGTGTAGTAGAGGGTCCGGATGGCTAATTTTTCTTGTTCTTTGTGGATCCCAAACATGATGCTGACCTCTGAGGAGCCTTGGTTGATCATTTCCAAGTTGATCCGTTTGCGGGCTAGGGCAGCGGTGCTTTCGGCAGTAACCCCCACTCGTTGGCGCATACCTTCTCCGACCACCATGATCATGGAAAGGTCATGGGTGATGCGCAGTTCATCAGGATCGATTTCATAAGCAATTTTCCGCATCAACTGCTCCTGCAATTCATCGTCCAGTTGATTGCTACGGATAACGATGGAGATATCATCGATTCCAGAAGGCATGTGTTCATAACCAATCCCAAATTCTTCCAAAATCGTCAGGACTTTCCGAGTGAAGCCGACTTCTCTATTCATCAAATATTTGCTGATGTAAATCATGCTGAAGCCTTCATCGCTGGCAATGCCGATGACGGGTTTTTCGTGTTGGTCGCGATTGGGGATGATTTTTGTCCCCTGGCAGTTGGGATTGTTGGTATTTTTGATCACTACGGGAATTTTTGCGCGAAACGATGGCATCAAGGCTTCGTCATGGAAGACGCTAAATCCGGCATAAGCCAGTTCCCGCATTTCTCGGTAAGTCAGTTCTTTGATGATTTCTGGATGGTGGATATAGCCGGGATGCGCGGCATAAATCCCGTCCACATCAGTGAAGTTTTCGTACAAATCGGCTTTGACACCTGCTGCCACGATGGAGCCGCTGATGTCTGAGCCCCCCCGGGAAAAGGTGCAGATATTGCCTTCTTCAGTGTAGCCAAAGAAACCAGGAATGACTAAGACCGCCTCGCTATCCGCCCACTTCTTGATTTTGCGATAAGCTTTATATAAGACTCGGGCATTACCAGGTTCATCGGTCACTAAGATCCCTAAATCTTTGGGATTGATATAGCGGGCATTGACGCCTTCTGCCTGTAAAATACCGGCAACCAGCTTGGCATTGTTGTCTTCCCCGCGACTGAGGATATGGTCATAGAGATGGGGATTGTTCTCGATGGGAAGCTGATTGACTGCTTCCAAATCCAAATGAATCGTAGCTAAATGCTCTTCGCCAATCCCAAAGGCCTCACCAATTTCACGAAAGCGAGAGAAAATTTCTTCAATCAACGGTGTGAGACTTTTATGAGCTAATTTTCGTTCGTAAAGTTGGATCAATAAATCTGTGACTTTGATATCAGCGCTATCCCGCTTCCCCGGTGCGGAGACGACGACAAATCGCCGTGCGTCATCCGTTTTGACAATGTCCACGACCTTGCGAACCTGGCCACTAGAAGCCAGCGAACTACCCCCAAATTTGATAACTTTCATACTTATCTACCCCTTTTACGTTTGTCTCAAGCGCCAACCCACCGACGCCAGCAAGCAAAATTACGTATTATTTTTAGAGTACAAAAAACTGATGGAAAAAGCAAGATGATTTCCCATAAATTGTCAGAAAAATGAAAAACTTAAAGAGGGGCTGGCTAAAAAAGCAAGGAAAAGGGAAGAAGCTTTTGGCGAAATGACGGGCAATAATTGCGAAAAACGGAGGTAGTTAAAAAGCAATGGTTGCAAAATGCCTGAAAGTTTTTTATGATTGCTAGTGCTAGTCGATAGGCTTTGTGCTATAATCTAGCGTAGGTGCCTTTTAGGGTAATCAGGCTTTTTCAGCTGAATTTCCTTAAATTAATGTACATAAAATCGCCTATTTTTCAGGCATAACCCTACACCTAGATTGAATCAAGTATTTGAATGCGGAGGAGACCATCAATGTCTACACAAGTTATCATCGGAATCATCATCGCCATCATTTTAGTGGCGGCCATTTTATATGGTATCGGCTTTGTCATGAGAAAGAAAAATCAAGACAAGCTCCACGAACTGGAAAAACGGCGGGAAGCCTTGTTTGACTTACCTGTGTTAGAAGAAGTCGACGATGTGAAAAAAATGCATTTGGTGGGGCAAAGTCAAAATACCTTCCGTGATTGGAACCAAAAATGGACTGACATTTCAACCTCTTCCTTTGCTGAATTGGAAAGTCAAATTTTTGAAGTGGAAAGTTTAAATGAAACTTTCCGTTTTATGAAAGCCAAAGCAGCGATTGTCGATGCAGAAGACACCATGAATCAAATGGAAACCGAAGTGGAAGAAGTCCGCAACGGATTGAAAGAATTGCGGGAGTCAGAAGAACGCAATTCCCTGAAAGTCCAAAAAGCGCTCGATGTCTACGAAGAGTTAAAACAAAAGCTTCGTGACCAAGGGGAAGAATACGGACCGGCTTATTCAGAATTACAAAAACAACTGAAAAACATCGAAATTGAATTTACCCAGTTTGTCACGTTGAACACGTCTGGTGATCCGGTGGAAGCTCGGGAAGTCCTAGAACAAGCTGAACAACACACCTACGAATTAGAAGACACCATGGCAAAAATTCCTGCTGTCTATGAAGAATTAAATAAAACCTTCCCTGATCAATTGAAAGAAATCCAAGAAGGTTACCAAAAATTATTGGCGGATCATTATGTCTTTCCTGTAGAAAACTTCCAAGGTGAAATCGACCGCGTGAAAAAACGGGTTCAAACGTCTTTAGGCGATTTGGAAAAAACCGAAGTGCACACGGTGGAAGTGGCTAACCGCGACACTGCCAGTGCCATCGATGCCTTGTATACGGTAATGGAACGGGAAATCAACTCCCGTGGCTATGTCTTCAAAAACCGTCCCGTGGTGGAGGAATACATCCAACATGCCAATAAAAACAATCACCAGTTACTGATTGAAATCGATCATACCTCTCAAAGCTATACGTTGAATCACAACGAACTTGGCAAAGTTCGTGGTTTCCAACAAGAAATCGATGAATTGGATCGTCAAAAAAATGTCCTTCATCCAAAATTGGATAATCACGAGGTGGCTTATTCAGAAGCCCAAACCTTCTATAAAGATGCCTACAAGATTTTAGATGACGTGGAAAGCCAACAAGTGGAAATCGACAATAGTCTGCGGGAACTGCGTCAAGGGGAACAAGAAGCCCAGCAAAAAGTGGAACAATATGAATTCCGTCTTCGGAACCTAAAACGCTTTGTGGAAAAACAACGCTTGCCAGGCTTGCCAGGAGATTACTTGGAATCCTTCTTCATGGCGACCGACCGAGTAGAAGATTTAAGCAAATCCTTGAATAAAATCCGGGTCAACATGTTGGAAGTCAACCAACTAGTTAAAGAATGCGAAACGGATATCAAAGGGTTGGAAACAAAAACCAATGATTTGGTAGATGCGGCGGCATTGACGGAACAAATGATGCAATATGCCAACCGTTACCGTCATTCCCATCCAGAAATCAAAGCGGCTATCGACCGGAGCTTGAGCTTGTTTAGCAAAGACTACAAATACCAAGCGGCTCTGGATGAAATAGGCCAAGCATTGGAACGCGTGGAACCCGGCGCATTTAAACGGATTGAATCGTTCTACTTCAACAATCGTGATTTAGTTTAATCGAAAAGATAAGGATTGAGCCTCAAAACGTGGCTCAATCCTTTTTTCATAGATAAAGAACTTATGTAAAAAATTAAGTTCCAAAAAGCTTGAAGCATCAGTAATTAAGTGGCGTATCATGCCGACATTGTGAAGCCCGAAAAAGGTAAAATTTAGCGACTTAGTAATTGGGTTGACGGTAGCTAGACCGGCAAAAGCCAAACGGAAAATCTGTTTGTCTTTTGCCTTGCGCATTCAAACTTAGAGTAAGTGGTGCAAGCACCACAACTCTAAGTAATTCATTACGCATCTTTAGAGCTACTGTCAATCCAATTCTACTCTGCTAAATCTCACCTTTTTCACGGTATATTTGCTACCCTACAAGAAAATAATTTGCTGATTTACGAAGCAAAGGGAATAAATCGCTTATCGATAAAACAGGTCGGACTTGCCGGAGGAGAATCCCTCGAGTTGTAGTGTTAAGGATGTCCGAGGGCTAAAGAAACGTATCGCATACAGTTCACCTAAGCAAAAATCGCTAAGGTGAGCTAGCAAAATGACAACGGTTCTTTGGTTGGCATTTACCGGTCCCACTACCACCCGAGGCATTCTCCGGAAGCAAGACCGGTCAGCTTTCTTATAACTTAGTGACTTAAAGCTAAGTATAATATATTGGGATTTTGGAAGGAGATCATGGGCTTATTCTGAGATTATGAAAAAGGTGAAGATAGCAAGAAAAGGGGAAGAGGCGTGTGGAAATCAGATGCTTTCACATTAGCTGTTTATCTTTACTCTTGAAAAATAGCTACCGGTACCAAAATGGGGAAAGATATTTGGAAGTGATAGCGCATAGATTCTCGTTGACCTGATTTTTTTTTATTGCTAATATTTAGATAGATAACTCATTGGTCTGTATCTTTTTTTGAAAATTATCTGAAAAACTTTAAAAGTAAATTCCAATAATCAATAGTAATAAAATCACGCTTAGTATACCTTGCTAAGCGTGATTCTACATATTCTGAAAAATTCTATTGTTGTTAAGATAAGTACCTAAATGTATGCAATAGTTTATAAAGTTATTCTGTTTTGATTTGGAGTGCTTGTCCGAATAAAGTATAACTTATCAAATTTTTTGGAAAAAGAATTAGTCAGATTTTCGTTGAAACAAATGACTTTGAGTTTCTTATTTGATTTTATCTTTAGCCAATAGGAACATTTTCACTTTGTGGGAGGGAGTCAATGAAAAGATCTCAGCTCAAAACCATGCTTCTAGGATCTGGTTTAAGTGTATTAGGAAGCGAGGTCCTGGTATATGTATTGAGTTTACTTATACTAAACAGTTCGCATTCCGCTATCTATTTTTCGATTTCTCTTGTAGCTAGTCCGATTATGTCCTTGCTTTTTTTGCCATTTGTCGGACCAATAATTGATCGTTTTGATAAAAGAAAAATTATTTTTCTTTCTCAGTTATTTTGCATTTTATCATTGGTTTTGATCGGTCTAACGACAGTATTTTCAGGTGCTGGATTAAGTCTATTTTCGATTTTTGTACTAAATGCTATTCTTACAATTACTGACGATTTTACTGGGAATACAATGTTTGCTGCAACTATTACATTAGTTAGTGAGGATGAATTAGCAACATTTAGGGGACTTGATCAGACAATAAAATCAGCTATCAGTCTTATTTCTCCAATGATAGGTGTTGTACTCTTCTCAAATCTAACTATTTTTGAAATAATAATTATTGAAGTGTTGTTTGAAACTGGAGCTTTAGTTTGTTACTTGAAGTTAGACTTTAATAAATACCTTTCTAAGGCTACTGGTATTCAAACTAAGAAAAACGATTTTGAAAAACGTAGTATCATTGCTTCATTTTTTTCAGAATTTAAAGATGGACTAAAATATGTATCTCAAAATAGGCTTTTGAAAGCATTTATCATCTTCTTTGCAATGATTAACGGTTTTTTGTGTGTAGTTAATGTGGGCCTTCCGTTTGTTCAATTAAGGTTTCTAGAATTTTCTAACTCCCAATATTCCCTTGTTCAATCGGCTTTTGTGTGGGGAGCAATTGTGGCGGGCTTGGTTTATGCAAAGAAAAGAATTCAGCAGCCCCTTAAATTTGTATGGAAGGGTAACATCTTTGTTGGGATTTTATTGGTGGCTTTAGGGCTGGTCCCAATGCTTTTCCAGATAAATACTGTCGTCTGGATTGGGATGGTTGTACTAAACGCTACATTGGGATTTGTCTTGTCAGGGATCAATATTCCGTATTCTGTTTGGCTTTCTGAGACGGTACCGGTCAAAATGCAAGGAAGAGTTTTCTCGTTTATTAGCGTCACTTCTCAGATTTTGGAACCTATTGGTATAATGGTATTTGGATTATTTTACAGTATCGAGACAGGTTTCCCAAAATTACAGAACTTCCTAATTTTTGCTTTTTGCGGCCTTTTTATCTCGCTTTTTTCTTTGCTTTATGTCCGTATTAGAGAGATTAGACAGTAGGTTATCGACTTCAAAAAAACTGGGCTAGCCATATTGAGAGATGGATAAGTGGTGGATCGGGGAACAGATTCGATTAGGGGAAAATAATAGAGAAGTTTGTTAAATCTTGAAGCTCTATAGTCAAATTATAAAATATATACCAAAGACAGGCTGATAAATGGTCTGTCTTTGATTGTATACAGCGGTAAATTGTCTTATTGCCACAAAGGGAGGCGTGACTAATTTAGATATCACCGACTGACTTCCCCAGCTAACCCAACGTCCTCTTGCCACTCTTTGCTACAGCTGAGAGACAGCCACCAGATGGACTGTCGGATTCTTAACAGACCATTGGTAAACTCTTAAGACAAAGCTTGCTCCCTTGAAAGCCGGGAAAACAACGTATATAATGAATAAGAATTTTTCTCGCCAAAAGTTGAATGATGATTGGTTGAGAAGACTGTTGCCAGACTGGAAGTGCTTCGGCTTGGCAAAGGAGAAAGGATTTTTCAGATGATTTACTTCGATAATAGTGCCACCACTGCGATCTATCCCTTGGCGTTGGATGCGTATGTGAAAACTAGCCAAAAAATAATCGGCAATCCCTCTAGCCTTCACGATTTAGGCTCACAGGCCAGCCGTTTGCTGCTTCAAGCCCGCAAGCAAATCGCGGAGTTGCTAGCTGTTGCGCCTCACGAAATCTGGTTTACCTCAGGGGGGACAGAAGGGGACAACTGGGTGCTGAAGGGAACGGCGCTTGCCAAAAAAGCTTATGGCAACCATATCATTATCTCTGCTGTAGAACACCCCGCAGTTTCTGAAACTGCTGCCCAATTGGCCACTCTCGGCTTTGATGTCGATATCGCACCGGTGGATCACCAAGGATTTGTCGATGTATCTGCTTTGGCTAAACTGATCCGCAAAGAGACGATTTTAGTTTCGGTGATGGCGGTGAACAATGAAGTCGGGATGATTCAACCGATTGCGGCAATCAGCGACTTACTGCAAGCTTATCCGAAAATCCATTTCCATGTGGATGCCGTGCAAGCCATTACCAAAGTTCCACAAGACTTGTGGCTGACTGACCGAGTGGATTTTGCGACTTTTTCTGCCCATAAATTTCATGGTCCCCGGGGCACCGGCTTTATTTTTTGGCGGGAAGGGCGAAAACTGGCACCTTTACTGACGGGTGGTGGTCAGGAAGAAAACCATCGTAGTGGCACGGAAAATGTGCCCGCGATTGTCGCGATGGCAAAAGCGCTGCGGCTATCCATCGAGAAAAAAGCCCAACGTCCGGAACATGTCGCGACTTTGAAAGCCTATCTCATGGAAGAATTAGTCAAATTTGACAAAGTAACAATTTATTCAGGAGTAGCAAACTTTGCCCCTCATATCTTATGCTTTGGTCTAAAAGTGATTCGTGGCGAGGTTATGGTCCATGCCTTGGAAGAAAAGCAGATTTTCATCTCCACCACTAGTGCTTGTTCTTCCCGCAGTAAGACGGAAAGCAGTACCCTCCATGCCATGAAAATCCCCGAAGCCTATGCCACTACGGCAGTGCGGGTGAGCCTTGATGAAAGCAATACGATGGCCGAAGTGGAACAATTTTTGATCATCTTCAAACAACTTTACCAAAAATTTTCAAAAATCAATTAAGAAATTAGCGAGGCAATCCTTGCTTCCAACTAAAGGGGAAACGAACGTGAATTTGAACTATACCGAAATTATGGTGCGCTATGGCGAGCTATCCACGAAGGGCAAAAATCGCCGCAGTTTTATTATGCGTCTGGCGGAAAACGTCAAGGGGGCCTTGTCGGCACATCCTGAGATCACTGTGAAAGCTGATCGTGACCGGATGCACCTCTACCTTAATGGCGCTGAGGCAGCACCAATTATTGAAAAACTACCGAAAGTCTTTGGGATTCAAAATTTTTCCCCAAGTATCCGCGTGGAAAAGGACTTGGACGTCATCATCGCAGCGGTCCAAGATGTTATGAAAAAGATTTATACCGGCTCTGAAACCTTTAAAATCACCGCCAAACGTAGTGACCACGATTTTATCCAAAACTCCGATGAATTGAATCAAACATTGGGAGCAGCAGTTTTCCGAGCAATTCCAGGAATCAAAGCCCAAATGAAAAAGCCAGATATCAATTTACGGGTGGAAATCCGTGCAAACGGGGCCTATTTATCCTATGAAACGATTCAAGGTGCCGGGGGCTTGCCAGTGGGAACTAGTGGCCGCGGCATGCTGATGTTGTCAGGGGGGATCGACTCGCCAGTCGCCGGTTATCTGGCGATGAAACGTGGGGTAGAGATTGAGGCGGTACATTTTGCTTCGCCACCTTACACCAGTGAACAAGCCTTGCAAAAAGCCAAAGATCTAACGACTAAGCTGACGCCTTATGTCGGGCAAATTCAGTTTATCGAAGTGCCTTTTACCGAAATCCAAGAAGAAATCAAGCGCAGTGTGCCTCAGGGCTATTGGATGACCTTGACTCGTCGGTTTATGCTGCGAATCACTGATGAAATCCGCCAACTGCGTCGTGGCCTAGTCATTATCAATGGCGAGTCTTTGGGACAAGTGGCTTCCCAAACCTTGCAATCCATGGTGGCAATCAATGAAGTGACAGCGACGCCGATTATTCGGCCAGTGGTAACGATGGATAAATTGGAAATTATCGATATCGCGCAAGCAATCGATACTTTCCAATTGGCGATTCAACCTTTTGAAGATTGCTGTACGATTTTTGCACCACCACAACCAAAAACCCGGCCAAATTTGGAAAAAGTGCATTATTACGAAGCGCGGTTAGACGTCGAAGGCATGATTGCCCGAGCGGTTGCCGGCATCAAAATCGAAGCCATCAGCCCAGTCTCTGAAAATGCAGACACGGCTGCCGAATTTGCTGATTTGCTTTAGTCAAATAGTCGGGCAATTTACTAAATAAGCTAGTGAACCTTGTCATGGAAGGCCATCAAGGTTTGCTGGCTTTTTTATGGTGCAGTTTCTAAAAGCGCGGCAGGCACCAGAGTCAGGGGGGCCTTTTGGCTGCTAGAAAAAAGTCTTCATAAGTGGTCAGATTTTCACACATACTCGGCCCAAAAGTGACGAGTCGGTCTGGATTCGATTGGTAGAGTTAATAGGTGGTATGAATCTTTGTGAATCGGGGGATAAAAATCTTGCGTATCGTTAGAGGCCGTGCTACACTAACTATGTGAAAAAACGAACAAAGGAGCTTCCAAGAATGGATGAACTCAATTTAAAAAATGTACCAAAAGCCACAGCCAAGCGTTTGCCATTATATTTACGTTATTTGAATATGCTTCAAGATGCAGGGGTGACTCGCATCAAATCCAAAGAATTCAGTGAGGTTACGCAAGTTCCTTCAGCGACGATTCGGCGAGATTTCTCACATTTGGGAGAATTGGGACGTAGCGGCTATGGGTATGATGTCGCTTATTTAATCGAAGTTTTTAATCAAATTTTGGATACAAATGAGGAAAAACGCATTGCCTTGGTGGGCTTTGGGAACCTAGGAAAAGCCTTAGCCAATAATAATTTTCGGCGCAATTCCAACCTGAATATCATCGCCATTTTTGACAATAATCCCGACTTAGTGGGTAAGGAAATCGATGGACATCTGGTCTATCCCATGAGTGATTTCCAAGAGAAGGTGACAGAAATGGGTATCACCGTGGCGATCTCGACTGTGCCCAGTCAGTTTTCACAAACAGCTGTGGATCAGATCGTGGCGGCGGGGATTACTGCCATCTTGAATTTTGCCCCAGACCGGGTGGATGTGCCCAATGATGTGCATGTGCAGTACATCGACTTGACGACTGAGCTCCAAACCTTAATCTTCTTTGATCAAAACTACCAGAAGAAGGTGGCAGCAAAAGTCTAATCCCTTGTTTGACTTTCAGAAATTTCCATTGTAGAATGACTTAAGACATAGAACAAGAGGAGTAACCCGACAAACACTGGCCTAGAGAAGAGATCCTTGGCTGTAAGATTTCTCCAGTGGCAGGGTGAAGGTAGCTTGGGAGTTTCTCACTGAAGATCGCAAGTCGATTGGTAGGCTGAGACGAGTCGTGCCCGTTATTGCACGTCAAAGAGGCAGCCAGAGATGTTGGTTGCAAATTAGGTGGTACCGCGTAAATTGCGCCCTAGTGTGAGAAATCATGCTAGGGCTTTTTTATTTACCTTGGCTTCATAAGCTTAAACCAGAGATTTGGGGAAGCAAGCGACACAGCCCATCAGCCTTAAGTCTCGCGAGCTAAAGGCATAGGTTCTCACCTAGCGAATCTAGCAAAAACACTTTTCCCAAGCACCCACAAGATGTTCAATAAATGAAAAAACGGAGGAAACCTGATGACTGACAATCTATCTACTAAGTACAATCCCCAAGAAGTCGAAGCTGGTCGCTACCAAAACTGGTTGGATCATGATCTTTTTAAACCCAATGGCAATCCGGAGGCCAAACCTTATTCCATCGTGATTCCCCCACCAAATGTAACGGGGAAACTGCATTTGGGCCATGCGTGGGATACGACGTTACAAGATATGATTATCCGCCAAAAACGGATGCAAGGCTTTGATACCTTATGGCTACCAGGGATGGACCATGCGGGGATTGCGACCCAAGCAAAAGTTGAAGAAAAATTACGGGAACAAGGAGTTTCTCGCTATGATCTTGGCCGGGAAAAATTTGTCGACCAAGTATGGGAATGGAAAGAGGAATACGCTGGCCATATCCGAGAACAATGGGCAAAAATGGGCCTGTCGTTGGATTATAGTCGGGAACGCTTTACCTTGGATGAGGGCTTATCACAAGCGGTGCGCAAAGTCTTTGTTGGTTTGTATGAAAAAGACTTGATCTACCGCGGCGAATACATCATCAACTGGGATCCCCAAGCTCGGACCGCTTTGTCGGATATCGAAGTCATCCACAAAGATGTGGAAGGTGCTTTTTACCATATGACTTATCCGCTGGCTGATGGCACTGGCGTGGTGGAAATCGCCACCACCCGTCCAGAAACGATGTTAGGGGATACCGCGGTGGCCGTCCATCCAGATGATGAACGCTACCAAGCCTTGATCGGCAAAACCGTTATCTTGCCTTTAGTGGACAAAGAGATTCCGATTATTGCAGATGAATACGTAGATATGGAATTTGGGACAGGTGTTGTAAAAATTACCCCGGCTCATGATCCAAATGACTTTGAAGTGGGCAATCGTCATGATTTGCCACGGGTCAACGTCATGAACGATGATGGCTCCATGAATGATTTAGCCGGTAAATATGCCGGGCTGGATCGGTTCGCCGCTCGTAAACAAGTCGTGAAAGACTTGGAAGAAATCGGTCGCTTAGTCAAAATCGAAAAAATGGTGCATAGTGTCGGCCATTCCGAACGAACTGGTGTCGTGGTAGAACCCCGCTTGTCGACGCAATGGTTTGTCCGCATGGCCCCTCTCGCCCAAGAAGCGATTGCTAACCAAGAGACAGCAGACCGGGTGGATTTTTATCCTCCACGTTTCAACCAAACCTTCTTGCAATGGATGGAAAACGTCCATGACTGGGTAATCTCACGGCAGTTGTGGTGGGGACACCGTATCCCGGCTTGGTACAACAAAACCACTGGGGAAATGTACGTGGGGATGGAAGATCCTAAAGATTCCGAAAACTGGGAACAAGATCCAGATGTCTTGGATACTTGGTTTAGTTCCGCTTTGTGGCCATTTTCTACCATGGGTTGGCCAGACGAAGAAGCGGCCGATTATCAACGGTATTTCCCAACGAATACGCTAGTGACTGGTTACGATATCATCTTCTTCTGGGTGAGTCGCATGATCTTCCAAAGCTTGGAATTTACCGGACAAGCACCTTTCAAAAACGTATTGATGCATGGGTTAATCCGTGACGAACAAGGCCGCAAGATGAGTAAATCCCTTGGCAATGGGATCGATCCGATGGAAGTCATCGACCAATATGGCGCCGATGCTTTGCGTTGGTTCTTGTCTAACGGTTCGGCACCTGGCCAAGACGTCCGTTTTAGCTATGAAAAAATGGATGCTGCTTGGAACTTTATCAATAAAATCTGGAACGCTTCTCGTTTTGTGTTGATGAACGTTGCAGGCATGGATTATGCAGACCTAGATTTGACGGGAGAGAAAACAGTGGCTGACCGCTGGATTTTGACGCGTCTCAATGAAACAGTCGCCAAAGTGACGGAACTCTTTGACCGCTTCGAATTTGGTGAAGCCGGGCGTCAGCTGTATAACTTTATCTGGGATGACTTCTGTGACTGGTATATCGAAATGAGTAAAGAAGTTTTGTACGGTGAAAACGAGACAGCCAAAGCTACGAACAAGAGCGTCTTGGTTTATACTTTGGATCAAATCTTACGTTTGTTGCATCCAATCATGCCATTTGTGACAGAAGAAATCTGGAGCAAGTTGCCACATGTTGGTGAATCCTTAGTGGTCGCTGAGTATCCAGTAGTGCATCCGGAGTTTGATGATGAAGCTGCCGTGAAAGGGATGGCTACGTTGATCGAATTGATTCGCTCTGTCCGAAACATTCGTGCAGAAGTCAATACACCGTTGTCCAAACCGATTACCTTACTGATTCAAACCAGCGATCCAGAAATCGACCAATTCTTGCGCAATAACCAAAACTACTTGCAACGTTTCTGTAACCCAGAAACCTTGACGATTACTAGCGTTTTGGAAGCACCAGAGCTAGCGATGTCCGCTGTTTTGACCGGCGCGACGATTTACTTGCCACTGGCTGGTTTGATCGATATCCAGGAAGAAATTGCTCGTCTGGAAAAAGAATTGGACAAATGGAACAAAGAAGTCAAACGGGTTCAAGGAAAATTGGCCAACGAACGTTTCGTCGCCAATGCCCCGGAAGCTGTCGTAGCCGAAGAACGCAACAAAGAAAAAGACTACTTGGACAAACAACAAGCAGTTACTCAACGAATTGCCCAATTGAAAATGATGGGTTAACATAGTGAAAAGACTGCTTTCGGTTTGACCGAAGCAGTTTTTTTCCATCGAAATCATTTTTTATTTATGTTAATTTAGGCTTTGAAACCAAACTCGGCTAAAATTACGAGTTAGAGGGAGAAAAAAATGACTAGCAAAAAAATTAGTATGCCCCGCTATCAACAAATCGCCATAGCACTAGCTGAACGGATCGTCCAAAATCGTTACCATGAAGGTGAAAAAATTCACGCTCGTTCCACGTTGGCTTCAAATTTTAACGTCTCACCAGAAACTGCTCGTAAAGCAATCAATGTACTAGTGGATTTGGATATTATGGAAGTACGGCATGGTAGTGGTGCCTATGTTGCTTCCCGTGCTAAAGCAGAAAACTTTCTTACCCAGTATCATGAAGTGCGTTCAATCCAAGAAACAAAAGGAGAGATTTTAGCTAGCGTAAAACGTCAACAGCAGGAATTAGAAAACTTTTCCACCCTCTTAGATAGCTTAGTAAACCAAACAAAACGCATTCAACATACAGCGCCATTTATTCCCTACCAGATTCTGTTGACAGATAAAGCCTTGCATCTGAATGCTTCAATTGGTGAGTTGAATATTTGGCAACAAACTGGGGCTACTATCGTTGCGCTGCAGCATGACGAGCGTTTGTTATTATCACCAGGTCCATATGCCAAATTTGAAGAAGGGGAAACAGTATTTTTTGTTGGTGATGAACTCTCCGTACAACGGGTACATCGGTTCTTTTATCTCGAGTAATAGTATAGCGACGGCTGATTAGGACGTATATATTGTTGTGTTAATCAGTAAGATCCGCCCTTTAAAAAAGATAGAGCACCTTCTTTGACAAACTGACCACACGATGTTAATCTGGTGTGGTCAGTTTTTTTGAGGTCATTTCCAACTATGAGATTAAATTGCTGGAAGAGGCCGCCTTTTTTTGTAAAGAAATGAAAAAATAGTTGAAAAGTATCTGAAAAAAAGAAGTATTCTGCGGTACAGAGAATAATTTGAGAGGAGTGTCAATCAATTGGCAAAAGTCAAAGTTGAACATTTAACAAAAGTTTTTGGCAAAAGAAAACAACAAGCCTTAAATCTGGTTTCACAGGGAAAGTCAAAAACTGAAATACTAGAAGAAACAGGTGCCACAGTTGGGGTTTACGATGCAAATTTTGAGGTTGAAGAAGGGGAAATCTTCGTTATTATGGGACTTTCTGGTTCCGGAAAGTCAACGATGATTCGTTTGTTAAACCGGCTAATTGATCCTACGAGTGGTGAAATCTACATTGATGATGAAAATATCGCTAAGATGAATAAAGAAGAGCTGCAAGAAGTACGTCGCCATAAATTAAATATGGTATTTCAAAGTTTTGCCCTCTACCCTCATCGAACGATTCTCGAAAATACTGAGTTGGGTTTAGAGCTTCGTGGAGTTTCAAAAGAAGAACGCCAACAACGGGCAGAACAAGCTTTGGCAAATTCAAGTTTATTATCATTTAAAGATCAATATCCCGATCAATTATCTGGTGGGATGCAACAGCGAGTCGGTTTGGCGCGAGCTTTGGCGAATGATCCTGAAATTTTACTGATGGACGAAGCTTTTTCAGCTTTAGATCCGTTGATTAGGCGTGAGATGCAAGATGAACTGTTGGATTTACAAGAAAATGTTCGGAAAACGATTATCTTTATTACCCATGATTTAAATGAAGCACTGCGGATTGGTGATCGAATTGCGTTGATGAAAGATGGGCAAATTATTCAAATCGGTACAGGGGAAGAAATATTGACAAATCCTGCCAACCAATATGTACGAGACTTTGTTGAAGATGTCGATCGCTCCAAAGTGTTGACAGCAAAAAATATAATGGAACCTGCCATCACTATGAATATCGAAAGTGATGGACCAAATGTCGCCTTGAATCGAATGCGTAAAGAAGGCGTTAGTATACTGTTGGTAGTGGATAAAAAGCGCCAATTAAAAGGTAGCTTAACGGCTTTGAAAGCTTTAGAAGCTAGACGAGACCAACTGGATGTCCATGATGTCATTGATAAAAATGTTCGTAAAATTAAAGAAGATATGCTTGTTACAGATATCTTTAATGTCATCAAGGATGCCGAAGCACCACTTGCTGTAGTGGACAAAAATGATAAATTAAAAGGTGTCGTGATTAGAGGTAGCGTGATTGAAGCGTTAACGGAGTCAACTGAAAAGGAGTGTGATACGAATGAATAGTTTCTTACAACAAAGCATACCAGTGGCAGATTGGGTAGAACAATTTACTGATTGGCTGACGGCTACTTTTGCGGGTGTTTTCTCGGTGATTCAAACAGTTGGACAAGCAGTGATGGATACAGTCACCAATACTTTATTAGTCATTCCGCCGATTCTCTTTATCCTACTACTAACTGGATGTGCATTACTGGTTTTCAAAAAAGTAGGCTTGACTATCTTGACGTTTATTGGGCTGCTATTCATCTATAATCAAGGATTATGGAACGATTTGATGAATACTGTTACGTTGGTCCTTATTGCTAGTTTATTATCCATTATTATTGGGATTCCACTAGGGGTTTTGATGGCTAAGAACCAAAAGGCCAATGTGATTATTTCACCACTACTTGATTTTATGCAAACAATGCCAGCTTTTGTTTATTTGATTCCAGCGGTAGCTTTTTTCGGAATTGGAATGGTACCTGGGGTCTTTGCCTCAGTTATCTTTGCTTTACCTCCTACCGTCCGTATGACAAACTTAGGCATTCGGCAAATCCCTACAGAATTAGTAGAAGCGACGGATTCCTTTGGGAGTACCGGAAAGCAAAAGCTGTTTAAATTAGAATTGCCATTAGCTAAAGGAACGATTATGGCTGGGGTAAATCAAACGATGATGTTGGCTTTATCCATGGTCGTAACAGCTTCTATGATTGGTGCTCCTGGCTTGGGGCGTGGCGTTTTGTCGGCATTACAACAAGCTCAAGTCGGTAATGGTTTTGTCAATGGGTTGGCACTGGTGATTTTAGCAATCATCATCGATCGCTTTACACAAGGGCTAAATAAACCTAAACAAGAGCGCAACAAAAAAGTAACTACAAGTAAAAAATGGTTTCGTCTAGGTGCCCTCGCAGCAATTGTAGCCATCATCGCTGCAGTCGCATTTTCTGGAGGTACCTCAAATTCAAAAAAAATTCACTTGTCCTATGTAGAATGGGATACTGAAATTGCCTCGACTCATGTCATTGCTGAGGTGCTAAAACAAGAAGGCTATGAGGTAGAAATGACCCCCCTAGATATGACAGTAATGTGGCAGTCTGTGGCTAATGGGGAAACAGATGGGATGGTAGCGGCTTGGTTACCAACTACCCATCAAGCTCAATATGAAAAGTATCAAGATCAGTTAGAGGATTTAGGGGAAAATTTAGCTGGTGCAAAGCTAGGCTTAGTCGTCCCAAGCTATATGTCAGCTGATAGTATTGAAGACTTAACAAGTGAAGCGAATCAGACCATCACCGGTATCGAACCTGGTGCAGGAGTGATGAAAGCCGCCGAAGCTACTCAACAAGCCTATCCGAATTTAGCCGATTGGGAAGTATCTTCTGCCTCATCAGGAGCAATGACCGTCGCCTTGGGTAAGGCTATCAAAAATCAAGAGCCGATTGTAATTACTGGTTGGTCTCCCCACTGGATGTTTGCTAAATATGATTTGAAATATTTAGCAGATCCAAAAGGGACAATGGGGGATGCGGAAAGTATCCATACGATGGCGCGTATTGGTTTGGAACAAGATCAACCAGAAGCTTATCAAATCTTAGACAACTTTCATTGGGACCAAGCAGACATGGAGAGTGTGATGTTAGCAATTAATTCTGGTGCTACGCCACAAGAAGCTGCTAAAGAATGGGTAACAAACAATCAGGACAAAGTTGACCAATGGTTAAAATAACCCTCAGTTACGCTCTTAGTAATTAAAGAGTAACGGCATCATTAACTGCTAATTATGGATTAGTAGTTGGTGATGCCGTTTTATAATACCAAGTCTAGCAATGTCTGGCTTCACGAACTAGCGGCCTTAATTCTCGAGAGCTGAAGGAGGTCCTTCAGCCTTTCTAATAGATAAGAAACTTATAAAATTCAAACTTCATAAAGGCTGATGTCACAGAAATTAAGAGGTGTCTCATGCTATCATTTGCTCTCAAATAAGACCAAAGACTGATTTTTTATGATACTATGTATTGTATAGTATTGATAACCGGGAGCGTAGAACTCCCTAGTTTGATCAAACGAGGTGAGGATGTGGATAGTCAATTAAAGCGGGGGTTGTTGGAGTACTGTGTGTTGGCCTTTTTGTTACCAGAACCGTCTTATGGCTATGAAATCATTAAACATATTTCTCCGATTATCCATATTAGTGAATCCACCTTATATCCGATTTTGAAGCGTCTTGAAAATCAGCAACTGGTGACTACCTATAAGGAAGAATACAGTGGACGCTTGCGAAAGTATTATCGAATCACGGCAAAAGGTGAAGAGAAATTACGGATTTTTTATAAAGGCAAAGATAGTGTCGTGGGTATCTATGAATATATTGGAGGGAGACTGGAAAATGGATAGGAAGCAATTTTTGGCGGCTTTAATTGGTTATTTGCCTCAAGACATTGAGGAAATGGAGAAATCGGAGTTTCTAGAATACTATGATACATTGATCCGGGATTTTGTCGCGGATGGCTATACCGAAGAAGAAGCGGTGGCCATGATTGGGGACCCAAGAGAAGTCGTCGCTCAGGCAGAATTTACCCAAGTAAGGACGGCTTTTCCCCGCTATCGTGAAAAACAGCGGCTGAATGTTGGCGTTTTGCTCTTATTGATTTTAGGTTTTCCTTTGTGGGGCAGTTTGTTGCTGGCCGCAGTTTGTTTGCTATTTTCAGCTTATTTGTTATTATGGACGCCATTATTGGTTATCGCCAGTTTAGCTTTTGGATTTACTCTCGGGGGTGGTGGGGCGATGTTGTTGAGTCTACTAGCCTTTTTTGATGGCTTGGCTATTGGAATGGCCCAACTAGGTAGTGGCATGCTACTGTTAGGTTTAGGCTTAGTCTGTTGTTATTTGACTCGCAGATGTTTAACGTGGAGTATTGTGATTACGAAAAACACGTTGAGTTTCTTTGCCAATTTACTGAAAAGGAGTGTGGCAGGCTATGGCTTCTAAGAAATTTTGGCAAATCACGGGTGGACTCGTGGTTTGCGGGATCCTGTTGTTATTGCTGGCGTTCCTCTTAGTCAGAGGCGATGTATCCCAACTGCGTTTTGGAGAAACCCATTGGTACCGGACCTTTCATTTTTAAATCAACGAAAAACCTCAGCTGTCAGGAATTGTCTTCTTTCCTAGTGGCTGGGGTTTTTCCTTGCCTTTTAGACTAAAAGATCACTGGGACGCCACTCGAACTCTTGACAACTAAAGGAGTGGGGCTGCCGGCTTGCATTTGCTTAAGAAAGCCAGGACTAGATTATTAAAAATAATGACAAAGTCGGAATTTCTGATATTTCCGCTACCAAGGCGGGCAAGGGGAAAGGCTTTTTGATATAATGAGGATGCTTTAGGGAAATGGCTGTCTTGTTTTGAGAAGACGGACTAAAACGAGGTGCATAAAATGGTAAAAACAGGAAAAGAAGCAATTGCATGGATTCATAGTCGCTTACCTTTTGGTTCACGGCCAGGGTTGGACCGCGTAGAGGCATTATTAGCGCTAGTCGATCATCCAGAAGAGCAGGTCCCGACGATTCATATTGCTGGTACCAATGGCAAAGGCTCCACCGTTAGCTATTTGGCAGCTATTTTGGAGGACGCTGGCCTGACTGTCGGAACGTTTACCTCCCCTTTCATCGAATCTTTCAATGAACGCATTGCCATCGACGGCCAGCATATTGCCGATGAAGACCTAGTGACTTTGGTGAACAAATATCAGCCCTTGGTCGACCAGTTGGATGAAAAGCCTGATGTGGCTGGCATCACTGAGTTTGAAACCTTGACTGCCATGGCGCTGGATTATTTTTTAGAGAAAAAGGTCGATGTAGCGATTATTGAAGTCGGGCTAGGGGGCTTATTGGATTCTACCAACGTAGTGAAACCTTTATTATGTGGGATTACTACGATTGGCATGGATCACATGGATATTTTGGGAGATACCTTGGAGGAGATTGCTTTCCAAAAAGCTGGCATCATCAAACCAGGGGTTCCGGTGGTGACTGGGAATATCCCAAGCAATGCCATCGCGATTATCCAACAAGAGGCGGATAAAAAAGGCGCCCCAATGTATCGTTTCAATCAAGATTATCGCGTGCTTTACAAACATCCGGACCCACAATGGGGGGAAGTGTTTGAATTTCTCAATGATCAGGGAAAGCTGGTGAATTTAAAAACTTCGCTGTTGGGGCGCCATCAACCTGAAAATGCCGGTCTGGCGATTCAAATGTACCATTGTTACTGTCAAATCAAAGGCCTGCCCATCAGTCTGATGTCGATTCGCAATGGTCTGCGAAATGTTCGTTGGCCAGCCCGGATGGAACGAGTGAGCCAAGAGCCACTGATCATCTTGGACGGGGCCCATAATCCCCATGCGATGGGGCGCTTGGTGGAAACCATGAAAAACGAGTTCAAAGAATACCGGATTCATGTCTTATTTTCCGCCTTATCCACTAAAAATGTTGATGGCATGCTGGCTCAACTATTGGAAATTCCCAATGCCCGCCTCTATGTGACGACCTTTGATTATCCAAAAGCCATCAAGCTGGATGACAATTACGAAAACACCAGTGACAAACGGGTGACAATCGTTTCCATGTGGCAGTTTGGGCTAGGGGAAATTTTGGAAAAAATGACCAATGAAGACTTATTATTAATAACCGGTTCGTTGTATTTTGTTTCCGATGTACGAAGCTTGTTATTGGAGATGGGAGGATTGGCGTATGACGACTAAAGGACTTATTTTTGATATGGATGGCTTGATTTTCGATACGGAAGCCCTTGTCTACCAAGGCAACCAACAAGCCGCAGATACCCTGGGCATCACGTATGACATGTCGGATTACTTACGCTACTTGGGCATCAGTGATGAAGAATTTGTAGTCAAAGTCCACGAAGATTACGACGAAGACTATGGGGTGGAGACAATCACTGAGTTTGTGCGCTTGTCTTATGCCAATTCAGAAAAACTATTTGCGGCCGGATTAGTCCAACTCAAACCAGGGGTAAAAGAGCTGTTGGCCTATCTCGATGCCCAACAGGTACCTAAAATTTTGGCCTCCAGCAATAATCGGCCAGCGATTGAATGGTTGCTAGCTCAGGCCGGACTCACGGATGCCTTCCCATTAATCGTCTCAGCTGAAGATGTGCCTCGCGCAAAACCCAATCCGGATATTTTTTTATTAGCCGCTGAGAAACTTCAGTTGCCCAAAGAAACGCTATTGGTACTAGAAGATTCCCAACACGGCGTCAATGCCGCCGTGGCAGCTGGCATACCCGTAATCATGGTGCCGGATTTGCTAGGACCAGATGAGGCTTTGGCCCAAAAGACGCTAGCTGTCCTGCCGGATTTACACCAAGTCTTACGCTGGTTACAAAGTTAAGTGAAAACTCCCTTGCGTATGTTCTTTTGATAAGGTGATTGGCCTTTACCAAAAGACGGATTTCCTGATAAAAGGTTGGCTGCGAGATGACCTTGATCAGGAAATCGACGGAAGGGAGTTTTTTTGATGAGAAATGGGTTTCAGCGAATTCCCCAAAGCAGTCAACCCCGGGAGCGCTTGTTAGAATATGGCCCTCAGGCGTTGTCGGATCAAGAACTTTTAGCAATTTTATTGCGTACCGGGACTGCGCAGATGAATGTGATGGAGTTAGCCGGCAGGGTGTTGTCGGTCTTTCCCTCCTTGTTTGACTTGAAATTGGCCAGCCGCGACGAACTCCAACAGATTTCTGGTGTGGGCCAGGTGAAAGCCTTGGAGCTGGTGGCGATGATTGAGTTAGGAGGACGGATTCAAAAAGCTTTACAGCCAAAAATTGGCAAGGTGCGGACGAGTGTGGACCTGGCCTTTACTTTGATGGAAGACATGAAAGATTACCAACAAGAGCATTTGGTCTGCTTGTATTTGAACACCAAAAATGAAATCGTCAAAAAGGAAACGCTGTTTATTGGCTCCCTCAATCAAAGTGTCGCTCATCCCCGGGAGATTTTTCGCGGGGCTGTGCGGGTAGCAGCGGCTCGGTTGATCATTTGTCATAATCATCCATCAGGCAATCCGACACCTAGCGAGAATGATCTTTTATTTACCCGCCGGATGAAGGAATGCGGGGAACTGATGGGTATTGAAGTCTTGGACCATTTGATTATCGGCCACCAAAGTTACGTCAGTTTGCGAGAAGAAGGTCTTTGGAATTCGTAACTGGTGGAAATAATCGAAAGGTTGTGATTTAATTTCCTTTGAATCCCAGCAAAAAGCGAACAAAAAGCTCGTAAAAACTCTGGGAAGAAAACGATGGGCTTGCATTTATCAAGATTGACGTGTAGAATGAACATTGTAATTTTGTTTGCTCCATAGAAGTGCTTAACACCCGTTAATGTTATACCTCTATCGTATGCAAGGCAATGTTACACTAAATTTGAATTGTGCACACGCACGAGAGAGGATGTATTTAACATGGAACACGGAACAGTTAAATGGTTTAACGCAGAAAAAGGCTTCGGATTTATCTCCCGCGAAGATGGCAGCGACGTATTCGTTCACTTCTCAGCTATCCAAGGCGACGGTTTCAAAACTTTGGAAGAAGGCCAAGCAGTAACTTTCGACGTTGAAGATTCAGACCGCGGCCCTCAAGCAGCAAACGTTACTAAAGACTAATATCTAAGAAACGTACCGATCATCTTTTAGGTGGTCGGTTTTTTTGTGCAGAAAATAAAAGTCAAGTTTGGCTAGCTACTCTTTCAAAAGAATATAGGTGTGACTGTAAGCTGACTACTGATAGTTGAAACACTCCCTAAGCTCCTCCTAATCGAGAACGAATCCCAGTGCAGCAGGTAGCGCTTTCTCTAAGTGTTATATGCTAGAATGAAGGGGAAAGGAAGGGATTAGATGGTATTATTGGAATTAAATCAGGTTTCTTTTGCTCCTCATCAAGAAACAATCCTTCAAGACTTAACTTTTAGTGTTTCAAAAGGCGCTTTTTTGGCAATCTCAGGACCATCGGGGGGCGGGAAGAGTACGTTGCTCAAGTTGATTGCTACTTTGTTGACACCTACTGCTGGGGAAATTTTAGTCAATGGCAAAAGCCAGCAGTCTTATCCAGTGACGGAATATCGGCGACAGGTCTCTTATTGTTTCCAACAGCCGACTCTGTTTGGAAAAACAGTTGCGGAAAATGTTGGGTTTCCTTTTGAGATTCGCAAACAGCCTTTTTCTGAAGAACGGGTGGAGGCCTTATTGCAACAGGTGGATTTGCCTGCTAGCTTTTTGGACAAACCGATATTGGAGTTATCCGGTGGTCAAAGGCAGCGGGTGGCTTTGATTCGCAATCTGATGTTTTTACCAAAAGTCTTATTGTTAGATGAGGTGACGGTAGGCTTGGATGAAGTGAGTAAGCAGATCGTCCAACGCTTGATTCGCTCAGTCCACCAAGAGGGCGTCACCATTTTGCAAGTCAGTCATGATGACGAAGATTTGCAACAGGCTGAATCAGAGCTGATTATCGAAAAAGGGAGGCTTGTTTCATGGACCAATTAGCCGTCAATGATCTGTCTTTAGTCTTTGCTTTTGGCTTGGTACTGATTGCAGTCGGAATTAGTTACAAAGAAAAACTCAAGCTATCGAAAGACATTTTTTATAGTATTTTTCGTGCAGTGATTCAATTGGTTATCGTAGGGTATGTTTTGAAGTATATCTTCCAATTGGACAATGTTTGGCTGACGACGGCCATGAGCTTGTTTATCGTTTTGAATGCCGCTTGGAATGCTCATAAACGCAACCCGAACCACCGCAAGCAGTATTGGAGTTCGCTTTTGGCTATCTTTGTCAGCACCTATGTGACGATGGGGGTCTTGATTGCCTCAGGAGCGATTCGCTTTATCCCATCGCAAATTATTCCCATCAGCGGGATGATTGCTTCAAATTCGATGGTGGCGATTGGCTTGTGTTACCGCAACCTAGCTAGTCAGTTTCGCGATCAACGGCAGCAAGTCTTAGAAAAATTAGCCTTGGGAGCCGATGCCAAGACGGCTTCACTACCCATCTTGAGAGAAAGCATCCGCACGGCCATGCAGCCTACTATTGATTCCGCGAAAACGGTAGGATTGGTGAGTTTGCCGGGGATGATGTCTGGTTTGATTTTTGCCGGGGTAGATCCGGTACATGCGATAAAGTACCAAATCATGGTGACTTTCATGTTGCTGTCCACCACGAGCCTGGGTTCGATTATCGCCGGGTATACGGCTTATCACAATTATTACAATGAACAGTTGCAGTTGATACGGGAAGAATAAAAAACGTATCGGTGCGAATAAAAAAGAGGAGCGGCCCAATCAAGGGTTCGCTCCTCTTTTGCATTTTGGAACTTATTCTGGTGCCATGATCATGGCTAAAATCATCGGATGACGCTCGGTCTTTTCAAATAGGAAAGGCTGGAGGGCATTGGTCATGGCTTCTTTTAATTTGTGCTCATTGACATCAGGCTGTTTCAAGGCTTCTCGCAAGGCGCGGAAGAGCAGCGTTTGAGCTTCATAAATCATATCGCCGGATTCCCGCATGTAGACGAAACCACGGGATAAGATATCTGGGCCAGCCAAGACTTCTTTTTTCTCTAAGTCCACGGTTGCAACGGCTAAGACTAAACCTTCTTCTGAAAGGATACGCCGGTCCCGCAAGACCACGTTACCAATGTCACCGATGCCACTGCCATCAATGTAGACATCGCCACCATTAAAGTGACCTGCCAAGCGGGCACTGTCTGCCGTCAAGGCTAACATATCGCCGTTTTCCATAATAAAGCAGTTTTCTTTTGGCACACCGGTATCTTGAGCCAGGCCAGCGTGAATTTTCAACATCCGGTATTCCCCGTGAATAGGTACGAAGAATTTTGGCTTGATTAGGCGAAGCATTAACTTTTGTTCTTGTTGGCCACCGTGACCAGAAGTATGGACGTTGTTGAGCTTGCCATGAATGACTTCGGCGCCGGCTTCCATCAGTAAGTTGATCAAGTGATTGACGCTAGTCGTGTTCCCAGGAATTGGGGAACTAGAAAAAATCACGGTATCTTCAGGTTGAATACTGATCTGACGGTGGGTGCCGTTAGCAATCCGACTCAAAGCAGCCATGGGTTCTCCTTGTGAGCCAGTACATAAAATCATGACTTCGTTGGAAGGAAGGCGTTTGAGTTCGCTGGCATCCACAAAGGTACCATCGGGAACATTGATATAGCCCAAGTTTTGCCCGTTGATGATGGCGTTTTCCATACTGCGCCCGAAGACAGCAATCTTACGGCCGCAAGCAACGGCTGCTTCAGCGGCTTGTTGCAGACGAGAGATATTGGAAGCAAAACTAGCAAAGATGATCCGGCCGTTGATCTTCTCAAAAATCCGTTGAATCGATTGACCGATGACTTTTTCCGATTGGGTAAATGTCGGAATTTCCGCGTTGGTACTGTCGGAAAGGAGACACAATACCCCTTCTTCACCAATCTTCGCCATCCGGTGGAGGTTGGCTGGTTCGCCGACGGGAGTGAAGTCAAACTTGAAATCGCCAGTGTGGACGATGCTACCAGATGGTGTTTTCACGACAATCCCTAGGGCGTCGGGAATCGAGTGGGTCGTCCGGAAAAAGCTGACGGAGGTTTTGCGGAAACGCAAGACCGTGTCTTCATTGATTTCGTGGAGTTCCGCATCCCGCAACAGACCATGTTCATCGAGTTTGTTACGAATCAAAGCCATTGCCAAAGGTCCGGCATAAATCGGTACGTTGACTTGCTTCAATAGGTAAGGGACACCACCGATATGGTCTTCGTGGCCGTGGGTGATGACCAGGGCTTTGACTTTATTGACATTTTGGACGATGTAGCTGTAATCAGGAATGACATAGTCAATCCCTAGCAAATCATCTTCCGGAAACATGATGCCGGCATCGATAATGATGATTTCATCTTGGAATTGAACCCCATAACAGTTCTTCCCGATTTCACCTAAACCACCGACACCAAAAACGCCAGTCTCGTTATTTTTTAAATTGACTTTCATAGCTTAAAACTCCGTCAATTTGAAATCGGCATTTTCTTTTTCATATTCCAAGTGGTTGCCTTCCAAGACTTGGATGTATTCGATATTGTATGGGGTATTTTTTTCCACCAACTCGCGAGCAACGACTTCATCGGCTGCTTCGAGGTAGAGGGAATGGGTTTGTTCCCGTTTTGGGTTGCGAATTTTTGTTTCTTGGTAATAAATTTTGAAAATCATAATTCAGTCTCCTTTATAAGTAAATGTGTCCTTTTATGCGTGAAACGGTACAGGAAAAAACACGAAGGGCAGCCTTCGTTGATGAGTATGCTTTTTACAAACAAGCGTGAGTAAAAAGAGAAAGCCTCGTCTTTGCTTTCTGCATGTTCTTTGTGAATCTTCAACCGTCCATGGTATGTGAGCATACCGCAATTGCTATTATTTTATCACAGATAATTTAATAAGTATAGAAACCTGAAGTCGTGTAAGGGTTTCCTAGTCAAAAAAAGGCGGAATTTTGGGTTCTCTTAAAAAATTTGCTGTGATATAGTAGAAGTAATTGCGACGGTCAATAGAATTTGTCCTTTTTCGAGCCAGGCTGCCAAGCTTTTCACGAGGGTTGGTAGCCGGCTTTCTGTCGCCCGAAAGGCTTTTGTCAGATAGGCTTGCAAGTGCTGATTGCTAAAGACTGACTGAGCCGGTCAAATTCTACCGGAGCTGCACCGATATGCAGCATTTGATGGTTGTGCTCTGGGCTACTTCCACAATAGTTTTTCTTAGTAGTAAAGCTGATTGTGAAGGGCTAAGCCACCATTTGATGATAGATGTTTGCCGTGACTGGGGCTTAAGGAAACCAGACAGGGGCGGTCAACGGTAAACGTTGGCCAGAATACAAGAGAATCGGGGGTTTTTGTTTGAAACTAATGTGGCACTACACGATGCGCTACAAAAAGTTATTACTTTTTGATTTTATTTGCGTCTTCGGTTTTATTTTAATTGAGTTGGGGTTACCTACCATTTTGGCTCGGATGATCGACCAAGCCATCCCCAACGCCAGTGGCAATCAGGTGAACCAATTGGGTTTATTGATGCTCGTAGTGGTGGTAATTGGGGTTATCATGAATATTTTACTGGGGTATTTTACGACTCGGATTACCACCAATATCACCGCCGATATTCGAGATGATTTGTTTGCTAAGACCCAGAGTTATTCTCATCAAGAATACGAAGCCATTGGGGTCTCCTCCTTGATTACCCGGATTACCAATGATGCGTATCAAATCATGTTGTTTTTGCAAAACATTTTGCGGATGGGCTTTATGACGCCGATGATGTTTGCGGTGAGTTTGTACATGATTTTCCGGACCAGTCCTTCGTTGAGCTGGTACGTGTTGTTAGCCTTGCCAGCGTTATTAGTCGCGGTCGTCGCGATAGCCAAGATTTCTGATCCGTTATCCACCCGGCAACAAAAAAATCTCGACAAAATCAATGGTATTTTGCGAGAAAATCTTTCTGGTTTGCGAGTGATACGGGCCTTCGTCAATGAAAAGTTTGAAGAAAGCCGCTTCCGCAAAGTCAATGGGGCGTATACCGAAAGTTCCAAGAGTCTGTTTAAATTGATGGCCGTGGCTCAGCCGGGTTTTACCTTCTTATTCAATATCGTGATGGTGTTGATCATCTGGAACGGCAGCAAGCAGATCGATGCGGGGCAGTTGCAAATTGGGGACTTGATCGCGTTTATCGAATACATTTTCCATGCCTTGTTTAGTTTTATGCTGTTCGCTTCTGTCTTTATGATGTACCCGCGGGCGGCCGTTTCCGCTCGCCGGATTCAAGAAGCGTTGGATGCGACCTCTGAGATTGCGGAAAAAGAAAGCCCAGTGACTGAGACTGCCAAAAAAGGGTATGTCACGTTTGAAAATGTGACCTTTGCTTATCCGGGACATGCCGAGAGCCCCGTGATCAGAGATGTCAGTTTTACCGCTAAACCAGGAGAGACCGTGGCGTTTATCGGTTCGACAGGCTCGGGTAAATCTACCTTGATTCAGTTGATTCCTCGTTTTTATGACGTCAGTGCCGGACGCGTCTTGGTGGACGATGTGGATGTACGAGATTATAGCTTAGCTGCTCTCCGGGAAAAAATCGGCTATATTCCCCAGAAAGCCTTGCTGTTTTCGGGAACGATTGCTGAAAATCTGCGTTACGGTAAAGAAGACGCTACTTTAGAGGAGATGCAACGGGCGGCGGATATCGCCCAAGCGGCGGAGTTTATCGCAGAACAACCGGAACGCTTCGATGCCCATCTTTCAGAAGGCGGTAGTAACTTTTCTGGTGGTCAAAAACAACGGTTAGCCATTGCCCGCGCGGTGATTCGGCGACCGGAAATCTATATTTTTGATGATAGTTTCTCGGCTTTAGATTACCAAACGGATGCCAAACTCCGGGCTCGTTTGAAAAAAGAAACCACTGAATCCACCGTCTTAATCGTGGCTCAGCGGGTAGGAACAATCATGCATGCAGACAAAATTATCGTATTGAATGAAGGCAATGTCGTGGGAATGGGTACCCACCAAGAACTCTTGCGGGACTGTCAGGTGTACTATGACATTGCTTCATCTCAATTATCAGAGGAGGAATTAGTCCAATGAACGCATTTTCTTCCTTAACTCGCTTGTTTCACTATATCAAGCCTTATCGTCATAAATTTGCTTTGGTGATGTTTTTCACCGTTTCGACAGTCGCGACCAATGCAGCTCTACCTTATGTCGTGGGCCTGCCTACCACCGAAATTACCAAAAATGTGGCCAATGGCGAAGCGCTGAACTTTGATTACATCATCAAATGTCTGATTGCCATCATCGTGGTAGGCCTGGCGTATTGTTTGGCTCAACTGGTGGCAGGGATTTTGATGGCGGAAGTTGTCCAAAGTGCCATGTACGATTTGCGGGAAGACATTGATACCAAAATCAATCGCTTGCCGGTAGCTTATTTTGACCGCAACCAGCAAGGAAATATCTTATCCCGGGTAACCAATGATGTGGATGCTGTTTCCGGAGCCATGCAACAAACCTTGACAGGGATTGTCACTGCGGTCCTAGGAATCATCATGGCAGTTTCCATGATGTTTTATATCAATTGGAAGATGGCTTTGGTAGCGATGATCATGATTCCGCTATCTTTCATCATTTCGCGAATCATTATCGGGATCTCCCAAAAGTATTTCCAAAATATGCAAAATGCGTTGGGGGACTTGAATGGGTTTGTTCAAGAAAACATGACTGGGTTTGCCGTCTTGAAGGTTTACGGACGGGAAAAACAAACCTTGGAAAATTTCAAAAAAGTAAACTACAACGTCCGAAATAATGGCTTCAAGGCGTCCTTTATTTCGGGACTGATGAATCCGCTCGTGTCCCTGACGGCTTATCTGGCTTATATTGCCATCGCAGTGATGGGGGGGCATTATGTGATTGCCGGTGTTATCGTGGTGGGGCAGTTGCAAGCTTTTATCCAGTATATCTGGCAGGTTAGTCAACCTTTGGGAAATATCACCCAGCTTTCCACCGTGTTGCAGGCAGCTTCTGCGGCTTCACGCCGGGTCTTCGAGATTTTGGATGAACCAGAAGAAAGTTTGAATGAAGAAAACGTACCTCTGCCAACACCGGTTCAAGGCAATGTGACGTTTGATCACGTAGCCTTTAGCTATGATCCGAAAAACCCGCTAATTACTGACCTCAGCTTTGAAGTCAAGGCGGGGCAAACTGTCGCAGTCGTGGGACCGACTGGAGCTGGTAAAACCACCTTAATCAATTTGTTGATGCGTTTTTATGACGTGGATTCTGGCGCTATCAAAATCGATGGCGTGGACACCAAGTCGATGGATCGCAGCGAAGTTCGTTCGGTTTTTGGGATGGTCTTACAAGATGCGTGGCTCTATGAAGGAACCATTGCTGACAATATCCGTTTTGGCCATCTGGAGGCGACGGATTATGAAGTGGTGGATGCAGCCAAAACAGCCAACGTGGATCATTTCATCCGCACCATGCCTGATGGTTACGAGATGACGATCAACGCCGAAGGAAACAACGTCTCCCTTGGGCAAAAACAATTGTTAACCATTGCCCGCGCCGTCATTTCAAATCCGAAAATTTTGATTTTGGATGAAGCCACTAGTTCGGTGGATACTCGATTGGAAGCTTTGATCCAAAAAGCGATGGACAAAGTAATGGAAGGGCGCACTAGTTTTGTGATTGCTCACCGTTTGTCTACCATTCGCGATGCTGATTTAATTTTGGTGATGAACCACGGTAATATCATCGAAAAAGGCAACCATGAAACCCTCTTAGCGCAAGGCGGCTTTTATAGCAAGCTCTATCAAAGTCAGTTTGCCGAAGACGGCGATTACGACTAACTAAAAACATCAGCTATCTCGGAAGTGTTCTATGGCTTCGTGGATAGCTGATTTTTTTGAAACGATTTGTGTTACAGGGGGAAACGTTAGATAATAAGGTTAGATTCTGAGAAAAAGGGAATTCTTAAAGAAAGGCGGGTGGTTTAGGATGAAACCTTTTATCGCAAAAAATGCGGTGGTGGTAGGAGATGTCCAGCTGGGGGCAGATGTTACCGTTTGGTACAATAGTGTGATTCGCGGAGATGCTAACTCGATTACGATTGGTGCAGGTACGAATATCCAAGATGGTACGATTATCCATGTGGATCATGATGCACCAACAAATATTGCCGAAAATGTCACGGTGGGCCACCAGTGTATGCTTCATGGCTGTCGCATAGAAAAAGGAGCTTTGATTGGGATGAGTAGCATCGTCTTAAATCATGCGGTGATTGGTGAAAATAGTTTGATTGGGGCGGGCTCTTTGGTGACCCAAGGAACGGTGATTCCCCCCAATGTTTTAGCGTTTGGGCGACCGGCAAGAGTGATTCGACCACTAACCCCAGCAGAACTGGAAAACAATCGGCAAAATATTCAGCATTATATTGCGATGGGAGCAGCCCATCGAGAAGGGCATTTTCAATTAATTAACTAGTCCAAAAAAAGGAAGCCGCTGAATATCAGTGCCTTCCTTTTTGTTCCATTATTTATTCAAGCTATTGGAAGATTCCATGATTTCGTCGATCAAGCCGTAATCTTTGGCTTGTTGGGCGGTCATGTAGTTGTCTCGATCGGTATCTTTTTCGATGACTTCCAATGGTTGACCCGTACGTTCTGCTAAGATTTCGTTCAAGCGTTCGCGGGTTTGCAAAATATGACGAGCGGCAATCTCGATTTCTGTAGCTTGACCTTGGGCACCGCCAAGAGGTTGGTGAATCATGATTTCAGCATTTGGTAAAGCAAAGCGTTTGCCTTTCGTACCAGCTGTCAATAAGAATGACCCCATTGAAGCCGCCATCCCCATAACGATGGTTACGACGTCAGCTTTGACGAAGTTCATGGTATCGTAAATTGCCATGCCGGCAGTCACGCTACCACCTGGTGAGTTGATGTACAAGTAGATATCTTTTTCTGAATCTTGGGCATCCAAGAACAACAATTGGGCGATGATGGAGTTTGCCAAATCGTCGGTTACTTGGCCGCTTAACATGATGATGCGGTCTTTAAGTAAGCGAGAGTAGATGTCATAGGCTCTTTCACCACGAGATGATTGTTCGATTACTGTAGGGATTAAATTCATAAGAAAGTTTCCTCCTTTAAATTGTGCCACCGATGTTTAGGGTGGCTCAAGTCTTTTCATCATAAGTGTAGCACAAATGTGCCACGACTTCTAAAAAGAAGTATACACTGATGGTCAAAGTTGGTCAAACGAAAAAACTCAGGTCTGAGCTTCCCTTTCTATTGCGAGTCTTGGGGGCTTTTATGCTACAATAAAAATAACGAGTCATGGAACAATTTTGAAAAGTGAGGAGATTTTATGTCAGCCAATATCCTAACAGCAGTAGCCGCCTTGGTGGGGGTGTTAATCGGGGCAATTATCGTCACGATCACCTTTAATTTACGAATTCGCTTCGAGCAACGAAAAGAACATCGCCGGCGGGTGTTGGAACACAAGGTACGAGAAATCGAAACCCTCTTATTATTGAATAAAAAAGTCCAAGAAATCTTACAAAAACGTTCAGCGACTTTGGAGGCTTACATCAGCTTTGATGCCTTTGATGATGCCTATATCACCATTGACGATTATGTCTATCTGCAATCATTTGTCTCGCAAAACAATTTTTACTTGCCTAATTTTATTGTGGAAGAATTCTTTACCAAGATTGGGCAACGGAAGGTGATTTTGACCCCCGAGGAGACGGTGAATATCGGTGGGTATGCTTACAAAGGTGGCCGCGTATTGCTGGAGCATTTTTCTGACTCCTTGGTGGAACTGATCAATGAGCGGAAAACGCAATTGAAGCAGTATTCTCAAGAGGAACTGACTTACTTATCCAATTAAGCTAGGGATCATCATTTTCAAAGAGAAGATGATGATCTTTTTTATAGACCAGGAGACAGGCGCCTAGGTTTTAGCCAGTATCAATGCTTTGGGATCAAGGAATATCCCCAACGTTGTTTCAAAAGGTCTCGAAGTGGTACAATGGATGCGATTGGAGTGAAACAGATGACACAAGTAGTTGCCCACCGTGGCGCTAGTGGGACCCGCCCAGAAAACACGTTGCCTGCATTTGCGGAAGCGGTGCGGGTGGAGGCCGACGTGATTGAATTGGACGTGCACCTGTCAAAGGATGGCCATTTGATGGTGATGCATGATGAAGAAGTCGATCGCACCACCGATGGCAAAGGGCTTTTGCGGGAGAAGACGCTAACTGAACTCAAACGTCTGAATGCCGGGGGCTGGTTTTCTTCAGAATATCAGTCCACCAAGATACCTACTTTAAAAGAAGTCCTAAACTTACTTTTGATGCGGAATTATCGTGGGGTCTTGACTATTGAAATCAAGACGGATAAATACCACTATCCCGGGATTGAAGAAAAACTTAGCAACTTGATGACCAGTCAGCCCTGGCCGTTTGCTCACTGGTACTGTAGTTTCAATATGAAATCATTGGAAATCATCCATGAAATAGAGCCAGATGCCCAGTTGGATTTTATCATGGGAACGGCAGAATCCAAACCGCCGCTAGCCTTGAGTCGACCGTTTATCGAAGGGATTCATCCGAAGATCGACTGGGTGGAAACCCATGCGGCGCAAATGGCGGATTATCCAATTGCGGTGCGCCCTTGGACGGTAGATTCAGTTGAAGGGATGCGGCGCTGTTTAGTCTTGGGGGTAACGGGAATCATTACGAACTACCCAGAACGTTGCCGCCAAGTCATCATGGAGTATCGACGGGGGAAATAGATGGAAAAAGTATTGGCAATTGTCGGGCCGACTGCTGTGGGAAAGACGGCCTTGAGTATTGAACTGGCTCAGCGTTTCAATGGAGAGATCATCAGTGGCGACTCCCTGCAAGTCTATCGCAAATTAGACATCGGTACGGCTAAAGTAACGCCTGAAGAAGCTCAAGGGGTTCCCCATCATTTGATTGACATTCGGGAACTTGACGAGGGGTATTCAGTGGCTGAGTTTCAAAAGATGGGGCGGCAGCTGATTAGCGAAATCACGGCTAAGGGTAAACTACCTCTAGTTGTCGGAGGGACCGGCTTATATATCCAGGCCCTGTTGCAAGATTTTACTCTCGGTGGCAAGCAAGAGCTGGGCGTAGATTTGGCAGCTGAAAATATCCGCCAACGCTATGAAACCTATGCCGACACCAACGGCAACCAAGCACTTTGGGACATCTTGAAGCAAAAAGATGCCCTGGCGGCAGCCCACATTCATTTCAATAATCGTCGGAAAGTGATCCGAGCTTTGGAAGTTTGGGAGGGCACCGGCAGCAGTATTCTCCAGCCACAAGTGCCCCCTAAACCATTGTATGATACCTTTTTAGTGGGCTTAAATACCGACCGCAGCCTGTTGTATCAACGTATCAACCAACGAGTCGAGCTGATGTGGCAAGCCGGACTTTTGGCTGAAGCAGAACTTTTGCGAGAGCAAGAAGATAGCCAGGCGGCCAAAGGTATTGGGTACCGGGAATTTTTCCCTTACTTTAAAGGCGAGCAATCCCTTGAAGAGGTCAAAGAGCAAATTAAACAAGATTCACGACGCTATGCCAAGCGACAGTTGACTTGGTTTCGTAACCGAATGACTCCTTATTGGGTGGATTTGGTCCAAGAGCCAGAAACTGTCACTAAGCTAGAGATGGCAATCAGAGAATGGTTGGAGGCTAACAATAGTTAATCAAAATATGTAAATACCTATAAATATATTATTCATAATATCAATATGTGGTGCAGTCATATTGAGGTGAAGATTATGACTATGTATTCGATAGGAGAATTTGGAAAACAAATAGGCGTAACGCCACAAACATTGAGAAATTGGGATAAAAAAGGTGAGTTAAAGCCTGCTCATGTCTCACAGGGTGGGACTCGTTATTATTCTGAAGAGCAACGAAATCAATTCCTAGGAATCGCTGGAAGAAAGAAACCAAAGAGAATAAGCATCGGTTATTGCAGAGTAAGTTCAAATAAACAAAAAGATGACTTGGAATAACAGATAGAGAATGTTAAAACTTACATGATTGCACGAGGGTATCAATTTGACATTATTCAAGATATCGGTAGTGGAATCAACTACAACAAAAAAGGATTAACCCAATTAATTGACAGAATTACCAATGGAGAAATAGACAAGGTAGTGATTCTGTACAAAGACCGCTTAATCCGTTTTGGTTATGAACTTATTGAAAATCTTTGTAATAAATATGGCACAGAAATAGAAATTATTGACAATACAGAAAAGACGGAAGAACAGGAATTAGTCGAGGACTTAATTCAAATTGTTACTTTTAGTTGCCGGTTACAAGGAAAACGAGGGAATAAAGCTAAGGAGATGATTAAGGAGTTGATGGAAGATGATACGAGCCAAGAAAGTAAGACTACGCCCGACTAAAGAACAAGAAAAACAACTATGGCAATCGGCTGGTACTGCTCGATGGATTTTTAACTGGACGTTGAAATTGCAAGAAATGAATCATCGGTTCGGCGGGAAGTTTATTAGTAATAACGACTTACGCAAGCACATCACAAAAATGAAAAAGCGTCCAAAGTATAAGTGGTTGAATAAAGTATCAAATAATATTGCCAAACAGGCAGTGAAAGACGCGTGTGATGCCTACAAAAAATGGTTTGATGGGATGACAGGCAAAAGTCGTTTAAAGTCCGAAAAACCACGACTCAAGTCAAAAAAGAAGTCGAAACCAGCTTTTTATAATGACAACATCAAGCTGAAAGTAAAGTCAAAATCAATTTTACTTGAAAAAATTGGTTGGGTAAAAACTAGCGAACAAATCCCAATGAATACAAAGTATTCTAATCCACGAATTAGTTTTGATGGAAAGTACTGGTATGTTTCAGTGGGGATTGAGGAAGAATACCCCGTGCAGAACTTAACAGGCGAAAGACTTGGAATTGATCTAGGTATCAAAGACTTAGCCATTGTTTCCAATGGTAAAGTTTACAAAAATATTAACAAATCAAGCAAAGTTAAAAAACTTGAGAAACGCTTGCGTCGGTTACAGCGTAACGTTTCTCGGAAATATGAGATGAATAAGGAGGGAAACCGATTTGTCAAAACGTGTAACATCTATAAATTAGAAAATAAAATTCGGCATATACATCGAAGACTAGCGAATATTCGTCAGAACCATTTACATCAAACAACAACGGAGATAGTGAAAACCAAACCATCAAGAATCGTTGTAGAAACATTGAATGTAAAAGGAATGATGAAAAATAAATACTTAGCAAAATCAGTTGCACAACAAAAATTCTATGAATTCAAGCGACAGCTTCACTATAAATGTGAAAATTATAGTATTGAATTAGTAGAAGCAGGTAAGTTTTATCCAAGTTCAAAATTATGCCATGAATGTGGACATAAAAAAGTGGACTTAAAATTGTCAGACCGCACGTATCATTGTGATAAATGCGGCTATACAGCGGATAGAGATTATAATGCAAGTCTGAATTTAGCTAGTTATAGTGCGTAATCTACGAGCTTCTACTGAGACAGAAACGTAGATATGTAGGATTCGTTGTATCCGAATTAACGCCTGCGGAGTGTTATAGCAAACGAGAGTAGCGAGCAAATGGCAAAATCGGACACGTAGAAACAGGAACTAAACATAAATCTGACAACGTTTATAGTTGGTTAGAATTATTTATAGATTTTTGGCAACGGGGTGACTGTGGAACAACAGGAACGAGTGATTTTAGTCGGGGTGGAAACAGAAGAAACCCGCCGCAATTTTGGGGAATCCATGTTGGAATTGAAGGGTTTGACCAAAACGGCGCGGGGAGAAGTTTGCTTTTCCTTATTACAAAAACGACCCCAGGTGGATCGACAAACCATCATCGGTAAAGGAAAATTGCAAGAATTACGGCAATTGGTAGAAGCTCATGAAGCGGATTTGGTGATTTTTAACCATGAATTGACTCCACGGCAAGGGTCTCTCATCCAAGAAGAGGTGGGGGTGCCAGTCATTGACCGGGTGCAGCTGATTTTGGATATCTTTGCCATGCGGGCCCGCTCCAAAGAAGGAAAACTACAAGTCGAATTGGCGCAGTTGGACTATTTGCTACCGCGCTTGACAGGTCAAGGGAAAAATCTCTCTCGACTAGGAGGCGGAATCGGAACCCGAGGCCCTGGGGAAACGAAGCTAGAAACGGATCGGCGGCATATCCGTACGCGCATCACCAATATCAAGCGAGAACTCAAAGAAGTTGCCGCACATCGGGAGCGCACGCGGCAAAAGCGCCAAGGGGTCTTTCAAATTGGCTTGATTGGCTACACCAATGCCGGCAAATCAACTATTTTAAACATTCTCACCAGCGCCAATACCTATGAAAAAGATGAACTGTTCGCAACTTTGGATCCCTTGACAAAACGGTGGCGCTTGACGGAAGGTTTCGAGGTGACGGTGACGGATACGGTTGGTTTTATTCAAGACTTGCCGACACAGCTGATCGATGCGTTTCATTCGACGCTGGAAGAAAGTCGCAACATGGATTTGCTATTGCATGTGGTGGATGTCAGCTCTGAAGATCGGCCCCAGCAGGAACAAACGGTAGTTGCCTTGATGAAAGAGTTGGCGTTTGACCAAATTCCTTTATTGACAGTTTATAACAAAGCCGATCGCATTGTGGCCAATCAGTTTGTACCGACGATGTTTCCCAATGTCTTGATTTCCGCCAAGAGCAGCCGGGGGAAACAAGAACTGACGGAGGCAATCAAACTGCGCTTAATGGAGATTTTGACCCCTTATTCGGTCACCGTTCCCCAAACAGCCGGTCAAGAGCTCAGTCGTCTCAAACGAGAAACCTTGCTATTGCGGGAAGACTATTTGGAAGAGCAAGAAGCTTATCGGGTCAAAGGCTTTGCGCCAGCTAATAGTTGGGTTTTACGGTAACTGGCAAAACTGTCTCTGATAAACTCGGGGCGGTTTGTTTTAGCACATGAGGTGAGGGGTTTGGTAAACCCGGGACCTTTTGAACATACAATCAGGAGGCGCAAGTAGGTGTCGTTTTACTTACTTAGCCTTTTCAAAACGAGGAGCGAGTAACATGAGTTGGACAACAGGTTTTGCACCAGAATTAGTGACAAAAATAGAAACAGTGGATAAAAAAATTGCCGGTCGCTTGGAGGAATTACGCCAGATTGCGTTGTCAAATCAAGCGAAGGTCTTGCAAGCCTTTACCCACCAACAAATTTCGGAAACCCATTTTATGCCTTCGACTGGCTATGGGCATGACGATATGGGACGGGATGCGCTAGAAGCTGTTTATGCAGAAGTTTTTGGCGCAGAGGCTGCGATTGTGCGCCCGCAGATTGTTTCCGGGACCCACGCCATTGCTACCGCTTTGTTTGGGAGCCTACGCCCAGGGGAAAAACTTCTTTACATCACGGGTACTCCTTATGATACCTTGATGGAAGTCATCGGTTTAGCTGGTAATGGTATCGGTACCTTGAAAGAATGGGGGATTGCTTACGATCAAGTCGATTTGCAGGCTGATGGTAGTGTTGATTTTGACGGGATTCGAGAAAAGCTAACCCCAGAAGTCAAAGTTGTGGGCATTCAACGCTCTCGTGGATACGCTAGCCGCCCCTCCTTTACAGTGGCGCAAATCAAAGAAATGTGTGACTTTGTCAAAGCAGTAGCACCAGATGTGACGATTTTTGTGGATAACTGCTATGGCGAATTTGCCGAACTATTGGAGCCCACCCAAGTAGGAGCCGATTTGATGGCAGGCTCATTGATCAAAAATCCTGGTGGTGGCATTGCCAAAACTGGCGGCTATATTGCCGGTCGCAAAGAGTTGGTGGAACGCTGTGCTTATCAATTGTCGGCACCAGGAATTGGGATTGAAGGGGGCGCGATGTTGAACACGGTGTTTGACATGTTACAGGGCTTTTTCTTGGCGCCTCACGTAGTAAACCAAGCGATTTGTGGTGCAGTTTTCACGGCGGCTTTACTCGAAGAATATGGGATTGACTCCACACCGCGTTGGGATGATCCCCGTACAGATTTGATTCAATTGGTGGATTTGAAAGAAAAAGCAGCTATGGTAAAATTTGCGCAAGCGATTCAAGCCTATTCGCCAGTGGATGCCTTTGTGGCACCGATTCCTTCTTATATGCCGGGCTATGAGGACGATATCATCATGGCAGCCGGGACCTTTGTCCAAGGAGCTTCCATTGAACTGTCGGCGGATGGTCCGATTCGCGAACCGTATTCCTTGTATGTTCAAGGCGGTTTGACTTATGAACACGTCAAAATTGCCGTGGCAAATGCGGTAAATGCCGTGTACCACCAAGTAAACTAAATCTTGAATAACTCAACCACCGAGTATTCCTACATTTTTTGGGGATACTCGGTTTTTTCTGGGCTATTTTGTGCTGTAAAGAGGCAAAGTAAATTTTTTTCAAAAAAAATTTGATAATGTTCGGCTTTTTCGGGCCGGGAAATCTCCGTTCTAAAGGGAATTCTAAATTGTCGGAAAATTTTTTGTATTCCGATGTTAGAAAACCTGACATATGCCGTTGACGAATTTTTATTTGGTTGGTATAGTTATCACAAGTTCACACCACCACAAAATCTTATCTTAGCGAAACTTGATATCATCAAGCTTTTGACTAAGGAAAACTCACGCTAGTTGTTAGTAACTAATTGGTCTAGCTAAATTGGTTTTGTGAGGAGAGGAGGTTCCTATGGGAGAAAAAGAATTGCGTCGGACGTTATCGGTCTTTCCGATTGGCACAGTGATGAAGCTCACCGATTTGACCGCTCGTCAGATTCGTTACTACGAGGAACAAGATTTGATTCACCCAGAGCGTAGCGAAGGGAATCGACGCATGTATTCCTTAAATGATATTGATACTTTGTTGGAAATCAAAGACTATCTTTCCGATGGGCTGAACATGGCGGGGATCAAGCATGCTTATGAAATGAAACAAAAACAAGAGAAACAAGCCAAAGCTAAAAAGCCACTCACCGACAACGATGTCAGACGGATCTTTTATGACGAAATTTTGTCGCAAGGTGGGCTAAATCAAAAAAATCCATACCAGCAAGGGCCGCGGATGTAGCCTGTGTTGAGGAAATAAAAAAGCCAAAAAGGATGGGGATCGTATGCCAAAAGGAAATTACACAACCGAAGATATCCAACGTATTGCTAATGAAGAGAATGTCCGCTTCTTGCGGTTGATGTTTACCGACATCATGGGAACAATTAAAAATGTGGAAGTGCCTGTTAGCCAATTGAAAAAAGTCTTGGACAACAAAATGATGTTTGATGGGTCTTCCATTGAAGGGTTCGTCCGGATTGAAGAATCCGATATGTTCTTGTACCCAGACTTATCGACTTGGATGATCTTCCCTTGGGAAAGCGATCATGGCAAAGTCGCACGCTTGATTTGTGATATCTATAATCCAGATGGCACTCCTTTTGCTGGGGATCCTCGTGGAAACTTAAAACGGCAACTAAGCAAAATGAAAGAACTAGGCTTCACTTCTTTCAATTTAGGTCCTGAACCAGAATTCTTCCTGTTCAAACTGGATGAAGATGGCAATATTACCACTGACTTAAACGATGCGGGGGGCTACTTCGATTTTGCTCCGACTGACCTTGGGGAAAACTGCCGGCGGGATATCGTGTTGGAATTGGAAAACTTGGGCTATGAAGTGGAAGCTTCCCACCATGAAGTGGCTCCTGGTCAGCACGAAATCGACTTTAAATACGCAGATGTTGTCGATGCCTGCGACAATATCCAAACCTTCAAACTGGTGGTAAAAACCATCGCTCGCAAACATGGCTTGCATGCGACCTTCATGCCAAAACCACTATTTGGGATCAATGGTTCAGGGATGCACTGCAACATGTCCATGTTCAAAGGAGATGAAAATGCCTTCTTTGATCCAGAGGGAGAATTGCAATTGTCCACTACGGCTTATCATTTCTTAGGGGGCTTGATGAAACACGCCCGGGCCTATACCGCTGTTTGTAACCCGATTGTTAACTCCTACAAACGTTTGGTTCCAGGGTATGAAGCACCAGTTTATGTGGCTTGGTCTGGTTGCAACCGTTCCCCTTTGATCCGCGTACCAGAATCACGGGGCTTGTCCACACGGTTGGAATTGCGTTCTGTCGATCCATCAGCCAATCCGTACATGGCGATGGCGGTACTTTTGGCTGCCGGCTTGGATGGGATCAAAAATGAATTGACACCACCACCAGCAGTCGATCGCAATATCTACATCATGACCGAAGAAGAACGGAAAGAAGCTCAAATTCAAGACCTACCGTCAACCTTGCACAACGCGATCAAAGAGTTACGGGTCAACGAAGTGATGGTGGATGCTTTGGGAGAGCATATCTTCTCCAATTTCCAAGAAGCCAAACGGATGGAGTGGGCTTCCTTTAGACAAACCGTCTCTGAATGGGAGCGGGAACAGTATTTGGAATTGTATTAATCAGCAATACAAACAGGAAACGCCTCGCCTCGAAGGAAACTGCTTCGGGGCGAGGCGTTTGTTTTGGTCTCGGGAGCTACTTACACTATAGCAGGCTTAGTAGCTCGTAAATGAAACATACTAGCGGGTTGGTTCATGAAAAGGTGATCCGCTGTGTGGAAAGTATGACTTTTGATATGGGTAAAGCCAATTGCTTGCAGCAGCTCCTGTAGTTGCCCTTGATCAAAGCCACTGTGGACTTTTGGATGGGAGACGAGAGGATTCGTGTCAAAATCCACGAGTATCAGTTGCCCACCGGGAGTTAGCTGTTGGTAAAGTGCTGTTAATATCTCTTTCGTATCAGGAATGTGGAGTAAGACCAAGGACATTAGGACGATATCCGGTGGGGTCAGGGCTGGCTGTTCTCCCAGTAAATCCCCTTGGAAACTAGTGAAGTTTTCCAGTCCCGCAATCGTGGCTTTTTCTTGGGCAAGGTGACTCATTTCCTCCGAGAGATCCAAAAGTTCCACTTCTTTGACTAAGGAAGCTAAGGGGAGACTAAGCAAACCAGTGCCGCCACCATAGTCTAACAGTGTTTTGTCGCTGGCTTCCGCAAAATCTGGGCGAATCTCGGTTAAGATAGTTTCAGCGAGGGCTTGGCGTTGTGGGGTATCGTAAGTTTTCGCTAATTGGTTGAAAACATTTGTCATCGGTATGCTCCTTGTGTTTTGATTATTGCCATCATATCACAGGGCTGGGGATGGAGGATTAGGTATTTCTTGGCAAAAGAGATTCTTTAGAAAAAGCCTTTTCAAAAAATATCCGCCTTGACTTTTGATTCTTCAGCTTGTATTATCCTACTTGGGCACCCTTTTAAGAGGGTACACAAACTGTGATCTCAAAGCTCCCTATTCATCTGGATAGGGAGCTTTTCTATTTTCAGGAAGCTTTCTTGAAAAATTGTTCGACAGTGCTTACCAACAAATACAAGAAGGAGTAGTTTGAATGACAAAATACATTTTTGTGACTGGCGGCGTAGTTTCATCAATCGGGAAAGGGATCGTGGCGGCTTCTCTAGGACGTCTCTTGAAAAATCGCGGGTTGAAAGTAACGATCCAAAAATTCGATCCTTATATCAACGTCGATCCAGGGACAATGAGTCCATACCAACACGGGGAAGTCTTTGTCACCGATGATGGCGCAGAAACCGATTTGGACCTAGGGCATTATGAACGGTTTATCGATATCAACTTGAACCAATATTCCAACGTCACCACTGGGAAAATCTACTCCGAAGTGTTACGGAAAGAACGCAAAGGAGAATATCTAGGAGCGACTGTCCAAGTCATCCCTCATATCACCAATGAAATCAAAGAAAAAATCATGCGGGCAGCCAAAATGACTGACTCAGATGTCATCATCACTGAAGTCGGTGGAACAGTAGGGGATATCGAATCCTTGCCATTTTTGGAAGCTTTACGCCAAATGAAAGCTGACGTAGGCGCGGACAATGTCATGTACATCCACACGACTTTGATCCCTTACTTAAAAGCAGCAGGGGAAATGAAAACAAAACCAACCCAACACAGCGTCAAAGAACTTCGCGGTTTGGGGATTCAACCAAATATCCTTGTCGTTCGCACTGAGTTACCAGTCGAGCAAGGTACTAAAAACAAATTGGCGCAGTTTTGTGACGTGGCACCAGAAGCTGTTATTGAATCTCGCGACGTGGAAACATTGTACTCCATTCCTTTGATGTTGCAAGCTCAAAAAATGGACCAAATCGTCTGTGATCATTTGAAAATCGACGCACCAGCTGCAGATATGACGGAGTGGCAAGCTTTGGAAGAAAAAGTCTTGAACTTAAAACGCAAAGTTAAAATTGCCTTAGTCGGCAAATATGTGGAATTGCCAGATGCCTATCTTTCAGTCGTGGAATCTTTAAAACATGCTGGTTTTGCTTATGATGCCGATATCGAATTGGATTGGATCAAAGCACAAGACCTTACCGCTGACAACGTGGAAGAATTGTTGCAGGATGCTGACGGGATTTTGGTTCCTGGAGGCTTTGGCGACCGCGGGATTGAAGGTAAAATCGAAGCCATTCGTTACGCACGGGAAAATGATGTGCCATTCTTGGGGATCTGCTTGGGGATGCAAATGGCCTGTGTCGAATTTGCTCGTAACGTGGTAGGCTTGGAAGATGCGGCTTCAGCGGAAAACAATCCCGATACAGCCAACAACATCATCGACTTAATGGCTGATCAAGAAAACATTGAAAACTTAGGTGGGACATTGCGTCTAGGCTTGTACCCTTGTAAAATCAAAAAAGGCACCACCACTGCCGCAGCTTATGCAAACGGTGATGTCGTACAAGAACGCCACCGTCACCGCTACGAATTTAACAACCGTTACCGGGAAATTTTCGAAGCAAACGGCATGACCTTCTCCGGCGTTTCTCCAGACAATCGTTTGGTTGAAATCGTTGAAATTACTGATAAGAAGTTCTTCGTAGGTTGCCAATTCCACCCAGAATTGATTTCTCGACCAAACCGCCCACAACGCTTGATCAAAGCTTTCGTAGGGGCTTCTTTAGGGGAAAAAATCGGGGAATAAGAGACGGTAACAAAAGTGTCATTTCTTCAATCGAAGTCTAATCAAAAATGCAGAACCAGCGGCGATTACGCCGCCAATTCTGCATTTTTTCGTAAATTTGGCTTCATTCCTCAATTTTCTTCTATAACAAATCATCAGCGGATGCTAGCCCTTAGCCTGCGATTTCATCTGCAAAAAGTAAGGCGACCTCGAAAAAGTCAATGGTATGACGTCTTCGTTGTGCAAGTCGACGATCCCAACCGTTTGTGTGAAGGTGATCGGCCCTTTAATTGACAACCATTTATGCCGTGACAGCCCACCGACCGTCTAGCCAGGACCACAGTAGCCGGCGGACATAGCCAAATAAGCGCAAAGCCACATAGCTCAGAGCGAGGGCCATCAGCGGGAAATGAGCGGAAGCGAGAGCGACCAGCATTGCGCCAAAGCTACCGAAACGATCATGACAAACAGCTGGGGCTAAGCTGAACCAATACAAGAGGTTGGCAACGATGCTGGCTATCCCCAAGATTGTCCCTAGAAACAGCAGACTTTGGAGGGCAAATTCGCCACTGATTCCCCTGACGCTTTCACCGATTAAACTCATGATTTTAAAGTCTTGTTCCTGGGTTTGTGCGAAGAGACGGAAACTACGATGACAATAAGCAATCGTCGTTCCCCCGGCACAGAGTGTGACGAGAAGGGCAAGCCCTTGAAAGATGCGGATTGGGATCAACGGAGCTTGGATCAGCTGAATCAGAGAACCGGTGCCATTTTCTGCTTCGCGTAAACCAGTGGCGACTTCTCGGTACCAATCGCTCAATAAATAAAAGCCGTTGACGCCACAAAAAGTGATCAGGCTCAGTAAGAAGACGAGGACCGCGGTGCCCCAAATTCCCGGTGTGCGGATCAGATTTTTACTAGCATTTTCAGCGAAATAGCTGGTTTTCCAAAACATCATCAGATTATTTTCCCTACTTTCTAGCCTTTTCCTCTCATATTTACGTTCATTTTAAGAAGCAAAGGATTGTGCTTTAACTTGCTTCATTATACCAAGGGGAAGGGGATTTTTTGCTTTGAAAGGAGAAATTTCCAAAAAAGGTAGGGTATCAGAAACGAGGCCGGTAGCGATAATTGTCATGGTTTGATTATTTTCCTTAAACCATCATGAGTTTTCTGAAAAAGATAGGAAAATTTCGCCTTTTTTAGGGAAATCCGAGAAGAATAAGGCGGTATTACTAGCGCTTATCGGATAACTTTGCTAAAATATAGACGTTGGTTAAGTCACGGCTTAACAAATAAAGTACTCAATTTTAGGAGGAATTTTATCATGCCAGTAGTATCATCAGCAGAATTTCTGAAAGCAGCTCGTAAAGGCGGTTACGCAATCGGCGGCTACAACACAAACAACTTGGAATGGACTCAAGCACTCTTGGAAGCAGCAGAAGCTAAAAAAGCTCCAGTCATGATCCAAACTTCAATGGGCGCAGCAAAATACATGGGTGGCTACAAATTGATCGTAAACTTGATCAATAACTTAGTTGAATCTATGAACATTACTGTACCAGTTGCTATCCACTTGGACCATGGTGACTACGATGCAGCAATGGCTTGTATCGACGCTGGCTACACTTCAGTTATGTTCGATGGCTCTCACTTGCCATTTGAAGAAAACTTGAAAAAAGCTCGTGAAGTTGTTGAAGCGGCTCATGCTAAAGGTATCGCAGTTGAATGTGAAGTTGGTTCAATTGGCGGTGAAGAAGACGGAATCATCGGTGCTGGCGAATTAGCTGACATTAATGAATGTGTCCAAATGGTTGGTACAGGTATCGACTCATTGGCATGTGGTATCGGTAATATCCACGGTGTTTACCCTGAAAACTGGCAAGGTTTGGCATTCGACCACTTAGCTGAAATTGCTAAAGCTGTCGGCGAAGATGTGCCATTGGTATTGCACGGCGGTTCTGGTATCCCTCAAGAACAAATCGAAAAAGCAATCTCTATGGGGATTTCTAAAGTCAACGTTAATACTGAATTCCAATTGTCATTTGCAAAAGCAACTCGCGAATACATTGAAGCTGGTAAAGACCACGAAGGTAAAGGATTTGACCCTCGTAAATTGTTGGCTCCGGGTAAAGCTGCCATCGTTAAAGATGCAGAAGAACACATCGACTGGTTCGGTTCAGCTAACAAAGCCTAAATCAAAACTAGTTAAATCACTAACTATAAAACTCACACGACTGCAAGTTTTGCGGTGGTGGGAGTTTTTTTGTGGAAGAAGAACTTACAAAAAACTATGCGCCAAAAAGGCTGATGTATTAGGAATTAAGAGCGGATCAGGCCATCTTTTTGATGCTGGAAAAAGGTAAAAATTTAGCGACCTAGACTTTGATATAAGGATAGCTAGATTGGCAAATACTAAATACAAAGCAATTTGTCGTTACTCGTTTATCTTTCTGCAAGATGTAACTGTATGAGTAATAATTTTATAGCCATTTCAGTATTTAAAGCTACTGTCATATCAATTCTACTGGACAAGTTTTCACCCTACTAAGTCTAATGATAGTTGGCTTTATGAAGGAGCTTCTTTCACCTTGCTAGTAGAGACTAAAATCTAACAGCCTTTACCCGGTGAATCTTGCCGGTTTTCTCTTAAGTCGGCATAAACAATGCCACCCTTTAGCTTTTTTCTACCAGGGAATCATGTTATTCTTTTGGTAGTAAGGATGACGCTGTTTGCTGTTGCTGCCAGGTCAAACTGCTGATTGCAACGGGAATGCAACCAGCAGTTGCCAAAGAACAACCGCCAATTTCTAGTAGGTAACCATATTTTCTTGTATTTTAATAGTAGGAAGTCCCTTAGCCAGAAATAAATGAGGTGGAAAAAATGATACTAGCAGATAAGATTATCTTGCAACGAAAGAAGAACGGTTGGACACAAGAAGAGTTGGCGGAATTGATGGGAGTGACCCGGCAATCTGTCTCCAAATGGGAAAGTGCACAAGCGATTCCCGATATTAAAAAAGTGATAGCCTTGTCGGAATTATTTGGTGTGAGTACGGATTATTTATTTAAAGATGAGATTGATGAGCCAGATTTTATCGAACCCAAAGAAAATTTGCCACAGGTGACATTGGCACAAGCTCACGAGTTTTTGCAGATTAAGGAAACCACCGGCCGGATGATTGCGGTGGCGGTAAGCTTCATTATAATCGCAGTGGCGGGTTGGCTGGGGTTGACAGGTATCTCGGAAGTCCGTCAGGTTAGCAGTGGGGGGCTCACCAGCCTTTCAGGGTTGGCGTTATTGCTGGTATTGATTACATTAGCAGTAGCCATTTTACTTTATAGTGGCTTCAAGACGGAACCTTTCAAATTTTTGAATGATCAGCCTTTTGAAACAGAATATGGGGTAACGGGGATGGTTTCCCAGCGTCAAAAAGCTTATCGTCCACGTTACGTAACTTATAATATCGTCGCGACTTGTTTATGTATGTTAGGGGTGGTCCCTTTGCTAATCGGTGGCATGACGGCAAATGAAAGCTACCAGATTGGCGGCTTGGTGATGTTATTAGTCATTGAAGCCATTGGGGTGGGGCTGTTCATTCTCAATGGAATTCGTTGGGAAAGTATGTTGAAACTGTTGCAAGAAGGGGATTATGCTCGGGAAATCAAAGAGAAATCGGCTTTTGTGGATTCCATTGCTACGATATATTGGCTGACTGCTACGGCACTTTATGTTGGCTATAGTTTGATTACGGGTAACTGGCAATTTAGCTGGGTGCTCTGGCCGATTGCCGGGCTATTGTACGCCGTGCTGGTGGCTCTTTTGAAATTACGAGAGACCTCCCGTTAACAAATAAAAACCCGAGAAGTTTGGTATACTACCAATTTCTCGGGTTTTTGCTTACCCTAAATAGGCCAAAGCTTTTTCTGGAAGGTCTTTTGCCGAGACTTCCTCATAAGTTTCTACATAGGCGCCTTTATTTTTTAGCTTTAAATAACGATCCACATTCAGTTCGCTCAAGCCGTTAAATTCGATTTTTCGCGTCTTGCCGTTACGATCCACAGCAGTTTGGCGGTAAGTCGCGGTGCCGTAGCTGTTGACGGCATCTGGTGCTTTTGTTTTGATATAGACTTCGCTCGTAGGCACCAAGGGATTGAAGCGATCAAGGATACCGCTGATTTCTCCTGGGGCATCTTTGGTAAACTGGAGCGTGATGACGCAGACAGCTCCCAGTAATAAGACGCCAGTTAGTAAGGTTCCAAATAATTTTTTCATCGTTATTTCCTCCGTTTGTTTTAGGTATGAAGCTAGTTTAACGAAAGGCAGGGATGGAGCCATCCGTCTGAGGTCCGAATCCCAACTAACAAACTTGTCATTTCACCTCTGGGACAGCCCTACGAACCCAAGGCAAGTGATTTGCTATTTTGAAAAGTCGATCCCTGTGTTAAAATTGAAGGAGAGATTCATTTTTTTATAATTAAAAGTAGAGTTTAGGTGACGAAAATGAAAAAAATAAAAATCCGCGGTGGCCGCCCTTTAAAAGGGGAAGTCACGATTAGCGGAGCCAAAAATAGTGCGGTAGCGTTGATTCCAGCAGCTATTTTAGCTGATTCACCGGTAACCTTAGAAGGGGTACCTGATATTCAGGATGTCCATTCTTTGATTGAAATTTTAGAAATCATGGGGGTTCGGACGAATTTTTCGAATAACATGTTATTCATCGATCCCACCGATATTGTCTCCATCCCGATGCCTAGTGGCAAAATCAATAGCTTGCGGGCGTCTTATTATTTTATGGGCGCTTTGCTGGGGAAATTTGGCGAAGCGGTGGTCGGTTTGCCTGGTGGTTGTTATTTAGGACCGCGGCCCATCGATCTCCACGTCAAAGGTTTTGAAAGCCTTGGTGCGACAGTGACCAACGAACATGGTGCGATGTATCTGCGGACAGATGATCACGACCTTCATGGCGAACGCATCTTCTTGGATATGGTTTCCATCGGTGCCACCATCAACATCATGTTGGCAGCGGTCAAAGCCAAAGGGCGCACGATTATCGAAAATGCGGCGCGGGAACCAGAAATCATCGATGTGGCAACCTTGTTGAACAATATGGGAGCAAAAATTCGTGGGGCAGGAACCAATGAAATCCGGATCGATGGCGTGACTGAATTGCATGGTTGCCGTCATTCGATTATTCCCGATCGGATTGAAGCAGGGACGTATCTAGCTTTGGCAGCAGCAGTCGGTGAAGGAATCAAAGTCCATAATGTCATTTATGAACATTTGGAAAGCTACATTGCCAAACTAGAAGAGCTCGGTGTGACTATGGCGATTTCGGAAGATACCATCGAAATCGATCCTGCACCGCATCTTCAGCCAGTCATTGTGAAAACCTATCCCTATCCTGGTTTTGCAACGGATTTGCAACAACCAATCACTCCTTTATTGATCAAAGCCCAAGGTACTTCAGAAGTGATCGATACTATCTATACCAAGCGGGTAAACCATATTCCTGAGTTGAAACGGATGGGGGCAGCCGCTGAAATCGAAGGCAATATGATGATTATTAACGGACCAAGTAAACTCCATGGAGCTGAAGTGGTCGCCAGCGATTTACGGGCCGGGGCTTGTTTGGTCATTGCCGGCTTGATGGCTGAAGGGGAAACCACCATCAGCAATGTTGAGTTTATTTTGCGCGGCTATGATCATATCGTAGAGAAACTGACGGCTTTGGGTGCGGATATCGAGATGGTTGAAGTTCCAGAGGTAGAGTAAGCAAATTCAAGCAGGTTCTCTTTGGTGGATTGGCTACCAAAAAGAGCCTGCTTATGTATTTAGAAAAGATGAGGTGGCCAGATGGCTGATTATTTAACAATGGCAGAGTTGGAACATAAAACACTAAAAGAGATTTACAACTATGCCAAACAATTTAAAATTCCCTACTATAGCCAGATGAACAAAAAGGAGCTTTCCTTGGCGGTCATCCGGGCTCAAGCAGAAAAACAAGGTTTTTATTTTATGGAGGGGGTCCTAGATATTATTGGTCAAGAAGGCTATGGCTTTTTGCGACCAATCAATTACGGCCCCAGTGCTGAAGACATTTATATTTCTTCTTCACAAATTCGCCGTTTCGGCTTGCGCAATGGCGATAAAGTCGCTGGCAAAGCCCGTCCCCCTAAAGAATCAGAGCGCTATTACGGCTTGATGCATGTGGAGTCGGTCAATGGCAAAGATCCCGAAGAAGCCAAACAACGGCCCCATTTTCCTGCCTTAACCCCTTTGTATCCCACCCGTCATATCAAACTAGAAACCACTCGCGGCCGCTTGGCTACGCGAATGATAGATATTTTTGCGCCGGTTGGCTTTGGCCAACGAGGCTTGATCGTAGCCCCGCCAAAAGCTGGAAAGACAAGTATCTTGAAAGAAATTGCCAATGGGATTACCGATAACTATCCCGAAGTCGAGCTGATTGTCTTATTGATTGACGAACGTCCCGAAGAAGTCACTGATCTGGAACGAAGCGTCAAAGGGGACGTTGTTTCGTCGACTTTTGACTTGCAACCACAAAACCATACTCGTGTTTCCGAGCTGGTCTTGGAACGAGCGATGCGCTTAGTGGAAGATAAGCGTGATGTCGTGATTTTGATGGACAGCATCACCCGGCTGGCACGAGCTTATAACTTGGTGGTTCCTCCTAGCGGGCGTACGTTAAGTGGGGGGATTGATCCGGCGGCACTCTACAAACCTAAGAAATTTTTCGGCGCTGCTCGTAATATCGAAGAAGGCGGCAGCTTGACCATCCTTGCCACCGCCTTAGTGGATACTGGCAGTCGGATGGATGATGTCATCTATGAAGAGTTTAAAGGGACCGGCAATCAGGAACTTCACCTGTCTCGAGAGCTTGCCGAACGCCGCATCTTCCCAGCAATCGATATCAAACGCTCCGGCACACGGAAAGAAGAACTCTTGATGACTCCGGATCAACTGGAGGAAACCTGGAAGATTCGCAACAACATGACCGGGGATGCTTTAGAGTATACAGAGCAATTTCGGCAACTGCTGACGAAGACCAAAAACAATCAAGAATTGTTTGATGCCTTTTCAGAAGTTAGCTTTGGTCGAAAGAATCCGCGAAATCAAAAAAGATAATTGCATCTAAAATTGAATCATGGTAATATGTTACTGTTGTAAATTAGACAAATAACTCTGGTGCAGCAGATGGACCAGGGCAAAGGAGCGAAAACGATTATGAAACAAGATATCCATCCGGATTACCATCCAGTTGTATTTATGGACTCCACAACAGGTTTTAAATTCTTGTCAGGTTCTACAAAACACTCTCAAGAAACTGTTGAATGGGAAGATGGCAACACGTATCCAGTGATCCGTGTCGAAGTAACATCTGACTCTCATCCATTCTACACTGGCCGTCAAAAATTCACCCAAGCAGACGGACGTGTCGACCGTTTCAACAAAAAATACGGTCTCAAAGACGCAAACGCTGCGGAATAATCAAAACATTGTTAAATCAACGTTTAGCAGACTATCTGATAGGGATAGTCTGCTTTTTTTCGCTTTTGACCATACTTTTGACCTTCTGCAAACCTCCTTGTTTTTCCTCTGTGGAACTCATGAAATCCGCAAAACGATTTGCCGTTTCTTCTGTCTGTCTTTTCGTGACATGGGTGTAGATATCCATAGTCGTTTTAATATCTGTGTGACCTAGCCGAACCTGAACTTCTTTGAGAGAAGCCCCGGATTCAAATAGCAGACTACAATGGGTGTGACGAAAGCCATGAGGTGTGATTCGTTTTAAGTTGTTCTCTTTTATAATGATTTTTAAGTTATGATTTACATAGTCTAAATAAAGTGGCTTATTTTCTTCTGACACAAATAGGAGTTGTTCACCGTCTTTTGTAGGTTTAATTCCCATTCTCAGGAAGTATTCTTTTTGTTTCAACTGCCATCGTTTAATCACTTGTAAGGTTTCAGAGTCTATCGAAATTGTTCGAAGGCTCTTTTCTGTTTTGGGAACTTGGAATTTGATTTCCCATTTATCACATGTGGCTAAGGTTTGTTTAACAGAGAGTGTGCTTTTCTCAAAATCAATGTCTTTCCAACGTAAGGCTAAAAGTTCACCTTTTCGTAACCCGGTAAAAGCTAAGATCCGAAAAATCGGATAAATTGGATCAGGATAGTTTTTGGCAATTTCAAGGAATTCCAATAGTTCTTCCTTTTCATAGTAGGGTGCAGAATAGCGCTCTTCGTCAATCCGTTTCTTACGTTTAGGACGAATCACAGCATCCATGGGATTACTTCTGATGAGCCGTAAACTCAGAGCATACTTGAAAACAGATGAAGTCAAACCAATCAAGTTGGAATATTTTTTGTAATAGCTATACCAGTGGTTTACCTGTTTTTGACAATAAGGAATTGAAATTCTCGAGATTTTCAAATTTCCAAAAAGAGGAAAGATGTGCTTTTTATAAGCCAATTTTTGGGCGACATAGGTACTTTCACGAACCGTGTTTTTATATTGCTCAAACCATTCATCTGCCAGTTCTGAAAAAAGACGTTGTGAATTTGTCACCACATCATTTTCTTCTACTTGTACCATCAAGCGATTATAAGCCTTCTTAGCTTCTTGCAGTGATTTAAAACCACGTTTGGTGGTGTATTTCTTTTTTCCTGTAACCGGATCAATGCCAAGATATGCTTTAAACATATAGGCGATTGTCCCATTTTTCTTTTTATATTTTTTGATCATAATTGTCTCCTTTGATTCACTCGCCAGTATATCAAAGAGAAGATTTGCTCCTTTCTTATCGGTATCATAGTCAGCAACAACAGGTAAGTCAAGGTTAGATTTTTAGACTGTCTAAAAATAGTTTTACATCCTCACGATCAAAGCGAGTTTCTTTACCAAAAGGAATGACTTTCAATCCATGATCAATCCAATTATTGAGGCGTGTATCGCCAATCTTTAGTTGTTGTTTTAATTGTTTTCGCGTTGGGTAGGGAGGTAACTCCTTCATTTTTTGCTGCTGTGCTTCTTCCTCAATTCTTTGCTTCGTTAATTGAACAAGCTCTTCAATTATTTCTTGATTGAATTCAATCGGTACATTAACAGTCATATTTTTACCTACTTTCGAGATTCATTTTTTTATTTTTGTATAGCGAACAGTGCTTTCTTGAAAATCCATCACTTGTTCAGGATTTCCACCTTCATTTATCGCGCTGTAAAATATTGGACGTCTTACAAGATACTCATTGGTATAAAGTACGTCTTGATCTGTGGTATCAAAAGGTTGATCCACGAGTTGCTTCGTGACGCTGGGTACTTTGAGGTTACGGGATTTGAAGAACGCCTTCTTCTTATATTCTTTCAAATCCAAGTCTTTATCGAAATATTTACTGATATAGCGCCCACGATTTTCGATACTATCCACATCAATCTTGTTGATTTTGACAAATCCATGTCCCCAGATAGTAGTAAGACGATTAATGGAGATAAAAGGGAAGTCAAACAGGATAATGTGATAATGGATCGCACCTCGTTCTTGTTTTTCCCACGTGGCTAGGTATTTTAGATGTGCTTTTTTTGTGTGATAGAGTTCGTAGTTTAGTCGTTTGATAAATTTTTTGAATTCATTATTCGCATAGGCAATGTCTTGAATGTTTTCTCTGAAAGTGAGGGTTAAAAATTTTGTTCGATTGTCAAAGTTCGTATCCACGAGTCGGGCAATTTCAAAGCGCATATTTTGATAGTATTTTTGTTTTCGTTTTAAGCTGTCGTATTGCCCTTGAGCGGATAGTTCATCATATTTTTTTCTTTTATCAGTAGTCGTATTTTCTTCTTCATAAAGCCAAGCTAATTCTTTCTTTCGTTTTGGGTTGGTTTCATTTTTTTCTGCTTTTTGTTTAGGAGTAATGATTGCTTCATAATCATAAATTTCAAGGTACGTGGGAGTTTCAATGATTTTCTGATTATAAGCTTTCAAAAATCATCACTCCTTGATGTGTATTCAGTTGTCAAAGAACCATCATTTTTCTCCTGATGTTGTTCTATAAATCAAGTTAAGGGGAAGTCCTGCAAAGCAGTCCTTCCAGCCTATGTGTTTATTGGGCGGTCTTAACGGACAGAAGCGGCTCTATGGCGCTGCCCCGCCGTTTCGTCCTAACCACCCAACAAACCCATAGGAAAATTAGTTTTGTACAGTGGAACTTTGTTTTTTCGGAATCAAAGTTGCCGCATCTGCTGTGGCCGATAAGCCATAACTGACGAATTGACCGTTTGAGCGGCCCCAAGGTGCAATCACTAAATTGGCAAATGTAACCATGGCCAACCCTTGTTGGGTAAGTTCTTCCGGAGTGATTATAGGATTTTCAGATTTGACTTTGACACTGATTTTCTCGTAGCGGAGTTTAGGTAGGATACATTCGTAACTCCAACCTAGAATTTCTCCATCTTTTTGCCAGCGAGTAACATTGACAACTTGGTATTCTTTTTCGAGTTTTTCTTTTGGTAAGGTGAGATCATTGATTTTAATTGGCATAATAGCCCTCCTTTTGGTATACGATAATTTATACGGTTGGTTTAAAAAATATAGACGGCCATCTATGATTTGCATTTTATACGTTTATTTATACGAAGTCAAGAGATTTAGCGAAAAAATATATACGAAATTTTATACGAGTGATATAATAGGGAAAATGACAAGGAGGAAGTAATCTATGTTTGGCTTATTACAACCTGATAAAGTGAAGGTAGGACAACGAATCAAAGAAATCAAAGAGAGTATGAATCTGTCCTTTACAGAGTTAGGCAACCGCTTGGGGAAAAAGAAACCAACAATCAGCTCGTATGTTCAAGGCTATGCGTTAGCCCCTGAAAGTGTCATTAACCAATTATCGAGTATTAGTGGGAAACCGGTAGGCTGGTTTTACTTTGGTGACATTGAAGAATATATTTCGGACTATTTGCAGTTAAAAGGTCAGAATAGGATTGTACAAGAACATCCAAAAGTTGTGAAAGCAATCAAAGAAGAGTTTTACACTGGGGAATTTAAAAATCCTGCATGGGAAAATGAAGTTGGTTATCCATGTGAGGAATTTATGGATGATTATTTTTATGAACTGCAACAAGAAGTCATTAAAGAAGAAATTCAAAGGATGGTACGTGATCAGATAAAGAATTTATCGATTGCCGACGAATTATCTAAACAGAAGAAAGATGAGGCAGTCGCCGTTATTACAAGTGGAATCATCGAATACATGGATGTAGCCGGTGAATTTAATTATGAAAAAAAATATGATATGATTAATCTGGTTAAGCAGGAAGTCGATAAGTACGATTTTTTTGCAGACAGTAATTTTGAAGATCGGTATTTAGTAGGAAAACTAATAAATATCTTGGCAGATCAACAAAAAACTGTCGAACTTATCAATCGATTGTCCGAAGAACTGACGAAGAAATCCTTTTCCGGAAGATTTGGTGGGGAAGAATTGATAGAAGCATTTGAAACGTTACGTCCGGCACTAATCCAAATTTATAGTAAAGTCAGGACGGATGAATTGGAAGACTGGTTTAAATAAAAACTCTTGCTGGGAGGCTGGCTATGTACAAAATTGCAATATGTGATGACGAAGAGCTCCAAAGCACACTCCTAGAAAAAATGATCGATACCTATATGATAAATCAGGGCTTGGAAGTAGATATTGATATTTATAGCAGTGGAGAATCCTTATTGAGAGGGATTCGGAATCAAGAAATAGTTTATCAAATGATTTTTTTAGACATTGAAATGGATGGAATTAATGGCATTGAAACTGCTAAGTTTATCAGGGAAAGTGATCAACAAGTATTATTAAATTATATTACGAGCTTTGATGACTATACTCTTCAAAGCTTTGAAGTTTCACCATTTAGATATTTACTAAAGCCCGTTAAAGAAAATGAAATACGTATTCTCCTAGATGCAGCGGTTGATAAAATTTCTAGTGATAATCAATACCTTTTCGTAAAGGTTAATCGTACGCAATATCAAGTACGATGTGATCAAATAATTCGAATTACCTCCGAGAAGGGGAGAAAACTTCGAATCACCATGTGTAACAATCAGGAAGATATTGTTTACTATGCTCGCTTAAAAGACATTATAGCTAATCTGGGTAGTTCCATTTTTGTACAAGTAAATTACGGGACGATAATAAACCTAAATTATATTGAGCGAATAGAGGATACTATTGTTCATTTGACAAATGGAGATCAAGAGGTAATTAGTAGAGGGAAGAAGAAAAAATTTGTAGAGTGCTATAGAAACTTCATTGAAAGGTCATTAGGGATATGAAAGAATTATTTATACTTATATTGGCCATTTTTTTAGGCGCATTACAGGGATGGTATGTTGCGTTTTATTTGAGTAGCTTCTTAGAACTAAAAATAAAAAAAGTGTCTTTTTATACACTTTGCATACTATTGATTCTCTTTACAAAGATTTCAATAAATAGTCAAAATCTAAGGTTAAACTTAACCTATATTTTTTTTATTGTTGTAGCTGGATTAGTAATATTTTGTTTCTACGGACCAGCCCCAAAAAAGATGTACCATTACCTCTATGTAATTTTTTTATTTTTATTTCAGAATAGTTTACTGGTTGCTACACAGAGTGATCCTTCTAATATTGTTTTCTTACAGTTTATATTGTCTTATATATCAATTACAGTTTTGTCATTAATAATAATCTTTTTTCTTCACTATTTTAAGAGTACCAATGAAATTGGCTTGGCAACTAAAGAATATATTATGTTGTCTATAACCCCACTGTTATCGATAGGTACACTGATGTATCCGTTTCATTTTTCACAATTTGAGAGTATCTGGGTAAGTATTGGATTATTGATAGTAAATATTATGAACATTTTTTTATACAACTATCTAACTGAAAAAACTTACCTATTACAACAACAGACACTATCTGGAATGCAAAATCAGCACTATGACGAAATGTTAAGAAAACAATCAGAATTTCGTATTTTAAAGCATGATTTAAAAAATCTATTATTAAGTATAAATTTCCAGTTAGCGCAAGGAAATGTTGATACAGCACAGAAGTTGTTAGAAAATATTACTCTAACTGCTACGTCTTCATTCCAAACATATACTGGCTGTTGGCCCATTGATACTGTACTAAGTAGTAAGATAAATGAAATGAATACTGAAAACATTTTATACTCACTGGATCTAAAAATTCCGGCAGATCTTGATTTTAAGCATAATGTTGTCGATATCTGTGCGATTCTTGGAAATATATTAGATAATGCGATAGAAGAATGTAATAGAATAGACTCCCCGAAAAAAGAGATAAAAATCTCTATTCATTATCGTGATGATAAAATCATTATGAAAGTAACTAATCCGGCTAGGATAAATAATCTGAATATTTCTAGTAAGCTGATCCGGTCAGCGAAAAGAAAGGGAAGATACGGATTAGGAATAAATAGTATTAGAGAACGAGTTCAGAAATTAGAGGGATACTCTGATTTTTCATGGAATGAAAATGAGTTTAAAGTTTTGATTATTATTCCAGTAGGGCAGAGTATTGCACAATAAACTACTTTTTCCTAAACCAATTCACAAAATAATATAGTAAACCTCCATAGGAAGCTATATAAGGTTCTTATGGAGTTTTTTTGCATCTAAAAAAGGATCCAATAATACTTTTTTTACAGATTACTACATAAAAACTAGCAGTTTACAACGATAAAGCTAAAAAGAAGAATATAGGTACTATACTTTGGGTGTCGACGAGGAATTAAGTTCTAAATCTTCGGACAAATACTTTAAGAAAGTGGGGAATTCGTTATGCTATTCTTTTCAACGAAAAAGAGCAAAAAGGCGGGTTGCGTATCTGTAGGTGCACTATTCTGTGCATCTGTGGGTGGATTTGAGTCAATACCTCGGACACGATTTGTGAGAATTTTTTCGAGATTCCAGCGGGTTAGTATCTCATCGTTTCG
>NZ_MAEI01000006.1 GCF_009933255.1 Enterococcus diestrammenae | reverse complement strand
ATTATTTAACAGCATCTTTCAATTGTTTACCAGGTTTGAAAGCTGGTGTTTTTGAAGCTTTGATTTGGATTTCTTCACCAGTTTGAGGGTTACGACCTTTACGAGCAGCACGTTCCCGTACTTCGAAAGTCCCAAAGCCCATGATTTGAACGCTGTCGCCGTTTTTCAAAGTTGTTTCAACTGTGTCGATGATGGCAGCCAATACTGCGGTAGCATCTTTTTTAGTCAAGCCTGATTTTTCTGCAACTGCTGAGATCAATTCTGCTTTGTTCATTTATAATTCCTCCTAGGAATAAAATAATTAGGACTTTGTATAATCCCTACGTATTATTCTAGCAAAAGCCTTGTCACTACGCAACAGTAAACCCTTTCCAGCCCGCCAATAAAATAATACTGAGATTAAAAATTGTCTTTTTATTATTTTTTCGGCAGAACGAAAATCCTATTAAATCAGCCTTCTTTGTCACTTGCTAATTCAAAAGAGTAGATAGGCTTGTTACTGCAAATCATTCCCGTCTTATCAAGGTTTTTAGTCATTTGGTTGCAGCAAAGCATAGATTGGTAGTAGTTGACGATACGTTTCCTTCATGAAGTGAGCAGCTGTTTTTGGATTTAACCAAATATCACTGTCCCGTTGGATGATTCGCCCAATCTGAAATTCACTTTTTTTCACCTTTGCCAACCGCTCCAAAGCTGGTTTGGCTTCGGTTAGCGGAAAGTAATCGGGCTGTGTATGATCTTTACTGATAACAAAATCTGCTGGCAACTGTTCTAGCAGAGACATATTTTGTAAAAGCTTAGTGGCAAACTCTTTTTGCCCTTTTGGCTGGTCAATCATGGAAAGCCACATAAAAACATATTCTGGCCAAATACCCACTTGAAAATGTGGCGCCATCTTGTATCCGCGTTTTCCCTCACCTACAGCCGCCCAGGTATTTTCCGGCGGATGGACCGTGCGACGACGATGCTGCGCGATATGCAGATAAAATGGTCGGTCAAGCGCCTGCTGCAAATCCGCCACCAAAGTAGTTCCAATCTCTTGAAAATCCGACTGAATGACCTCGCGAATCGCAGTCATTCGTTCCTCCAAACCAGACACATTAAACACTTCAAAACTCTTTTCAGTAAACACGAACTGACAGCCTCCCACACGCTTTTTTATCAGAATAACACACCTGCCGCAAAGCACCAACCCAATACTTCTTTAACGAGTTTTCAAAGCGTCCTTCTTTAAAAACAGACACACCTAATAACAGCCCTATTCACTCCGAAAAACCGTTTTGCAGGAGCATTGCGTCCATACCAACTTTTCATCCTAAACAAATATCCAAGTTTTCAAAGCGTCCTTCTTTGAAAACAGACACACCTAGTAACAGCCCTATTCACTCCGAAAAACCGTTTTGCAGGAGCATTGTGTCCATACCAACTTTTCATCCTAAACAAATATCCAAGTTTTCAAAGCACTCTTCTTTGAAAACAGACACACCTAGTAACAACCTTACTCACTCCGAAAAACCAAAATAAGCTTTCTCCCGTCTTGAGAGAAAGCTAAACCGCTCCTTGAAAGTTAGTCTTTATTTATATTCTTTGCCATTGACGATGACAGGATCCCGTTCGATGGTTACATAATCGAAGGCCACCATTGCCATCCCGAAGATTTCAGTCAGTACTTTGTTGGTATTTTGGTAAAGATCTTCTAAGTCACAATATTCTTGAGCCACTGTCACTTTTGTCGCACCTTTTTGATAGGTCACGTTACGGGTAGTTTCTTGTTCCATGATGGTCACGCCATCTTTGTTGTAGACCATCGCTTCTTCACCCATGTCAACCATGGTAAAGCTTGGTTGCCAATGCTCCCGCTGTGCAAAAGTCATCACCAAAACCGGTACTGACAGACGTTCCAAAGAAATTTTAGTCCCGTCTTCAAAAGTGATATGGTAGACATTTAAGGCAAAAGAGGTACAAGCATTGCAGCCCCCTTCTGAAATTCGTTTTGCGCCACTAATTGTTGCTTTCATAAAAATCCAGCTCCTTTTCACCAGGGTGCTTTTTGATAAAACCCTACACTCTGTTATCAAACTTCCTCCCCATTATACTGCTTTCTTCTAAAAATAAAAGGCGCGAATCTAACGCTAATCATGATTTGTTCAAATCTTAACTATCATCATACATGATGAAAAACTGTTCTAAAAAAACCGACTCCTTCAATCAAGAGTCGGCGAGCTTTTTCGAGAGTGTTTAGCTAAATTGTCAAATCGATTTTTTGAGCCAGAAAATAAATCAGGATACCACCGATTGTCATGGATAATAGCTCACCAATCCCAATGGTTAGCCAATTGAAGAAAAAAGGTGCTTGATAAAGCAAAGTCAGCTGAGCGGCAACCGTGAACATCGAAAGTGCAAAAATAAATGCCGTCACGGCTAGCTTGAGACGTAAACTTTTCATATTGCGGGTTGCCCAACGACATAAGAGTAAAACAAAAAACGTACAGCTGCTGCCCACAACCACATCGAGAAGACCATTGGGAGAGGCCAGATTGGCGATACCACAGCCAATGGTTACGGCCCATACATAACGCTTATTGGCTAAAGCTAAGAAATTAAACATTTCCGCTACCCGAAATTGGATATTGCCATAGCCCACCGGTTGCAAGACGAAAGTCACCGCAACATAGAGGGCCGCCACTAGCGCCATTTTTGTCACTTCTCGTGTAGTCCAGACAGCTTCTGAACGCACTTTTTCATGAGGATTATTCATTTGTCATTCTCCTTTGCAGAGTAGGTCACTCTGGTAATAAACTGCACCCAAAGGATTGAAGTGGTGCAGTGGGGTCTTGCCCCTGAGATTTATCATAACTGAAGTGATGCTGTTATTTCAATAATAAATCGTCAACTGAGGCCAATTTTGTTGCCAATTTTTCCCAGCCACCCGTCGTTTGTAGACCGCTAAGTACTCTGGGTTCTGAGCAAAATGTGGCGTCGGACGCACTTGAAAGTTAGCCAAATCTTTAAGCCCCCACATAGCCTTCAACTGAACGGTGCCGTCATCAGCCAAGCGACAAGCCAAGGCGGTACAAGTTTCCGGATAGCGACTGACAGCCTCCAACGTGTTGCGATAGGGAAGCTCATCAGGAAAATTGTGGGTGTGCATGTGAGCCTGATTTTTGATTTCCCAGTGGTAACCAGGTTGTCTTGCTGCTAAAGTTTTTGCTAAAGCTTCACTGTTATCATAACTAAGCTCGGGATCAAAAAAGGCGACATCCACATCATTGCTTGCATGTTGCACCGGAGAATCACTCAATTTATCCCACAAAAAATTGCGAATTGAGCCGGCAACTAGCCAACAATCCGGCAGCTGCCAAGTCTGAATAATCGTCAAAATCGTCAGCAACTCTGCGTCATTAGCAATCCAAGCAGTCGCTTCAGCCATCGTCAATAAAGAATCTTCCTTCATTTCAACAACCACCCGCCATCAATTTCAACAATATTCCCCTGCATGTAGCCAGCTTTTTGACTTGCCAAAAACAAGGTCAGATCGGCAACTTCCTGCGCTTCAGCCCACCGTTTCACCGGTGTTTCGGCTGCTACCCAGGCAGCCATTTTTCCGTCACCGGCAAAATCAGCGGCATTCATAGGCGTCCGGATGGCTCCCGGCGCGATAGCTACCACATGAATATTGGCTGCTGCATAGTCCAAGGCCAACTGGCGCGTAAAGCCGGCGATTGCGTGTTTAGCAGTAGTATAGGCGATGCCCCCGCCTCCACCGACAAAGCTAGCAACAGAGGCCATGTTGATAATCGTCCCCCTGCCCTGTTCAAGCATTTTCGGTAGCACTGCTTTGGTCAAATAGTAAACACTATCCAAGTCTGTCCGTAAAATATCCCGCCACAGCTCATCACTAGTATCTAAGATGTTTTTATAACCGTCTAGTTTGCCAGCGGTGTTTAGCAGAATAGTCACCTCACCAAACTGCTCCTCACAAGTTGCTACCGCTGTAAGACAGTCTCCTTTTTGAGAGACATCCCCCTGAAAAACGGCTAGTCGCTGCTCAGCTGCCGCCCCCATGTCTTTTGCCAACTGTTGCAGTTTACGAAAGTCTTCCACCAGGTCCACCGCAAAAACTCGCGCCCCAGCATGAAGAAAGGTTGCGGCTTGGGCTTGACCAATCCCTGAAGCCGCGCCTGTCACCAACACCACAGCATCGTGAAATGCTGACGTTTCCGCCTTTTTTGCCCTCATTGGACGATTGCCCAATCCGTCGCCAAAATATCACAGACCGTTGGAGCAAAGCTAGAAAAGCCTTCATCACTGGTTTTGATCAACAAATATGGAGTCACGGGGGCGCCATCGTAAACCTCACCACTGACCAAAGTCACATACAGTTCATAGCCACTCCACCCTTTGCGAATAATCCGTTTGCCAGCTTTTAATTGGGGTAAAATTTCTTCAAATGTCATGTTTCTCGCTCCTCATGCAGTTATTGTCTCTATTGGCATGTCTTTTAGCCAAAGTTCTTTTCATTATAAGTCGAAAAAGGCTTGTTGCCTAGTCCCGATGGAGTAGCCAACAAGCCTCAAAAAATTCTTTTAGACCGGAATATCAATCACAGTCATCCCTTTTTGAAACTCTTCTGCCAGATGGATTTTCCGATAGTCAGCAAAGGCTGCTTGATTTCGTCGCAGTATCCCCCGTAATTTCGCTGGTCGATACTCGGTCACTAACTGGTTTTCAAAAACAAAGTCCCGGGTCAAAGCCCATTCAAAAAAATATCCCAGTGGGCGACAACTATAAGTCGTCCCTGCCAACACCTGATCGGCAAAGCGGCGATGGGTGTGACCAAAAACACAATGGCTGATGTTTTGATAACAGTCCAGCAAGTCCCCCAAGTGCTCAGAACCTAAAAAGGCATTTAAATCATTCCAACGGCGGAATTTCTCCTCCTTTTGGTAGACGATGAACTCTTTTTTGGGCACAAAATGGGTCGCCAAAATCACTTGTTTGTCAGCGGCTTGCAGCTCATCTAATCGAAGTTGCAACTGCTCCCGCAAGCGTGCCTCAATTTGCGGATCGCTGTCTGACCAGGGGATGACTCGATCATACCAATAGACATTTTTCATCTGACGGAGCTTGTCCGGCTGATACTTCTCCGCAAAACGGTAGTCATACCAGCCATTGTAGCCTAACAGCACGGTTTTCTCGGTCAAAGCGACACTTCGACAATTTAAGAAAGCCGGATGAGGATAATTTTCGATGGTCGCTTCTGTCAAATCAGCCATCTCATGGTTGCCCCAGTTAAAAGTAGTGGGTAAGCCTTGCCCGCTAAAAAAGGCCACGATTTCCAATGCTCGCAAAACTTTATTGGCGATATCCCCCGCCAAATGTAAGTGCGTAACCTGTTTTTCTCGTAAAATATCCGCCAGCAAGCCTAACTCCTCATCAGAAAAGTGGTTGATATCCGCATGTAAGTCGCTGACCACAGCTAGGCGTTTCACCCCAACACCGTGCCCTTACCTAGGGTGTCCGAAGCAGCTGTCATCCGGATTATCGGAATATTATCGGCCAAGACTCCAGAAGGTCCCTTCAACTGTAAGGCTCCTAGCCCGTCACCAATCACCAACTGGGTTTCAGGATCCAAATAAACCTCGGAGCTTTTCTTCAACTTCACTGGCCCTAGTGTGGTTTCAAGAATTTCATCATACACTTCTAAGCCTTCATTTGGATAATCCGCCGCTACTAAGAGCACCCGAAAGCTCAAGTCCAGACGACAGGTTAAACTACTGTGGGCAAAAGGACCCGCTCCATCTTCAAAATCCAAATAGATGTGATCACTTGGTTGCATTTTTTGGGCAATCCGTTTTTCGGCTGCCTCATCAATCGTTAGTTTCATACGTATTACCTCTTTATTTATATGGTTTTATAAAACATGCTTGAGCCAATCCTCACGGGTGATGCCATACATGGCTTCTCCCACCGGTTTGCCTCGCCACAGACGAGAAAGCGGCAGCTGGGCTTCTTTGGTCATGCCGATTTTTTCCATTACCCGCCCGGATTTAGGATTTTCCAAGTTGTGGAAAGCTTGGATATGCAACAATTGCAGGCTATCAAATCCTAGTGACAACAAAGCCATCGCCGCTTCTGGCATCAGTCCTTGCCCCCAATACGCTTTATTCAAGGCATAGCCCAATTCTCCCCGCAAAGCTTCCGCCTCCACTCGCAAATCGATGGTTCCGATCATTTTGTGCTCGGCCTTGGTCTCGATGGCGTATTTTCCTAGTGGTGCTGCCATAAAAAAATTTGCGATGGCTTCCCGCGTTTCCGCCAAACTTTGGTGTCGGGGAAAGACATAAGCCGTTGTTTCCTCATCGCTGGCGTATTCATACATAGCTGCTGCATCCGCTAAGGTAACCGGGCGCAAATACAGACGTTTAGTCTCTAAGTGGTTGTTTTCCGCCAAGATAAGCATTAGTTGACTGGCTTCCATTGGTCTCACTTCCCTCGTTTTACTACCTTTGATTATAGCGCAGCCCCTTTAGAAAAGGAAAAACTCCGCCTTCTCGGGCTTTTTTAAGTAGCAAAAGGGATTCCCCTGAGATTTTTCGGTGGTAAGTGTTATAATTAATTACGAGAAAGCGATTTTTTACTAGTGTCGTTCTAGCTGCACTAGACGCGCCCACGACTATCGGTGATAGCCCAGCTGTTTTTGAGTATTAGCTATGCCAACCTTGATACCACAAGTTAATCAAGCAACTGATCCGATAGTCAATCCACAACCAAAGGAGCTCTTGCCATGGCTGATGAAATGCAAAAACACTTGGATAAGGGAATGTACGGAGCCCCCTTGCTCAATCCGGAGGAACAACGAAAATACATGGGCACCTTCCGTGAACGCTGCTACTTAAGCATGACCTTGACCCAGATGAAAGACAAGGCAAACAAGGAAGCTTTGCAAAAAGAACTCGCCGCAAACCCAGATGCCCAGGTCCTAATGAACGGCAAACTACCAGAATCACTTCAGACAGACTACATCCAGTTATTGACCAAAGCTGGTGCCAAATTCACCATCGTCAATGACTTCGTGAGTAGTGCTCCTGATGGGTTAGGTCTATTGGTGGTAGCCAAAGAGGCCGTGAATGAACCGGTGATCGACGTGGCCAAAAAATATCCCGCTACCTCTAACAAAACACCGGAACCACCAAAAAAACCAGGCTTTTTCGAGAAATTATTTCACTGAGACTGCCAGCTCCTGACACTGCTACTAAGAGCATGTAGCTGCTACCAGTCACCGTAACAAGTAAACCAAGGGACTGTTGAGGGGAATCACGGTTCCTAAAGATGTATTATGGGGAGTTTTACTACTATTAAGGGGGAAAAACAGATGACAACACCTGATTATCAAACATTGAAAAACGAACTACTTTTGGCATTGGATACCCACATCGATATCCTAAAAGATGCTTCCTATATCCAAACAGAACACTTGGATGGGATCATGTTTATGATGCGCAGTTTTGGCTTTATGCTAGACCGAGCACCAAAAGTCTTGGCCGAAGAAGATCCCGAGGAAATGAACTATCAAATGTTCCAATATTATAGTTTGTTGACCGAGTTGAAATATAATCTGACACTAAACTTTCCTTATGCCAAAATCAATGACCGCCCGCTTCTACAAATCGTCGAAGCTTTCCCCACCACTTACGAAAAAGAAATGAAAAACTGGTGGGAAGAAACCACTGGACTGAAAGTATGCGAATCCAAACAAACCATCGAAATTAAAGAGTTTGAATACTAAGAAACGCTGAAGAAATTTAGTTAGTTTTAAAAATGAAGACGGAACCGACACATGAGGGGCTTTTCCATGCGTCGGTTTCGACTTCATTTTTGCAGAGGCTAGTTTTATTTCGAATCCAACTAGCTAGCAAGTGGCGCTGATTCGTAAAATCACCCCGCGGGAAACTTGGTTCGCTACTGCTTCTAGATAGACGCAGAGTAGCGGTATTTTTTCGTCTCTCTCCTTCAATACTTTCCTCACTTCCTCTTGATAAAAATTAAATTTTATCTAAATTTTCAGATATGGTAAAATAAAAGTTAGTTTTTGAAGGAATAATGCGTAAACTTCTAGAAGTAAGTAATTTGAAAACAACATAATGAGGTGCACAATGACTAAAAGGCAGAAAACCATCCTAATCGTTGTTGGGATTTTGACAGGAATTATCGCCATCGTCTTTGGTTTCGGTATTTTTGCAGCCTATCAAGCCCGCAATGCTGCCGACCGCATGTATCAAGCAGTCGACCACGATGGCAATACCGTGAATACAGCTGCAGCCGATCCTTTCTCCATCCTTTTATTAGGGATTGACTCTGGTGGTTTGGGCCGCGATGACAAGGGGCGTTCGGATACGACCATGATCGTCACCATCAATCCCAAGAAAAAAACAACGACAATCACGAGTATCGATCGGGATTTTCTAGTCGAAATTGTCGGAAAAGAACGCCATGATAAGCTCAACTCTGCTTATTCTTATGGTGGGGTCCAGATGACGATTGATACTTTGGAAAACTTTTTGGATGTTCCAATCAATCACTACGCTACCATCAATTTGCAAGGGCTAGAGGATTTGATTGATGCCGTCGATGGGATCGAGGTTAACAATAAAATCGACTTTACCTTGGATGGGATTCATGTTCCAAAAGGCAAAGTCACTCTGGATGGTAAAAAAGGGCTCGCCTATGCTCGGATGCGTAAAGACGATAGCACCGGAGATATGGGGCGACAAGAGCGGCAGCGAGAAGTGTTAACCAAAGTTGTCAAAAAGCTAGCAAGCGTCAACACCGTGAAATACTATACCAAGGTTCTGGAGGCCTTAGGGGACAATGTCACCACTGACCTGACTTGGAATCAGATGCTAGACATCGCTACCAATTACCAAGCAGCCTTGACAAAAATCGTTTCCATTCAAATCGGTGGTCAAGGGTATATGATCAACGATGGATACTATCAAATTCCGCCTTATTATGGAACTTTGGAAGCTTCCAATCAATTGCGGGAACAGTTGGGCTTAGCGGATAATGCGGTCTTATCCTTGGTGAAAGATGAAGAACAACGCTTGTACGATGACTCCTATGTCGAACCAGATGCCGGTTGGGATGACGCTACTCGTACCAGCAACGTCTACTTTGGTCCTTATTTTGAAGGCTTCAGTAGTACCCGTCCGACCCAGGAGAGCACTGAAGGCAGCCAAGCGGAAACGACCACTACCGACACTTCTGCTTCTGAAGACTATGATACAGAAACTGCTGGCAACGAATGATCATCTCTAGGGCAACTTAAATTGATAACTACCAAAAAGCTTTGGAGCGCCTCAACACATTTGAGGGTTCCAAAGCTTTTTTCTACTATTTGGCAAGCTATCGATTATTCCGGTAGGTTTAACTCCGCTAGTTCAGGATATAAAAACTGCAATACGGCCATCGTCAAGCGCCGTCCCTGACCTTGATAAGGATAAACATGCATATGCATGGCTGGATTGAAATTGGCCTCGATAATACCATACGCACCAGGTTCTGAAGCAAGACGGGATTTATCCGGGATGATCAAGTCGATGCCGCTGATTTTAGCACCAAGGGCTTCTACCGCGGCCACGGCTACGGCTTTGTAATCCTCGTTAAACTCGTCTGTCATATCGATCGAATCGCCACCGGTTGAAACGTTAGAGTTTTCCCGTAAATAGACAGTCACACCAGCAGCAGGTACGGAATCCACTTGATAACCTTGTTCTTTTAACATCAGCTTTTCAATTTCCCCCAGCTGAATCAATTCCAGCGGTGAGCGGTGATGCGTCCCCCGCAATGGGTCTTCGTTTTTGCTAGCGACTAGTTGGGCGATGGTGCGCTCCCCATCACCTACGACATTGGCAGGTACTCGCAACATAATACCTTCTACCTTGCCGTCAAGGACGAAGAAACGGTATTCGGTACCTGGCAAGAATTCTTCCACCAAGATAGCAGTATCTTCGGCAAAAGCCAATCGGACCGCTGTCTCGTAATCACTAAAGGCTGGCGCTTCTTTGAAAACCGAAATCCCTAGACCATAATTGGTGCTCTTGGGTTTCACCACGATCGCTTGACCGTCATATTTAGGATAGGCTGCCAAAGCAGTAGCTAAATCACCATATTCCCCACCCTTTGGCACACGGAAACCGGCTTTTGCCAAGACTTTTTTGGTGACGGTTTTATTGGCCATCATTAACGGCACCACATAACTGTCTTTGGCGGTCATATTGGCATTTTTTACATATTCAATGTGCCCTTGCAAATTCAATTGCAAAAATTGATCGGCTTCATCCAAAATCGTCACCTTAACCCCTTGTTGGATGGCGTCAAACAGCAAAATCTGGGTGGAAAGTTCCATCCCCGTGAAGCCTGCCAATTGATACGGACGCTGCCAGATTTCATAATGATTGGCTTGGGCCAGTTTGGTAGCGACTTCGTGTTGGGAGTGGACTTGACTAGCTAACCACAGTTGGGCTGCTGGCGTGGTTTCCGGATCAGCCAAAGCAACGCTGGCCTCGCTTAGAAAGTCCGCCGGCAAAGAAAGATGCAGGGCGGCTATCATTTTTTCCATCTCCGCAAGCAACCATTCTCCCTCCGGCAAACAAGCCGTCATGGCATCTGGTCGTTCCAAAGCCACCGCATCATTGCGACGGTCGCCTTCTCGCACCCAGTCATCAGCATCAGCTTCTTCTGGTAACCACAGCATCAATAACAAAAAGACTTGTAAAAATTGCGCTTCTTCTTGGTAAAAACCATAGCGATCAAAGGGTTGCAAATCGATATTACGCAATTCAATATAGCGAATCCCTGAATCTGCCAAATCTTGAACACGTTTGCCACCCCGGAGCCGCAACGGTGAATAGAACTCTTTTTCCTCAGATAAATGCCCTAAATCCACCATTTTACTGATATCCTGAAGGTAACGCTCCAAACTAGCATACGATACTTGAACGTCTTCGTAATTGCGATACCCGTAAGCACTATTGCGAATACTACGAACTGGTTCCGCCGGGCCAGGATCTTCCACAAAATAGTTTGGTTCACTGGTAGGTGTGGCACCGTAAAGATACGTAATCAACCAACGATAGCGCAGATAATTACGGGTGACTTTCATATACAGTTCCGTCTTAAACGACTCTAAGCTTTGACAAACTTGTTGCTGATCAAAGAGGGCTTGAACGAGGGTTTCCCCAAATTCAAAATTAAAATGAATCCCCGAGACCATCTGTTTGCGCCGCCCGTATTGGCGGGCCAAATAACGGCGGTAGAGTACATCTTCAAAATTATCCAACTCCGCTAGTTTAATCTCAGACTGGTTTGTTGGTAATTGCGGAGGCATACTCAAAGGCCATAGCGCTTCCTCCTTAGCCATCGAGCGTCCGGCTACATCATGAAGGGCCGCCAGCCACGCCATCAGCTCTTCTGGAGACTCGGTAACCGGTGTAATCAATTCTAGCTGGGTCTCAGCAAAATCGGTCTGAATATAGGGATGGTACTTGCGATTGCCCAACAGCTTTGGGTGAGGAGTCGTCACCAACGCTCCGTCTTGAAGCCTTACCCGTTGTCCTTCTCGTTCCACACCAAAGCGGGCAGCTAAAGCATTAGCCCGTGCTTTGGGCGCCTGCATCATCTTTTGAAAATCCATCGTCGTTCCTTCACTTTTCTTGTATTTTCTCAGGTAAGCCGTTTTCCAACTTGCCTGGTTTTGTCTTCTACATTATAGAGGAAATCAGCAAGAAACAAAACAGCCGAGACTCTTTTCTCTGCAAGAAAGTCGGTTGACTGTTTGTCCGTCACGAGGGTGGTCGTGGCGATGTTAGTCATCGTTACTTCAGCCAAAGGTCAAGAAAATAGCGCCCCTGTCCTTGGACCATCCCGACTGGTGGCCACATCTCCTTAAGGGGTCCCCAGCCTAGCGCCCCTGCGAGCATCACCAGTAAGTAACCTAAACCTAGCGCCAACAGTAGCAAGCTGATAATCATCAGTACTTTTAGCTGCCAAGTTAAGTTACTAAAAATAGCGTCTAGCTTACTCTTTCGTCGGGCTTTGGTAGTAACCATGATATCTTGCAACTGGGGAATATTTTGCAATTGCCGTTGTACAATTTCGCCATCTTCTACCGTCAACATTTCGGTAAAAATATGATTCTCTGATTGAAAATCCAAAGTGTAGTAGTAGCGGTATTGGCGCTTATCCTTCAGTGACTTTTGATGCCAATCGAAATAGCCGATTTTATGCTTGGTAAATTGGATACTTTGAATAGAGGAATAAGGATAACTGTAAAACAGCTCCTCTTCCAAAAACTCCACCATCACCAAAAAGAGCATCCGCCGATTGGTAAAGACGAGCAATCGATTCCCACGAACATCATGGAAATGATCGACATATTCTCGCGCTGCCGCCGTTCGGGCATAAGCCATCCCCAACAAGCCCCCCGTTGCAACTGCCGTGTTTTCTTGATTGGTCAGTGGCAGATACGCCTGAATCACTTCTCCTTCAGCCAGTATCGGGGTCAGCTTGGTTAGGAACTCTTGGATAAAAATATACATCTTAGTTTGCTGAAATAAGCGTTTTTTCCCTGATACAGTCAAATCATCTTCCTCGAACAGTTGACTATTCAGCTCTCTAAACGAATCTTTAAAGGCACCCTTGTTCATGATCGCCCCTCCTTTAATAACTCATTGCGCAGTTTTTGCTTTCCTCGGGCCAATCGGTTGGAAACCACCGCCACATCCAGACCCAAATCTTTGGCGATTTCCCCTGGTTTATCTTGAAAAAAGAAGGACTTCAAAAAAATCAACTGATCTTCCGGCGATAAAATCGCCACCAACGCAAGGAAATCCTCTTTCCCTAACGGCTCCTGCCATGCTAAGGCCTCTGGCAAAATTTCGCTAGGAACTTCCCGTAACTGACGGATCACTTGCCGTTTCTTATCCACTGCCAAATGACGAGTAATCGTCAAACACCAAGTTTTTAAACTGGCTTTTGTGCTATCAAACTGCAAACTGTTGGACCAAATTTTATAAAAGACCTCATTTTCCACCTCTTTACGATAGCTGGCTTCGACGGGATGGTTCAATACCCGATAGATGGTTTGGCAAATTGCAAACCCATAGGAATCAATCAACCCTTCCAACCCCTGAAAATCTTTGGCAATCATCTTAGCGACAATTTCCTTATCTTCCATCTCCAGCTCCCCTCCTTGTCTTACCTTATTATACGTTGGCTAGAGGTGAAATCTATCAGGTGAAAGAAAATATATCCGAGCTTTAGCTAAGAAACAGAGAAACTTGCTTCCGGAGAATGCCCCGAGTTGTAGTGGGACCGGTAAATAGCAACGAACGAACCAGGGGCTTTTGGCTAGCTCAGCTAAACAAAAGACTGTTAAGACAAGCTAGCCAAGACAAAAGCCCTTTTCGTTGGGCTTTTACCCGTCTAACGACCGTCAACGTATTTGCTGCAGAGCCAAATTTTACCTTTTTCATAACATCAAAATGACGGCATGATACGCCAACTTAATTCCTGATACGATAGCTTTTTGATAACTTAATTTTTTATAAGTTCTTATCGATAAAAAAGAACGCCCGCGATTGGACGTTCTTTTAGTAGTTATTTATTTTCTGGTACGGGTCCGTATTGTTCCCGCAACGTTTGCAACAACCGCTCCCGATTTTCAGGAGTCCCGTTGACAAAGAGTAACTCGTCGCCATCATAGGAAAAATCATATTTCGTAAAGGGGGTAATACGAGCCAGTTTTTCCGGCGTCAGGTCATGGCTTTTGACATAGTACTGAAATTGCTTGTGAAACTGACGCGAGCGTCTCACACCTCGCCACCAGAAAAAGAGTAGCAAAGCAAACAGGCCCACGCCAATGACTTTCCGTGTCCAGTTGTCACTATAGACGAATTCTTTCACTGGACTGAAGCCGAGAATCACCGTCAATAAAATGGCCGCCACCAACGTCGATAGCAGTAAGCTTTTATTTTTCACTGATAGGCCTCCTCTACATTGTGGCAAACATCGCCAAAAAAGTCACACTGTTGTACAAGATATGAGCAATCATGTTGCAGCGAATGTCTTTGGTCTTCAAATACAGCGCCCCGAAAGCCATACCAATCCCTGAATAAACCAGTAAATACAAGGAAAGCTGTGGCTCATGAAGCAGACCAAAGAGCAGCCCGGAAATCACTACCGCCAAAATATCGTACTTGCGGCCTTGTTTATTCCAAAAGAAGTTCATGAAAATTCCACGATACAAAAGTTCCTCGATGATGGGAGCTAGAACAGCGCCATATAAGGTTATCCCAAGAGCTTGTTGGCGGAATAATTTATTGATCTCTACTTGATTTTCAGCGTTGCCCGCCGGTAGCAGCGGTGTCACGACCATCAAAAAGATATAAACCCCCACCACAGTCAAAATAATCCAACTAATCTTCCCTTTCATGGAGAGATTCAAGCCAAAGCCCCGAGGATTATATGCTTGGATTTGGTGTTGGTATTGGCGAATGAAATACACCATCACCGCCAAAAACACCAATGAAATCACAATAGCATAGGCTAGTTGTGACATTTGAATTCCTAGAATTTGATCCACACTCAGGATTACTACTGAGAAGTTTTGCAACAACATAAAGCCGATAAAATATAAAATCCGCCGCGTAAGGGTTGGACTGGTCATAACTCAAATTCCTCATTTCTATCGTAAACACTAAGCCAAAAGTAACAAAGGGGGACGTGATTTGGACCCGTCCCACCTTTTTTATCCGTATCAGGCTTCACGAACTAGCTCTTCGAAATGCAGGCTAAACCAACTCATGATCCAGCAAATCAGGTCTGGTTCCACTTTCATTTTCCAGAGCAAAGCAAGCCCCTTCAGCCTTCCTTCTTATTCTTGAAGCAAGCCTTTAAACAAACCGATCACAAACTGATTTGGATCAAAAGGTTCCAAGTCGTCGATTCCTTCTCCAAGGCCCACCAGTTTCACTGGCAAATGCAGTTCATTGCGAATAGCCAGGACAATCCCACCTTTTGCCGTCCCGTCCAATTTGGTCAAGACGATCCCGGAAACATCGGTGGTTTCTTTAAATTGTTTCGCCTGTACCATAGCGTTTTGACCAGTGGTAGCATCCACTACCAAAAGAACTTCGTGGGGGGCATCTGGGACTTCTCGTTGGATGACCCGCTTGATTTTATCTAATTCTTTCATCAAATTGACTTTATTTTGCAGACGTCCAGCGGTATCCACTAGTAAGATGTCATAGTTCTCATTTTTGGCTTTTTCCACTGCGTCGTAAACGACTGCCGCAGGATCGGCGCCCGCATTGTGGCGGACAACTTCCACGCCAGCCCGTTCGCCCCAGACAGCCAATTGGTCGATGGCCCCCGCCCGGAAAGTATCGGCAGCTGCTAACAAGACTTTTTTACCTGCCATGCGATATTCGTAGGCCATCTTACCGATACTGGTGGTTTTCCCCACACCGTTGACTCCGACGAACAGTATCACGGTCAAACCCGGTTGTATGTTTAAGGCGTGGTTTTCATTTTCGCCGGCTTCATCATACAAATTCACCAATTTTTCGATGATGACATTTTGCACATCTTTTGGTTTCTTGGCGTTTTGCAGTTTGACTTCATCCCGCATTTGGTCAGCGATCTTCATAGCCGCATCAAAGCCGACATCGGCGCCGATCAAGGTTTCTTCTACTTCTTCAAAGAAATCTTCATCCACCGTCCGGAAATTGGCAAACAATTGGTTCAAGCGCTGGCCAAAGGTACGACGACTTTTTTTCAAGCCTTTGTCGTATTTTTCTTCTAGTGCTTCCTCAGCTGCCGCCGTCCGTGGGGCAAAAGGATCGTAAACGACTGACTCATCGACTTGCGCCGTTTCCGACGTAGCTTCTGGTTCAGCTACTGATGCCACTGGCTCTGGCTGAGGGGTTTCCTTTGTTGCTGCCGTCAAATTGGCTGCTGTCGTTTCCGAAATTGTGGCTTCTGAGAGAGCTTCACTGGTTTCTTCAGACGCTACGTTCGAACTATCCGGAGTAACTGGTGCCGTCATCGGGACTGTCTCAATGCCTTCAGTTTCTGAAGGGACGTCTTCATCGGCAACTTCTTCTGGTGTTGCCGGTGAAGCTGATACCGTAGCTGTGTCGGATACCGTCGAAGGGGCTTCTGGGACTTCCTCTGCTTCAGACATCCCTTCTTCAGAGACAGAGGGTTCAGCTAGTTCTTCAGGGTTGCCTTCTGGTGACCCAGCTGGAACCACTGCCTCAGCATCTTCCTCTGCATCGCTAGCGTTTGTTTCATTTACTTCTGCTTTGGTCGCTTCTGCTTCGTTAGCCTCCGCGACGTTCGCTTCTGCACTAGCCTTGTCCATCTCAACTGCTCCGGCTGCTTGCTCTTCTGCGGCATCCGCTTCTTCTGCTTTTACTTCTTCAGCTGGGGGTTCTTCTTTGCCCATCAGCGCTTTTTTGATTTTATCGAAAAAGCCCATTTCTATCCCTCCAATACATATTTCTCAATGACTTGTGCCACACCATCTGCCTCATTGGATTCAGTGAGGACATCGGCTGCCGCTTTGACAAGAGGAACTGCATTTGCCATGGCCACACCGATACCGGCATACGCGATCATCGGTAGATCATTTTCTTCATCCCCGATGGCCATCACTTCAGCCGCTGTGATACCCAACTTTTTAGCCAATAAATCAATGCCGTAAGCCTTAGTGATTCCTTTTGGCATAAACTCTAACAGGACATCCCGCGTTTTGATCACTTCAAATTCTGATCGGACAGCGGGACTGACCTTAGCCAATTGCTGATCCAAATAAGTTTGCTCATAAGCCACTACTGCTTTATTGTATAAGGCTTCCGGGTCCAGCTGGGCAACGGTGGTATCTCGTACATCCAATAACGGATTCAATTGCCCGTAAATCGATTGACGCCCCTCAGCTGTGGGCAAGGACCAGACGATTTCATCCGAGACTACATCCAGTGGCAAGGCCAACGCTTCGGCCACCGTGATTAACTCCTGCACTTGGGCAAAAGTCAACGCAGCTTTTTCGATCACCGCTCCGGTATCATTTTGCTGAACCAACCCACCATTAAAGGTAATGGCGTAATCTCCGGGATTTTTTAAGTCCAACTCGGTTAAATACGGACGAATCGCTCGCAATGGCCGACCGGTACAGATGACGATTTTAACTCCCTGGTCTTTGGCAGCTTGCAAGGCTCGTTTGTTTGCCGGAGAGATTTCTTTTTGATTGCTCAATAACGTCCCATCCAAATCGATGGCGATCATTTTAATCACAGGTTTCCCTCCTATCTACGGTGTCGGCTTCAAAGGATTTGAAAAGGCCGACTAGTAGTTACTCTTGCTCTTCCTTTGCTTCGGTAGCGACGATGCTACCTCCTTCTTTGACATCTTCCAGACGTACGGAGACGATCTTGGAAACGCCGGATTCTTGCATGGTTACGCCATATAAAACATTGGCGGCTTCCATCGTCCCTTTACGGTGAGTCACGACGATAAACTGGGTATCGTTTTGGAATCGGCTTAAATATTGCCCGAAACGAGTCACATTGGCTTCGTCTAAGGCCGCCTCCACTTCATCTAGCACACAAAACGGTACCGGTCGGACTTGAATAATCGAAAACAGCAAGGCAATCGCCGTCAACGCCCGTTCCCCACCGGAAAGCAAGCTCAAGTTTTGCAATTTTTTCCCTGGGGGCTGGGCTTCAATTTCAATCCCGGTGTTTAACAAATCAGTCGGATCGGTCAAGACCAATTCTGCCCGCCCGCCGCCAAACATATTCGGGAAGACTTCTTTAAATTTGCCGCGAATCGCTTCGAAAATTTCTTCAAAACGAATTTTGACTTCTTCATCCATCTCATTCATGGTGGTAAACAGCTGATCTTTCGCCTGCAACAAATCATCCCGCTGACTGGTCAAAAAGTCGTAACGTTCGGCCACTTGTGCGTGTTGTTCAATCGCGTTTAGGTTCACCGGTCCAAGTCGTTCGATTTCTCGTTTCAGTGCTTGAATTTCTTGTTTTGCCGCTTCGCTATCTGCCACCACGCCATAATTGGCACGAGCCCCTTCAAAGGTCATGTTGTATTCCTCTTGCAAGTAGTTCAACAGATTATCCAACTTGATATCGGCGCGGTTTTTTTCGACTTCAGCTTTGGTTTTTTGCGACATTAAGGCTTTTTGCTCTTGGTTTTGCTCGCTTAAAGCGGCATCCCCAGCAGTGATTGTCGTCTGTAAATCCAAGCGGGCTTGGCGTTTTACGGTCAACTCTGACTGCAATTCTGCTTGTTTGGCGCCAAATTCGGTCACTTGTTTTTGCAAGGATTCTTCAGTCAATTCGTGGCTCGAAAAATCACTATCCAAAGCTGAAAGCTGAACTTGCAAACTATGGTGACGGCTTTCCGCTTCCGCCAAATCGGTTTGCTTCGTGGTGATTTGCTCTCTTAAATGGAGGATTTGTTGATTCAAAACTGCCAGTTGGGCCTGTTCTTGAGCCAATTGTTCACTGAGTTCTCCACGTTTTTCTTCAATCAAATCTTCCGTCCGGCTCAACTCTTGAATCTCGCTATTGATAGCCAGACGCTCGGCTTCCACTTTACTTTGTTCCTGAAGGTAGCTGGTTTTTTTCTCTTCATATTCTTCCAAAAAGGCTTGCACTTCACGATTTTCAAAAGCAAAAACTTGCTGCTCTTTTTCCAAGCGTGTCAGTTCTGCTTCTTTGTTTTGGAATTGATTTTCCAACTCCTGTAAATGCAAACGCGCCGCTTCACCTTGTTCCCGCAAAACTTCCAGCTGACTTTGTTGCTCTTTGACTTCAATCTCTAATTTTGCAACCAGCTTTTCCGTCGTTTGCAAGCGGCGATCCAGTTGCCCATGTTGTTCCTTTAATTGATTTAACTCGTTGGTTTGGGCGAAGAGATTTCCTTGATTGCCTTTTTTATTGGCACCACCGGTCATGGAACCACCGGCATTCATCACATCCCCCTCCAGAGAAACCACTCGAAAGCGGTAATGCACGGCCCGGGCGATGGCATTGGCACTTTGTAAATCTTCTGCTAGTAAAATGCCCCCTAGCAAGTTTTCCATAATCTGACGCAGGGAGTCATCAAAGTTGACGATTGCTGACGCAACACCTAAAAAGCCCGAAATGCCCTTGGCTGCTTGCAATTGACTCATTGGTACATTGCGAGCTTGGATCGTCGTTTTCGGCAAGAAAGTCGCCCGGCCCCCTCGTTGTTCTTTTAAAAAAGTAATGGCTTGGCGGGCATCTTTCTCGTTTTCTACGATGATGTGTTGGGCACTAGCACCCAGCGCAGTTTCGATGGCCACAGCGTATTCTGCCGGCACTTCCATCAACTCTGCCACAGCTCCTACGACCCCTTGAAGCTGCTGTTTATGCTTCAAAATCATCCGGGGACCTTGGTAAAAGCCGGTGTAATTGTCTTGAATATCTTGCAGACTCTTCCCTTTGGCCCGCACTTGTTGCACTTGATTCATCAAGCTGTACATTTTTTTCTGTTCGTTGTCAAAGGTCGTTTTCGTTTCCTTGGCTTGGTCTTGCAGGAGGACATAGTTTTTCCGTTGCTCCGCCAGGTTTTCTTTGACTTTCGCCAAGCTATCTGCGAGGGTCTTTTTATCCTGCTGGCAACTGGCAATCGCTGCCGTCAATTCGCTTTGCTTTTGCATCGCCTTTTGATTTTTCGCCAGCTCTTGGGTGTATTGTCGTTCTAAGTATTTCAAGTCATTGCCAATATTGGCATGAGCTTGCATCTTGTCCACATACTGCCCTCGCAAATCCTCCAAAACTTCCTTGGTGGAACGTTGGTATTTTGCCAGTTCCGCCTTCGTTTGGCGAATCTGCTCATCCAGCGTTTGTTGCTCACGATTTTTCTCCGATAGACTGCTGATTAAGTTGGCTTTTTCTTCTTCCAACTGACTGATTTTTTCCGCTGCAGTATCGATATTTCGCTGATACTCTTGCGAACTTTGTAGCGTATTTTTAGAACGCTCCTTCAACAATTCCTGCTGCCCTTCCGCCTGTTTCAACGCTTCTGTCACTCGCAGAAGTTGTTGGTTGGCATTTTCGAGCCAATCGTCCAATTGCGCCCGCTCTTGGCGTTTATCCGCAAGCGTTTTTTCACCGACTTTGATGGTTTCGCTGATGGCTTGCAATTGTTGATCCATCGCCACCAGTGTCGCTTCCGATTGGTCCCAGACCGCTTTGGCTTCTTGGATTTCCGTCACCACATAGGCGCAATCCACCTTAGTCAAATCTTTTTTCAATTGCAAAAATTCCGTAGCAATCCGACTTTGCTCTGCTAAGGGGGCTAACTGGTCTTCCAGCTCATAAATAATATCTTGCACTCGGCTGAGATTATCTTCGGTTTCAAACAATTTCTGCTCGGCTTTTTTCTTTCGCTGTTTGTATTTCAAAACACCGGCAGCCTCTTCAAAAATGCCCCGACGATCTTCCGGCTTACTGGCAAAAATCGCCTCCACCTTCCCTTGGGAAATGATGGAGAAGGATTCTTTTCCCAGTCCCGAATCCATAAACAAATCCGTGATATCTTTTAAGCGACAGGCTTGTTTATTGATGAAAAAGTCACTTTCGCCAGTCCGTCGAAACCGCCGTGTCACACTGATTTCCGTGTAGTCCATCGGCAAGTAATGGTCACTATTGTCTAAAACGACCGTTACTTCTGCGATATTTAGCGCCTTGCGGGAATCCGAGCCAGCAAAGATAATGTCGGGCATTTTGCCCCCTCGCAAACTCTTGGCAGACTGCTCGCCTAAGACCCAGCGAATCGCTTCTGTGATATTGCTTTTACCAGACCCATTGGGACCCACCACCGCAGTGACGCTATCCTCAAAATCGATCACCGTCCGGTCGGCAAAAGACTTAAACCCGGCGATTTCGATTTTTTTCAAATACACAAACGTTATCCTCCCTATCATGACTAGCAACTCACGCTTGGTCTCTCACCTGCTTGTGTCTTTGCTACTCCGCCATTACAAACCAAGGACCGCCTCCCAATCCACCGAGCCAAGCGAAACAATCGCCAAGCTAAGCATCTTCAAACTGGGAAGTGGTCACTCATTATTTCTTCGCCAAACGTTGCAAGGCATTGGCCGCTGCAGCTTGTTCAGCATTTTTCTTCGATGTCCCTTGCCCTTCACCGATTAGCTTACTATCGCAGTAAACTTCGGTATGGAAAATCCGCTCGTGGGCCGGACCTTCTTCTTTTAACAAGCGATAGTCGATCAGCACATCTCCTGAACGTTGCAAAACTTCTTGCAATCGAGTTTTATGATCCCGCTCATGTGAAAAAACACCGGCCTGAACTTTTGGATACACGACGGTTTCCAAAAAATGCAACACACTGTCCAACCCTTGATCCAGATACAACGCCCCTAGAAAGGCCTCAAACAAGTCACACAACAAAGAAGGTCTCGTCCGGCCACCAGAGTTTTCCTCGCCTTTACCCAGCTTGACGTGGGCATCAAAGCCACAGTCCTTGGCAAACTCTGCCAAACTCTCTTCTCGGACGATCGCCGCCCGCGTCTTCGTAAGTTTCCCTTCTGGTAGATGAGGAAATTCCCGGTACAAGTATTGGGATACCAATAATTCCAACACGGCGTCCCCCAAAAACTCCAAGCGTTCATTGTCGGATAGGTGTAGATTACGGTGCTCATTCACATAAGAAGAATGGGTGAAGGCTTGATCCACGAGATTGATGTCTCCAAATACAATCCCAAATTTTTCTTTAATTAGATTTGCCAACTGATTGTCCATTAGTCTTCAGTCCCTCGAATTTATTCAATACTGTTTCATTATACTGGTTTTTAGCGATAAATAAAATCTAAGAAGACAAACCTTTAAAGAATTATTCACAGGTTTTCCCCAGAAATGCAGTGGAACTCGCTTGATTGTTGATAAATCTGGCTATCAATAGGAAAAACCCACATTATTTACTGTTCAAAAAAAGTACTTTTCCTTCTATAAAGGGAGAAATAGTGGCGGAGACCCGCAGCCACCAGTAGCACCTTTTGCGACTATGATAGCTGCGAAGAGTAGCAGCTGAAAACTTCAAACCCGCCGTAATCCATCAAAACGATGAGTTACGGCGGGTCATTCCTTTTTCCACTTATCCCACGGCTATGCATAGTGAAAGACGCTACTAGAACCTTGCTCAGAATAGCTAGCTATGTTTGGGTGGGAAAGGTTTAGTATTAATTGATGATGCACTAAAAAATCAACTAGCTTGATAAGTCATAGCTTCTTTTAGAGCAAATAACCAAATTGAAAAGCTCTCCCTTGGTTGAAATCGTGAATTTTTAAATGCCTACCATAACTTCCATTTTTTTCGACAAACCTAAAATCCTTACTTTTCAACATTTTCATACCCTACAATTCGCATCTCACTTACACTATCTATTTCCCGTCAATCTCACCAGACTCAAGCTATCTGCCTGTTTTGTTCTCAGCAAATGATTCCCCATACCGCAGAAACTGACAGAATAGAGCGAAGGAGGGCGGGCATAACCGTACAGGTCAGGGCTTTTGGGAATTAGCCGGAGTTCGGCGACTTGGCGCCGATTACTCCGGCTTTGACTCAAAATAGCCAAAGAGACAACTTGTTGGCTCTTGCGGCCCCTGTACAGTTATGCTCCCCCCTCCGGAGCTCTATTCTATCAGTTTCCTCCGGAAACAAAATCAAAAACAACAAAACAGGCAGACTCACCGGGAGTCTGCCTGTCTTGCCTCTAAATAGTTGGTGTAGAAAGTGGTATGTGAATAGAGGCTGATTATTTCACAGCTTCTTGATACCCAGCAATTTCCTGTTCATTGCCATAGACGAAATGACCAGGGATGACTTCAACAAAACTTGGTTTGTTGACGGAGTAATCGTGCATGTTTGGATCATAGACATGCAACTCTTTCTTACGGGCCAAGATCGGATCTGGCACCGGTACGGCCGATAATAAGGCCTTCGTATAAGGGTGCAGCGGATTGCGGAAGAGTTCTTCAGCTTCAGCCAGCTCCACGATCCGACCAGAGCGGATAACCGCAATCCGGTCAGAAATGAAGCGCACCACGGATAAGTCATGGGCAACAAAGAAGTAGGTAACACCTTTTTCCCGTTGGAATTCTTTCAACAAGTTCAAGACTTGCGCACGAATGGAAACATCCAAAGCGGAAATCGGTTCATCAGCTACCACCAATTCCGGCTCCATAATCAAAGCTCGGGCAATCCCAATCCGTTGACGTTGACCCCCGGAAAATTCGTGAGGGTAGCGATTTAAGTGTTCGGGCAACAAACCTACTTCTTCAATGATTTGTTCCACTTTTTGCCGGCGATCTTCCTCAGAGGTAAACAAGTTGAAGTTATACAAGCCTTCCGAAATGATGTAATCCACCGTCGCCCGTTCATTCAAGGAAGCGGAGGGATCTTGAAAGATCATTTGGATTTTACGGATGACATCGTCTTGTTCTTTTTTAGTGAGTTTTTTATTGATTTTCTTGCCTTCAAAGATGATCTCGCCATTAGAGGTATTGTTCAACCCCAGGACGGCGCGACCAATCGTCGTTTTACCTGAACCAGATTCGCCAACTAATGAGAAGGTTTCCCCTTTGTAAATATCAAAATTGGCATCTTGAACAGCGACAAAGCGGTTTTTCCCTTCGCCAAATGTGATTTCTAGGTCTTTGATGGAGAGTAGGACTTCTTTTTCATCAACCAACAGTCACACCCCCCTCTTCTAAATCTTTTGCTTCGTAATCTTCTGGTGCGATTTCTTCTTGCAACGCCACCAGTTTTTCATGCAAGTTTTGAATGGCCTGTGGTTTTTCCACTTGAGGTGCCCGTGGATCCATTAGCCAAGTTTTGGCAAAGTGTGTGTCGCTAACTTGGAACATCGGTGGTTCTTTTTTGAAATCGACTTCCATAGCGAAAGGATTCCGTGGGGCAAATGCATCCCCTTCGATATCTTTGTACAATGAAGGCGGTGTCCCGGGTACGGAATACAGCTCTTCGCCTTTTTGACTCAGCTGTGGCAAGGCACTCAGCAAAGCCCAAGTATACGGATGCCGAGCATTATAGAAAATGTCTTCGGCTGTGCCGGTTTCGATGATTTGGCCGGAATACATCACGGCGACTTTATCAGCAATCGCAGCAACTACCCCTAAGTCATGGGTGATGAAGATCGTGGTAAATTTGTATTCCGCTTGCAGTTCCCGAATCAAATCCAAAATCTGAGCTTGAATCGTCACGTCTAGAGCGGTGGTAGGCTCATCACAGATCAATACTTTAGGTCGGCAGGCCAACGCGATGGCGATAACCATCCGTTGCCGCATTCCTCCAGAATATTGGAAAGGATATTCGTTGTAGCGTTGTTCCGCATTGGGAATCCCGGTCCGTTTCATCAAATCGATGGCCATGGCCCGAGCTTCTTTTTTATTTTTTCCTTGGTGCTTGATGATGACTTCGGAAATTTGTGAGCCAATCGTTTTGATTGGGTTCAAGGAAGTCATGGGATCTTGGAAGATCGTGGCGATTTCTTTGCCTCGGATACCTTCCCAATCCTTATCTTTTTTCAAATCACTTAAAATTTTGTCGTGGTATTTAATCGTTCCATTGGTGATTTTGCCGTTTTGTTCCAGCATACCGGTGAAAGTCTTGGTCAAAACTGACTTACCAGAGCCAGATTCGCCTACGATGGCCAGCGTTTCTTGTTCTTTGATTTCCAAAGAGACATTGCGGATGGCTTTGAGTTCACGGTTACGGACGGTAAAGCCGACGGAGAGATTTTCTACGGACAATACGGTTGCTTTTTCCATGTTGGCCCCTCCTCTTTACATATGTGTCCGTGGATCAGCGGCATCAGCTAAAGTTTGGCCGACGATATACAGCGATACCGATACCAAAGCCAAAACTGCTACCGGAATCCAAAACAGATACGGATAGTTACTCATATTAGCAGTGTATTTCGAAATTAATTTCCCTAATGATGGCACATTGGCACTCAAACCAACACCCAAGAAAGATAAGAAGGTTTCATAGGAGATAAAGGCCGGCAATGTCCGAGAAACATCCGTCACGATAACTGACGTCAAATAAGGAAGGATGTTACGGAAAATCATCCGCATCGGTGGCGTCCCCAAAGTTTTGGAAGCCAAGTTGTATTCCCGGTCCCGCATGATCATGACTTGGACCCGGATAAAGTAAGCTGTCCCCAACCAACTAGTCAAACACATAGCGAAAATCAAGTTCCAGAAACCACTCCCGAAGGAATAAGACAAGACCATGATAATCAACAATTGTGGCACATTAGAGAAAATATTGTAGACCTCAATCATAAACCGGTCGATTTTCTTAGAAGTTCCCCAAATGGCACCAACTACAACACCAATCAAGGTACATACAACAGTCGAAATCACCGAAATCGAAATGGAGGTTTTCGCCCCTGCCCAAACCGCATCAAACAACGAATGGCCATTGGCGTCAGTCCCAAACCAAAATTGGGCACTTGGTGGATTGTAACGTTTACTAAAGTCATTGATCCCTTCTACGTTCATATAATCATAGCCGGATAGCATCGGCTGGATAAAGGACATCAATAAGACGGCCACCATCAAAATCAACATCGAGATGGCGACTTTGCTAGAGAAGAACTTCCGAGCCACCGCACGCCAATAGGAATACACCGGGGCATCGATACGTTCTGATGCGTGTTCGTCCATTTTGACAAAACTAAAATCGCTTTGTTGCAAATCATCTTTTGGCATTTCCATCTTATTTGCCCCCTTTCTCTGACAAGTTAATTCGAGGGTCGACCATCGTCATGGCGATGTCCCCTAAGAGAATTGAGAAGATTGAAATGGTGGTAAAGATAAAGACTAAGCCGATCACGATCGGATTGTTGTGAGCCTTGATGGCATCTGGCAACATTTTACCCATCCCAGGAGCTGCGAAGACCGTTTCTGTAATTGTGGCTCCGGCAATCGTCCCAATCACCGCTGACGGAATCCCATTCACCAATGGAATCGCAGCATTTTTAAAGATGTGCTTACGACTGATTTCACCAGCACTTAAGCCTTTTGCTTTGGCAAATTTGACATAGTCCGCTGATTGTTGGTCGATCATATAACGACGTAACCAGATGACAATCCCAGATACTGACAACAGACCTAAGATGACAGTTGGCAGGATATAAGATTTGATACTGCTAGCCCCCAAAGTCGGGAACAAGTCAGGTAAGTTAAAGACACTTGAACCAATAAAGCGGAAGAAATAGATAAACGCCAGTGACGGTACGGAAATCAAGACTGTCACTAAAGCAATCCCGAATTTGTCAGGGAAGCGGCCTTTAAAGCGTGACATCAACATGGACATTGGAATCGCCAAGCCGTAGCTGATAATCACAGCGATAATCCCCATCCGCATGGAATTTCCTACCATGGACGGATCTTGGTAGTTATTGACAGTCACTGTGTAATTGTCGTTGTACATATTTTTATCCCGGCTAGAAAGATTAGCCGTCATTTGGTATTGGCGAGAATAAATATCCACCGCCGTTTTTGATTTGCGTCCAGTTTCAAAGGTAACTTCTTTGGAATCGGACTTCCCTTGTCCGCCACCAATCACTTGGGTAACTGGTTGACCTGCGAAAGTTGGATAAGAAGTGCCTAAATTCAAGCGAATAATATTTTGATGAATATATGGAAATTGATTGTTGAAATAGATCTGGTATTTGTACTGGGTCCCAGAACCAACTAAGGCCCAACCAGCCATCGGATCATTGACAATCTTATAACCCCGTTTTAAATCTTTGTTATCGGGATCATTGATTTTCCACGGATGGTCCACTTGAATCATATTTTTGTAAAAACGAAAGACCCGGGTATACAAGGGTAATTCTTTCACGGCATAGTAACCTTTGCTAATTGGATATTGTTCCAATTTAAAGCCGTTTTCTTTGGCCCATTTTTGGTAAATCTTGGTGTTAGCGTCACTAACTTCTGCTGTGACTTCCGGATTGTCTTTCTTCACTTCGGCTACTAACTCTTTAGAAGGGTAGTAATCCAAATAACCCATTTTGCTAAACGCCGTATTCTCATAGTCCTTCATGTCATCGGGTTTCGATTTCAGTTTGCCATAAGTGACGTCGTTTTGAAAAATGGTCTTTCGAGGGATCAGACTGTAGATCACGCCATAAGTCAAGGTCGTTACTAAGAAGATACTTAGGATCGATCTCAGGATCCGATAAAACAGGTATCTTTTCACGATAAATCTCCTACTTTCTATACAACATCTATAAGTCCAGCTGCTCTTCTTACAATCGACTATCTGGTAGTGATTTTTCTATCAGACTAGTCGTCACTAGCGAAAGTCAGCTTTTCTCCGAACTTTGGTGACCAGATAAGTGAGGCTTATCTCGTCAAGTAAAAAAGGCTTTTCAGCGATTGCCGGCAGCCTTTTGTACCAGTTGATCAACTATTTAGGTGAAAATAACGAGTCCCCCCGTAAGCAATAGCTGCCTACGAGGGTGACAGTTCATACTTTTAATTTTTATTCAGCAGTTTTATTTGCTTCTTCGCGCTTTTTAGACCATTCGTCATACAAAGTATTCCATTGGTCAGTGGTTACCGCAGAGTCTTGGATTTCAACATATTTCCAACGTCCTTCACCTAGACCAGCATAAGCGAAGGCTTTAGTAAATGGTACTTGGTTGGAAACAGATGGTGTAGCCAAACTAGCAAAGATTGGAATTTGGATAACATTTTCCACTAACCAAGCTTCAGCTTCTGCATAGGCTTCGTAGCGTTTGTTGACATCATCTGTAATCGCTGCTGCTTTATCCAACAAAGCATCATATTCTGACAATTTCAAGGCTTCTTTTGCTGCTTTCCCAGGATCTTCTCCTTGAACAGTCGCATCTGCATCCAACCCTAAAGTCGTCAACATATCCCCAGAATGAGAATTGTAGATATTCAAGTAAGAAGATGGATCCATAAAGTCAGGACCCCAACCAGAAGCGGTCGAGATATCGTAGTCAGTCGCTGCCGAAGAAGTTGCTTGGTAAGTGGCAGCGTAGTAAGCATCTTCGTTCAACAATTGAATGTCGATAACCACGTTGTCAGAACCTAACGCATCTTCAACAGATTGTTTCATCGATTTATCCGCATTGACTAAGACTTCAGCCGCTTCTTGTTCTGGCAAGTCTAAGTGAATTGGGAATTCAACGCCATCTGCTTCCAATTCTTCTTTGGCTTTGGCAAAGTATTCTTTTGCCAAGTCAACATTGTAAGTGCCATTTTGGCCTTCCGCTAAGTTAATATCGCCGTAAGCATCTGGATCATTGGCACGTACTTTTTCTTGTACGACTTCCCCAAAGGCTTTGCCGTTAATTTCGACAAAATCAGTTGGTACCAAAGTATTCCGCAATGCTTTTTCCGCACCTGCATCCCCTACGTTTTGCGCACGATAAGCTTTTTTGTCAAATGCAAATTGGAAAGCTTTCCGGAAGTTCACATTCATAATCGCTTTTTGCGTATCTTCTTTTTGTTTGTCCGTAGTCTTCGAAGTGTGTTCGAAAGCTTGACGGTTAAAGTTGAAGGTCATGTTGAAAGTTGAAGAACCTGGTAATGAAAAGTTGATTGCATCTTTGTATTTTGCTTCAACATCTTTATAACCAGCCGAGTTTGGATAAACCCGTGCGCCAGTGAATTCGCCAGCGTCGTATTGTTTAAACAGCCAGTCTGGATCTGAGCCATCGAAATAAGTCAATTTCACGTTTTTCACATGAACATTGTCTTGATCCCAGTAAGATTCGTTTGCTGTATATTCGATGACAGATTTTGCAGTATTGTTGGTCAAGATATATGGTCCATTGTAAAGGATTGAGTCTGCTGAAGGTTGACCAAAATCGTCACCTTTTTCGTTTAAGAACTCTTCATTTACCGGGTACAAAATCCCATAAGTCAATTTTGATTGCCAGTAACTTTCTGGAGCATTTAGCGTATATTCCAAAGTATAGTCATCGACAGCTTTGACACCAACCGTAGAGAAGTCATCGGTTTTCCCAGCTATATAATCAGACAAGCCTTTGATACTATCAGCTACGATATACAATGTTTCAGATTTTTTATCTACCGCATGTTTCAAACCGGCAACCCAGTCATTCGCAGTTACATCAGCCCCGTATTCGTTGCCTTCGTTATCCACCCAAGGCACACCTTCACGGATTTTGTAAGTGTAAGTCAAACCATCATCACTTACTTCATAAGATTCAGCTAAGGCAGGAACCAGTTGTCCTTCTGTATTCCATTCGTACAAGCCGTCTACGAAGTTTGAATAGTGATCGGAGTTTGTTTGGCGTTGTGAAAAGAGGTAGTCCAACGTTTCGATATCTGTTGAATATACATAGCTGTATGTATCTACAGAACCGCTTCCTCCATCATTGCTTCCACTCGTCGCAGAGCCTTTATCGCCACCGCTACCATCTGTGTTACCACCGCCACCGCCGCATGCGCCAAGCACAAACGTCGCTGCCAGTAATGAAACTAGCACTTTCTTCATTTTCATGTCCATACCTCCAATTTTCCTTTTTCATAACAAACCAGATTATGAAATTATTGAGATATTATCGAAATATCGAGGGTTTGTCAAACGGAAAAATCAATCATTTTTGAATTATCTGACAAATTTAAGTTGAAAAAATTCCGAATATTTTCACAATGTTTCAGAAAATTCTGCACCGCTTTCGTTTCAATGGTGTAGATAAAGGGATTTTATAATTATTAAAATCCAAATGTAAAAAATAAAATCGTGAATTTTTTAGCTATTCACTAGCAAATAATAAAAAAATAAGAATTTCCTAAAAATGCCCTTGTTAAAAAAACCGACTTTTTAATAAAGGTATTTTATTTAGAACAAACCAAATTTTCCGAAAATATCTAAAGTTAATTGTAATCAAAAAAACCGCCACTGTCTACAAGAACAGACTTGATTTATCAAAAAAGGTGGGTGAAACAAAGAAAAAAGCGAATAAATAGCGATTATTCAGGCAATGATACCCCTTATACGCCCCTGCATTTGGGTTAACGAGGATTTTTTAAAGAAGATTTTCAGCGAACTACGAACAAGCGCCTACCAAATTCTCGTTAATGCTCGTCACCACCCCAAAGAACCCCACCAAACAGAAGAAACTCTGATTACCGCGGAGGTTCAGCTAGATAACGTTTAGTTAGCTCCGGTGATAAGGCCTTCTCCCATTCTATCTTCTATAGTAGAAACAAGCCAACCCTTTTCTTGTCTTCCTCCCAGTCCAGCTACAGCTATTGCAATTCCTAAATCGCTAAGTTCCACCATTTTTGTGCCATCGAAAAAGTAGTCTGAAATTCTCTGTGACCCTTAGTAAAATGGGATTTTCCATCGATTAAAACTTATAAAACAATGTATAAAAAAAGAGCCGCATCTCTGCGACTCAACTACTTACTTGTTCAAGTGACTGTAGATATAATCTACTGCGCCACCAACTGTTTGGATTTGTTCTGCGTCTTCATCGGAAATCTCGGTACCAAATTCATCTTCCAATTCCAATACAAATTCCATGACACTGATAGAATCGGCATTGAGATCATCTTTGATACTCATGGGATCCGTCACTGTTGCCGCATCCACTTCAAAGTGATTTGCGATTACGTTGGCTACTTTTTTAAATACTTCTTCACGGGTCAATTGCATTCACCTCCACGCGTTTGACTGACAAAAGTAAAGATAGCTACAAGACATTGTACTTTTTTTCATTTTGTTTGTCTAGCTATTTTGCAAAATTATTACAAAGATTGCATTAAGATTGCTAGCCTTCTGCTGGCGGCTGAATTTCAAACTGTTTCACCAATTCGTTTACTACGTCGGTTTCCAGCATCGTGTGAATCTGTTTGATGGTGTTGGCTACCGCCTCAGGACCCGTCGCCCCGTGAGTCTTGATGACCGGTGCCTTCAAGCCAAAGAGGACTGCTCCGCCATATCGGGAATAATCCAAAGCATCTTTCAGTGTATACAGGCTGTCTTTCAGAAAAAGAGCCCCGATTTTACCTTTTGTACCAGAACTTTTAATGGCCTCTTTTAGTAACGCCATCAGATTTAACGCCGTTCCTTCAATCGACTTCAAGACGGCATTGCCGGTGAAGCCATCGGTGACCACTACATCCGCAGCACCGTTTAGGAGCTCTCGCGCTTCCACATTGCCGATAAAGTTGATAGCTGGTTCAGCGGCCAACAATTGGTAGGCTTTTTTCGTTAATTCGCTACCTTTTGTTTCTTCTGTCCCGTTGTTCAACAGACCGACTCGTGGGTTTTGGATATTGCGGACATTGCGGGCGTAAAACGAACCCAAAATCGCATATTGATGCAGGTGCTCGGCTTTATTGTCGGCATTGGCACCTAGGTCTAACATATCAAAGCCTGTCGTCTTGCCCATCACTGGTAAAGTAGACATCAAACCAGGGCGTTCGATTCCCTTGATCCGACCGATGATAAATAAACCAGCCGCTAACAAAGCTCCGGTGTTACCGGCCGAAAAAATCGCATCTGCTTCACCATTTTTCACCGCTTGTGCTGCTAAGACCATCGACGCGTTTTTCTTACGGCGGATTGCTTTAACCGGTTCGTCATCACTATTGATTTTTTCGTCTGTATGGATAATCGTTATATTGTTTTCATCATCTAAGTATTTCTTGATTTCGGCTTCTTTACCGTATAGTTGAAACTGGATGTCGGGAAATTGTTTTTTTGCCAAAACCACTCCTTCCACGATGGCTTTCGGAGCATTATCCCCACCCATCGCATCCACTGCGATTTTCATCATTGCGCTTTCCTCCACTCCTCCCACTAGCGGGCTAGTAGGTGTTTGCTTTCTTTCCAACTTTACAATATCCCTTCTAAAAAAACAACCAGATTTGGTTGATGAAGCAGCGAAAACCCATCGAACCCCGCACTAGTAGCCCTTCTGTCGGTCATCTCTCATCAGTCAAAAAATTGTTTCTCCGGTGCAGCTAAAACTTGTGCTAACCCTTGATATTCTGGCAACACTTGCCAATTGGGCAGCTGCCAAATAGCGGCAGCTTCTTCTCTGGCGACTTCCAAAATCGTCGCATCCGCCACCAAATCCCCCGCCACAAACTGGGGTAGGCCCGATTGACGGAAACCAAAGACTTCCCCTGGACCTCGTAATTCCAGGTCTTTTTCACTCAAGACAAAGCCGTTATTAGTCTCGGTCATGATTTTCATCCGTTCCTGACCGTATTCATTTTTCGGATCAGCCACGAGGATACAGTAGGAAGCTTCTGCCCCGCGACCCACCCGTCCCCGCAACTGGTGCAGCTGGGCCAGTCCGAAACGATCGGCATCCATGATCAGCATGACCGTCGCATTGGGCACATTGACGCCGACTTCGATAACCGTCGTGGAGACCAGAATTTTTGTTTTGCCATCTTTAAATTCTTCCATGATAGCTTCTTTTTCCTGATTTTTCATGCGCCCATGAAGCAGGCCGACTTGGTACTCTTGTTTGGCATAAAAAGCTTTTAAGTGTTCGTAAATTTCGGTGGCGTTTTTGACATCCAGCATTTCAGATTCTTCAATCAAGGGACAAATCACATACATCTGATGACCTGCCGATAGTTCTCGGAAACTCCAATCCAAGACACTATCCAGCTGACCTGGTCGTACCCACCGAGTCTCGATGGGAATCCGCCCCGCTGGCAACTCATCGATGATGGAAACATCCATCTCTCCATAAGCGGTGATAGCCAAAGTCCGAGGAATCGGGGTGGCGGTCATAAATAAAACATCTGGGCGCCAGCCTTTTTCCCGCAATACGCGCCGCTGATTGACACCAAACCGGTGCTGCTCATCGGTAATCACCAAGCCGAGGTTGCGAAAGACCACCCCTTCTTGGATCAAGGCGTGCGTGCCCACGACGATGTCGATCTCTCCGGCAGCTAGCTCCGCCAAAATACTTTTCCGCTCTTTGGTAGGAGTGGAACCTGTCAATAATGCCACGCGAACTTCTAACGGATCAAACAAGCCATTCAGACTTTCCATATGTTGCTGGGCAAGGATTTCAGTAGGCACCATCAAAGCCCCCTGAAAACCAGCCGTCACCGTAGCATAGAGGACAATCGCCGCCACCACGGTTTTCCCACTCCCCACGTCCCCTTGGAGCAGGCGTTGCATGTGTTGCGGACTTTTTAAATCCCTACAAATTTCATTGGTTACCCGTTTTTGGGCGTCAGTGAGTTGGAAAGGCAACTTGCTGATAAATTGCTTCAAACGAGTATTGTCGTATTGAATCGCCAAGCCGTTTGCCGTGGATTTCTCCTGCTGCTTCAAGCCCTGCAGCTTCATTTGGAACAGGAAAAACTCCTCGAAGACTACCCGACGCTTGGCTTGATGGTGTTCTGCCGGATTTTTTGGAAAATGCATGGCAAACATGGCATCGTGGCGGTCCATCAAGCGATATTTTTCCCTTAATGATCGTGGCAAATTTTCATTGATTTGGTCACCAAAGTCGGTAAAGGCTTGGCGAATCAAGGGAATCAAGGTTTTCTGTTTCACTTTTTGGGACACATGGTAAATCGGCGCAAAATCTCCTTGTTGCCCACTACCCAGGATTTTCATCCCCGTCAGCGCCATTTTCTTTGCATCCCATTTGCCATAAACCGCCAAGTCTTCCCCCAGCACGACTTTATCTTTTAAATAGGGTTGGTTGAAAAAGGAAACATTGAAAACAGCATGGTCTTGCATCATGCGAAACTTCAACAGCGATTTTTTGTAACCAAAACGAGTGACTACCGGGGGGGCCACCACCACGCCTTTGATGGTGACTTTTTCCTGATCGTCAATCTCTTCTATTCGCCGTTCTTGAATATCTTCATAACGAAAAGGATAGTAGCCCAGCAAATCCTCAATCGTCTCAATCCCTAGCGTGGCGAGATTTTGCGCCCGCGCCTCCCCCACACCTTTCAAAAATTGCACCGATTGCGACAAGTCTGTCATGGTCTCCCTCCTCGTTTTTATCATAGTATCCAACTGTCTAGACTTTACCATAAAACTGTGTGAAAAACTGTTGCTAAGCTAGGGGTCGGTTGTCTTTGCTTTCGGAGAATCCCACTACCACCCGAGGATTTCTCCTCAAGCAAGGACAACCTTTTGGCAAATCAATCCATAAACTATTCTCAACATAACTAGTTTGCATAAAAAAGATTACCGCCAAATTTCACCATTTTCGCCACGCCACCATTTTCCAAAGCAAGCAATCAAACCGCTGGCAATCCTCTTGATCAGAAGACTCCCAGCGGTTTGGCTAGTTTATACAACAGGCGTAAACACCCACGATTTCAATTATTCAGCAGCAAACAAGTAAGGATAAACCGGTTGATCCCCTTGATGAATTTCGACTTCCAAATCTTCATGAGTCGTCATCAATTGATCCGCGATACGTTGTGCTTCTTTCTCATCAGCTTCATCCCCAAAGATGATCGTGATGATTTCAGTATCTTCTTGGATCATCTTCGTCAGTGTATCGATGGCCGTTTGAACCCGTTCTTTTTCAGAAACGACGATTTTGCCGTCCACCATCCCGATAAAGTCTCCTTCTGTGATGGCAACTCCATCAATTGAAGTATTGCGGATCGCATGGGTAACAGAACCTGAGACCACGCCAGCCAACGCTTCCGTCATGGCTTCTTTGTTTTCAGCCAATTCCACTTGATCGTTGAAGGCTAACATTGCCGTCATCCCTTGTGGAATCGTCCGTGCTGGTACGACAGCTACAGGAACATCCGCGACTTCTGCGGCTTGGTCAGCTGCCATGAAGATGTTTTTATTATTTGGTAAGATAATCACTTTGTCGGCATTGGCTTCTTCCACAGCTTTCAAAATGTCTTCGGTACTTGGGTTCATGGTTTGACCACCATTGATGATCTGACTAGCCCCTAAGCTCTTGAAGAGTTCGCCAACCCCTTCGCCGGCTGCAATAGCAATCACCGCGTAAGGGACCCGAGGAGCTGGAGTGTTGTCACCGGCAAAAGATTCCACTTGATGGTCGTGTTCCAAGATGGTTTCATGTTGCAAACGCATATTGTCCACTTTGACTTTCACTAAGGACCCAAATTTTTGGCCGTAGTTCATGACTTCGCCAGGATGTTCGGTATGAACATGGACTTTGATGATTTCATCATCGTTCACCACCAATAACGAATCCCCGATACCATCTAAATAATTGCGGAATGTATCATAATCAAAGGTATCATCGACAGTTGGTCCTTCACCGATTTTCACCATGATTTCAGTACAATAGCCAAATTTGATGTCTTCTGTGGACATTTGTCCTTGGACGCTACGATGATGTTCGGCATTGACCATTTCATCCATGGCAGCCGGGGTTGGTTCAAAGGCTTCATCTGCTTGGAATTCCCCAGTGAGAGCTGCCAAAAAGCCTTCGTAAACATACAATAGTCCTTGACCGCCACTATCCACGACACCGACTTCTTTCAAGACTGGCAATAGATCAGGGGTTTTCGCCAACGCCCGTTTGCCACCGGAAACAACAGCCTTCATCACTTCCACCACGTCAGCGGTTTCTTCGGCTTTGCGTTCACCAAATTCAGCTGCCACCCGAGCGACTGTCAAGATGGTCCCTTCCACTGGTTTCATCACCGCTTTATAAGCCGTTTCCACCCCGTGAGTGAAGGCTTGTGCCAATAATTTGGCATCTAATTCATCTGCTTCTAACACATGTTTTGAGAACCCGCGGAACAATTGGGACAAAATAACCCCAGAGTTTCCTCGCGCCCCCATCAATAAACCTCGTGCTAAAACTTGCGCCAATTCACCGACTTTTTCAGACGGGGAATCCGCTACCGCTTTGGCACCAGATTGCATCGACATGTTCATATTGGTCCCGGTATCGCCATCTGGCACTGGGAAAACGTTCAATGAGTTGACATACTCAGCATTGACTTGTAAACGACTTGCGCCTGCCTGTACCATTTCTGAAAACTGGCCGGCAGTGATCTTCCTTTGATTCACAGTAATCCTCCTTCAAATCGATTGCACAGCCACACTTGTAGCCGGCAACACTCGCTCCCACATGAAGGTGCAAACACGACTTCACTACCAAAAAATCACCCAACAGCTAAGAAAGGCTGAACAAACTCCTTCAGCTCTCGAGAATTAAGGCGGAAACGACACATGATGTTCTTTATCATGAATCAGTTTCGATTTAATATTCGAAGAGAGCTAGTTGGAGAAGCCAGACATTTTTATAATACCTATCTGTCGGTGGTTGGTACCTGATCGTCGCCTGCCCCTTGCTAGTCAGGCAATACTCGGACGCCTTGGACAAAGACATTGACAGAATTTGCCGTCACGCCTAGCATCGTTTCCAAGTTGTATTTTACTTTTTCCTGCACGTTGCGAGAGACCTCGGAGATCTTCGTACCGTAGCTGACGATGGTATAGACATCCACTGCGATGCCGTTTTCTTCTTGACGAACCACGATGCCTTTGGAATAGTTTTCACGTTTTAAAATTTCATTGATATTGTCTTTGATTTGTTTCTTGCTGGCCATGCCCACGATTCCGAATACATCCGTCGCTGCACCGCCTACCACAGTCGCGATGACATCATTGGTGATTTCAATCGTTCCTGCTTGTGTCTTGATTTTGACAGCCATGAAAAATAGCCTCCTTGCTGATATCGTTTTGCTAAACCTTGCTTGGTTTTCTTTACTACCGATTGCTGCTGATACTCAAAAAAAGCGAAGATTCCCCCTCGCTACATTTAAGCACCTGTTTCTTCTATAGTATTCTATCATAGCCATGCTTTAAATAAAAGCCGAGTCCATCAGAGAAAACCGGCCTTTTCTAGCATACAACGCAGTATAATTTACATGGTTTCCCCCAGATTGTCAATCTTTCCCATCAAATCTACTTGCAAAACTTAGCGAAATGTGATAAATTCTTTTGGTATGAGCGAAATTATGCGCTCTGACATCAAGGCAAAGGAGGAACAATTAACATGGCTAAAGTTTGTTACTTTACAGGACGTAAAACAAAAAGTGGAAATAACCGCTCCCATGCGCTGAACGCGACAAAACGCACAGTTAAACCTAACTTGCAAAAAGTCCGCGTATTAATCGATGGTAAACCTAAGAAAGTTTGGGTTTCAGCTCGTGCTTTGAAATCAGGAAAAGTTGAGCGCGTTTAATCTTACGACCTTCAAACCGTCTGTCTTTTGACAGGCGGTTTTTCTATTGGAAAATTTAGGATATCGAAAAACGCAGGAGGTGGCTCCTGCGTTTTGAAGTGCGCTTATTTCTTTGATTTCGATTTGCTTTCCTATTTAGACAGACTTACACCAGCAGCTATCGATTACTCACTGCTACCTTCATTTCTCATTTGTAATTCTCTATGAATCCCCCGTAATGCTTTAACAACCATGATACCAATCACCACTGCCGTAATCTTCGACACATACTCAAAAAGCCAACCAAACAAACCCAAATAAATCGTAAAATCTGACGACATCACCAATCTCCCCTTTCGGCTACCCTCGTGGTTACACTGATAGACATATATATTAATTATGAGGGGACGGTCACCGAAAAGCAATTGGATAATCCGTTATTTTTATTGCTTATCAGACTAACTAGAACCATCGAGAATTGCCAGTCAATCTAGCTTTTCTTTGAATGATAAAATTTTTTATTTCAAAACAGAAAGTCACCACGTTTGCGTATGTATTCTTGTAGGGACTATTGAACGGAGGAGTGCAGATGAAACTCATCATCACCATGAACCAGATCGGCTATTTCAAACCGGAGACCACCGCTCGGCGACTGAAAACTTATTATTATTGGGGTGAAGGTAATCCCATCATCTTTCTCGGCTACCTACGCTTGATTCGGCTGTTATCTGAGTTAACCGAGCGAGTTGCCCCCTTGCGTCCAGCGCTCTACGCCAAGGAAGTCCGCGAGATTTATTTGGATAGGCAGTGGCAAGAGCGCCCATATCTCATCTTGTTTCTCCGAGAATTTCGAGAGTTTTTCAGCGGGCGCGAATGGCAAGAACTGCGGCAACAATACCAAGCATTGTATCCATTTCTCGCAGATTTTATATGAAAATAAACCA
>NZ_MAEI01000005.1 GCF_009933255.1 Enterococcus diestrammenae | reverse complement strand
GATTGCTTTTCGTGATGCGGTTATTAAAGAGTACAACCGCTTAAAATGTGGCGGCAGCTCAAGCGATTTGAAACCCAACTCTAAGCCATTAAAGGACGGCAAGGTTGGAGATGTGGTCAAAGTGTACAATGCTTTGTATCGTGACAGTCTAGGCGCTGGTAAGTCTACTGCTAAACGAGGAAAACAAGGCAAGATTAAACGCATAGTTGGCAACTCCAAGAAGTATTTAATCGAAGACTGGGGCTGGGCGCACCCTAACGATATCCAGCTTGTCAAACGTGCGTCCGCCGGCAAGCCATCGAAAGGCAAGACTAAAACCGTAACTATTGATGTGCTAAACGTCTACACGGGTCAAAAACTGTCTGACAAGATTGTGCGGACTGTTAAAAAAGGGCAGAAAGTTAAAGTTACCACTACGGCTAATAATGGGCAGTCAGTCCATGGTAGTAAGAACTGGTCCGAGATTGATTCTTACGGCTGGGTGCCAAGTGTATATCTTAAGTAGCACAAAGAAACCCCTGGGATTGCGGTCCCGGGGGTTATTTTTTATGCGTTTTTTGGGAAGAAATTACCGTCAGGAAAGTGTTCCTTTTCCTGATTTCTCAAAAACTCAACGATGGCATTGTGGGCGTCCCACGCTGCCTTATTGATCTTTTCTTCGTTGATGATTTCGCGGTGACCGTTTCTGTAGTATTTTATTTCAGGCAAAGCTTGAGCATTTCTAGCAATGCTGTATGCATTAATCAAATCCTCCGGCACGTTCGCCCGTCTCATATTTGACGGTGACAGGGTGTGCATAGTCCGTTCGGTTCTTCCATCCGGTAGTCGATAGTAAAACAACTCTTGTAGATGCATTTTTCTTCCTCCTTAAACGATAGAATTAAATCCGGTATATTCGAATACCGGCAGTTCATCTTCATCAAACCCAACCACCTCAAACTCAAAAGATGCGCTTGAGTGGAATTTATTAGCATCGCTTAAAAGATAGTTTTGAGTATCACCGATTTCAAGGCTTTCTGGCAAGTTAGCGAAGATGTCGCTAACCGCTTCGTCAAAGCTAACGGACTTGCCGTATTTTTCAACGTCTTCCTCAAATTTCAATTGCTTTTCCATTTCTTTCTCCTCCTTGTTGATAACTCTCATGATTCTTTCGGCTGTTTCCAAATTCATACCTCGCCAGTCCCGGAATGCGCTGGAGCCTTCCCGGGATCGGTAAGACTTGATTGTCTGTAGCGACAGGCCTAGGTTGTCCGCTGCCGCTTGGGCTGTCCCACTATTCAAAGCTTTCCAGATTTTTTTTGTGTCAATAACCATTTAATTTTCCTCCTTTGATTTCGTATCTCCTTTACATTTATAGTATACAACAGTATACTGCTTTAAGTCAATGGAAAAGTATACAAAAGAATACTTTTTTCGCAAATAAAAAAGCCCTCGAAAGGGCTACAACAATCTCGCAATCCGCACGCTATCATAATAAATCTCCAACAGCCTACTTTTGTCGGCTGGCCGATAAATATAGATCATGTCCAGCGTCTCCAGTCTGACTTCCTCATCCGTCAAAATCACGTGTGCATTGTGTGTTTTAAATTTTTTTAGCATGGTATCCCCTCCTAGAAGGAGATACGCATTTAATAGTAGGAAAAATGAATCGCAGACAATAATGTAGGCAAGATAATATTCTTGTCTGTTTTCATAGATTGCCTACATATTGCCTACACTCCAAAAACTATCATTAGATATTTAAGGATATTTAAAAATATTAAAATAAATAACGACAACTTTACAAACGCCTGTATATCCAAATATTGCCAGAGCTTGTCGAATATTCACGAAACCGCACAAGATTCCTTATCCCACAGGAAGCCTTCATGGCTGTTCTTAAGATGGACGAGGACGAACCTAAGAAGAAATAAGGGTTTGTTTGAAATGCGTGAATTAATAAGGTTGTTTTAAGAAGACTTCCGCCCAAACTCCGCCTAGATAAAAATGGGCGGAGTTTTTTTGTGAAAATAGTTTTTGCGATAATTTGTGTGGAGTATATCTCACGGGTACTGAAAATATTCTTGTGTGATTCCTTTTTTATTTATCAATATTCTGAAGTTGTTTAGAACCTTACACAAGAAATGTAGCTTACTGAAGGACGCCGTGTCCGGGAGCAGGGATTTATTCGTTATTTTGAGAATATTACAAAAATAAATATTGGGATGTGTTGCTTCATATTATAATAAAAGACTATCTGAATATTTTTTCGAAGATCATTATGCTGTGGATAATTAGAATATTTTTACTGTTAGGATTTAGCAAGTAAAAAGTGTGTAATAACCGTTTTACTGCCCTTTTTGAAAAAGGTTTTTCAAAGTCGAATTTTATTGGTTGGGGCTATGCCAATCATCCTTATTCACCTTAAAGTGGTAGCACCACAACCGGTGCTTAGTGCTGGATAATTATAGTGGGATGGTGATTTCCGGCCAAGTAGTAGCTGGCAGACTATTACTGACGCAAAAACTATCCAAGGTATTAACAAGGTATTAAAAGGAACAAAAGTCACAGTTAATATTCTTCATCCGGGAAATATTCCCGATTCTAGCATGGTGTAGCCAGCAGCAGTTTTCAGAAGAAATGTCTGATCACTGGTGATCTGTTAGTCAAGCCCTTTAGACAAGTAAAAGTAACTGTTTTGCAAGGACTATGAGATTTGTCACCCTGAAAATAGTTCTGCATCATAAGTAAAAAACTAAGAAATGCTGATTGAATCTTCCTGCATTTCTTAGCTTTTTTAATTTGGTTAATCTTTTACGTGAATCACGATTTTTCCTTTGACGTGGCGGCTTTCCACCAGTTCATGGGCTTTTTGGACGTTTTCCACGGACAATGGCAGGCTGGTTACCTGTAATTTGACTTTACCCGCTAGAACCATTTGGGCGAGGTCGGCCAAATCCGCTGAAGTTCCGTCTGTGAATTGGAAAGCAACTTGTTTTTGCTGATCTTGTAATTGTTCAGGCGTGGGTTGGGCTGCGACGGTGATCAACTTACCATCAGCTTTCAAGACTTTTAGTCCAGTGGCAATATCGCCAGCGGTATCAAAGACGCCATCGTAGTTTGCTAAGACATCTGCTGCATTGACCGTATTGTAATCAATGACTACATCGACACCCAGTTTCTTTAACAAAGCATGATTAGCAGGACTGGCGGTCGTTGCGACATAAGCGCCTAATGTTTTGGCAATTTGAACGGCGATTAAACCGACGCCGCCAGCACCACCTTGGACTAAGATTTTTTCCTTGGGCTGAACCGCTAGATTTTTGACAATGGCACAGTAAGCGGTCAAACCGGCAATCGGCAGGGCGGCAGCTTCGTCAAAACTCAAACCTTCAGGCAGGGGAGCGATTAAGCCCGGGTAGTAATTACTAGTTCACTGTAAGTACCATTATTTCCCGGGCGGACAGTTGGCGCATGGCCGAAGACTTTGTCCCCAACTTGATAATCCGTCACGGCATCACCCACAGCGGCAATCGTCCCAGCAAAGTCCCAACCTAAAACGATGGGAAAAGACCAGAGCTCATTAAACGGTTTGTCGAGCATACCCATGCGTCCGGCGATGTCCATGGGGTTAATGCTATAGGCATGGTTTGTGACTAGGACTTCATTAGTTTTTAAGGGAGCTTGTTCAATTTCTGTAGCTTGTAATTCCTGGGCTGACCCAAATTGATGAATAGCGATTGTTTTCATATGATTAACCTTCTTTCAAGTTTAACCATAGGATAAACTATGGGGTCAACAACACAGCAAGCGTTTTGTTTATTTTTTTGAATGATTGTTTATGAGGTAGTCGATTTTATTTTCGATAAAGTGGTCAATCTCTTGAAGTTGGGTTATTTGCTCGTGAACCGTTCTTTGGTAACTTCGCAAAACATCCAGATGTTTTTCTAAAGAATCGCTTTCGGAAAGATCTTTCAGCATTGACAAATCCATCCCTAGGTATTGAAAGACTTTGACCATTTGAAGTCGTTGCAAGTTAGCCGTGTCGTATTGGCGATAGTTGGCTTGGTTCCGGGCAATCGGGCCTAAAATCGCTAGTTTCTCATAATAGCGCAGGGCTTCTTTTGTAAAGCCCGTAATTTCCATGACTTCTTTAGTAGCAAAAGTGCTTTGTTCTGAAGGAATTTGGAATAGATGGAATTGAGTCATAGATGCTCCTTTCATAGGACAAAATTTTTTAGATCACAAGTAATTCAAAGACAGTGTCTTAGCCGCGGGCAGCTTATTTTTCAGTCTTTTTGTCTGCCAGTAAAAGCAGGGCCGTACCGTTTTGAAATTTATTAATCAAGTCATGAACTTCTACTAACGTGCTACGGTCCATATCTAAAAACCATTCTTTCCAGATGGCATAAATACCCGCGCTCATGAAATGTGTCCAATAAACTAGCTCATTTTCTTTAATGGTGGGCCAGCGTTTTGGTGCTTCATCAAAATAGAACTTTGTCATGTGCTTATTAAAAATCCGTTGAATGATAAATTCGTATTCTCTTTTGACGGCAAGAGTTAGCTCAGAGGAAAACTCGTTAAAAAAATACGCTAACTCTTGCAATTTTTGTGTGGTGGGTATCTGTAATATCACTGCGTCAAATAAACTCTGGATTTTAGGCTCAAAATATTCAATCAAGACCTCGTCAATTGTTTCAAAGTTGCGGTAAAAAGCCATACGACTGACGCCAGCTCTTTTTACTAGGTCGGTAATCTTAATTTCATTTAGACATTTTGTTTGCAATAGTTGGAAAAGGGCTGTTGTTAAATAGTCTTTTGAATCTTGTTTGATTTTTTGTGCATGATTTGTCGCTGACATTACACTTCCTTCTTTCTGTCACAGATGATGGCTAGATGATTGAAATTTTACATTTCTAACTATATGATAAGCACACAAACGTTGCAAGTGTAACGTAACAATATGCATAGAAGGAGAGACTAAACAATGAGAATTGGTGTGATTGGCGCCACAGGTAAAGCGGGTCAAGTAATCTTGACTGAATTAAAGGAGCGTGGCTTTGAAACTTTAGCAATCGTAAGAAGTCCAGAAAAATTAGCGAATGACGTCTCATTCATCCAGCGAGACATTTTAGCAATTACCAAAGAAGATCTTGCGCCTTTAGATGTTGTCATAAGTGCTTTTGGTGCAAAACTTGGGGAACAAGCAAAACATCTCCAAATTGTAAGGCATTTTCAAGCTTTGCTAAAAGATACGAATAAGCGTTTGATTATCGTTGGCTCAGGAGGTTTTCTTTATCTGGATAATCAGCGAGAAAAGAAAGTTTACGACAAAATTCGACTAGTCAAAAAGCGCTCAAAGATAAGCGAACAGTCCTACGATCTTTTAAAAAGCAGCCAGGGATTTGAGTGGACTTACATGGCACCACCGATTCATTTCGTCCCTAATGGATCAAGAACTGGTAGTTATCAAACTGGAACGAATGTGGCCCTCTATAGTCAAAAAGGAAAATCAGAAATTAGTTATCAGGATTATGCTACAGCTTTAGTGGATGAAATCGAAAACCGCAAGTATCTGAATTCAATAGTTACTGTTTCAGCACGTTAAGACAAGGAGCTCATTACATGAAAAAAGAATTAGTTTTAGTCACTGGGGGAACTGGTTTTATCGCAGTCCATATTATTTTGCAACTGCTCAATCAGGGCTATCGGGTGAGAACGACACTGCGCACCATGTCCCGTCAAAAAGAAGTAAAAGCGATGTTAACTCAAGGGGGAGCGAAAAATCTTGAGGATTTAGAATTTGTTCAGGCAGACTTAACCAGTGATGATCATTGGTTGGAGGCGGCATCTGGCGCTACTTATGTTATTCATGTAGCCTCGCCTACACCGGCAACGCGGCCAGATGATGGTGCAGCCATGGTAAAAATGGCGGTGGATGGTGTGACCCGAGTTATGATCGCTGCAAAAAAAGCAGGGGTCAAAAGAGTCGTCTTAACCTCGGCATCTGGTGCCGTCATCGCTGGTCATAAAAAGCATCCTCAATTGTTTACCGAAAAAGACTGGACAAATTTATCAGGAAACATCGATGCTTATCAACGTTCAAAAACAATGGCGGAATTAGCCGCTTGGGATTATGCTAAAAAAGAAGGGGTGGAACTGGCAACAGTGAATCCAGTGGCCGTGATGGGACCCATTTTAGGAAAAGACTTCTCTCATTCGAATACTTCGGTCAAAGAGATGCTTTCAGGGAAAATGCCTTTGCTGTTAAAAATGAGCTTTGATTATGTGGACGTTCGGGATGTGGCCTAATTGAATCTACTTGCTATGACAAATCCAAAAGCAAAGGGGCAGCGATTTATTGCTACATCTGGGGAAAATCTTTCGTTTAAAGAAGTAGCGCTAATCTTGAAACAAAACTTAGGCAAAAAAGCAGCCAAAGTCTCTACCCGAGAAGTTCCTAGCTTAATTGTCAAAGTGCTAGCATTATTTGTTAAAGCTTGGCGGATGCCAGCAACCTTTATAGGACAAGACACCGCGTGTAGCAATGGACAAGCCAAAAAAATTCTCGGTTGGCAACCTCGTTCAGCGGAAGTATCGATTTTGGCCACTGCTGAAAGTATGATTGAGTTGGGGATTGTTGAATAAGGAGAAATTGAAAAGTATCTATCTAGTCTTTTGCCAGCTGCCAAAGTTGTCGAATTTTCCACAAGTTATCCTTCTAGTTATGAAATTATCCAATACGCCAAACAGTTTTGTAGCGCAGCCAAGATTGAGGCGGTTCCAAGACATGGTTCTGAGGTAGCAGAGCTTGTTTATCAAAATCATTCCCAGTTAGCTGCCATTCTGAGTCAGAAAGTTCAAGAAGTTCTTAATTCAGCAGAAAGGGGCAGATGGGGTATCATCTGTCAGAGTGAGTCAGAATGTTCAGTAATAGCGAAAATGCTCCAGACCTTGCCAGTCCAAAGAATCGATGATAAAACGAATCATATTCAAGAAAAGGTCGTTTTGACGACGATTGTTTATGCCAAAGGTTTGGAATTTGATGGTGTCATATTGCCAAAAATAAAGCAGTCCCAACTAGGAAAAGCCAATAATAGTTTGTACACCTGCTGTACTAGAGCGCTTCACCAGCTAGTTGTGATGATTGAAGCATGATGGCAGGAGTGAAAAGACTAGAAAATTTAGTGAAGGTAGCAAGGCTCATATCGTGTTTGTGGAGCAAGAGCCCTTTTGTCGCAAGGAGATTTCAAAATAATTTTTAGCCAAGATTCGTGGGATAAAGGCGTTGCGGGAGTCCTGCTGGAAGCTTTTCCAGAATTTCATATAATTATCGTTAACGTTTTCAATAAATGTGCTAAACTAATAGCAGGAAATCCGTCACTTTTTTCAATGGAGCTAGTGAAAATAAGTGGTGGATTTTTACGAAAAACTGGAAAAACGAAAGCTAAGGAGGACATGATATGAAACAAGTGAATCTAGGTCCCAATGAAGTGGGTGCAGCTAGTGTCATCTTGGGCTGTATGCGAATTACAGAAGCAGCCGATCCGGTGAAAGTGATTGATACAGCGATGGCAAATGGGATTAATTTCTTTGATCATGCGGATATTTACGGTGGTGGGAAGTGCGAAGAAATTTTTGCGAAAGCGTTTAAAGAAACAGGCTATCATCGGGATGAAATCTTTCTACAATCCAAATGTGGGATTGTTCCTGGAGTGATGTTCGACTTTTCAAAAGAACATATTATCTCATCTGTTGAAGGCATTTTGAAACGGTTGAATGTGGAATACTTGGATAGTTTATTGCTGCATCGTCCGGATACACTGATGGAACCGGAGGAAGTTGCGGCGGCTTTTGACCAATTGGAATCAGATGGCAAGGTGCGCTATTTTGGTGTCAGCAACCAATATTCACGCCAAATCCAACTACTCCAAAAATATGTTCGCCAACCGTTGATTATTAATCAATTGCAGTTTGGTGTTATGCACACAGGGATGGTGGATTTCGGTCTCCATGTAAATATGACCGATGAAGCAAGTTTTGATCATGATGATGGGATTCTTGAGTTTTCCCGGCTGAACGATATGACGATCCAAGCTTGGTCACCATACCAATACGGCTTTTTCGAAGGGGTCTTTATCGGCAATGAAAAATTCCCTGAGTTAAACTTGAAACTATCTGAAATGGCAGAAAAGTATGGAACAACCCCGACAGGTATTGCCTCAGCTTGGATTTTGCGCCACCCGGCGAATATGCAAGTAATTGCCGGTACGATGACACCTAGTCGGATCGAAGAAATTGCAAAAGCCTCGGATATTCAATTAAGTCGAGAAGACTGGTATAGCATCTATCTGGCAGCCGGTAATATTTTACCTTAAATTTAAAACAAAAGAAGAATGTTCGTAAATCGCGAACGTTCTTTTTTTGTTTTGCGATAACTTATGGAAATAGCTTGCTTTCTCGACTGTTCTGCGCTAAAGTACTATGGGCGCTAGCGACGGATATCACCGCTGTTATCCCAAATGTAAAGGACCATGGAGGATGGACAATATGTTTGATATGAAAGTTTTTGATTATGAAGATATTCAGTTAATCCCGAACAAATGCATCGTGACCAGCCGTTCCCAATGTGATACCACAGTTACCCTTGGTAAGCACAGTTTCAAAATGCCTGTGGTACCTGCGAATATGCAGACGATTATCGATGAAAATATTGCTGAATTTTTAGCCGAAAATAATTACTTCTATATTATGCACCGCTTTAATGAGGAAAACCGAATTCCTTTTGTTAAACGGATGAAAAAACGAGGATTGATCAGCTCCATCAGTGTGGGTGTTAAGCCTGCTGAATATTTGTTTGTCGATGAGTTGGCAGAACAAGGACTAGTGCCGGATTATATAACTATTGATATTGCTCATGGGCATGCCAATAGTGTTATTGAGATGATTCAACATATCAAAAAGCAATTACCGGAGACCTTCGTAATTGCCGGCAATGTTGGTACACCCGAAGCAGTGCGAGAGTTGGAAAATGCTGGCGCTGATGCAACGAAAGTCGGTATTGGGCCTGGGAAGGTTTGCATCACCAAGATTAAGACTGGTTTTGGTACAGGTGGCTGGCAATTGGCTGCGGTTCGTTGGTGTGCGAAAGCAGCTCGCAAACCGATTATCGCCGATGGTGGTATTCGTACCCATGGGGACATTGCTAAATCTGTCCGTTTTGGTGCAACGATGGTGATGATTGGTTCCTTATTTGCCGGTCATGAAGAATCCCCAGGGGAAACCAAAGTTGAAAACGGCGTCGTTTACAAAGAGTACTTTGGGTCTGCCTCTGAATTTCAAAAAGGCGAAAAGAAAAATGTCGAAGGTAAAAAGATCTGGATTCCTTATAAAGGCTCATTGAAAGACACCTTGGTGGAAATGCAACAAGATTTGCAATCGGCCATTTCCTACGCAGGAGGTAAAGATTTGGAAGCTATTCGCAAAGTGGATTATGTAATTGTGAAGAACTCCATTTTTAATGGTGATACGATTTAAGGGTATTTTTTAATAAAAAGCATGACATCTATGCAATTGATGGAAGATGTCATGCTTTTTTTGTTTGTTAATCGATTGCTAGCTTGGGTAAGTCCCTCTCTTTTGGTGGATCAGTTCTTGGATTTTGCGATGAAGGCGCTCCAGATCCGGGAAGGTGATGAATGGTTCCATCAAAAAAAGCGGGTAATGATCGAAATGTTGCGCCAATGTAAAGGTCGAAATAATTAGATCATATTTTGAAAAATAATCAAACATCATTTCTTCCTCGGAAAACAAAGCTGGAATCGTAGAAAAATGGGCTTTGCGACCAAAATGAGTTTGGAGTGTCTCCTTCATTTTTTGAGTATGGCTAGGATCAAGGTTACTCATCAAGAGAATGTTGAGTTCTTCGGGACCAAAGACCGTTTCGGGAAGTTCATTCAAAGTTAAGTAGAGTAGGCGCTTTTCAAAAGTTCTCGAAGGTTTGTCCTCAGACTTTTGACAATAATCCGTGATAAATTCGGTGATTTTTTGTGTGCTATCAGGGTAATAATTCTGGGCTTTATCCAAAAAACTATCGATTGGTCGGTGAGCCAAAACAACTGGAGTAATCTGAGGGCGCAACTCGAGGTTATCTTGGAGAAAGCGATAATAAACTGCTACTTTTTTAGAATTTGGTAATTGTAGAGCAAATTCTGTGGCGGCGTCTTGCAAATAGTTTTCGATAAAGCAAGATAAATTTGTTAAATCGCAATCCTTTGCTAGGACACTGGCAAGATGACCTTGATTGACAAGTTGGAAGTTGCCATAAGTTAACCACATCAAGTCTGGTAATCGCATCCCTTGTGGATCGTTTAGTTTGAGTTGGCTGGTTAGGTGAGCGACTTGATAAGGATGGGTAACTTGGGGATCTTTCAAATAGGGGTGTTGCCAATGTTCCTGTTTTAAAAAATGTTGACTTTTTTGCCGGATATAGGCGACTAAAAGAGAACGAAAGAGTCTATTGCGGAGACCGTAACTTTCCTCAGCCTGATTGTGGCGAAAGTAATCATAGAGAAATCTTTCCATGGCGACTTCTTGTTCCATCGATAAAAAGCTGCTTTCTTGAGAAGGGCGGATTTCTCGGAGAAAGTGACAATAGAAATTGCGAATCGCCAGTTCATCACCTTCTAAACGCATTGGCCGGGTCTTTATTTTGATATTTTGAACTCGAAAGAAAGTCTCCAGTTTAAAAATTAAACGATTGCAATTAGAGGTGCTGATATAGAGAGCATCAGCCAACTGGGTTTGGGTGTCATGCTTTTCAAATAATAACAGGGGCAACAAGCGAACTTCCATCGTGCCAGCAATCAGGCGGCTAGAAATACTGTCAAAGCCAAGAGGACTGGTGATTTTTTGCTGATTTTTCGCTTTATCTGGCGAAAACTTTATTTCAGGAAATAAGAGGGTGAGCTCTTGAAGGTCAAGGGTGAGTTGTCCTAGTGTCGTTCCAATTTTCTGAGCCATTTTTTGTTCATCGACAGTCGGGCCTTGAAAGTATAAATAGGACATGATGGCATAAAGTCGTTGAGTTTTTTTGGGTAAAATTGATAGTAATTCCATGAAAATTCCTTCCTATGTAAGTCTGTTACGAACGGCAGCGCCATAAAGAGAGGTAAGCAACTATTTTGCTTTCGTATTATGCCATAGAAAGCGCAAAAGGAAAACTCTTTTTGAAAATTAGAAGTTACTGTCGGTGATAGGAGGGCATCTTATTGGTAAGCAGAGATGTTCTGAAAACGTACAAGCAACTAAAGGTTAAGTCCTATTAGCATGTATGGGGACTTCATTATTTAGTTTTTTTGATATGTTTTCGGTAGTGGCCTAGCTAGATAGGCCAGTCTAGCCGAATCGTCTTGTATTCGTGGGACAAAAAATAATTATTGGAAAACTTTTTGAAGGGGTTACAAAAAGTTTTAATTGGTATAGTGAAAAAGTCTGTATTATAAGAACCTTGATAGGATAAGTTTTTACTCGTTTTTTCGAGGTTAGCTCCTTGTTCGTGACAAATTTCACAATCACTTTTTCGCTGATTCCTTATACGACAGGGATTTTTCTGTGCCTTCTGTGAGCAATCTGCTTGTCATAAATTTAAAGAAATGATAATTTAAGGATGTAAGATGTTTTTGGTAATAGTACAGAAAATAACGCTGTTACAATCGCCGAAAGATAACCAGAGAGGAAAGTGTGATACATGGCTAAAGAAGTAATCGATTTTAATAAGCTGTTGGATGAAGTCAACGCCGACTTCCCAACCTATCAGGCGCTAGACAAAGATGGCAAAGTAGTGAATGAGGATTTGGTGCCAGACTTAACAGATGATCAATTAGTTGAATTGATGCGACAAATGGTTTGGTCTCGGGTATTAGATCAACGTTCAACCGCTTTGAACCGGCAAGGACGTCTAGGTTTTTATGCGCCAACAGCTGGTCAAGAAGCCAGCCAATTGGCAAGTCATTTTGCTTTTGAAAAAGAAGACCGTCTATTTCCAGGCTATCGGGATGTACCACAATTGGTTCAACATGGTCTGCCATTAAAAGAAGCTTTTCTTTGGTCTCGCGGACATGCTGCCGGTAACCTATATCCTGAAGATCTCCATGCAATGCCACCACAAATCATTATCGGTGCGCAATATGTGCAAGCTGCCGGAGTGGCCCTAGGGTTGAAAAAACGCAATAGCAAAAATGTTGCTTTTGTTTATACCGGTGATGGTGGTTCATCTCAGGGGGACTTTTATGAAGCAATGAACTTTGCCGGCGCTTATAAGGCAAATGCTGTCTTCTACATTCAAAATAATGGCTTTGCAATTTCTACTCCTCGTGAAAAACAGACTGCTGCTAAGACCCTTGCTCAAAAAGCTGCAGCAGCTGGTATTCCAGGTATCCAAGTCGATGGGATGGATGCTTTGGCTATGTATACTGTTTCAAAAGCAGCACGGGAATGGGCTGCCAACGGAAATGGTCCAGTGTTAATCGAAACGTTGACGTATCGTTATGGTCCTCACACGTTATCAGGGGACGATCCAACCCGTTACCGTTCAAAAGACTTAGATAATGAATGGCAACAAAAAGATCCATTGATTCGGATGCGTAAATATTTGACAGATAAAGGTCTTTGGTCTGAAGCAAAAGAAGAAGAAGTTATCGAAGCGACTAAGGAAGAAATTAAAGGGGCAATTGCGGAAGCCGATCGCGTGCCGAAGCAAAAAGTATCCGACTTTTTGAAAAATATGTTTGAAGTGCAACCGCAAAACATTCGCGAACAAATTGCATTTTATGAAGCGAAGGAGTCGAAATAATCATGGCGCAAAAAACAATGATCCAAGCTATCACTGATGCGATGGCTTTAGAGTTAAAACGAGATGAAAATATTTTGGTATTCGGGGAAGACGTCGGTAAAAACGGCGGGGTTTTCCGGGCAACAGAAGGTTTACAAGAAAAATTTGGCGAAGAGCGCGTGTTTGATACACCGCTAGCTGAATCTGGTATTGGTGGTTTGGCTTTTGGTTTGGCTTTGGAAGGCTATCGTCCGGTACCTGAAATTCAGTTCTTCGGTTTCGTCTTTGAAGTAATGGACGAAATCGTTGGTCAAATGGCTCGGACCCGTTACCGGATGAGTGGTACCCGTAATCTGCCAATTACGATTCGCTCACCTTTTGGCGGTGGGGTGCATACACCAGAACTTCACTCAGATAACTTGGAAGGGTTGATTGCTCAATCTCCTGGTATCCGAGTAGTAATTCCATCTAACCCTTACGATGCCAAAGGATTATTGATTTCTTCGATTCGTAGTAATGATCCAGTAGTCTTTTTGGAACATATGAAACTTTATCGCTCTTTCCGGGAAGAAGTGCCGGATGAAGCCTATGAAGTACCTTTGGATAAAGCAGCCGTTACCCGAGAAGGGAAAGATGTGTCGATTATCACGTATGGTGCGATGGTCCGTGAAGCGATCAAAGCAGCTGATAATCTAGCAAAAGAAAATATTGATGTGGAAATTATCGATTTGCGTACGGTTGCCCCATTAGACATCAATACGATTATCGCTTCTGTAGAAAAAACAGGTCGGGTCGTTGTTGTTCAAGAAGCCCAAAAACAAGCAGGGGTTGGCGCTCAAGTAGTTTCCGAAATTTCTGAACGAGCAATTTTGTCACTACAAGCACCGATTGGACGAGTATCTGCACCGGATACCATTTTCCCATTTGGACAAGCTGAAAACATTTGGTTGCCAAATGCGGCTGATATCGAAGCAAAAGTCAAAGAAATCATGAACTTTTAAGGGAAAGTAGAAGGGAAGTAGAACAATGGCTTATCAATTTAAATTACCTGATATCGGTGAAGGTATCGCGGAAGGTGAAATCGTCAAGTGGTTTGTCAAAGCTGGCGATACCATTAAAGAAGACGACACTTTACTAGAAGTCCAAAATGATAAATCCGTCGAAGAAATTCCTTCACCTGTGACTGGGACTGTCAAAAATGTCCTGGTCCCAGAAGGAACTGTCGCAAATGTGGGAGATATTTTAGTCGAAATCGACGCTCCCGGTTTTGAAGGCAATGACGCTGCCCCTAGTCAAGCGGCTGCGGCACCTGCTGAAACTAAGGAAGTAGCACCAGCGGCTTCTGACGGTGGCGTTTATCAATTTAAACTACCGGATATCGGTGAAGGTATCGCGGAAGGTGAAATCGTCAAGTGGTTCGTCAAAGCAGGCGATACCATCAATGAAGATGATACGTTGCTGGAAGTTCAAAATGACAAATCCGTCGAAGAAATTCCTTCACCCGTGACTGGGACTGTCAAAAACGTCCTCGTCCCAGAAGGAACAGTTGCTAACGTAGGGGATGTTTTAGTCGAAATCGACGCTCCCGGGCACAATGGTCCAGCAGCTGCCCCAACTCAACCAGCAGCTAACGAACCTGTCACAAAAGAACAACCGGCAACTACACCAGCCGAAACGTCGGTGGTCACTGCCAAAGATCCGAATAAACAGGTCTTAGCTATGCCATCCGTTCGTCAATATGCACGGGAAAAAGACGTGGATATCACACAGGTTTCAGCAACCGGTAAAGGTGGCCGGGTAGTCAAAGAAGATATCGATAACTTCTTAGCTACCGGTGGGAGCCAGCCTGCTCCAGCTACTGCAGCTGCTACTGAAGCTACAACTACAGCAGAAGCAGCACCACAAGCAGAAACAAAAGCTGCTGCACCAAAAGCCTTCACTTCAAATATGGGTGAAATGGAAACCCGTGAAAAATTGACGCCAACTCGTAAGGCGATTGCCAAAGCGATGGTCAATAGCAAACACACAGCCCCTCATGTGACTTTGCATGACGAAGTGGAAGTTTCTAAACTCTGGGACAACCGCAAACGGTTCAAAGAAGTGGCGGCCGCTCAAAATACTAAGTTAACTTTCTTGCCATATGTAGTTCGAGCATTGACCGCAACAGTCAAGAAATACCCTATTTTGAATGCCTCAATCGATGATGCCAATCAAGAAATCGTTTATAAACACTACTACAACATCGGTATCGCTACTGATACGGATCATGGGTTGTATGTACCAAATGTGAAAAATGCCGATACCAAGGGCTTGTTTGCTATCGCTGATGAAATCAATGAAAAAGCTGCTTTGGCTCATGATGGCAAGTTATCAGCTGAAGATATGCGCAACGGCACCATCACTATTTCGAATATCGGGTCTGTTGGTGGAGGCTTCTTCACCCCAGTTATCAACTACCCAGAAGTGGCTATTTTAGGTGTGGGGACGATTGCCCAACAACCGATAGTCAATGGGGAAGGGGAAATCGTAGTCGGCCGTGTGATGAAACTGTCTCTAAGTTTTGACCACCGGATTGTCGATGGCGCAACAGCTCAAAAAGCGATGAACAACATCAAACGTCTGTTAGCAGATCCTGAATTGATGTTGATGGAAGGATGATAAAACAATGGTAGTTGGAGATTTTGCTATCGAATTAGATACAGTCGTAATCGGTGCCGGACCTGGTGGCTATGTAGCCGCCATCCGGGCTGCTGAAATGGGTCAAAAAGTGGCCATTATTGAACGAGAATTTATCGGCGGGGTTTGTTTAAACGTCGGTTGTATTCCATCAAAAGCCTTGATCGCAGCAGGTCACCATTTGCAAGAGTCAAAAGATTCTACTGTTTTTGGCGTCTCAGCGGAAAATGTGCAATTGGATTTTGCTAAAACTCAAGACTGGAAAGACAACACGGTCGTTCATAAATTGACTAGCGGTGTCGAATTCCTCTTGAAAAAACATAAAATTGAAATTTTGATGGGGGAAGCCTTCTTCGTTGATGATCATACGTTGCGAGTGATGCACCCGGATTCAGCTCAAACTTATTCCTTTAACAATGCGATTGTGGCAACGGGTTCTCGTCCAATTGAGATTAAAGGGTTCAAGTTTGCCGGTCGCGTGTTGGATTCCACTGGTGGATTGAACTTAAAAGAAGTACCGAAAAAATTCGTAATCATCGGTGGTGGCGTCATTGGTGCCGAACTCGGTGGTGCCTATGCGAACCTTGGCTCTGAAGTCACAATCCTGGAAGGTTCTCCACAAATTTTGCCAACTTATGAAAAAGATATGGTGAAACTGGTAGAAGATGACTTTAAGAAAAAAGGGATGACTGTGGTGACGAATGCCATGGCCAAAGAAGCCATCGATAATGGGGACAGTGTCACAGTCAAATACGAAGTAGACGGCAAAGAACAATCGGTTGTTGCTGATTACGTCATGGTGACTGTTGGTCGTCGCGCAAATACCGACGATTTAGGTTTGGAACAAGCAGGAGTCGAAATCGGTGAACGAGGACTCATTCCGGTGGATGCTCAAGGACGGACCAACGTGAAAAACATCTTTGCTATTGGGGATATCGTCGCCGGTGCTGCGTTAGCCCATAAAGCAAGCTACGAAGCTAAAATCGCCGCTGAAGCAATTTCTGGGAAGAAAGTGGCAGTGGACTACAAAGCGATGCCAGCTGTAGCCTTTACCGATCCAGAATTGGCTTCGGTTGGTTTGACGATTGCCGAAGCGAAGGAAAAAGGCTACGATGCCAAAGCCTTCAAATTCCCATTTTCTGGTAATGGCCGGGCGATTTCCCTGGATAAAACGGAAGGCTTCTTGCGTTTGGTAACTACTGTTGAAGACCATGTCATCTTAGGTGCGCAAATCGCCGGAGTTGGTGCTTCTGACATGATTTCGGAATTAGCGTTAGCCGTTGAATCCGGGATGAACGCGGAAGATATCGCCTTGACGATTCATCCACATCCATCTTTAGGCGAAATTACTATGGATACAGCAGAATTGGCTCTAGGCTTACCAATTCATATTTAAGCAAATGAGTAGACGCAGCATTTTTGTCACGGGTTCGTGGCGAAATGCTGCGTTTTTGATTAGTTAGCCAAAAACCCATAGCGCGTTGGAGTTTTGACCAATTTCAAACAGCATTGAAAGTAGCGGGGCAGGATAGGGGATAAAACAGCCCACTGCCACCAATTGTTTTACTTCTTCAAAGGTTGCCCAACGGATTTGTTGCACTTCAGTCTTTTGTAAGGTGAGCTCTGATAGCTGATTGAAGTCAGCTTGGAGAATATAAAAATCATTATAGGCTTGTCCACTAGTAATGGTGAGCTGTGGCTGTCGCGGAGTCTGAGGCAGCAAAAGGCCCAATTCTTCATAGCACTCTCTCTCGGCTCCTTGCCAAGAAGTTTCACCGGCTAAGACACTACCTCCAGCTGATAGATCCCAGTAATTGGGCCAACCGCTTTTGGTGGAAGTTCGCTGTTGAATGAGTAAACTCCCATTGCCCGAGAAGAGGGCAATTTTGGCTACTAAGTGAAAGTGTTCCATCGGCCAAGGTGTTGTTGAGTCCCGATTCCAGAGCCTTCCTGTGAGTTGACGTTGGTCATCGTAAAGGTCCCAAGTTTCCATCTTTCCGTCACCTACCTAAAAATTTTCTTTAAGTGTAACATGCTTGCGGAGTTTTCGGATACTTGGCAGTTGTGTTACACTGGGGAAGAATGCTGTCAATGATGGTTGGGAAGACAATTTGATGCCATCATTGATTGACACAAGCAAGGTTGAGGTGAAGATATGCGGGATTATCAATATCCACTAGATTTGGATTGGACTACCGACGAGATGGTGGTGGTAATGAAGATGTGGGAAGTGCTGGAACAGGCCTATGAAAAGGGCGTTTCAGTGGATGATTTCTTAAAAGCCTACGCTAACTTCAAAAAAGTTGTCCCCAGCATCGGTGAAGAACGGCGCCTGGGACGAGAATTTGAAAAGTTGTCAGGATATTCCTTGTATCGTGGCTTACAAGCAGCAAAAGCCCAAGGGCGGGGACGCTTTAGTCTGGCCGATTCGAAAAAGATGCAAAAAGAGAGGAAGAAAAAATGACAGAGACGAAGCAGATGGTTGAAGAAATGAAAGGCTGGATTTATGCAGCAGCTGAACGAATCAAAATGAGTTTAAAAAATGAGCAGCTAGAAATAGAAACTAAAAGCAATCGTACCGATCTTGTGACGGATATGGATAAAGACACGCAAAACTTTTTGAGCAAAAAAATACTAGCTTTTGATCCTACTGCAAAAATCATGGGAGAAGAAAATGGAAAGGATCATTTGGCTGATTTATCTGGTCGCGTATTTATCATTGATCCCATTGATGGCACGATGAATTTTGTGTTAGAAGCAGAAAATTTTTGTATTATGATGGCGCTGTACGAAGATGGTATTGGCAAGCTCGGATTCGTTTATGATGTGATGAAAGATGAATTCTTGTATGGCGGCCCGGCGTATGGGGTCTACTGCAATGGTGAGCCAGTGAGTCTACCGGAAAACAAGTCCCTCGACCAAGGGTTAGTCGGGCTGAACCATGTGATGTATCGAAAGGATGATTACCATGTACAAGCGATTGGTGAAATCGCCATGGGAGTCCGGATGTCAGGGTGTGCAGGGTATGAACTAATCAACTTGGCGATGGGACGACGAGTGGCCTACATCTCACGTCTGGCACCTTGGGATTATGCTCCTGGAGGGGTATTGATCGAAGCTCTAGGATTAAAAATGTCCAATATTACAGGGGCGAAGTTGCAGTTAGCTGATCGAGAAGTCTTTTTAGCAGGGACCGTCGCAGCATATGAGGCATGTTTGCAACTGGCAAATTCGTGAAACTTTGATGGAAATGATTGGCTGTTGTCATTTTCAATGAACTAGCTGTTGACAAATGGCATCATATTTCAGGGATTTTGGATGGAAATAGTGGAAATTTCTTTAAGAATGCTTGTAATTGAAAGAAATGAAACATTTTCACTATATTTCAGAAAGAGTTTCTGCTATAATAAGCCGTCGAGTGAAACAATCGTGTAAGTGAAACCGGCCAAGACAGGCTGGTTTTTTTGAGAAAAGGGGTAAAATATCAGTGAAATTACGTGAAGATATCCGCAACGTGGCCATCATCGCCCACGTCGACCACGGGAAAACAACATTAGTTGATGAATTATTGAAACAATCCGATACCTTGGATAGCCATACTCAGTTGGCTGAACGGGCAATGGATTCAAATGCTTTAGAAAAAGAACGTGGGATCACCATCTTGGCGAAAAACACTGCTGTTGAGTACAAAGATACAAAAATCAACATCATGGATACACCAGGGCACGCGGACTTCGGTGGTGAAGTTGAGCGGATCATGAAAATGGTTGATGGGGTCTTATTGGTAGTGGATGCTTATGAAGGAACCATGCCACAAACTCGTTTTGTATTGAAAAAAGCGTTAGAACAACATTTGACACCTATCGTAGTCGTCAATAAAATCGACAAACCATCTGCTCGCCCTGAATACGTCGTGGATGAAGTCTTAGAATTATTTATCGAACTAGGAGCAGACGACGATCAGTTGGATTTCCCAGTAATCTATACTTCTGCTTTAAACGGGACTTCAAGCACCTCTGATGATCCTGCAGACCAAGAAGCAACCATGGCACCAATTTTTGATACCATCATTGAACACATTCCCGCACCAGTGGATAACAGCGAAGATCCGTTGCAGTTCCAAGTATCTTTGTTGGACTACAATGAATACGTTGGTCGAATCGGGATTGGCCGGGTATTCCGGGGAACGATTCGCGTCGGGGATCAAGTTGCTTTGATGAAACTAGATGGTTCAGTTAAAAAGTTCCGCGTCACTAAGCTCTTTGGTTTCTTTGGTTTGAAACGTTTGGAAATTCAAGAAGCTAAAGCTGGGGATTTGATTGCAGTTTCTGGGATGGAAGATATCTTCGTAGGTGAAACGGTGACACCAGTTGATCATCAAGATGCTTTACCAATCTTGCATATTGATGAACCAACGTTGCAAATGACTTTCTTGGTGAATAACTCACCATTTGCTGGCCGTGAAGGGAAATTTGTCACTGCTCGTAAAATTGAAGAACGGTTGATGTCTCAGTTGCAAACAGATGTCTCTTTACGAGTCGATTCCATCGCACCAGATGCTTGGATTGTTTCTGGTCGTGGGGAACTCCATTTGTCCATTTTGATTGAAAACATGCGTCGAGAAGGCTTTGAATTACAAGTATCTCGTCCAGAAGTTATCGAACGCATGATTGATGGTGTACGTTGTGAGCCTTTTGAACGGGTGCAAATTGATACCCCTGAAGAATACATGGGTTCTGTGATTGAAGCTTTAGGAACTCGTAAAGGTGAAATGCAAGATATGATCCATACAGGCAATGGCCAAGTTCGGATTATTTTCTTGGTTCCAGCACGGGGCTTGATTGGTTTTAGTACAGATTTCTTATCTATGACTCGTGGTTATGGGATTATGGCCCATACTTTCGATGCTTACCTTCCAATGGTACCAGGCCAAATTGGTGGTCGTCACCAAGGGGCTTTGGTTTCAATCGATCAAGGGAAAGCAACCACTTATTCAATCATGTCTGTCGAAGAACGTGGTACGGTCTTTGTTGAACCAGGTACGGAAGTGTATGAAGGCATGATCGTAGGTGAAAATGCTCGCGAAAAAGACCTGACCGTCAACATTACCAAAGCGAAACAAATGACCAACGTCCGCTCTGCCAATAAGGACCAAACGTCAGTTATCAAACGTCCACGGATTTTGACTTTGGAAGAATCGCTTGAATTCTTGAACGAAGATGAATACTGTGAAGTAACCCCTGAAAGCATTCGTTTGCGGAAACAAATCCTCAATAAGAGTGAACGGGAAAAAGCATCTAAAAAGAAAAAAATCGCTGCTGAATAATAGGTAGTTATAAGCACTGTCTCGTTGGAGGCAGTGCTTTTTTCTTAGAGTAAGTGACATAAGTGCCACCGACTCCCTAGTGTATTTGCTAGTCTTTCTTAGCGTTCTTTTCCTCAAAATGAGAGTATGTACATTGGTTTTATAGCGATTACAATCTTGAATACTACTGTCATATCAATCCTGCTGCGCCTAATGTCACCCTTTTTACGGTATACTTGCTGGAGAAATTCTTTGAAAATGAGTCAATTCTACGTTGTTAAAAACTTATGCGTTTTTTACAGCCCATGAGCTATGGTAGTTAGGAGAAAAAGCTGATCCGATTGTGATGTTTCGATTGCAAAAAAGCTAAATCTCATTTACTGCCTCCCGTGGGTAAGCTCTCGGGAAACGAGTCCTTCAATCGTCAATAAAAGGGAGCTGCTTTTCAAAGTCAATCCTTGCCTCGTGTGGAAAACTATTTGGAGTCATTAGCGAGCTTCCCTAGTTTTAAAGCTTTTAGTGAAAAAAAGACTTGCGAAAAGCAGGGCCCTCCCTTTATAATGTTTCACATATATCTTTTGTTCCACGAATCAATCGAACCATACCTAATAAAAGAAAGTAAACTAACGGAGTTTTTCTAGGTTTTTTGAAAATATTATGAAAGGTACTTGGGAAGTTACCCAAATTCACCATAAATTATGCTATAATGATGAAACTAAAGAGATTCTATCAACGTTGGAGAAAATATCTGCGTTGAGGAGCGAAAGGAAGGGTAGAAATGGATTTTTCACCGGAATTCGCATTGGAATTATTGGTTCAAGATGCTGATCGGATAAAAAAACTGATCAAAAATCAAAAGAACAGCCAGTGTATCTCACAATGCAAAGCCTTTGAAGAAGTAGTGGACACACAAATGTACGGATTTTCTCGCCAAGTGGCTTACGCTGTCCGTCTCGGTTTGGTTACCAATGAGATGGGCCATCAGTTATTGTCCGAGTTGGAGCGAGAATTAAACCGCCTTTATACCGAGGTTTATGAAGACCAAAAAAATGATGTAAGCAAGGAGGCTTAATCTTGCCTACAAAATTGAAAAAACGTCACCTAATGGATTATGGAATTTTGATTCCTTACCTGATTCTTTGTATTTTTGGTTTGGTGATGGTCTACAGTTCGACTTCCTACGATCAACTGGTACACGAGTTGAATCCGATGGAGCCGGTAGTGAAACAAGCGGTTTTCTTTGGCATCAGTTTAGTCTTGATTGCCGTTATTTACAAAATGAAAACCAATTTTCTAAAACGTAAAAACCTCTCCAATATCGCTATCGTTATTTTGGTGGCTGCCTTACTGTTTACCCGTTTTGCTTATAATCATCAAGTCAACGGCGCATATGGGTGGATCAAACTTCCTGGGATGACGATTCAGCCAGCTGAGTTTTATAAGATTATTGTTATTTGGTTTTTGGCGGTCAAACTTGCCGGTCGTCAAAATCTAATCAATGAACCAGGTACGAAAAAACGTTTACTATGGCCTTTGGTGATTGTCTTTGGCGGGATTGGGGTGGTTGCTATCATGCCCGATTTAGGAAATGCAGCCATCCTCACCTTAATAGCCGTCGCGATGTTATTGGGTAGTGGTATTAATTTCTGGTATAGCATCCTCACTGGAATTATTGGTGTTGTCGGTTCTATTGGCGTAATTAAAGGGATTGCTTTACTAGGCCAACAATTAGGGGAGAAACTTTCAAGTATCCCTTTCAGCCATGCCTTGGAACGGTTTATCGTCTTCCAAAACCCCTTTGATTATGAATTTAATCAAGGGCATCAGCTAATTAATGGGTATTATGCCTTTTATAACGGAGGCCTCTTCGGTCGTGGTTTAGGAAATAGTATTCAGAAAAAAGGGTTCCTCCAGTTTCCCTACACCGATTATATTTATGCGGTAGTGGTGGAAGAGCTCGGCTTGATAGTTGCGGTTTTAGTGTTGTTGTTAGTTTTTTATATGATTTGTCAGATTTATCTCGTTGGTATTCGTTCGACGGATCCTTTTAACTCTTTGATGTGTATTGGGATCGGAACGTTGTTTATGGTCCAGGTCTTCGTCAATTTAGGCGGTGTCACGGGGATTATTCCTTTGACGGGGGTTACTTTCCCCTTCTTGAGCCAAGGGGGGTCTAGCCTGCTGATGCTTTCCATCTGTATCGGCTTTGTCTTAAATATCAGCGCGGAAGAAAAACGTAAAAAATACGGCATTAGCTTGGGGCGTTAGCGAAAGCATGACGTATCTTTCGATTAAAAATTGCACACGGCATCTCGCTTTTTGAGAGCCGTGTCTTTTAAAATAGAAGTGTCACAATTTTCAAAAACCTAATGAAGTAAGTGGTAGAATAACTAGGTTAAATCAGTGGGTATCAGATAAAGTAATAGCCAAAAAAGGAATCTGACGAAGCCATCTAGAAAGCGGCTAGCTTACGGATTGCTCGTCTTGACATTCATACAAACTAGGAGTGGTAAAATGAAAAAAGTTCTTGTGGCAAACCGCGGAGAAATCGCGATACGTGTATTTCGAGCGTGTAGTGAATTACACATCAATACTGTCGGAATTTATGCGGCAGAAGACGAGTATTCTGTTCATCGCTTCAAAGCGGATGAAGCTTATCTAGTCGGCAAAGGGAAAAAGCCCATCGATGCCTATTTGGACATCGATGATATTATTCGGATTGCCAAAGAATCCGGAGCGGAAGCGATTCATCCCGGGTATGGTTTTTTGAGTGAAAATCTTGAGTTTGCCCAGCGTTGTGAGTCAGAAGGGCTTATTTTCATCGGACCAACGACGCATCACTTAGATATTTTTGGCGACAAAATTAAAGCCAAAGAAGCGGCAATTGCGGCAGGGATTCAATCAATTCCTGGTACTGATGGCCCGGTGGCTTCGATTGATGGAGTTTTGGACTTTGCCAAAACCCATGGGTACCCGATTATGATCAAGGCGGCTCTGGGGGGAGGCGGTCGTGGTATGCGGGTGGCTCATGATGAAAAAGAAGCTCGGGATGGGTATGAACGAGCGAAAAGTGAAGCCAAAGCTGCCTTTGGTTCGGATGAAGTTTACGTTGAAAAATATATTAGTAATCCCAAACATATTGAAGTCCAAATTTTAGGAGATAAACAGGGGAATGTCGTTCACCTGTTTGAACGGGATTGTTCGGTTCAACGTCGCCATCAAAAAGTTGTTGAAGTTGCACCTTGTGTTTCGTTAGATGACGATCAACGACAAGAGATTTGTCAAGCTGCTGTGCAGTTGATGAAGCATGTAGGCTATGTCAATGCTGGTACGGTGGAGTTTTTAGTAGAAGGCAACCAGTTTTACTTTATTGAAGTTAACCCACGGGTTCAAGTGGAACACACAATCACAGAAATGATTACTGATGTGGATATTGTGACTTCGCAAATCTTGATTGCAGAAGGTAAAGATCTTCACCAAGACATCGGTATTCCACAACAAGCGGATATCCAAATTAAAGGGGCGGCTATTCAATGTCGGATCACTACTGAAGATCCCTTGAATCAGTTTATGCCGGATACTGGAAAAATCGATACCTATCGTTCACCTGGTGGCTTTGGCGTTCGTTTAGATGTGGGCAATGCTTACGCAGGGGCTGTGGTCTCGCCGTACTTTGATTCTCTTTTAGTAAAAGTTTGTACCTTTGGAGCGACTTTCGAGCAAGCTATTCAAAAGATGCAACGTTGTCTGCGAGAATTTCGGATTCGTGGTGTGAAGACTAATATTCCTTTTATGCAAAATGTCATCAATCATCCTGAGTTTCAATCAGGAGCTGCCAAGACAACGTTTATCGATAATACGCCTGGCTTGTTCGAGTTTCCTAAACTACGAGATCGTGGGAACAAGACCATGAAATATATTGGTGAAATTACGATCAATGGGTTCCCTGGTATCGAACAATCAAAGAAAAAATATTACGATGCCCCCCGGATACCAAAGAAATTGGTTACTTTAGATAATTACCAATCCGCTAAAAATATCTTGGATGAACGGGGTGCCGCGGGATTAGCTACTTGGGTGAAAGATCAAAAAGAATTGTTGCTGACGGATACTACTTTCCGAGACGCTCACCAAAGTCTTTTGGCCACACGGGTGCGGACTAAAGACTTTAGCAAGATTGCTGATTTAACAGAAAAAGCCATGCCACAACTATTTTCAGCTGAAATGTGGGGGGGAGCGACCTTCGATGTGGCTTACCGCTTCTTAAACGAAGACCCTTGGCAACGGTTGCGTATGATTCGCCAACTGATGCCAAACACGTTGTTGCAGATGCTGTTCCGAGGTTCCAATGCGGTGGGGTATTCTAACTATCCAGACAACGTTTTAGTGGAATTCATTAAAGAAGCTGCTGCCCAAGGAATTGATGTTTTCCGGATTTTTGATAGTCTGAATTGGATTCCTCAAATGGAAAAATCCATTCAAGCGGTTCGCGATACTGGCAAAGTGGCGGAAGCGGCGATTTGTTACACTGGGGATATCAATGATCCATCAAGAGATAAGTATACGGTTCAATACTATAAAGAGATGGCCAAAGAATTAGAAAATTGTGGGGCTCATATTATTGCGATTAAAGATATGGCTGGCTTGTTGAAACCACGGGCAGCTTATCGCTTGATTAGTGAATTAAAGGCGACGGTGGACCTACCGATTCATCTCCATACCCACGATACAGCTGGTAATGGGGTGATTACGTATTCTGCGGCAACGCAAGCCGGTGTGGATATCGTCGATGTTGCCATCAGTGCCATGAGTGCTTCCACGAGTCAGCCAAGTCTCAGTGGCTTGTATTATGCTCTTGCTGATGATGAACGCCAACCGCAGATTCATGTGGACAATGCCCAACAAATTAACCACTATTGGGAAGATGTCCGCATGTATTACAAACCTTTTGAGAATGGCTTAAATGCGCCGCAAACAGAAGTTTACAAGCATGAAATGCCTGGTGGTCAATACTCCAATTTACAAGTTCAAGCCAAAGCAGTGGGCTTAGGGGATCATTGGGATGAAATCAAAGACATGTATCACACGGTGAACATGATGTTTGGTGACATTGTTAAAGTAACCCCCTCTTCTAAAGTTGTTGGGGACATGGCTTTATTCATGGTTCAAAACAATCTATCCGAAAAAGACGTCTATGAAAAAGGGCAAGATTACAATTTCCCTGAATCCGTCGTGACCTTCTTCCAAGGTGAACTGGGACAACCTGTCGGCGGTTTCCCGAAAGAATTACAACAGATCATCTTAAAGGGTCGCCCAGCCTTTACAGAACGCCCTGGAAGCTTGGCCGTACCGGTTGATTTTGCGGAAGTAAAACAGGAGTTAGCAACGAAAATCGGTTATGAACCACGAAAAGATGAAGTGTTGAGCTATCTGATGTATCCTCAAGTTTTCTTGGATTACCGAACAGCTTACAATACTTTTGCTGATGTGACGATGTTGGATACACCGACATTCTTTAAAGGAATGCGCTTAGGTGAAACCATCAATGTTGAAATTGAAAAAGGCAAAATCTTGATTATTCGCTTGGATGAAATCGGAGAAGCGGATATCGAAGGCAACCGCACCTTGTTCTTCAATTTAAATGGTCAACGTCGTGAAATTGTCGTAAAAGATGTATCGATTAAGAGTGCGATTCAAACCAAACGCAAAGCCGAACCAACCAATAAAGAGCAAATTGGTGCGACGATGCCGGGTTCCGTTTTGGAAATTATGGTTAAGAAAGGCGATCGGGTAAAACAAGGGGATACCTTGATGGTTACTGAAGCCATGAAGATGGAAACAGCCATTGAAGCACGCTTTGACGGCCAGATCAAACATATCTATGTAGCAGAAGGGGAAGCCATCGCTCAAGATGATTTATTGATTGAAGTCGTGGAGAAATAGTTTTTGGTGAGAGACAATGTTAAAAAGGACTGTGACTTGCTTGCAGTCCTTTTTATTATCAAATACTGACAAAAAGTTAAAACATCAAAAAGGCTAATGGATCGGAATTTTTAGAGTGAGACTATACTGTTATTCTAATGCTGAAAAGCCAAACCAAAAGCGTATTTGTGATTGGACTCTGAGTTTCAAACTTCAAATAAATATCAAAAAGTGTACTTGCTCAAAGTACCTTCATTTCAGTCTTTGGAGTGACGGGCAACCCCTTTTTACTATGTCAAAGTTCATCATTTTAATAAGAGTCTTTTTTAAGCAAGATTAAGTAGCCAAGCCAATCAATCACCTATGGACAAGATAAAATGGGGCGTTGATTAGCTAGATTTGGCCTGATAAGTTAGTGGAATCGAAAACTTGATTAATAATGGCTGAGTCCACTACAAAGCTAATGCCAAGAGAAGAAAACTTTTTAAAAACTATTTGCATGAAACACACCAGAATGTCAAGCGTTGAAAACTAGTTCGTTATTCCTGCTAGATTTCAAACATTCCCCTGAAGAGTTTGAGGAACTCTGAATAGTGGACAGTCTTTTAAAAGTCTATTGTTAGTAGAATATCCAGTTCATTTTAGTTTTTGCCGACTTTTGTTAAAATAAGTTTATGGATAAAAAGGAGGTCCCCATGACGAAAACATTATATCTTATGCGACACGGCGAAACGCTGTTCAATCAGCTGCATAAAAAGCAAGGGTGGTGTGATTCCCCATTAACTGCCAAAGGTATCGCCCAAGCAAAAATTGCTGGAGCATATTTTAAACAGCGAGGTATCCTTTTTGATGCGTGCTATTCCTCGACTTCAGAAAGAGCCTGTGATACGTTAGAGCTAGTCACTGAGCAGCCTTATCAACGGCTTAAGGGTCTAAAAGAGTGGTATTTTGGCTTGTTTGAAGGTCAAGATGAAGTCTTGAACCCCAAGTTACCTTATGGTGATTTTTTTGTGCCCTATGGAGGCGAAGGGGAGTTGGAAATGCGGCAACGGCTTAATCAAACTTTGTCAAAGGTGATGGCAGAAACTGCTGGAACGACCATCCTCGCTGTCAGTCATGGGGCTGCCATCCGTGGCTTTATGCGTGTTTGGGAGGAGTATACTACGGTCCCTCCAACCAATCGCTTGCCAAACTGCTGCATTGCTCGCTTTACTTATGAGGACCAGAAGTTTGTCTTAGAGGAAATGATTACACATGATTTTTCAGAAATTTGAGAAGAGGGATGACTGATGTTCATCTTTGTTGGCTGTGCAGGCGGAGGGACATCTAGCATGTTTTGTCAAAAAATTGTTAAGGAAATCAATGGCACTGATAGCAATTTGACAGCAGCTTTTGACCATTTTGAAACCATTATGAAAAAACAGCGAGGGTATGGAGAAGCCTATGATTTGGTTTTTGCTTATGGTAGTATGGATGCCCTCAAAGGTTACAATGCGTTTGAATTTGGTAAATTATTCGATGTCGTACTAGTGGCCCCCCAAGTCCGTTATTTGTTACCGGAAAAGCAACAACTTTTACGAAACTATCCCACCATTGTTCGAGAGATTGCGCCTCAAGTTTTTGGCTATATGGATGGTGCAAAAGCCTATCGACTGTTATTAGATGACCTGATCGCCTTAGATGATGAACGAGCGTATCGTTCCAGTATCCTTGATCCTACTAAAGCAGCGGATAAAAACTTGGAAATCTTTGTTTTAGCAGGGGAACGCAACAATAGCGCTTTGATGCGTTTGCGGGAGCATTGGCAACAGATGGGCTTACGGATATTACAACAGGCCTATCAACTAGAAACTCTTTATGATTTTGAACCTGAAGCCGATTTTGATATTCGCTTGATTTTCGGAGCTTCTGACGCTTTTTCAAAAGTCGATTTACCAAAAATTGCTCGACGGATTGATGGGGTGATTGCTGCGCCAATTGCTAAAGGGAAAATCAAGCAGGTCTCCTCCTGGCTCAAAGAATACCAGATTCCCGTCTATCAAATGGCCGATGAGGAGTATTATGACTTAAGAGGGCAAGCAGATTTAGGATTGCTGGATAATTTTTTGACTACAGTAGCCGTTGCATCGGAGTTTACTACGGAAATAGCAGTTGCCGACTTAGAGGTAGAAAAGCTAAAGCCACGAAAAAAAATCTTGTTTGGTTTGATTAGTTGGGATTCATGATGAAAATCAAAAAAAGATCGGAAAGCTTGAGGGAGATCCTCAATGTTTTCCGGTCTTTTTTTGATTGAGTGCAATCACCATTGCACAGCGAGCGTTTTCAGTTGGGCTCAGCTAAGAGAAAACATCCAGTCCCAAATCAGCTAGTCTGTGGGAAACCAAGTTTAACTGACGTACGAGGGAGAGTTGTACCCCATGATTTTCTTGAGAAAGCTTGTGTATAGGAGGTGTTTGTTGTGCTTGTTTACGTAATTTACTTAGTCGGCAATGTAATTGTAAAGGGTGTACTTGGAAATGTTAAAGAACTTGGAAATCTTGTCACCACTTTTGGTAATGAGAAATGCGCCTTTTTTATTGAGAAACTGAATGGCCCGAATCTTATCGTCCTTGGTCATCATAGCGACGGGTTTCCCGACGATTTTCACTGATTCCATGATCAATTCGTCCAACAGTTCATTGACATCTTTTGGAATGAAATCTGGATCGGTAGTTTTTTCATCTTCGGCTGTCACCGTCAGTTTTTTGATGGCATTTTCGGCAGCGTACAAAGATGAGGTATCGAAATTGATGGAGAAGATTCCTTCTAGCTGGCCCTCTTGATTTTTAAAATAAATGGTTGAGGATTTTAGTACCCGACCGTCATGGGTTCTAGTAAGGTAATTAAAGCGGTTTTGCAATTCGGCGGGGTCTTTTTTCATGGTATCGAGTACCACTTGAGAAGGACCGTCGCCAATAGTGCGGGCGGTGACGTGACCGTTTTCGATGGAGATGATGGAGTGATCCATGTCTTCTGGATCGATTTTGTGGATGACAACTTCACAATCTTCGCCGAATTGAGTCGCGATAGCTTGACCTACTTGTTTCAAAAAATCTAAATTTTTATCTGATAACATGACTTGTCCTCCAATGGCTGAAAAGTGCGCCACATAAACTTATTTCAGGGATAATCATAACATTTTTGAGAACGTTTTACAAATTTAACAAAAATATTTTTTAGTACCCCTTTTTATTTTTTAGGTTCGGTGGTATACTGGGTTGTGAAAAGAGCTACAGGTACTTTTTTGAAGCAACCAGCACCGGTAAATCAAGTTTTCTCAGGTAACCAACGAAACACCTCTTTGTTTTTATTATAACAAATAGGTGTAAAAATAGCCAAAAGCTGAAAGCGTTTCCTAGCTGGTTGAAGCGAAAAAAACTAAAAAATTTTTAGCTTATGTTCAATACCACTTTTGAAATGGAGGAAAAGAAAGATGCTGTTGATTGGAAATGGGAATCTTATCACGCGACAAAAGGAAAAGGCTTTCATCAAAAATGGTGCCGTTGCCATTGAAGGGACGACTGTTACAGAGGTGGGGACGACCGCTGACTTGCAGCAAAAATATCCTGATGCCGAGTTTATTGATGCTAACGATGGCGTGATCATGCCCGGGTTTATCAATATGCATAATCACATTTACTCTAGTTTTGCCCGAGGCTTGAGTATTAACGGGTACCATCCTAAAAACTTCATGGATATCCTAGCAGGGCAATGGTTCAAATTGGACAGCAAGATGGATAATCAAACCACGTATCATAGTGGTCGAGTAGCTTATCTGGATAGTATCAAAAATGGGGTCACCACGATGTTTGATCATCAAGCCAGTTATGGTGAAATTGCTGGTAGCTTGGATAGGCTTTCGCAAGCTGCTGATGAATTTGGTGTCCGAACTTGTTTGTGTTATGAAGTCAGCGATCGCCATGGGGAAAAACAAGCCCAACAAGCGATTGATGAAAATAGCCGTTTTATTAAAGAAGTAGCCAAACGAACTGATGATATGCAGTATGCCATGATGGGAATGCACGCCGCTTTCACGTTATCCGATGAAACGATTACCAAAGCGCGGGAAGTGACGCCAGAAAATGTTGGCTTTCATATTCACGTAGCTGAAGATTTGGCAGACGTCCAAGACTCGTTGCATAAATACAATAAACCAATCATTAATCGCTTATTCGATTTAGGTATTTTGGGTTCAAAAACTATGCTGGGTCACTGTATCTACATCAATCCCCATGAAATGAAACTGATTAAAGACACCGATACGATGGTGGTCACCAATCCAGAATCCAATATGGGGAACGCTGTGGGATGTCCACCAGTGCTCCGGATGTTCAATGAGTTTGCTATTTTGTGTGGTTTGGGAACGGATGGTTACACTAATGATATCACCGAATCTTACAAAGTCGGCAATATCATTCATAAACATCATTTGGCAGATCCAAATGCAGGTTGGAGCGAAATTCCGACGATGTTGTTTGAGAACAATGCTACTATGGCCAACCGTTACTTTAAAACGAAGCTCGGGGTTTTAGAAGCTGGAGCCGCAGCCGATGTTATCGTCTTGGATTACTATGCACCGACACCGATGACAGAAAACAATTTCAACAGTCACATCTTATTTGGTATGAACGGTAAAGATGTTCGGGATACCATCATCAATGGTGAAGTGAAGATGCGCAACCGCGAAGTCGTGGGAGTCGACCAAGGGGAAGTTTACGCTCACGCTAGAGAAGAAGCCCAAAAACTTTGGAATCGCATCAACGGCTAAGTTTCAAATAACTGAAAATCTAACAGATCAGAGTATTACCGGTAGGGGAAAGTAGTAGGCCGGTTTAATTATCTAACGAGGTGAAAGAGATGAGTGACAACATGCGCCCGATTTCCATCGAAGGTTTGCTTTCATGGATGATGGCTGAGTACAAAAAAAGCAATACAATTTTTGGAATTCGCAAGTTTTATCAGGCAGAAAAAGGCAAAACCATTTCCTTATTTAATGAACAAATGGAAACGCCAGTTGGTCCAGCAGCTGGCCCCCATACTCAATTAACCCAAAATATTGTAGCTGCTTATTTGACTGGCTCGCGCTTTTTTGAAGTAAAAACAGTACAAGTATTGGATGGGGAGGATTTACCTGTAGCAAAACCTTGTATTGCTGCACGAGATGAAGCCTATAACTGCGAATGGTCTACGGAATTGCGTGTCCCACAAGCGATGGAAGAATACATCAAAGCTTGGTTTATTCTCAAGCTATTGGCCAAAGAGTTTGAACTTGGGGACCCTGATGGTTTTATCTTCAACATGAGTGTTGGTTATGATTTAAAAGGGATCCAAACACCGAAGATTCAAGCTTACATCGATGGTATGCAAGATGCCTCAAAAACTGCAATCTGGCAACAATGTATAGCAGCGGCTAAAGCTCATTTGGACTTGTTCACCCGAGTGGATGAAGCCTATATCGATAGTATTAGCCCGAAAGTATCTCATTCCATCACTTTATCAACCTTGCATGGCTGCCCACCAGATGAAATCGAACGGATTGCTGTTCATCTGTTACAGGATAAAGGACTAAATACCTTTATCAAATGTAACCCTACCTTATTAGGTTACGAGTATGCGCGCAAGACCATGGATGATCTCGGTTTTGATTATATGGCTTTTGATGATCATCATTTTAAGGAAGATTTGCAATTTGCTGATGCGGTACCAATGCTCCAACGGCTACAAGCCTTGGCGGATCGTAAACAGTTGCAATTTGGTGTGAAAATCACCAACACCTTCCCAGTGGATGTGGCCCAACAAGAGTTGCCATCAGAAGAGATGTATATGTCTGGACGTTCTTTGTTCCCACTGTCAGTGATGGTAGCTAAAAAACTCTCGGATGCTTTCCAGGGGAAACTGCAAATTAGCTACTCTGGCGGGGCAGATATTTTTAATGTGAAAGATTTATTTGAAGCGGGGATTTGGCCCATCACAGTAGCGACGACCTTGCTAAAACCAGGGGGCTATCAACGAATGCAGCAGATAGCCAACTTGGTTAGTTCCTTGGCTTATCCTACTCATGTGCGGTTGGATTTGCCGAAACTGACGGCCCTCGTGGAAAAATCAAAAACACAAGCCCGTTATCAAAAATCAATCAAATTACCAGGTTCTCCGAAAATCAAAGAAGAAGTTCCTTTATTAAACTGCTATACGGCGCCATGTCGGGGAACCGGCGGCTGTCCGATCAATCAAGATATCCCAGCTTATTTGCGCTATGTAGCAGAAGGAAACCATTTGGAAGCCTTAAAGGTGATTACCGATAAAAATCCCTTGCCATTTATCACCGGGACGATTTGTGCCCATCCATGTGAAACAAAATGTACTCGTCAATTTTATGAAGGAGCCATTGATATCCGTGGGGTTAAATTAGAGGCTGCGCAACAGGCTTATGATGAGTTACTTGCTACCATGACAAAACCTGAACCGGTGGCAAATGCTCCGAAAACGGCCGTTGTTGGTGGTGGGCCGGCTGGGATTTCAGCGGGTTACCTCTTGGCTCGTGAAGGTTTCCCTGTGACCGTCTTTGAGAAAGATGAAACCATCGGCGGGGTGTGTAGTCAAATCGTTCCAGAGTTTCGAATCGCTATGGAAAGTGTGCAACGAGATGTGGATTTAGCAAAATTCATGGGGGCTGAATTCAAATGTGGGGCAGCAGCACCTAGTTTGTCAGAGTTGAAGCAGCTTGGTTATGAAAAAATCATCTATGCGATTGGCGCTTGGAAACACAACAATTTACAGCTTGAATCGGGTGAAGCTATCAACTCTTTAGAATTTTTGCGAGCTTGCCGCCAAAATAGCCATGTAAATCCTTATGGTGAAGAAATTATCGTAATTGGTGGGGGCAATACCGCTATGGACTGCGCGCGAGCAGCCAAACATTTACCTGGAGTGAAAAATGTTTCCTTGGTTTACCGTCGGGATAAACGCAACATGCCAGCTGATGAAGAAGAATTGTATTTGACTTTAGCAGATGGCGTAACCTTTAGAGAACTTTTGGCACCGATTCGTTTAGCTGATGGCAAACTGAAATGTGAAGTAATGACCTTGGGAGCCCGCGATGCTTCCGGTCGTCAAAAACCAGTTGCAACTGGCGAATTTGTGGAGATTCCAGCGACTACTGTTGTTTCTGCTATTGGTGAAAAAGTCGATGATAGTTTCTTTAACCAACTAGGGATTCAAACGGATAATCGCGGACGGGTCATTGTAGATAATGACACCTTGGAGACCAATTTGCCAGATGTCTATGTGATTGGGGATGCAAATCGCGGACCGGCAACCATCGTGGAAGCAATCGCGGATGCTACTAAAGCTGTCAATGGGATCACCACCGTGCATAACCAGCACTTCGAACGAGCCAACCAAAACATTGATCGTCGCATTCCTCGGAGTAAACGAGGGTTACTAGTGACGGAAGAAAACCCAATGAGTCAGGGACAACGATGTCTTGAGTGTTCCACGATTTGTGAATCTTGCGTCGATGTTTGTCCAAATCGCGCTAATGTTGTGATCTCAGTCAATGATCAACCGCAAATTCTGCACATTGATCGCATGTGTAATGAATGTGGCAACTGTGAAACTTTCTGTCCGTATTCTTCCGCACCATACAAAGATAAATTTACTTTATTTAATACGGAAGCTGAATTTTATGATAGTCAAAATGAAGGCTTTTATCCAATGCTTGATGCAAACCAACAAGTGTTATTGCGTTACAAAGGTGCCGTCTTGAATCTGGATTTGTCAGCAAATCCTAGTGATGTTCCTGTTGGTTTACTGGATTTCATGAAGACGGTCATCACTCACTATGCCTTTATGATGGTCGAGTAATTCGGGTTACACATTCGAAAAACTAGGGGCAGTGACTTCTAAGTAAAACTGAAGTTCCCATCAAAACTCCTGGCTCTTAGAAGTCGTTGTCCTGGCTTTTCGGTATGTTTTTATAAAGAGAGTTGCACTTTTTCAGGTTTGTCTTTTGGGCAAAGGAGATAGTCCCTCTCATCGTTATCAGGCCTGGAGCTGTGTTACTGATAACTGGTACTTCGCTTTGTATAGCGATTGCTACTTAAACAAGGTGTTAGCACCATGAATACACCATAAAATAGGAGGAATGTAGGTTGGATAAAATCAAATGGGTGAAAAACGAAATGCCTCAAACCAAGGATGGGTATCTGCCATTGATGGATGAAGGCAATATGAAAAAAGCTCGTCGTTTTCACCAAAGTTTTCCTCAGTACAGTGAAACGCCACTGGCTGATTTGAAAGAAATGGCTAACTATCTTGGGGTGAAGGATTTCTTCGTAAAAGATGAGTCCTATCGTTTCGGGTTAAATGCGTTTAAAGTCTTGGGTGGCTCGTATGCGATTGCCAATTATATCGCTGAAGAAACCGGCAAAGATGTGGCAGATCTCGGTTACGATACGTTGACCTCCCAAAAGCTGAAAGATGAGTTTGGCCAAGCTACCTTTTTTACCGCTACTGATGGCAATCATGGTCGGGGCGTCGCTTGGGCAGCTAATAAACTAGGTCAGAAAGCGGTAGTCTTGATGCCAAAAGGCTCAGCAAAATCCCGCTTTGACAATATTGCTAAAGAAGGCGCCAAAGTAACGATTGAAGACGTCAACTATGACGAATGTGTACGAATGGCCAATCAAATGGCCGAAGAAACGGAATACGGGGTGATGGTTCAAGATACCGCCTGGGAAGGGTATGAAAAAATCCCAACTTGGATTATGCAAGGCTACGGCACGATGGCTTCAGAAGCTGGTGAACAGTTAGCCAAAGCCGAAAAACGCCCGACTCATATCTTCATCCAAGCTGGTGTTGGTTCTTTAGCGGGAGCGGTTATTGGCTATTTCGCCAACCTTTATCGGGACAATCCACCAAAAATGATCGTGATGGAAGCTCAAGCTGCGGATTGTTTGTATCAATCAGCATTGGGTAAAGATGGCAAGATTCGTTTTGTGGAAGGCGATTTACAAACCATCATGGCAGGTTTAGCTTGTGGGGAACCAAATACGATTTCCTTTGATATTTTGGAAAACCATGTGGATGCGTTCGTTTCTTGTCCGGACTGGGTAGCTGCCAAAGGGATGCGTATGTTAGCAGCACCTTTAAAGGGCGATCCACAAGTGATTTCCGGTGAGTCTGGTGCAGTAGGTATGGGATTGGTAGCCACCTTGATGCAAGATGAAGCATACCGTGATTTGAAAAATTTCTTAGGCTTAAATGAGGATTCAGAGGTTTTGATGTTCTCGACAGAAGGAGACACCGATCCTGAAAATTATAAACACATTGTGTGGGGGGAAGAATAAAAATGGATTTTGAAGCAATCAAAAAAGCAGCAGCAGGTTATGAAAAGGATATGGCTAAATTCTTAAGAGATTTGGTTCGTATTCCTGGTGAATCATCTGGGGAAGGGGACAAACTCAATCGGGCCAAAGAAGAAATGGAAAAACTGGGCTTTGATAAAGTTGAAATCGACAAACAAGGGAACTTGTTAGGCTACATGGGTACCGGGAAACGTTTGATTGCTTTCGATGGCCATATGGATACAGTAGCCATTGGCGAAATCAAAAACTGGACGTTTGATCCTTATGAAGGCTATGAAAATGATACGGAAATTGGTGGTCGCGGGACTTCTGACCAAGAAGGTGGGATTGTCTCTGCCGTCTATGGTGCCAAAATTATGAAAGACTTAGGTTTACTAAATGATGAATACACTGTTTTAGTAACCGCAACCGTTCAAGAAGAAGATTGTGATGGTCTTTGCTGGCAATACATTATCAAAGAAGATGGTATTCGCCCAGAATTTGTTGTTTCCACTGAACCAACAGATGGTGGTATATATCGTGGACAACGGGGCCGGATGGAAATTCGCGTCGATGTGAAAGGCGTTTCTTCCCATGGTTCGGCACCAGAACGTGGCGACAATGCCATCTACAAAATGGCAGATATCTTAAATGATGTGCGGGCCTTGAACAACAATGGCTGTACGGAATCGACAGCCGTGATTGGTCTCGAAAAAATGCTCCATGAAAAATGGAATCCAGAACATTGGCAAGAAGCTCGTTTCTTGGGTCGCGGGACCGTAACGACTTCCCAAATTTACTTCTCCTCTCCTTCTCGTTGTGCGGTTGCGGATGGTTGTTCCGTATCCTTAGACCGTCGGATGACTGCTGGTGAAACTTGGGAAAGCTGTTTAGAAGAAATTCGCCAATTGCCAGCTGTTAAGAAATACGGGGAAGATGTTGTGGTATCAATGTATGATTACGATCGCCCAAGCTACACTGGTTTGGTTTACCCAATCGAATGCTACTTCCCAACTTGGGTGATTCCTGAAGATCACGAAGTAACCAAAGCTTTGATGGAAGTTCATCACAATTTGTATGGTGAAAAACGGCAAGGCCCAGACACGCAAATTAAAATGCGGGAAGCTCGTCCTTTGTTGGATAAATGGACCTTCTCGACTAATGGGGTTTCGATCATGGGTCGTAACGGAATTCCATGCATCGGTTTTGGTCCTGGGGCAGAAGATCAAGCTCATGCGCCAAATGAAATCTCTTGGAAAGAAGATTTGGTTCGCTGTGCGGCTGTCTATGCGGCCCTACCAACTGTTTATACCAACAACACCAAATAAGTAGAGCAACGTTTGTTTCAATGCAGGTAAAGGCGTGGGCCAGCAACAGATAATTTTGGTTTTCCCTGTAAAATGCTGAGTTTGCGGGGAAACCTTGATTTCCTCCTAAAGCTTATTTCGTTGCTGCCCAAGCCATTCATAAAGTAACAGTTTCACTCGATAATGCGTACTTATAAAATGACAAAGGAGTTCCATAAAATGACCGATTTTAAAGAACTAGTAAACGTGATTAATGAAAAAGATACTTCCAAAATGTTTGAAAATGATTTTATGCAAACTTGGAAAAAATCTGATGATGAAATCCGCGCCACCTTGGCAATGGCGGATGCTTTGCGCAACTTACGGGAACGGAATATCTCAACCAAAATTTTTGATTCCGGCTTAGGTGTTTCCATTTTCCGGGATAATTCCACCCGGACTCGTTTTTCATTTGCTTCTGCTTGTAATATGTTAGGGTTGGCTATCCAAGATTTGGATGAAAAGAAATCACAAATCTCTCACGGGGAAACTGTTCGGGAAACTGCGACGATGATCTCCTTTATGGCTGATGTGATTGGGATTCGTGATGATATGTATATCGGTAAAGGTGCCGCTTATATGGAAGAAGTCATCGAATCCGTTAAAGACAGCTATCGCGATGGCATCTTGGAACAACGACCAATCTTGGTGGATTTGCAAGATGATGAAGACCATCCTACACAAGCTTTGGCTGACTTGAACCATATTATTCATGAAGTTGGCGGTATTGAAAACTTGAAAGGCAAAAAAATCGTCATGTCTTGGGCCTATTCCCCATCATATGGCAAACCATTATCTGTAGCCCAAGGAACGATTGGCTTAATGACACGGTTTGGTGCCGATGTAGTGTTGGCCCACCCAGAAGGTTATGAAGTGATGCCAGAAGTCGAAGAACTGGCTCATAAATATGCGGAAGAATCTGGCGGCTCGTATGCACGAACCAACGACATGAAAGAGGCCTTCACTGATGCCGATGTCATTATTTGTAAGAGTTGGGCCCCTTTTGAAGCGATGGAAAAACGGACCCAATTGTATGCGGAAGGGGATTTTGACGGCATTGATAAGTTGGAAAAAGAACTCTTAGCTGACAATGGTAAGTTTAAAGATTGGGCTTGTACTGAAGAAATGATGAACTTGACTAAAGACGGGAAAGCTTTGTATATGCACCCGCTACCTGCTGATATTACCGGTGTTTCTGCTGAAGAAGGGGAAGTTGATGCTTCAGTCTTTGATCGCTACCGGGACGAATTGTATCGTCAAGCATCAAATAAACCTTATGTAATTGCGGCAATGATCTTCCTAAGTAAATTCAAAGATCCAGCTAAAATGTTGGAACAATTGGAAGCTCGCGGACAAGAACGGAAAGTCTCCGAAAAATAAGCAGTCAATTTTTTAGGATCTGAAAGCAACCAAGATGCCTGCTATCTTAAGATGTGCTGTAGCGCGTCTTGGTTGTGAAAAGATCGACTTAAAACCAAAGAATAAAAAGCGTTTTCATTAAAGTCTCTATACAACTTATAATCAAAGGAGTATCATTTAAATAACGATAACCTGAGTCGAAATAGGATTTTAAGAAAACGTTGAAAAGGGGAAAATGTATGGCTAAAGTGGTAGTAGCCCTCGGTGGGAATGCCCTTGGTAATAATTTGATTGAACAGATGGCAGCCGTCAAAGAAACAGCAAAGTCGATTGTTGATTTAGTTGCAGAAGGACATGAAGTCATTTTGGTTCATGGCAATGGCCCGCAAGCTGGGATGATTCAACTGGCGATGGATGAGTTAACTGCTGATGATCCTACGAAGTATCCACCAGTTCCGCTATCGGTCTGTGTTGCCATGAGCCAAACGTATATCGGCTATGATTTACAAAATGCCTTGCGGGAAGAAATGCTCCACCGCAACATTCACAAACCGGTGATCACCGTAGCAACACAAGTGGTAGTAGACAAAGCTGATCCGGCTTTCAACAAGCCAACTAAACCAATCGGCCGTTTTATGACGAAAGCTGAAGCGGATCAGTTAGCCAACGAAGGCGTTGACGTGATGGAGGATGCTGGACGGGGCTATCGTCGGGTAGTGGCTTCACCAAAACCCAAAGAAATCGTTGAATTGGAGACGATTGATACCCTTTTGAAAGCTGATCAACTGGTTATCTGTTGTGGTGGCGGTGGTATTCCCGTTATTAAGCAAGAAAATGATCATCTACAAGGGGTAGCAGCAGTTATCGACAAAGATTACTGTTCGGCATTACTAGCGGCCACGATTGATGCCGACATGTTAGTCATTTTAACGGCAGTAGAAAAAGTGGCGCTGAATTTTGGCAAACCAGACCAAAAAGAACTAGGGGAAGTGAGTATTGCTGAAATGAAGCAATATATCGCAGAAGGGCATTTTGCTCCAGGGTCGATGTTGCCAAAAGTAGAAGCAGGCTTGAGTTTTGCTGCTAAATCTGGCAAGAAAACGCTGATTACTTCATTGGAAAAAGCCAAAGATGGCCTAGCAGGTAAGACCGGAACCGTCATCGTGGGCTAAAATCAGTGCATTGGGGAGTAAGTTAGAAAATGGAAACATCAAGTTTAGGGATACTTAGGGGTTGTTTGTGATTGGTAAGGTTTTGGGGAAGTCTTACCGAAGCTGAAGAGAGGAAGTATCATCATGAATAAAATGTTTAATGCAACAAAAGGACCAGCAGCTGTCGGACCGTATTCTCATGCGGTCATTGCTGGCAATACGATTTACGTTTCCGGTCAGTTGGGGATTGATCCAGCGAAAGGACAATTGGTGGAAGGCGTCGTTTATCAAGCAAAGCAAGGCTTTATCAACCTGGAAGGGATTTTAAAGGAAGCCGGTTTTCAGTTAAGCGATGTGGTAAAAACCACAGTCTTCTTGACAGATATGGGGAATTTTGCTGAAGTCAATGCTGTTTATGGGGAGTATTTTAGTGAGTGGAAACCAGCCCGTTCTTGCGTGGCTGTTCAATCTTTGCCCTTAGGTGGAGAATTTGAAATTGAAGTCGTTGCGGTAAAATAGTTTCATCCGACAAACCTGACCGAGTTTGACCTTTGAGGAATCATGTGGTGCCGGAAAATAACATGATGTATTCGTTAAATGAAAACGCTTAAGCGCCGGTGCCACGCTTTCTCATGAATACATATCAGAATGGAGAAAACTATGGATAACACAAAGGAAAACAAACAAGGATTATTTGAAAAGAAAACTATTCATCAGGAAAATCGAGAAATCTTTAAGTGGGAAGGAAAACCAACCTTTAGTCAAACCTTTCCCTTAGCAATGCAACACGTGGTGGCGATGGTGGCAGGATGCATCACGCCAGCCTTAGTTATTTCGGGAGCGGCTGGATTGACAGAAGCTGATCGCGTTATTTTGATCCAAATGTCATTGATTGTTTCAGGAATTTCGACCTTAATGATGCTTTTCCCGCTATTTGGCAAACTAGGGGCGCGCTTGCCGGTCATTATGGGGGCTAGTTTTGCTTATGTACCGACGATGTCTGCAGTGGCAGCTTTGTATTCAGACACGCTAAACGACCCTAGAAAAGCGGTCGGCGTTATTTTAGGGGCCCAATTGGTGGGTGGTGTCTGTGCCGTTTTACTGGGGATGACCATCAAAGTTATCAAGCGCTTTTTCCCTTCGATTGTTACGGGAACCGTGGTGTTTGTTATTGGCTTATCCTTGTACCCGATTGCTCTGAGGTATATTGGGGGTGCAGGCAGTGTAACAGCTGAAGTGGCGATGGCGAATGGCCAGACGATGCCTTGGGGTTCCTGGCAGTTTTGGCTAGTAGGCGGCATCACCTTGGCTACTGCCTTTGTTTTAAACAACTTTACTAAAGGTATTACCAAACTGTCGAGTGTGCTTTTTGCGATGATTATCGGGTATCTGATTTCAATTCCTTTTGGCATGGTGGATTTTAGTAAAGTAGCCAGTGCGGATTGGTTGAAAGTCGCTTCCCCACTACATTTTGGTTTGCGATTTGAACCAGCTGTTATTATTTCGTTTGTCATTTTGTTTATTGTCAATTCCATTCAAGCTATTGGGGATTTAACTTCCACCACAGTGGGAGGGATGGATCGAGAACCGACAACCAGTGAATTGCAAGGGGGCATTCTTGGTTATGGTGTCATGAACATTATGGGGGCGTTGCTGGGAGCACCGCCAACTGCGACATTCTCACAAAACGTGGGGATTGTTGCTACCAATAAAGTCATTGCTCGACGGGTGTTTACGACAGCTGCCGTGGTGATTTTAATCGCCGGTTTGTTCCCTAAACTTTCAGCAATTTTAACCACTGTGCCTTACCCTGTTATCGGTGGGGCCACCTTGTCTGTCTTTTCGATGATTACGATGAATGGACTGAAACTGATTGCTAAACAACCACTGACATTTCGTAATTTAACGATTGTGGGGATGTCAGTTGCCATTGGGATGGGCTTCACAGCAGTATGCACGGAAGCCTGGAATGCCGGCATGCATTTTATACCCCAGGAATTATACACAGCGATTGGGACTTCACCAGTGGTACTAGCGACGATAGTAGCGATTGTCCTAAACTTATTGTTAAAAGAAACCGCAGCCGATCGTTTACCAGAAGATATTAAATAACTCATGACGTCAGGTTTGTCAAAAAATACCACAGAAAACGACCAGTGATTCAATTAAGAGGAGGCTAGCACATAAGTCATTATCGGCAAATGTTTCCCAACGCTTAAATGCGATAAGCGTTATTAAAGCAATGGTGGTACTTAAGCCCATGGGAAGCTTTACTGATAGCCAGACTTATGGACTAGTCTCTTCAGTTTGTTGATTTGGTAACAGGTTTTATTAAATGTAGCTCATCCCCGGTTTTGTCCAAGGTTGGTTGGGATCTTTGGACAAGGGCGGTTGATTCGCTGAAGATACCAGGACCTTATCAAAGTTAGATAAGCAGTCGGTGGTACAAAAGAGAAAAGAGGCAATAGTTTATGGATAAAGAAAATACAAAAGAAAATCGTCTGTTTACTTTTGATGGTCGTCCGGCTTTTACTGAGGTGATGCCACTAGGTTTGCAACATGTGGTGGCGGCTGTGGTGGGCATCGTGACGCCAGGTTTGATGATTGCCAAGATATGTGGTTTAAATGCTAGTGATACTCGCTTAATTATTCAAACCTCCTTGGTCTTTTCTGGATTGGCGACTTTATTGCAGTTATTTCCCTTATTTCGACGATTTGGAGCCCGGTTGCCAATGATGATGGGAGCGAGCTTTGCCTATGTGCCCATCTTACTTTCTATCGGCGCTGACTTTGGCATTGGAGCCATTTTTGGCTCTCAGCTGGTAGGTAGTGTAGTGGTGATTGTCATCGGTTTGTTTATTGATAAGATTCGTATTTTATTTCCACCAATCGTAACAGGGACAGTGATTTTAAGTATTGGCTTGTCCTTGTTTCCGGTAGCGATTAAGTATATGGCTGGTGGTGCTGGCAATCCTTGGTATGGAACGCCTCATAATTGGCTGGTGGCACTGGTGACTTTTGCGGTAGTTTTTTATTTGAATCATTTTGGCAAAGGCCTCATGAAGCTGTCCTCGATTCTTGTAGGCATGGTAGTGGGCTATATTTTAGCCTTTTTCATGGGTATCGTGTCTTTTGATGCTGTGACGACGGCCCCGATGTTTCAAATGATTCAGCCAATGCATTTTGGCTTTGAGTTTAAACTTGTTCCGATTATGACCTTGATCATCATGTTTTTAGTAGACGCTGTCCAGTCGGTAGGTCAATTTACTGCTACCACCGTTTCCGCGATGGAGCGGAAACCTACCAATCAGGAGCTTTCCGGAGCCATCATGGGTAGTGGCCTAACCAATTTTATCGGCAGTTTCTTTGGCTCAGTTCCCTGTGCCACCTTTGGTCAGAATGTGGGCCTAGTGATTGCTACGAAGGCGATTAATAAGTACATTTTGGTTTTTGCCTCCAGTATTCTGCTATTGGCAGGCTTTCTTCCAAAAATTGCTGGTCTTCTGACGACGATTCCATACGGTGTGATTGGTGGGGCGACGATCTCCGTCTTTGCAACGATTGCCATGACGGGAATCCGTACCATTGCCAATGAAAAACTAACTCCGGAAAATACGACAGTGGTAGGGTTGTCATTGGCCTTTGGAGCAGGAATTGTCATGTCTGAAGGGGCTTTAGCTGGCTTTCCAGAATGGGTCACAACGATTTTCGGAAATTCAGAGGTGATTTTGACGACAATTTTAGCGATTGTCTTTAATTTAATCTTGAACCAGCCACTGCGTAAGAAAAAAACTAATCGTGAAACTGAAAACCTGCAAAAGCAAGTTAAAAAAAATGCTAGTGTTCCTGCGCCAGCCAATTCAAAATAAGTTGGCTAATGATCAGAGTCAACCATTTGCCAAAGGAGGACAAAATGGCAGCGAGACGATTAGACTATGTGATGACACTGCGAATCAAAGGCGAGGAGGTGTTCTTTGGTCCGGGGGTGGTGACAGTGATGGAAAAGATTGAACAAACTGGCTCATTATCCAAAGCAGCTAAGCAGATGGGAATGTCTTACAATAAGGCTTGGCGTATTTTGCAACGGGCGGAAAAAAACTGGGGCCAGCCGTTAGTGGAAACTAATATCGGCGGTGCTTCTGGTGGCGGCACTCAGTTGACTGCAGAAGGTCGAAAGTTGGTGGCGACTTACATGGGCTTTCGTCAAGAAGCGGAGGCAGTGGTAGCTGAGTTGTTTCAGAAATATTTTGGGTAACGTAAAAGTGTAAAAATAGGGCTTATTTACCAGGCTGGTCTCTGAAAATAGTGAGGCTAGCTTGTTTTTTTTAAAAGATTGCGGTATACTTTTTTTAAATTCGTTTCAAGAAAGTAGGATGTTTTGTGAGTGTGCTAGGTATCTAATTAGCAATTGAAGCCAAATGAAGCAATGTTTATTTGGCATGCCTGCAGATACCTTACTGATCAAAGCGTTAAGAGTAAGAGACAGGCGGGAGTCTGTCTCTTTTTGCATCTAAAAAGAGAGACTTTCGTGGCTTGTCTGGATTTTTAGCGAACAACTGAAACGAACTGTCGTGGGGCTGCGGTCTGCCAATGAGAAAGGACCGAAATGAAAACAAATCAAATTGAACAAGTCAAACTTTATCAAGAAAGTGGTTTCGCTGAGATTTTAGAAGAAGTGAAGCAATTGATTATTAGCGATTTTGCGCGAGAGGCATTTATGGAGAGACGACCGGCGACGGATTTAGCGACTGCTGAAAAACGCTTGACGGAAACTGCGGAAGCCATGAATTTATTGGGTTCGGGGCAGCATGTGCCTTTTATGGGGATGGCAAATATTCGGCGACTGACCGAGAAAATCAATCGAGGCTTATTATTAGAGCCAGAAGAACTGACGGAATACGGCGACTTTCTGCGGAGTTTTCGTCTGATTGGCAAACTTTTTGAAAAAAATCAGTACCAAACACCGGTCTTGTATCGTTATACCCGTGGTTTGGGAGATTTTCACGAAATTACCGCTGAAATCGAAGCCTGCATCAATGGCCATCGCCTCAGTGATGACAGTTCACGGGAATTACGGAAAATACGGGGACGAATACGTACCCTTGAACAAGACTTGCAACAAAGCTTGGATAAATTTATCAAAAATCCTAGCGTCGCTAAGTACCTGCAAGATCGCTTGGTAATTGTCAAAGAGGAACGATACACGCTACCAGTTAAAACGGAATTTCAAAGTCGTATCAAAGGCAATCTAATTGATCGTTCTAGTAAAGGGACGACGGTTTTTATTGAACCTTTGGGAGTGGCGAAGTTAAATGATCGTCTGATTATGGCTAAGGCGGAAGAAACGGCGGAAGTCTATCAAATTTTGGCGGGTTTGACGGGGATGATTGCCGAAAAACTAGAGGAGATTGGATATAGTCGAGAAATTCTCGGTGAACTAGACATCATCTTTGCGCGGGGAAAGTATTCTCGTCGTATCAATGGCCAGCCACTGACGGTCAATGATCAAGAAAACCTGATTTTTGATGGAATAACTCATCCTTTGTTAGGCTCAGCAGCGGTGCCTTTGAATCTTTCTTTAGGTTCCTCAGCTCGCGGATTAGTCATCACCGGGCCCAATGCCGGAGGGAAAACAGTGGTGTTGAAAACCGTTGCTCTAGTTTGCTTGATGGCAACTTCAGGGCTCTTCCCCCATCATCAGGGCCAGACAACTGTGCCGGTTTTTAAAAATATTGAGATTGATATTGGCGATCAGCAAAATCTAAGCAATGCTTTAAGCACTTTTTCGGGGCATATGGAAAACCTTAGTCGTATTTTGCAGGTGAGTCAGCGCAATAGTCTGGTTTTAGTCGATGAAATTGGTAGTGGAACCGAGCCCAAAGAAGGAGCCGCATTGGGGATTGCAGTGATGGAAGCTTTGTATCAACAAGGCGCGTTAGTCATTGCAACCACTCACTATGGCGAAATAAAGGACTATGCATTGGCCCATGAGGATTTTAAAACAGCGGCTATGGCTTTTGATTCAGAAACGTTGACACCGAAATATCAATTGTTAATGGATCAAGTCGGCGCTAGTAATGCGTTTTGGATTGCCGAAGAAAAAGGGTTATCCAACACCGTATTGCAACAGGCGATGGCTTATTTGCAAGGTCAACCGCCAGAACACAAGGCCAAAGAATTTAAGCGAAAGAGTAACACAGCGAAACTTTCGCAAAATTCATCAGATACCATGGTGACCTATGGCATGGGGGATCGTGTGCGCTATACAGAAACCGGTGCAGTGGGCTTGTTTTATCAAAAAATCTCCGATAGTGATGCAGAGGTCTTTTTAAATGATGAAATGCAGCAACTGCCATTGCGAAGATTACGTTTGGAGATGGCAGCCAGCCAACTCTATCCGCAAGATTACGATCTTTCCACGTTGTTTACTGATTTCCATGAACGAAAATTTCAACGGGATATCCAAAGGGGCTCAAAAAAAGCGCAGAAGCTCTTGCGGAAACAAGCGCAAGCCCGTAGACAAAAAGCAGACAATAAAGACTGAGATCGAAACAAGCTAAATGGGTAAAAGATGGCGAACTAGAGGAAATCCTCATGTTCCCCATCTTTTTTTCGTAGATAGTATTGTGTGCGTTTTTAATAATATCGAAATATTGCTATTAAAAGGGGTTGATGATTAGGATTGGCGAATCAAAATAATCATTTAGCCGCTCTAGAAAATCGTTCGACGAAAGCAAGACCGACAAATGCCAAATAGAAAGCAATTTGTCATTGGAAGTTCATCTTAGCGGTTTCTGCTTAGATGTAATTGTATGCGCAACGAATTTATAGCCAGCTCAATCTTGAAAGCTACTGTCACATTAATTCTGCTGCATAAAAATTTCACCTTTTTCATGATAGGTTTGCTACTTTTCAAAAGGAGATTAAGGTGAAAAGATTCAAATAATTATCGCTAAAACCGGGTAGACTTGCGAGAGGAGCATCCCTTGAGTTGTAGTGTTAAGGATGTCTGAGGGCCAAAGGAACATTCGCATACAGTTCACCTAAGCAGAAATCACTAAGGTGAGCTAGCAAATTATTGGTTGTTATCCGCCTGGTTTTTGACGGATTTCTAACCAGTTTGACTTCAGCAAGGCCAATGCCAAATATCCAAATATGAATTTTGTTTGGCTTTAGCCGGTCCCACCATAACTTGAGGGATGCTCCAGAAGCGAGTCTGTCCGATTTTTGTTATTGAATTATGAGAATAAAATGAGTTTTATCAGTCAGGCATTTTTCGTTATCTCGTGAAAGAAGGTGCGGATAAAGACGGGATTATCCCTTTTTATTTGTGAAAAAAGGATCCCGAAAACAGCAAAATAAAAAAACATAAAAACGCTATCAAAAAATTTAAATTTGTAAGCCAAAATAATTTTTAGGTGCTATAATAATAAATGTGATAAGAAAAAAATGGATATAGAGGTGTGCCAAATGTATACATTTACCGTAAATGGACAACCGGTGACTGCACAAGAAGATAAAAAATTGATGCATTTTCTCCGGGATGATCTAGGATTGACGGGTACCAAAGATGGCTGCGATCAAGGGGCTTGCGGCGCTTGTACCGTGCTGATTAATGGAAAGGCTTCCAAATCTTGTTTGTTTACTTTAGCAAAAGTTGACGGCAAAGAAATTACGACGGTAGAAGGGATTACGCAGCGACAAAAGGACGTCTTTGCTTATGCTTTTGCCAAAACTGGAGCTGTTCAATGCGGCTATTGTGTCCCGGGATTTGTCGTTTCGGCACTGGGATTTTTGGGTAAAAAACCAGATCCAACTGAGGAAGAAATTCGAAAAGGGGTTCGAAGCAATATTTGCCGTTGCACAGGTTATGTGAAAATCATCGAAGGCATTCAATTAGCTGCTAAGATGTTGCGAGAAGAGACACCGATTCCTGATGAAACTTCTGATGGTAAATTGGGGCATGATATGAAGCGGGTAGATGCTGTTGAAAAAACCTTGGGCACTGGGATCTATGTGGATGATATCACTGTCCCTGGGATGCTGTATGCGAGTGCAGTTCGGAGCGCCTATCCTCGGGCTCGGGTGGTAAAAATCAATAAAGCGGCGGCCTTGGCTGATCCTGAGTGTGTCGCAGTCTTTACCGCAGCTGATGTACCTGGAAATAATAAAATTGGCCATTTGGAATTTATTTCGGACTGGGATGTCATGATTCCAGAAGGGGACATCACCCGTTATGTAGGGGACGCTATTTGCTTAGTAGTGGCAAAATCAAAAGCTAGTCTGGCAAGAATCAAAGCCTTAGTCGACATTGAGTATGAGGAATTGACGCCGATACTCAGTTGTGAAGCAGGCTTGGCTGATGGGGCACCAAAACTTCATGAACGGGGGAACCTCTTGAGTCATGAACACTTAATTCGTGGCAATGTCGCAGAAAAATTGGCGGCTTCCGCCCATGTCGTAACTGAGCATTACTCGGTGCCTATCAATGAACACGCTTTTATGGAACCGGAATGTGCGATTGCCCAGCCTGAAGGCGACGGCATCTTACTTTATAGTGCTGGTCAAAGTATTTATGATGAACAGCGAGAAGTCGCTCGAATGTTAGGCTTAGAAAAAGAGCAGGTTCATGTTCAAGGACAACTAGTTGGTGGTGGTTTTGGTGGGAAAGAAGATATGAGTGTCCAACACCACGCCTCATTGGCGGCTTATCTGTTACAACAGCCGGTGAAGGTCTTGTTTAGTCGGGAAGAGTCCCTGATGGTCCATCCAAAACGTCATGGGATGGAAATGGACTTTACGACAGGTTGTGATGAGGAAGGCAATCTGACAGCGATGAAAGCCGTAATCTACGCCGATACTGGGGCTTATGCTTCCTTGGGTGGACCTGTCTTACAACGAGCCTGTACTCATGCGGCGGGACCGTATAAATACCAAGATATCGACATTGAAGGCTTTGCTGTTTATACCAATAATCCCCCTTGTGGCGCTTTCCGAGGATTCGGTGTCTGTCAGACGGCATTTGCCATCGAAAATAACCTTAATTTATTAGCGCAAAAAGTCGGCATTTCCCAATGGGAAATTCGTTGGCGTAATGCGGTGGGCTATGGGGACACTTTACCAAATGGTCAGTTGGTCTCTAAAAATGCCGCTTTAAAAGAAGCGTTGTTAAACGTCAAAGAAGATTATGAAAAAGCTACCACGGCGGGCATTTCCTGTTTCTTTAAAAACAGTGGGATCGGGGTTGGGCTACCTGATGTCGGTCGCTGTATCGTCTCTGTCGAAGGCGGCAAAATTCACTTGCGCACCAGTGCTGCCTGTATCGGTCAAGGTCTGGCTACCGTTATTACCCAAATTGCCTGTGAAACTTTGGATATTGCACCAGAGCTGATTGTCGCTGAGGCTCCGGATACCGCTCGTACACCAAACTCTGGTACCACGACGGCATCCCGGCAGTCCTTGTTCACCGGGGAAGCTTGTCGCCGGGCCTGCAGTCAACTACGTGTGGATTTGGATATGGGGTATGGCATGGCAGATTTGGAAGGTCGCGAGTATTACGGTGAGTACTCAGCAAAAACCGATCCTTTGGTGAATGATAAAAAGAACCCAGTCAGTCACGCTGGTTATGGCTATGCAGCTGAAGTTGTGACTTTGGATGACAAAGGGAAATTGGATAAAGTTATAGCCGCTTACGATGTCGGGCAAGTCGTCAACCCGCGGGCCTGTGAAGGTCAAATTGAAGGGGGAATCGTCATGGGTATGGGGTATGCATTGACGGAAAACTTTGCTCTTGAAGATGGCTATGTCAAAGCGCGCTATGCCAACCTTGGGCTGCTCGATGCTACCAAAGTTCCCGAAATAGCTATTCGCTTTGTACAAGCAGAAGGGATCCATGAGGGATTGGCATATGGCGTCAAAGGGGTTGGTGAACTAGCAACGATTCCAACTGCACCGGCGATTGCTGCCGCTTATCTAGCTTATGATGGTCACTTACGGCCGACATTGCCAATCAGCGATACTCCATATCAAAAACGGCGGAAATAAATTTCTCAGAAAAACCCCAATAAAACGTGGGTTAAGCTAAAAAAAGTGCAGCAATCGAAGGAGGTGATCCCTACGAAAAAAGCGGATGTTACGGCGGTTATTATGGCTAGCGGCCATTCATCACGGATGCAACAGAATAAATTGTTCTTACCTTTTCAGGAGGCAACTTTTTTGGAACGCACCATCCAACTCGTGCAGTCGGTTGGCTTTGGTAAAGTAGTTTTAGTAATCAAACCTGAAGATTTAGTCCATCTAAAAATCCCCAAACAGGTTGTCGTGATCGAAAACAATGCATCTGACCGCGGGCAAAGTGCCAGTGTTCGTTTAGGCACAGCTCAAGTGGAAGGGCAAGGGGTGATTTTTTTGACAGCGGATCAGCCGTTGTTGACCAGAGATATTTTGATGACGTTAATAAAAAAAGGGGAAGTGGACAAGATTGTCTTTCCCACCAGAGAAGCGCAGCCTGCGACACCTATTTTCTTCGGCAGTCATTATTTTGATGAATTGTTACGAGTGACCGGTGATCGTGGTGGGCGTCAAGTGCGCGACCGCTTTCCCAATAATTGGTTGACGTTTCCCGTAGCTAGCCGCCTATTGATGGATGTCGATACACCAGAAGATTATCAAAATTTGCTCGAAGAACCTTCTGTAACTTAATAGCGCACTATCATTTGTCGCCGCACTGTCGTTACTGTCTAGAGGCCGAATCAGTTGATTCGGTCTCTTGTTTGTTTAGGAGAGGGATTCCCAAAAATGAGGGGGGTGTGCGTAAAAAAGCTAGTTTATCTAAGGGATTCAAAAAAATATTTATTTAACCTAAAAAATATTGAGATAGCGTTCTCAAAGTGGTATAGTAAGGGTGTTCAAAAGGTTGGTTATTTGTAAAACAACAAATAGCGAACGCTTACAAAACGAGAAGCGAAGGGAAGGAAGCAACATGACATTAGCAAAAATTGTTTACGCAAGTATGACTGGAAACACGGAAGGCATCGCTGAAATCTTGGAAGAGAATTTTACTGAGCAAGGGATCGATGTCCAACGCTTCGAAGCAGATGATGCCGATAGTGATATTTTTGAAGATGCTGATATTTGTGTAGTAGCAACTTATACTTACAATGATGGGGAAATTCCCTTTGACTTTGAAGATTTCTATGATGAGCTGCCAGATCAAGACTTAGCTGGAAAAGTCTTTGGTGTAGTCGGATCCGGCGATAGTGAATTGTACCCAGATTATTTTTGTAAAGCAGCAGATGACTTTGCGGAAGCCTTTCAACAAGCTGGTGCCCAAAACGGTGCCGAAACTGTGAAAATCGAAAATGAAGCCGATGATGAAGATGCCAAAGTGTTGGCAGCTTTTGTTAAAGGGTTAATTGCTGCCGGTACTTAATTTGCGAAAAGATTGAAAACTAGCAAGGCTGCAAACCAGAAATAGCCACGGTTTTTAAACAGCGATAACTATCAAAAAAATCGGATCGTCTGGAAGCTCCGCGGCTGGCGACTAATTTTCAGGCTAGTCAATCTGTTATCTTACAAATGGATAGATAAGGCACGAATTTTGCTAACATTAGTAGAAGAGAATTAATCTAAACCTTATGAAATTATTAACTGCTGGTTCGATTTCCCAATTATAAGTGGAGAAATTTTTCGCTAAGATAAGTCAGGGAAAATAGGTTGGCAAATGCCAGTCAGAAAAGTTCGAAGCGATGGCTATGGGGCTTTTCTAGTGCGGATGGTGGACAACGCCTTGTTCAAACGTGCTTCAGACTGTAAGTAAAGCGCTTATGAGAGAAGTTTGCGGTGGTTAATTTGCTGGATTTCGACTTGACGATAGTGGAAGATTTAGCTAAATTAGAGTATTGTGACACTGTTTTTTTGGAGCCTTTTGAAAGATTGGGGAATACTGAGTGACAGTATCTCGAATCTTACTTGATGACAGCAACAGTGACCAAAAAATATTTCAAAAAATGGGAATCTAGGATAAGACTGAGACTAATCTTGTGAATAGCGTAGAAGCGTTAGAGAGAAACCTGTGCTGAAATTTCATGCTGGTTAGTTTTAAGGAGCAAAGGTTGTTCCGTTCCTAGATGACAATGAAAATATGATAGATTCTCAGAGGCAAGCGCATCTGAGAAAACAATTGGATAGAAAGAAGTTAAAACCATGAAGAAAATGAAAACGATGGATGGAAATACTGCAGCAGCATATATTTCATATGCTTTTACCGAAGTTGCTGCAATTTATCCCATCACCCCAAGTTCAACGATGGCAGAAGTCGTAGATGAGTGGGCGGAAAAAGGGCAAAAGAATATCTTTGATGAAAAAGTTAAAGTCGTTGTCATGCAATCTGAAGCTGGGGCGGCTGGGGCAGTTCATGGATCCTTGAAAACTGGGGCCTTAACAACTACCTACACAGCTTCACAAGGGTTGTTGTTGATGATTCCGAATATGTATAAAATCGCTGGCGAATTGCTTCCAAGCGTCTTTCATGTGGCAGCCAGAGCCGTGGCTACCAATGCGTTGAGTATCTTTGGTGACCACAGCGATGTGATGGCAGCGCGTCAAACTGGTTTTTGTATGTTAGCTGAGACAGGGGTTCAAGAAGTGATGGACTTATCAGCTGTGGCGCATTTAGCGGCTATTGAAGGTAGTCTACCGTTTGTGAACTTTTTCGATGGTTTTCGCACTTCTCATGAATTACAAAAAATTGAAGTTTTAGATTATGCCGATTTAAAAGCGATGGTAGACCAAGAAGCCTTGGCGGAATTTCGGAATCGGAGTATGAATCCCAACAATCCTCATATTTCGGGAACGGCGCAAAACCCAGATATTTATTTCCAATCGCGAGAAACTGTCAACCAGTATTATGACCGGATGCCAGGCATTGTGAAAAAATACATGGATAAAATCAATGCTTTACGGGGAACAGACTATGATTTAACCACCTACTATGGCGCACCAGATGCGACTGAAGTGATTATTTCCATGGGTTCCGCAACACCAACAATTCGTCAAACAGTCGCTTACCTGAATCAACAAGGGCGCAAAGTTGGTCATTTGAATATCCATTTGTATCGTCCGTTTCCAACAGCGGATATCTTGGCAAAATTACCGGATACGGTAGAACGCATCGCGGTTTTGGATCGTACTAAAGAACCTGGTGCTGATGGCGAACCTTTGTTATTGGATGTCCAAAGTGCCTTGTATCGCCACCCAAATCGGCCAATAATCATTGGCGGTCGTTATGGGATTGCTTCAAAAGACGTAACACCGGATCAAATTGTCGGCGTCTTCGATCATCTAAAACTACCAGAAGCTGACATGAAACCTCGCTTTACCATCGGCATTAACGATGATGTGACTTTCTTGAGTTTGCCAAAAACTGCGATCTTAGATTTGACGGCGCCGGGAACATTCCAAGCCAAGTTCTGGGGCTTTGGTTCTGACGGGACAGTCGGGGCCAATAAACAAGCCATCAAGATTATTGGGGACAACACAGACATGTATGCCCAAGCTTACTTTGCTTATGATTCCAAAAAATCAGGGGGCTTAACCGTTTCTCACTTACGTTTTGGAGAGAAACCGATTGATTCGACTTACTTGGTGGAAAACGCCAATTTTATCGGCTGTCATAATTCGGCTTATCTCCACAAATATGATTTGTTAAAAGGGTTACGAGATGGGGGGACCTTCCTATTAAACACCGTCTGGGATGAAGAACAGGTCAAAAAGCATTTGCCAACCAATCTCAAACGGTATTTGGCACAACACCATAATCAGTTTTATATCATCGACGGTATGCACATTGCCATGAATAATGGTTTAGGGCGCAGAATCAATACCGTCATGTCGGCTGCCTTTTTTGAAGTAACGGATATCATGGATCGGGAGACCTTCTTGCCGTTATTGAAAGCAGAAATCGAAAAGAGCTACCTGAAAAAATCAAAAGAAATCGTGGATCGCAACCGGGCTGCCATCGATCAAACCTTTGAACATTTGCATAAAGTCGAAGTACCTGCTGAGTGGGCCGATTTGGCACCCATTCCAGAAGCTGTTTCAGAGGATCGACCAGACTTTGTTCGCAATATCGTGGACCCTATTGCTCGTCAAGAAGGGGATGATTTGTCGGTTGGCGATTTGATTGATAATGGGATGCTAGGTGGTCGGATGCCTCTAGGGACAGCTGCCTATGAAAAACGTGGCATCGCCCTTCAAGTACCGGAATGGATTCCCGAGGCTTGTACGATGTGTAATGAATGTTCCTTTGTCTGCCCACATGCAGCTATTCGACCATTTTTGGCAGATGAAGCTGAAATGGAACAAGCACCAGAAGGCTTTATCGTACGGGACTTTAAAGGTAAAGACGGTTTGAAATACCGTATCCAAGTGTCCTTAGAAGACTGTACCGGTTGTGGATTGTGTGTGGAAGCTTGTCCAGCCAGCGCCTTGGTGATGAAAGACTATGAAACACAACAAGCTGAAGCTGTAGATTGGGCCTTTGCCATGACCTTGCGTCAAAAAGAAAATCCTATGAAGAAGACTTCTGTTCGTGGCTCGCAATTTGAAAAACCATTGTTGGAATTCTCTGGGGCTTGTGCCGGCTGTGGCGAGACGCCTTATATCAAATTGTTGACGCAACTGTATGGCGACCGTATGATGATTGCCAATACTACTGGCTGTTCTTCCATTTGGGGAGCATCGGCGCCAATTTCCCCTTATACCACCAATGAACTGGGGCAAGGGCCAGCTTGGTCTAACTCCCTGTTTGAAGACAATGCGGAATATGGGTTTGGGATGTATATGGCTAATACGGTGCGTCGTCAACGGGTAGCCAATCGTGTGGAAGCAGCTTTAGCTAGTGCTAATCCCATCGATTCAGATACCCGAAGTCTTTTAGAAGACTGGTTACTTCATTTTGCTGAAGGGGAAGGTACGCAACAACGGGCCGCTAAGTTAACCGCTGCTTTGAGTAAAGAAACGGATTCAGAACTGTTAGCAATTTTGGCGGATCGTGATCTTTTTGCTAAACCAAGTCAATGGATTTTAGGTGGCGATGGTTGGGCTTATGATATTGGTTTTGGTGGGATTGACCATGTCTTGGCTAGTGGGGAAGATATCAATATCTTTGTCATGGATAATGAAGTTTACGCCAATACCGGTGGTCAAATGAGTAAAGCAACACCGACCTCTGCGATTGCTAAGTTTGCCGCTGGGGGGAAAGCAACTTCCAAGAAAGATTTAGGCATGATGGCCGCTACTTATGGCAATGTTTACGTAGCCCAAATTTCCATGGAGGCTAATCCAGCTCAAGCTATGAAGGCGATTATTGAAGCCGAAGCCTATCCAGGACCTTCATTGATTATCGGTTATACTCCATGTATTACCCATGGTCTTAAAGGTGGGATGGGGAACTCCATTCACGAGGCGGTAGAAGCCGTGGAATCTGGTTATTGGCAATTGTATCGCTACGACCCACGCTTGGCAGCCAAAGGGAAAGATCCTTTCCGTCTGGACTTTAAAAAAGCTGAATTTGATAAGATCCCCGCTTTGTTGAACAAGCAAACTCGCTTCTCAGCTTTGAATACGGTGAAAAAAGATCCAACTAAGGTTTCTGAAATGTACGAAGCGACTGTCGAAGCGATGGAACACCGGTCAGAAACCTATACTGAATTAGCCGGTATGAAGAAAGATAAGTAATTTTTGATAGCAAGACGACTGATGAATAAGCAGTAGATCCCGTCGCATCCACTGGTCTTTGAACGCTCCTAGTCAGGGCTGCGACGATCTAATAGGAATTGATTGTTTGCACCATTTCACTGTCAAGAAAGTCAATTCCAGCAATTCTCCTTTTTTGGAACAGTCCACTCATCATTTTAGTAAAGATAAGTGGACCAACGCCAAGCCGAACTCGTGAATCTAGGAAACTCACGAGTTCGGCTTTTTGTGTAGAACACGTTATGCTGGTAGGAAAAAATCACCATGATTTTACCGTAAAGGCTCATCAACAACCTAGCTGACCAAATAAAATCCCGCTACCTTGACAGGTGGCGGGATTTTTGGGGGCAAAGCTTATTTGTTGAACAAGTCTTTGATTTTATTAACGATGCCATCTGGTTCAGAAGCAGCGGCTTTTGCGTCATCAAAAACATCTTTGGCTTTATCGGCAAATTCATCAGGATTGAAATTGGTAATCATATTTTTGGCTTTATCTGCGTATTCTCCTAAATCATCTTTGTGTTCTTCCACAAATTTTTGGGCGGCTTCAATATTTCCTTCACCAATTAAATCTTTTACTTTTTGAATCAATTCTTCTTTGTTCATGGAAACTCCTCCTTTTGATTGTCGGTGTTAAACTAGGAATCTATCCTTAAAAAAAACGACTTTTTTTCATACCTCTTTAAGTTTAGCACGGCAGCCCATTTTCGAAAAACAAAACGCATGAAACTGGATGATAGCAGCAGGCGAAAGGTGGAATCGGGCAGAAGCGAAGGTGAGGACAGCAGGAGGGGCCTTTTTTGTGTTGGGACACTTAGCTTTTGAAGTCTGACAATTTTTCCTAGCTTAGACTCATAAAAAAAGCGGACTTGCTTTCCGAGAGTCTCTTGGATTGTGGTGGTGCTACATGCCTACGGAAGATCTGTGGTTACTTTGCTAGTTTAACTTAGTGTTTTCTGCTTAGATATATCTGGATGTGTCATACTTCTTTGGCCACAAAAAAACTGACCAGTAACTGATCAGTTTCCAAAAGCTTGATTAAACAAACCGTTTGATGGTAGAAAATCGTAATCGAGTTTTTCCAAACGACGATCAATATGCAGGCAGATTGGATCGTTCCGTAGTTGGCGATGGGAGAGTAATAGGATACAGCGCTCTTTGTCTGGGCGTTTTTCCAATCGATAAATATTTGCGAGGCGTTCCACATATTCGTAATGGCTATAATGGGTCGATTCACAAAGATACAAGAGCAGGTCTTCTGCCTTCTCAAAGTCATCCATTGCGTAATAATTCAAAGCTTCACGATAAAGCTTGATAAAAAAGTTGTCATTTTGTTGGATGGCTTTGCGGCGCATCCATTCTTTAACGGTTATTTTTTCGACGGTATTGCCTTGGGAGTCACGGATAAAAATGACAGGCAATTCCTGTTTATTTCTTGCGGCCACGGCCACACCGGCTTTCTGATTTGATTAGACTCAGTATAGAGGTTCGTCGGCAAAAATTCAATCAGAAATGCAATTTTTAATAAAAATGTCAAGCAATAACTTTTGTTTGGGTTGTTGTTATGGAATAGGTATCTTGAAGTACTTAAGAGACTCGCTGCTGCCGGTAGCGAATCATGGTTGATATCCCGACAATGACTGCGATAACGCCAAAGATACGAAACATTAACAATACACTTTTAAAAGGATTTAAAAGTAAAACGGCTCCTGCGATAATCATCAAAATAGCGAAGATAAACCAACCAGTACCGGCCAGTCCTTGTCGGTTCAGTTGGATTTCTTGAAGCAGTTGCCGCACGCCGCCGATTACCACAAATAAACCGAGTAAAAAGGGGATAAAAGCGACAATCGGTTTGGCTAAGACGATGACTGCCAAGGCAACTAATAGCAATAAAATCCCTGGGGCGTATGAACCAGCAAGATGGTCTTTTTCCCGCAGCACAGTGTATAGAATTAAGAGTCCCATCAAGGCAAAATAGGCAGCAATAATGTAGACAATCCCATTAAAAACCATGCCCGGACGCCAAATGATAACAAGACCTAAAATCGTCGCCAAGACGCCCCGCAACAAATCATATTGGTTCATTTTTTTCATAAATTCTTCCATAAAGATTCCTCCTCAAAAATTTCAGTAAAATACCAAGATAAGGTTTTGTTGGCTCTCAGTAGATTCTTGCGATGCTTTTCTTTATTGTAGCTGATTTGGTAATAATTAGAAAAGGATAGTGTCAAAATTCTTCTTTGAAATGCACTTTTTGAAGGAGAGGGAAGAATATTTGTCAAAAATACCGGGATAAAGTATCTTTGAAGGAGACCCAATCGAAGGAGGAGGTGCATCATGGGCGGCTTTACCTTATTGCTAATCGGTTTGTTGCTAGTGCTGTACCTGTATTTGTTTTTAGTGCGCAAAGATTTAGTCTTTACTTCCAAGCGGCGTACTAGTTTAGTGACAGCGATTCCCTTTTTGGCAGTCGGTGGCTTGTTATTAACGATTCATGAAGCCAAATTACCAGAAGACTATTTGCGAGGAATTATTGCAGCCTTGTTCATTTTGAGTTTTCTTTTTGACTCCAAAGGTTTGGGGCAAGACCGGATTGTCAACAATTCAATGGATCTGCGAGGAGTCCCTTACAATGAGGTTGAGCGAGTCGTTTTATTGGCAACACCTCAGCAAACCAAAATGAATTTTTTTCGCCACGGAATGCGAGGGCCTTTATTGATTTTCGATGCACCAGTAGAAGAGATTGCCCTCTTTTTATCGGAGCATCTGCCCAAAGGAACCGCTATCGAAATTTTGTTGATGGACTCTGATGAGGGAAAAAAATAGCAGCTTCAATAAGAAAACACGCCTGCGCAAAGCCATTTGGCAATTGTGCAGGCGTGTTTTGAATGACACTTTAATGATATTATATTGAAGTCAAACGATTGTTAGCTACAACCAATTGATTTAGCGAATGACCCGGAAACGTTCGTCATCTGCTAAGAAATCTTTCTCACCAGCTTCGCCTTCTTTGGAACCGAAGACCAATTGGGAGCGTAATTGCCAGTTGGTAGGGATATCCCATTCTTGAGCAACTGCTTCGTCAATAACTGGATTGTAGTGTTGCAAGTTGGCTCCTAAGCCAGCTTCTTCTAAGGCAACCCAAGTATTGGCAGTAGCGATCCCATTTGATTGTTCTGACCAATCAGGGAAATTGTCAGCATACAAGGCAAACTGTTCTTGCAAGTTTTTCACGGTATCTGTATTTTTGAAGAATAAAACCGTTCCTAAGCCGGCTTTAAAACCAGCCAATTTAGCTTGCGTATTTGGAAATGCTTCTGCAGGGGTTAAAGGTTTCAAGGCAGCTTCAGTCATTTCCCAAAGTTTTTCATGGGCTGCACCAAAGAGAATCACGACACGAGGAGATTGAGCATTGAAAGCAGTAGGGCTATATTTGACGGCTTCAGTAATTAAGTCTTCAATTTGGCTTTCAGTCAGGTCTACGTTGCGGCCTAAGGTGTAAATGGAACGACGGTTTTTAAGGGCTTCTTTAAATGTTGTCATGGTAAAACTCCTTTTTGGTTGTTTTCTTAAGTACAAGAGAGAGTATAGCAACTAACGAAAAGTAAGTAAATTAATTTGCTTCGGCTGCTAACTTGATCATTCATAAAAGGGACCTTAAGACTTTCTAGTGATAAAGGGTCTTTGATTTTCTGACAGGCCTAGGCTATGGTAAACTTAAAACAGATTCAACGAAAAAAGGACGTGAGCTTTTGAAAAAAGAGTGGCTGAAAACAGTCTTATATCTGGCGGGACTCTTTGTCGTTTTGTGGCTGTTGCGGCAATTCGTGTTTACCCCAGTAATCGTAAAAGGTGATTCAATGGATCCCACATTAGCAGATGGGGAACGGGTGATAGCTCTTTTAAATCGAGATATTAAACGCTTTGACATCGTCACTTTTCCAGCACCGGATGAAACGGATAAAAACTATATCAAACGGGTCATCGGCTTGCCGGGTGAAGAGGTGGAATATCGAGAAGGGGCTCTTTACATCGATGGTAAATTGACTGCAGAGCCTTATTTAGAGGATTTCGAACAACAAATTTCCGATGGGTTACCATTGACGCTAGGTCCAAATCAGGAAACTTCTTTTTCATTTGGCAAGATTCCTGATGGTGAAGTGTTGGTGTTGGGGGATAACCGTCGTATCTCAAAAGACTCTCGTTCCATCGGTTTTATTAAAGAAGCTGATATTGTCGGGGATGTCAAATTTATCTTTTGGCCGTTGCAAGAGTTCGGGCTGATCAAAGAGTAAAAGCAAAAAGAGCTCGGAACAACCGTCTTCATTTAGTCCTCCAAAGTAAATATTAAGCTACGTGAAACACAAACAACATAAGCTTATCTTCCATTAAGAGAGATTGGAAGATAGGCTTATTTTGTTTGGAGACTGGGATTTTAGCCCTTACTAAGTTTACAAATGAGTAATCTATCATGGATAGAGAGTAAAGAGGATATCAACTGGTCATCGTGATGTTTGGAAAAAGATAATTACCACTTTTTTAACTTTTTGTTCCCGTGGACGGGACGACAAAAAAACAGGTATACTAGACCTATCCTTTGTCGTTTGGATATGGACAAGTAAAGGAAGAAAGGAGCGCTATGGATATGGGCTTACGTTTTATTTTAGGCCATGGAAACTGTGACCATCAAACACGAGTCATCGACGAGGCTGTTTCCTGGCGGGAAGAAACTGGCGGCAACGTCTTTTTTCTCGTACCTAATTACAATAAATTTTTGCAAGAACAAGAATTACTCCATGCCTTAAAACAACGGGAAAAAACACCAGACTACAGTACCATTCAAGTGCAGGTTTTTAGTTTTTATCGTTTGGCGTGGTACTTTTTACAACAAACAGGTCTGTTGACGGAAGACACTATCAGTGATGCCGGTAGCGCCATGTTGATGCGACGGATTTTAGCAGAGATGCAAGATGATTTGGTGGTTTTTAAAGGTGAAGTCCAAAAAAAGGGGTTTATTCACCAACTCTTGGATCTAAATAACGAGTTGCTCTCAGGCAATTTAAGTCCTCAAGAGTTATTGGTTACACCAAATGAAGAGCAATTTGCCAGCTTACAAGCGACTGAAGTGGTGAAATGGCAAGATCAACAGGAAAAAATGCGGGAGATTGCTCAGATTTTAAGTCGCTATCAAGAAGCATTAGCGGCACGAAATTTGCAAGTGGCGGATCCTCTAGCCGTCTTGACAGCCTACTTAAAAGGGGAGCTGCCGCAGGATTTCATCGAGACACCTGATCTGTCGAACACCTTGTTTATCGCATATGGCTTTGAGGAGCTCTATGCCCAAGAAATCCAGCTGTTACAGGTTCTTTTGGAAAAGGCTCAGTTGACAGTTGCGTTGATGCTTGACCAGCAATATACGACGGCCAAACCCTCCCCGCTGGATCTTTTTTATGCCACGGGCTCTATTTTTTATCAATTGACGGAAACAGCTCGCGAAGTGGGAGCCAAAGTCCAAGTTTTACCTCCGTCAGGTGATTGCCATGAGTATGCCAATTTGGTGGAGTTAGAAGCATTTTGGCGGCTGACGACCAATCAAGGTCATTATCGGCGTCAACTGGATTTGTCCTCGCAAGTACATTTGTGGAAAGCCGTGACGCCAGAAGAGGAATTACGGCAAATCGCTAGTGAAATACGCCGTTTATTAGCTGCAGATCCTACCTTACGTCTGAAAGATATCCAGTTGGTGACCAATGACTTGCAAACCTATGGGCAATTGTTGCCACGGATTTTTCAAGAGGCGGAATTGGCGGTTTACATCGACCAAAAAGCTACGATGGATCAGCATCCTTTGGTGGAGTTTTTGCGAGGTTTATTAGAACTGCCCCGTTATCATTATCGTTTAGAAAATATTTTGCGCTTGCTTAAAAGCGAATTGTTTCTCCCTAAAGAATATTTGGTGGAAACGCAAGGAGATTGGGAAAGTGCGTTGGCCTTGTTCCGTCAAGATGTGGATCTTACTGAAAATTTGGCTCTGAAAAATAATTTTCAGGGACATTGGTGGCTTGGGAAAAATGACTGGCCGGTAGTGGAGTATGATTTTGAAAACCAAGCGCATTTGGAAAGTGGGCCTTTGACAAAGGCTTCCAACCGGTTACGTCGAAGTTTTCGCGATGGCGTAGGTAGTTTTCTCAAGAAATTACCAGAGGCAAAAGACGGTCGCCAAGCGGTAACTTGGCTTTATCAATTCTTGGTCACAGCCGGAGTCGAAAAAGCTATTTTAGCTTGGCGGGATCGAGAAGTAGCGGTGGGAAAACTGGAACAAGCCCGCAGTCATGAACAAACATGGGGTTCGTTGATGACTTTGATGGATGAGTATGTCCAAATTTATGGTGAAGATCCGTTTGATAACGAGCTTTTTACTGAAGTTTTCGCGACAGGTTTGGAAAATACCGCTTATGGTCGGGTTCCCTCCACCATTGATCAAATTCAAGTCAATCAGCTAACTTTGGCTCGTCCACGGCAATGTCGAGTGACTTTTGCAATCGGCTTAAATGAGACAAATTTCCCTCAAGCTAGTACCAACCAGAGCTTATTGACAGATGAAGAGCGGCAACGGTTGAATCAGGTTTTACCAGAGGAGAAATTTATGAAAGAGGGTAGTCGGGAACAGTCGGCCCGCTCTCCACTGATTGCCTATAAACTATTTCTCTCCGCAACTGACCAACTATATTTGAGTTATGCGGCGAATCAAGATACCCAACAAAATATCCAACTTTCCCCGTATGTCGCTCGTTTTGTTAGCCAGTTACAACTTCCAGTAACCGAACGAAAACTGTTGACGCCGGAAGCACCTCCTGAGAACTTTGTCACTAGCTATCGTAGTTTAATCGGGCAGCTGAATAATCTTTATCGCCAATCTGTGGATGAAAAAGTCTCGCTTTCCTATGTTTGGCAACGATTGGAACAAGCCCTCAGAGACTCACCAGTAGCGGCAATTGCAGCACAGGCCTTTGCCGGTCGCAGTCATCAAAACGTTCCGGTACCCCTTGATCCGGCTTTAGCAGAAACAATTTATGGTACCGATATCCGTGCCTCTGTTTCCCGCCTAGAAAGTTTTTATGAGTGCGAATATCGTTTCTTTGCTGGTTTTGGCTTGCGTCTACAAGAACGAGAAGTTTACGGAATCGATCCCATGATGACGGGGAGTTTGTTCCATGATGCCTTGGATCGTTTCTTAAAAGCCGTGAATGCAATTGGCACCGATTTGGCTGACTTGTCCACCCAGGAACGGGAAGAATTGATTGAGGGCTTATTAAAAGAAATCTTTGGAGAACCCCAGTATGGTGTCTTAGCTAGCTCAGCACGTATGAACTATCTTCGGCATCGCTTGGGCAAGACTGTCTCTAAAATGACCTGGGCCTTGCAACAACAACAGCAAAAGACCCGCTTACGACCAGTGAAAACTGAAGTTGCTTTTGGGGAAATTGCTGGTAAACCCGGATTTCCCGGCATCAATCTGCCTTTGAGCAATGGCGGGACCTTGAAAGTTCGCGGGAAAATCGACCGTATTGATGTGGCTCAAGCAGATGGAAAAACGTGGTTGGCAGTGGTGGATTATAAGTCTGGCGATAAAAGTTTTAGTCTTTTAGAGGCTTATTACGGCTTGGCCATGCAGCTGATTACTTATTTGGATGTTGCTTTGCAAGATGCGGAAGCACTGATCGGTACCGATGAGGTTCGTCCGGCGGGTGCCTATTATATGCGCATCCAAGATCCCGTTTTAAAACCGGAAGAAGCCCTTCAAAATCAGCTTTTGAGTAAATACCGTATGAAAGGGTTCTACTTGAAGGATGGCAGTTTGTTTGCAGAAATGGATGATACGCCTGAACCTAAAGGCACATCGCAGCTTTTTCCTCTGACAAGAGACGTCAAGGGCGTTTTGAAAAATTCGGCGCAAACCAAAACATTTTATACGGATGAAGAGATCCAAGTGTTGCGGCAGTTCAACCGTAAAAAGATGCAAAATGCTGCGGAACGGATCGTTACGGGGGAACTGGCTTTGAATCCGTTCTTAGCGCCCAATGGCAAACGGGCTTGCAGTTTTTGTCCTTTCCGCAGTGTTTGTAGCTTTGACGTGATGCTTAAGGAAAATGATTATCATCGTTTGGTCAATCAATCACAAGAAGCGTTATTTACTGATATGAAGGAGGGTGAGTCTAATGCCGAATAAACAAAGCAAGCAGCCAGAAAACTTCGAGGAAAACAGACAGGGAAGCTTGTGGGATTCTTTGCCAGAAGAGGAGCCAATGCAACAAAGCCCAGGCACAATTCCTTTAAAACCAGATAACGAACATTTTACTGACAAACAGTGGCAAGCAGTCTTTGACGGTGGGGACAACCTCTTAGTTTCGGCGTCTGCTGGATCGGGGAAGACCACGGTCTTGGTACGGCGAGTGATCGAAAAACTGAAAAGCGGGACTAACGTGGATGAGCTGCTAATCGTGACCTTTACGGAAGCGGCGGCTCGCGAAATGAAAGAACGGATTCAAAGGGCATTATCCGATGCTTTGAGCAAGGAAAGTGACCCGAAACTGCAAGCCCATTATGCCCATCAGCTGACATTGTTGCCACAAGCCAATATCTCGACTTTGCATGCTTTTTGTTTGACTGTTATTCGTCGCTTTTACTTTTTGATTGGGATTGACCCGGTCTTTCGCATGCTGACTGATGAGACGGAAACCTTACTTTTAAAAGAGGAAGTCTGGGAGGAGCTGCGGGAAAGTTATTACGCAGCTGAGGATGACCTTTTTTATCAATTGGTAGAAAACTTCTCCAATGACCGTTCTGATGAAGGATTGACAAGTTTAGTGATGCGCTTGTACCTATTTGCAGTCGCTAATCCTGATCCAGAAGGGTGGCTCGCTGCTTTACCGGAAAGCTATGAAACAAAGCTTCCTTTTCAGGAGAATCCTCTGTACCAGAAGCAATTGAAACCCCAGCTAGTTGCGAATCTCGCTCTAGCTTTAGCGGAATATCAACAAGCTTTGCATCTAGCTGAAAGTCAGGTAGCCTTTAGTAATTACTTAACGAAACTACAAGAAGAACTGCCTCAGTTGCAACGACTAGCTGACGCGTTGCAGGAAGATCGCGTGGAGGATTTTTACTTGCAATTGTCCAGTCTCGCTTTGGATAGTCGTTTAGTAGCGAAACGCAATGAAAATAAAGAATTGTCCCAAGAATTACTAGCCCATCGTAAAGCTGGTAAAGAGCAAATTGCTGTTTTAAAAGAGCTGATGCCTTTTTCACCAGCAGACAGTCAAACCTTGATGGCTTTGGCGCAACCTCTTGTGGCCAAACTAGCTCAATTGACTAGCGACTTTTTACAAAACTATCGAAATCGTAAACTAGCGAAAGGCTTGTTGGATTTTAATGATTTAGAACACTATACGCTGCAGATTTTACAAGGTACGTCAGCAGACCAACCGGGAGCGAGTTCCTACTACCGGCAAAAGTTTGCTGAAGTGATGGTGGATGAGTACCAAGATGTCAACCGACTACAAGAAGCGATTTTGTATTATGTGCGCCAAGTGGATCCGACGAGTCACGAAGAGCGTTTGGGGAATATGTTTATGGTGGGGGATGTGAAGCAATCCATCTACGCCTTTCGTTTAGCGGATCCAACCTTGTTTATCGACAAGTATTTAGCTTTTGGTGACCAAGACGGGGGACGACGGATTATTTTGGCAGAGAATTTCCGCAGTCGTCATGAAGTCTTGGATTTTACCAATTTGGTTTTCATGCAGTTGATGGATCCGGCCGTTGGACAAATTGCTTATGATGAAGCGGCGGCTTTGATTCCGGCGTTTCCTGATTTTCCAGAGGTTCCAGGCTTTGAGACGGAACTTCTCATCTATGAGAAAGGGGAACCCCGTTCTTCACAACAAATCGAAAATAAAACCCAAGGGGAGTTACTCCTGACGGCTGCTAAAATTCGTCAGTTGATGACGGAAGGGTTTCAAGTTTACGACAAGAAAAAGCAAAGCCTGCGACCTATTGAATATCGCGACATTGTTTTGCTGACACCGACGAAGACAAAAAATGAAGAGATCATCACCTGTTTTCAACAACTTAACATCCCTTTGGAAATCAGTGATGCGGAAAACTATTTTCAAACAACAGAAATTCAAACAATAATTAGTCTGCTGACGATTATCGATAATCCCGACAATGATATCCCGCTGGCGGCAGTATTGCGTTCTCCGATTGTCGGTTTGACTGAACCGGAGCTAGGGCAAATTCGTGTCGCTGAGAAGCAGGGCAGTTTTTACCAGGCACTGTTGGCGTATGGGCAAGTAGGGGAAGCGCAATTACAAGAAAAAGTGACGGCTTTCTTGGCGCAGCTAACCACTTGGCGGGATTTATCAAAAGTGCGTTCGATTCCCGAGCTGCTTTGGCAGATTTATGACGATACGGGATACCTGGATCATGTGTTGGCCATGGCTGTGGGACGGCAACGCTATGCCAATTTGATCGCTTTGGTGGATCGGGCCCAAACCTATGAAGGTTCCAGCTTCCGTGGGTTGTATAAGTTCATCCGGATGGTGGAACGGATGCAAGAAAAGCAAGTGGATTTGGCTAAACCACTGGCGACACCGGTGGAAAATGCAGTTCGCGTCATGACGATTCACGGAAGTAAAGGACTGGAGTTTCCTGTGGTTTTTGTCATGGATATGTCTCGGGAAATGAGTCAACAAGATTTTCAAACCCGCTATCTTTTTGAAGAAAAGCTAGGGGCTGGGATTAAGTATTTAGAACCAGAGACGCGGGTCGAGTATGAGACGTTGCCTTATCAGGCCCTCTTACAAGTTCGACGGCAAAAAGCCTACTCTGAAGAGATGCGGAAACTCTATGTTGCCTTGACTCGCGCGGAGCAAAAGCTATTTTTGGTAGGTTCTTATAAAGATCAGGCCGAAGCTGGCAAAAAATGGCAGCAAGCGAGCAATCAAACTGAAGTGGTTTTAAATCCGGCTTTGCGAATGCAAGCCGCCAATGTCTTAATGAACTGGGTAGGGCGAACTTTATGGCGTCATCCTCAAATGACGACTTATTTCCCAGAAGCTGCCGACAGAGCCTTGACGGTGGGAGCACCGGTGGACTTTGAAATTTCCTTCTATGATGAAGCGCAAGTTATTTCATGGGTGACAACATTACAAGCTCAAAAAGTGACAGAGGAAACTGGTGATGCAGCAATGCAGCCGCCGCAAGACGCTTTACGGGTAAAGGAGCAACAGCAATTGGAAGGGGAGTTTCAACGGCTGAAGCAGCGTTTGGATTATCAGTATCCTCATGAAAAAGCAACGAAAACTACCAGTTACCAGTCGGTTTCTGAGATTAAGCGGATGTTTGACGATCCCGATAACAGTGACGAAGCAAGGATTGATTGGTTAAGTGCCGAGGAGCAAGAAACCAATCGACGTTATCGTTTTACTGAGACGGAACTACCAAAACCGGCCTTTTTGGAAGAAACAAGTGTAGCTGGTAATCAAGTTGGCTCGGCCACCCATTTATTTTTGCAATTGTGGCCGTTAAATCTGGAACCTTCTGCGGATCATTTGCAAGGATTCGCTGATAAACTGGTGAAGCACCGGCTACTGACTCCTGAATTGGCAGAAAGGATCGATTTTGCCGCAGTTGCTTGGTTCTTGACGGGAACACTGGGGCAAAAAATGCGAGAAAACCCAGAAAATGTCCATCGGGAGCAACCCTTTGCGATGTTGAAAGAGGCTCGGGAGATTTTCCGAGAATATGATGCTACCCAAGACGAGCTGCTGATTCATGGGATAATCGATGGGTATATCGAAGAAGCCGACCAGATTTACTTGTATGACTTTAAGACGGACTTTGTGCTTAGTGGTAGCGAAGAAGTGATGAAGGAGCGCTATCAAGGCCAGTTGATTCTTTATAAGCAGGCTTTGGAACAAGCGTTAGGAAAACCTGTGACGACTACTGCGTTAGTCTGGTTAGCCGAAAGAAAAATCCTCAATCTTTAAAAAAAGATGATTATTTGGAAAAAAACAGCCTGTTAACTTACAAAAAATAAGAAATGTGCTATACTGACAAGGAATTTAGATGTGGAAACAGGCGAGTCATCGGTTAACTGAGTTGTCACATTGCCTTGCATGTGAAGGAGATAAGATTGAGGTGAAGAAGATGGAAGTCTTACAAACGCAAGATTTTACCCTTTGTCCGAAGTTTGAGAAAGCTTTTACCATTTTAGGGAAGAAATGGAATGGACTGATTTTAGATGTTTTAGTAGAAGATGGTCCCCAACGATTTGTGGATCTCGCCAAAAAGATTCCCGACGTCAGTGATCGGGTATTAGTAGAACGTTTGAAAGAGTTGGCTGCAGAAGGAATTTTAGTGAAACATCAAAATCTCTACAGCTTGACAGATAAAGGGATTGACCTGGAAAATAGCTTGATTAGTGTCAAGCAATGGAGTGAAAAATGGATCACTGAAGCAGAATGTAGTTGATTTTTTGCAAACAATTCTGTACACTAGGTTCAATTGGATAGCATAATGAGCAGTGATGGAAAAGAGTAGTTTGGCTGATACTGAAAAGGGAGACCTGTCATAGACTGAAAGCAGGTTGAGTATGCGAAAAATGAAGTTCACTTCCGGAGCTCGTCAGGTCTAGCTGGGTTTATGTTAGTCTGGCCGGTGGGTGATGCCATCGTTATTGGAATTAAGAGTGTGGTTTCACCACAAATTAGGATGGTAACGCGATTTTTCGCTCCTTTAGGGGCGAAAGGTCGCGTTTTTTTATCGACTAAGGCATGATATTTTCACAAGTTAAAATTCTATCGTGCCAAGTCTAACCATATTTATCTTCACAAATCGGCTAAACGCTTACCTGCCAATTTTTGCTTTTTTGCCAACCATTGATCGGATTGATCAACTAACCAACAAATGAAAGAATAGGAGTGACATCATGTCTTTACAAGAAAAACTAGAAGCCTTAAAGACTGAGACAGCAGCTAAGATTGCCGCTGCGAGTGACCTGAATGTCTTAAACCAAATTCGGGTGGAAACTCTTGGTAAAAAAGGACCAATTACTGAAGTATTGCGGGGGATGAAAGATCTTTCCGCTGAAGAACGCCCAAAAGTCGGCGCTTTTGCGAATGAAATCCGTGATGAATTAACAGCGGCGATTGCGACGAAAAAAGCAGAGTTAGAAGCGGCTGCCTTGGATTTGGCCTTGGCCAAAGAAGCGATCGATGTCACATTGCCAGGAAAACAAATCCCTCAAGGTAACCGTCATGTGTTAACTCAGATTTTAGAAGAAATTGAAGATATCTTTGTGGGCATGGGTTACCAAGTCATCGAAGGCAATGAAGTAGAATCTGATCACTACAATTTTCAGCGGATGAATCTGCCTAAAGACCACCCAGCTCGAGATATGCAAGATACGTTTTATATATCCAACGAAGTGCTGATTCGGACCCATACTTCGCCAGTCCAAGCTCGGGTGATGGAAAAACATGATTTCAGTCAAGGGCCTTTGCGGATGATTTCTCCAGGGAAAGTTTTCCGACGTGATACCGACGATGCCACCCATAGCCATCAATTCCACCAAATAGAAGGTTTGGTGATTGATAAAAACGTGACGATGGCTGATTTAAAAGGGACTTTGGAAGTCATGATGAAAAAAATGTTTGGTGCTGACCGTAAGATCCGCCTACGTCCAAGTTATTTCCCGTTTACTGAACCATCAGTCGAAGTGGATGTGAGCTGCTTCAAATGTGGTGGCGCTGGCTGTAATGTCTGCAAACATACCGGCTGGATTGAAATCCTGGGAGCAGGGATGGTGCATCCAGACGTCTTGACGATGAGTGGCATCGATCCAGAGGTTTATTCAGGTTTTGCTTTTGGCTTAGGGCCAGACCGAGTAGCGATGTTGCGTTATGGGGTCAATGATATTCGTAATTTCTATCAAAATGATGTGCGCTTTTTGAGCCAGTTCAAGGGGGAATAATAACATGTTGGTTTCATATAAATGGTTACAAGAATACCTAGATTTGTCAAATATCTCCGCTAAAGAGTTAGGGGATAAGATGTCTGTAACAGGTATCGAAGTGGAAGGGGTCCATTACCCTTCAGAAGGATTGAAAAAAATTGTTGTGGGGAAAGTAGTTGAGTGCGTTCCTCATCCTGATTCGGATCACCTGTCCATTTGCCAAGTGGATATCGGCGAAGAAGAGTTATCCCAAATTGTCTGTGGTGCGCCAAATGTCAAAGCAGGAATCAAGGTAATCGTGGCCTTGCCCGGGAGCCGAATCGCCGGCAATGTGAAAATTAAAAAGGGGAAAATGCGGGGCCAAGTGTCCAACGGCATGATTTGTTCGTTACAAGAAATTGGTTTTTCCGATAGCGTGATCCCCAAAGAATTTTCAGAAGGCATTCAGTATTTGCCAGCTGATGCGGTCGTCGGGGAGGAAGTCTTCTCTTATTTGGGCATGGATGATGCCATTATCGATTTATCTATCACACCAAATCGGGCCGACGCGTTATCGATTCGCGGGGTCGCTCACGAAGTCGGTGCCATCTATGGTCAAAAGCCAGTCTTCAAAGATGAACCGTTAGTTGAAGTGGCGCGCCCAGCAGCCGATAAAATTAAGGTCAGTGTGGCAGCTGAAAACGATGCGCCAGCATATCAAATTCGTATCATCGAAAATGTGAAGATTGCCCCCAGTCCTCAATGGTTACAAAACCGTTTGATGGCGGAAGGAATCCGTCCCATCAATAATGTTGTGGATGTTACGAACTATATTTTACTTTTGTTTGGACAACCTTTGCACGCTTTCGACTATGATCAATTGGGATCACAAGAAATTTTAGTACGACGTGCCCAAGAAAAAGAAGCGTTAGTCACTTTGGATGGGGAAACGCGTCAATTAACCACAGAAGATATCGTTATTACCAATGGTCGTATTCCCGTCGCTCTTGCCGGGACGATGGGGGGCTTAGATTCTGAAATCACTGACAAAACGACAACTGTCGCTTTAGAGGCGGCTTTGTTCGATAGCACTGCCATTCGGAAAACTTCCCAACGGTTTAATTTGCGGAGTGAGTCATCTGCGCGTTTTGAAAAAGGCATCAATCGTGGAACTGTCGGTGAAGCCGGGGATGTAGCAGCGGCCATGATCGCCATGTTGGCAGGTGGCGAAGTCTTGTCAGGCGCCGTAGTCGGTACCGAAGAAGTGGTAGAAAACGCCGTGGTCACCACAACGTTGGCCCACATCAACTGGGTTTTGGGAACAGAATTAAGCGTGAAAGAGGTAACTGACGTCTTCGCTGCCTTGGACTTCCCTTGTTTGGAAGAAAACGGGACCTTTACCGTTAGTGTGCCACCACGTCGTTGGGATATTCACATTCAAGCGGATTTGGTGGAAGAAGTGGCACGTATTTATGGCTATGACAAATTGCCATCTACTTTGCCGAGTGGGGAAACTGTTGCCGGGAGTTTGACTGCTAATCAGCAAAAAACTCGGAATCTTCGCAGTCTTTTGGAAGGTGCTGGTTTGACAGAAGCCATCAGCTACGCCCTGACTACCGAAGCAAAATCTGAAAGCTTCCTGTTAAAAGCTAGTCAACTAACCCGTTTAGACTGGCCGATGACGGAAGAGCGTTCCGTGTTGCGCTTAAACTTAATTAGTGGCTTACTAGATGATATTGCTTACAATGTTGCTCGTAAGAATCATAATTTGGCTTTTTATGAAATTGGTCGAGTCTTTTATCAAGAGCATGATCCGTTGAAAGATTTGCCACAAGAAGAAAAACATCTGGCTTTGGCAATTACTGGTGAAATGATCGCCAAAGATTGGCAAGACAAGAGTGTGAAAGTCGATTTCTTCACTATCAAAGGAATACTGACGAATGTGTTTGTTAAATTCAAGGTCGCTGATCGGATAACTTACCAAAAAGCTGAAATGGCTGATCTTCATCCGGGACGTTCGGCTGAGATCTACTTGGATGAGGTGAAAATTGGTTTCGTTGGTCAAGTACATCCGACTGTTGCCAAAGGGTATGACATTTCTGAGACTTATGTTGCAGAACTGAACTTGGTCGCTTTGCTGGAAGCAGAAGTGGCCCCATTGGTTTATCAAACAGTTTCGAAATTCCCAACTGTTAGTCGGGATATTGCCATGTTGGTGGCAGAAGAAGTTACCAATCAGGCAATCGTTGAAGTTATCCGCCAAGCAGCAGGGAAGTTCTTGAAGAAGGTGACCTTGTTTGATGTCTATCAAGGAGATAACATTGAAACTGGTCATAAATCGATGGCTTATAGTCTAACCTTCGTAAACCCTGAAGCGACCCTTACTGACGAGGAGATCAATCGTAGTATGGAAAAAGTAACCAAAGCCTTGATTGAAAACGTGGCAGCGGTGATTCGCTAAACTAAAAGAAGACACTTTTTGTGGTTGGGTTTCACCCGAGCTTCAAAAGGTGTCTTTCTTTTTCGTTTGCAAAAGGACTATCTGAAGGAGGGCTTTGTTGGAGATTAAGCAGACGGAACCGGCCCAGATCCTAGCTTGCTTAAAAGAAATTTTTGCTAGCCAACAGTTGTCTGCAATCCAGTTAGCGGAAGCTGCGACGCAATCTATTTCTCTAGGTGCCTATCTCGCGGGCGAACTGGTTGGAGGAATTGTGATTAAACGAAACTATCAAACGGCTCACGTAAGCCAATTAGCTGTTAAGCCTACCTATCAAAGGCTAGGAGTCGGTAGGCAGTTGTTACAAGCTGGTGAAAAGCAAGCGAAGGAAAGGGGAGCGAAAACGATAACCTTGACAACCCGTAGTTATCAAGCCCCGCTTTCTATCAAAAACAAGGATACACCTGTTTTGGCCAACTGATCTATGTCCCAATGGTGGGGGTCACCAAGTAATATTTTATTAAAGGTTTCGATTGAAAAGCTGGAATTTTGCTAGCAAAAAGGATTCTTTCTCAGCATAGAGAAAGAATCCTTTTTATAGGCAAGGAACTTATAAACATTAAGCTCCAAAAAAAGCTGCCTTATCAGGAATTAAGTGGGGGTCATGCCGGCATGTTAAGGAGCTATCAAAAACATGATGCAGACAGTTCATCTAAGTAGAAATTGCTAAGTAGACTAGCAAAATGCCAACTATACTTTGGTTGGTGTTTACCGGTGCCACTACCACCTGAGGCATTCTCCGGAAGCAAAAACTGGCGGATTCCTTATTAGTAGGGTAGCTTATAAGGCAACTTGTGGCGGTTTTCCTTCGTTTTCGGAGAGCCAATGAGCTGCTCTACAGCTTGATCTTACTCAACGGTGACTGATTTTGCCAAATTACGGGGTTTATCGACATCGTAGCCCCGCTGTAATGTCGCAAAATATGCTAACAATTGGGTAGGGACGACAGCGAGTAGACTAGTCAGTAGCGGATGGACCACCGGCAAGAGGATTTGATCACCGACTTTTGCTAAATCTTCTGATGCGATCACTAGGGTCTTGGCTCCACGACTAGTCACTTCTTGCAAGTTGCCTCGGGTATGTGAGCCAGTCGTAGCATCGGTGATAATCCCAATCACGGGTGTTCCTTCTTCAATCAGGGCGATGGTACCATGCTTTAACTCCCCAGCTGCAAACCCTTCTGCTTGAATATAGGAGATTTCTTTAAGTTTCAAAGCTGCTTCCATAGATACATAGTAATCATTGCCTCGACCGATATAAAAAGCATTACGAGTTGTTCCCAAATAATCCTCCGTCAGCTGGCTTAAAGCCGCTTTTTCGGAAATGAGACTTTCCATGGCCGTCGCTACAATCGAAAGCTCTTGAAAAATTGCGAAGTCAGCGGCAGCAAGTTGCTGTTTTGCCAAACCTACAGCTTCCGCTAAAATGGCCATTACGGCAATTTGACTAGTATAGGCTTTGGTGGAAGCTACCGCGATTTCTGGTCCGGCGTGAAGGAGCAAGGTATAGTCAGCCTCCCGTGAAAGGGTCGAACCGGCTACATTGGTGATGGTCAAGGCGGGATAACCCAGCTGGTTTGTACGCACCAATACTTGCCGGCTGTCAGCCGTCTCACCACTTTGACTCAAGTAGATGAAAAATGGGTGTTGAGACAATAAAGGCATGTTGTAGCCAAATTCACTGGAAAGATGAATTTCGACAGGAATCTTGGTGAGCTTTTCAAACAAATGTTTCGCCGCCCAACCAGCATGATTGGAAGTTCCACAAGCGATGATATAGATGCGATCGCTTTGAGTGATTTTTTCAAGCAGTTTCTCGTCAATGGCGATGCTGCCGTCCGGGTTGCGATACTCTTGAATCAACCGACGCATGACAGTTGGCTGCTCGTCAATTTCTTTTAGCATATAGTAAGGGTACGTGCCTTTTTCGATATCAGTTAAATCTAACTGGGCTTCATAAGATTCTCGATAAACAAGATTCCCCTTTTGATCTTCAATATGAATTTGATCAGCTGTGACTGTAACCAGTTCGCCATCTTCAATTTCTACAAAATGATGGGTTTGATCGAGCATCGCCAAGGCATCACTACAGATGACGTTAAAGCCGTCACCTAGGCCAATCAACAAAGGGCTTTTATTTTTAGCTACATAGATCGTCTCGGGATCTTTTTTATCCACTAAAGCAAAGGCATAAGAACCTTGAATCAGCTTCAGGGCTTTTTTAAAAGCGGTCAGGGTATCTAACTTTTGTCGGTTCATCAAGGATTCGATGAGATGGACAGCAATTTCTGTATCTGTTTGGCCCTTCAAATGATCACCTTCTAAATACGTGTGTTGCAAGGTATCAAAATTTTCAATTACTCCGTTGTGAACCAAAACGAGCCGTCCACTTTCCGAGGTGTGAGGGTGGGCATTTGCTTCACTAGGACGGCCGTGTGTGGCCCAACGCGTGTGGCCGATGCCGATGGTTCCTGTTACTTTGGGAGTCACCTTGTCTTCTAAGTTTTTGATGCGTCCTTGAGCTTTGACTAGGTGATCCGAAGTACCATCTGCAACGAAAAGTCCAGCTGAGTCATAGCCGCGATATTCCAAACGTTCCAATCCTGTTAAAATCACTTTTTCTGCTTCTGGTTTGCCAACGATTCCTACGATTCCGCACATAAAAATTGTCCTACTTTCTATAATCAACATTTTTTCTGTGTTTTATACGCTGCTGGTTAAGTTTTGTCTCAGCTTTTTGCAAAACTGTTTTGGCTTAACCTTAAGGGGGCAGTCCCTAGAGTCACCCGCCGAATCTTTCGATAAACTCTTTCCTCGTCACCTATCTGGTAGATAGGCCTGGCGCTATTCCAAATGGTCTAACTATCCTCCCGCTATTTATTTTCGTAAAAACACAATGAAATTGTAACCTTTCGCTGATTTTGTGTCAATCTTTTTCTAATTTAAGTCAAATTGGTATATCAGATTTTCAAGAGCCTTGATTCTGGTGGACAATGGAATAGTCACACGCTTTTAGAAGAAATTCTTTGTTAGTCATTAGGTAAACGCTTACTGAATTTCGCTTGATAAAAATAAACAGGCCAATCAACAACTAGACCAATTTTGACGTGCTGGTTGCTTTTCTCGAAAAAGAAGGGACAATTCTGAAAGTTTTTTGCGAAATGATTTCCATGAGGGGGCTTTTGCGTTATCATCCTAGGTAGACGAATTATTTCTGTTAAGATAACTGTGAAGATGGAGGAAAACGATGGAAAATGAAGTAGTCTGTATGCGATTTAAGGAGTTAAAAGAGGTTGTCGCTTCTTTAGAAAACAATCCAGTGGTCAATGATGAGACCAAAATCTTTTTGAATACTGGCTGGGACTCGATTCAAGAAATTTTGCCGGAAGCGATTAGCGTTGAAAATGCCCAACTTGTCTGGGTAGAAGATCCCTTGACGTTGGAACGGTTTCCTGGATATAGTTTGCAAGCCAGAGAGACCGCTTTTGAAACCACGGCTGAAACGGAACCCGTAATTGTAATTAAAAATCTTTATTGAGACCACGCTCACCAAAAAAATTTCAGGAGGTAGCAAATGAATCGGAGAAGATGGGTGGCTTTGGCCATAGCAGCAGGGTTGTTTTTTGTGGCAGGTTTGACACAAGGAGTGCAAAAACCACAAAAACAAGAAGAAACCACCGAAACCTTGAAGGGAATCAATCAATGGCTTTATGGTTCCAACGAACTGGGCAAGACTGTTTTGACCGATGGGGATGAGTCTGAGCAGATCCTGCGCCTATCAGTAGAAGGGACAATCGCTGATGGTGGTAGTGGCGGCTTGTTTAGCAGTGCAGGATATGACCATCAATTGTTTTTAGAAGAGCTACAAGCAGCTCAGGAAGATGACCACATCAAAGGGATTTTGTTAGAAGTCAACTCTCCTGGTGGGGGTGTTTATGAGAGTGCTGAAATTGCGAAAGAGTTGGCAAAAATTAAGGAACTAGGGATTCCCCTTTATGTCAGTATGAAACAAATGGCTGCCAGTGGTGGTTATTATATTTCAGCGGCAGCGGATAAAATTTTTGCGACGGATGAGACGGTCACTGGCTCTATCGGTGTGATCATGTCCGGCACCAATTATGCAGGGCTTTTTGAAAAATTGGGCATTGAAGACACTACTATCAAAAGTGGTGCCCTCAAAGATATCGGTTCGAGTACACGGCAACCGACAGCCGAAGACAAGAAAGTTTTACAAGCATACGTGGACAATGCTTTCGGACGCTTTGTCAAGGTTGTCGCCCAAGGACGGGGGATGTCTGAAGAAAAAGTCCGAAAAATTGCCGACGGTCGTATTTATGACGGGAGTCAGGCTCTGGAAAACGGTCTGGTGGATGCAATTGGCTTCCCAGATGACGCGCTAGCTGCTTTGCAAAAAGAACAAGATTTAGAAGATGCCCAAGTCGTGGAATATACGACTGATACGACGGGCTTTGCTTCTTCTTGGTTTGGAATGAAGTTAGCAGAAGCACAAGGCTTAAGACAGTCTGATAGTAATCGGATGTTGCAGTTAGTCGAATCCCTGGGTACACCAGCTTCACCAAAACCTTTGTATTATTATGGAGGTGAATGAGATGCCAGAAGATAAGCAACTAACCAATGAGACCAATGCAGAACATACACCGGAGACGGCAAAGGCAAGTAATAATCCCACGGGTACCGACGATCAACTAGAAAAACAAGAAGCTGAAGTGTTGTCTGCTATTGAATCACGGTCTGAAAGTATTGCTGAAAAAAGTAATTCACAAAATGAGGATGCCAGCTTCGAGAGGAATGAGACTGGTTCTTCAGCTGACCCCCTTAAAGGACCAAAAGTTTTTTATAATGCTTCCCAGGCGAAGGCGGCTCATCAGCTGACAGCAGCCGAGCAGCAGATCTTAAAACAACAATGGCAGAAATTGGAGGTCCCGGAAGATGAGGCTCAGGCTTTTTTGCCGGATTATTTCTTTGCTGGTTTTTGGATACGCTCATTTGCTTTTATACTGGATTTACTATGTATCGCTGCTATCCGAACCAGTACACTGGGATTGATTTATCGCTTCCTCGGAATTGAGTGGCAAGGCGGTTTTCTTGGGGCTTATAATTTAGCGGCGATTGGGATTTACTTGATTTATTTCACTTTGTTAACTAAGCTCAACCACGGACAGACCATTGGTAAAATGGTTTTTGGTTTGCGAGTAATTGCTCTCAATGGCACCGAACTGACTTGGGGAGCAGTGTTAACGAGAGAGGCGGTATGTCGTTTCATCTTGATGCGGCCACCATTTTTGTTGGGCTATTTACCGACTGCATTCACTCGTAGAAAACAACATGTTGGCGATTACTTTGCAGAAACCAGCGTTGTGACTGTTAATCTGGTGAAAGCTTTTAATAAAGAATTAGCATAAGAGAACCGAGGGAGACTATGGGGGAAACAATTTTATTTCCAGATGATCAGCATCGGCTACTAAAGCTGGGAGAAAAAGCCCTGGCAAAGGATGATTTTCAACAGGCTCTACAATATTTCCAAGATTGCTACCAGGTAGCTCCAGAATACACGGTACAAAAGCGAATCTTGTTTTGCTTGGAAAAATTAGGTGCGTATCGGCAGGGGCTGACTATGGCGCAAGACCATCAAGAGGCATATGATCGGGATCCAGAAGGGGTCGACCAACTCTTGCGTCTTTATCTATTGGACCAACAGTATTTGACTGCACGTAGTTATTTAGTGGCTTTGGAAAAGGTTCAGCCGCTTGTCGCTGTGGACTTTAGCCAGTGGCGGCACCAATTGGAGCATTTGGAAACAAGCCAACTGTTTTATGATCCCGATTTGGCAACTATCAAACGAGAAGTTTTACGCAAACTTGATGAGCAGGGCTTGCCGGTGGCAGCCCCTGCTTGGGAAAATTTTACCAATGGATTGACGTTCAATTGTTTTGTTTCGCTATGTAGCGATTTGTTGCCGAAAATTAATAATCCCTTTTTGCGACCGCGCTTAGTCGAAGAATTGTTAAAACTAGGCTATCAAGAAACTATCCTCATTAAAAATCTAGAAGGAGTTCTGGTGGAGGTCTCGTTAGCTGAAGAAGTGCTGCCGGCAGATAGTCCCGTGTTAGCTGAGATGCTTAGCTATTTAGAAGAAGTTCACGGGCAAGAGGATCCCGTAATGGCAGCAGCGGTGGCGAGTGAGGTTCGTGCCCATTTTGCTATGACTTTTCCATTTTCTCCCCAAGCTGAAAACCCTGAAGCTTGGAGTGAAAGCTATTGGCTAGAGTATCAGGTGGCAATGGGGCAAGCGGATATGGCCGCGTTGCTTCCTTTTAACGCAATTCAAGCCTATAAACAACGCCTTCGTGAGAAAATGCAAGGCTTATATTGATATCTTTCGCTGTTTGAGGCAAGTTGCTTTGAATTGCACGGGCTGACTGGCGCTAGACTGTCGTTTTTTCAGTTTTAAATTATCAGCTATTGTCAAGGAGCCGGAGTATCAAACGAGGAGGAGCGCAAAGGGGACTACCACAAAAAATTCACAATCCTTTTCTAAGCAAATTGTTTACATTTAACAAGGGTTAGTGTACTATCATTAGGTATGTATTAAGCACAATCATATGAAAATTTCTGATTATTCGGAGGGAAAACAATGACTGCAAAATGGGAAAAAACAGGCACCAATGATGGTGTGTTGACTTTTTCAATTCCGCAAGAAGAAGTACAAAAAGGTTTGACACAAGCCTTCAATAAAGTAAAAGGCAATTTGAACGTACCGGGCTTCCGTAAAGGGAAAGTATCCCGTCAAGTATTCAACCGGATGTATGGCGAAGAAGCATTGTACGAAGATGGTTTGAACTTCGTGTTACCTGCTGCTTACGAAAAGGCTGTGAAAGAAGCTGGCATCGAACCAGTTGCTCAACCAAATATCGACGTTGAAAGCATGGATAAAGACGCTGACTGGGTGATCAAAGCCGAAGTCACTGTTAAACCAGAAGTCAAATTGGGTCAATACAAAGATTTAGAAGTATCTAAACAAGATCGTGAAGTCACAGATGAAGATGTCGCAACTCGTTTGCAACGGGAACAAGAAGCTCAAGCTGAATTAGTTGTTAAAGAAGACGAAGCAGCTGAAATCGGTGACACTGTTGTTATTGATTTCGAAGGTTTTGTGGACGGCGAAGCTTTTGAAGGTGGCAAAGGGGAAAATTATTCCTTGGAATTGGGTTCAGGTTCATTTATCCCAGGCTTTGAAGACCAATTGGTTGGTAAAAAAGCCGAAGATAACACTGATGTAACAGTAACGTTCCCAGAAGATTACCAAGCAGAAGACTTGGCAGGCAAAGAAGCAGTCTTCAAAGTTACTGTGCATGAAGTAAAAGCGAAAGAACTTCCAGAATTAGACGACGAATTTGCTAAAGACGTCGACGATACTGTTGAAACTTTAGACGAATTGAAAGAAAAATATCGTAAAGAATTGACAGAAGCCAAAGAAAAAGGCGCTGAAGATGCTCGTGACGAAGAAGCTCTTAAAAAAGCTGTCGATAACGCTGAAGTGCTTGATTTGCCTCACGTAATGGTTCACGATGAAGTACACCGTTCAATGGATGAATTCTTGAACAATATGCAACGTCAAGGGATCTCTCCTGAAATGTACTATCAATTGACTGGTTCAACTGAAGAAGACTTACACAAACAATTCGAAGGTGAAGCTGGCGTTCGCGTGAAAACGAATTTAGTAATCGAAGCTATCGCAGCGGCGGAAGGCATCGAAGCGACTGAAGAAGATATCGCAAACGAAATCAAAGAATTGTCTGAAGCCTACAATATGCCTGTTGAACAAATCAAACGCGTCTTGACTGAAGACATGTTGAAACATGACATTGCTATGAAAAAAGCAGTGGAATTGGTTACCGGCACAGCTGTTGAAAAATAAGCATTACAAAAACCGTCGAGGAATAATCCTTGGCGGTTTTTTATAGGTAAAGAACTTAAAGACAAAACGCCCCAAAGGCCGATGAATCACGCTGTCAGTTTGCTGCCATAAAAAGGTGGAATTTAGCGATGTAGAATTGGAATGCCAGTCTCAAAACAACACGAGGGATTCTATCGGAAGTAAGTCCCCTCTGTTTTCTTGTGTTGTCGAGGTAAAAATCCCTAGTTTTGCATATCATTTGTTAGATAACTAGTACTGTCGGTATACTGGTACTGAAAGTAGGTGGTTGGATGAAAAAGACAAAAGTAGTTGGTGGTCTGTTAGCAAGCGCTGGAGTAGCGACGGTTGCTGGGGCTTTGTGGTGGCGACAGCAATTAAAGCGTCCAACGGAAACGGCCTTGCTGACGAATCGAGATAGTTTACGGCAAAAAGAAGGTTGGTATTTCCCGAGTTTGCAAGAAGAGTTGCCGATGGTTATCGTGATTCCTGAAGCGCTGGTGGCAGGAGAAGCTTACAGCCCCTGGGTGAGTAATCTCGCTAAGGTAGGGTATCCTGTCTTTGTGTTGGATAGCTTGCTACCAAGTCAAGCAATCAAAAAAGCGGAAGCAATTTTACGTCGTTTTCCTCATCGTAGCTATATCTTGGTTGGGCATGGGATAGGTGGTGAGTTAGCTGCTACTTTAGCCAATGAAAGACTGTTGACAAATGATGCCAGACTCAAGGGAACGATTTATCTGGGGGCTTTGCCATTGTATGGAGAAAACCTGCAAAGCATGGCGTTGCCAGCTTTGGTGGTGACAGGATCACAAGATAAAAAAACTAGTGGAAGGATTAGTTTCCAAGAAAAGCAGTTGTATCCAACAAACACCACGTTTGTATCCATAAACGGCGGCGACCATCTCGGTTTTGTAAGTGTTTGTGGTCACCGACCAAAAGCCTTGCCCGCCCAACTGCAGCAAAAGCAGCTGACGGAAATTTTGTTGCAGTGGCTTGAACAAGTCTAGTAGGTATTAAGTTTGTAAAGAAAACCTAAATAGCTGACTGGAAAACCATGAAATAACAAGAAAAGCAGTGGGAACAGTTGAGCTTTCTGAAAAAATGTGCTATAGTTACAAACGGTAATGATACTTTGTGGAGTGAGGGATTTTTTCCCTCACTCTTTTTAATGAAAAAGCGTCGTTTACGAATAAGCAAAAGGAGGCGAAGACAATTGAGCAGCGTGATCGAAACCGTGACTGAGTTGGTCACACCGATCTTGGATGAGAATCATTTCGAACTAGTGGATCTTGAGTTTTTGAAAGAAGGGAAGAGCTGGTTTCTGCGCTTGTTCATTGACAAAGAAGGCGGGATTGATATCGAGGAGTGTGCCTATGTCAGTGAATTGGTAAGTGAAAAATTGGATGCCTGCGATCCGGATCCGATTCCCCAAGCTTACTTCTTGGAGGTGTCGTCTCCCGGAGCTGAACGACCTTTGAAAAAAGAAAGTGATTACGAGCGTGCCCAGGGGGAATACATCCATATTTCCCTTTATCAGCCAGTTGATGGAGCAAAAATTTATGAAGGATTCCTGGATTCTTTCACTCCTGAAACCGTGACATTGAAGGTGAAAATCAAGACACGGGTCAAAGTCATGACCTTTGATCGGAAAAATATCGCCAAGGCCCGTTTAGCCATTCAATTTTAAGATGGAGGAATCAAACAATGAGTAAAGAAATGTTGAACGCATTGGACGCGTTAGAAGCGGAAAAAGGCGTATCAAAAGAGATTGTCATTGAAGCGCTGGAAGCGGCATTGGTTTCTGCCTACAAACGCCACTACGGTCAAGCGCAAAATGTAGAAGTGGAATTCAACCAAAAGAAAGGTGATATCCACGTCTATTCTGTCAAAGAAGTGACCGAAGAAGTGATGGATTCACAGTTGGAAGTGTCATTGAAGGAAGCTTTGAAAATCAATCCCGCTTATGAAATTGGGGATAAAATTCGTTTTGAAGTGACTCCTAAAGACTTTGGTCGAATCGCTGCCCAAACGGCAAAACAAGTCATCTTGCAACGAGTACGGGAAGCCGAACGCAATATCATCTACAACGAATTTTCCCAGTATGAAAAAGATATTATGCAAGGGATTGTGGAACGCCAAGACAACCGTTACATCTATGTCAACTTAGGTAAGATTGAAGCTGTCCTCTCAAAACAAGACCAAATGCCCAACGAGTTTTACCAACCTCATGACCGTATCAAAGTTTACGTGTCACGAGTAGAAAATACCTCAAAAGGTCCACAAGTCTTTGTGAGCCGGAGTCATCCAGATTTGCTGCGTCGCTTGTTTGAACAAGAAGTACCAGAAGTTTACGATGGTATCGTGGAAATCGTCAGCATCGCTCGCGAAGCTGGTGATCGCTCGAAAGTAGCCGTGCGTTCCAATGATCCCAATGTCGATCCGGTAGGGACTTGTGTTGGTCCTAAAGGTTCGCGGGTACAAGCTATCGTAAATGAACTTAAAGGGGAAAACATGGATATCGTGGAATGGGATGAAGATCCCGCTATCTTTATTGCGAACTCCTTGAATCCAGCTGAAGCAGTGGATGTGATTTTTGACTTGGATAATCCCAAAGCTTGTACAGTCGTGGTACCAGACTACCAATTGTCATTGGCAATTGGGAAACGGGGGCAAAATGCTCGCTTGGCTGCCAAACTGACCGGGTTTAAAATTGATATCAAATCTGAATCCGATATGGAAGAGTTTTATGCCAAATTGGAAGAAGGTTCTTACATCGATGCTGGAGAAGATTTTGATACATTGGAAGATGCCTTGCAAGAAACCGATGAAGCGCTTGTCAACTCTGATTTAACCGCAGATGAGTACGAAGAGATTGCTTCCGAAAAAGCTGCAAATGAAGCCGTGGATGAAGTTGTACCGATGGAAGAGACGACTGAGGCAGCAGAAGAAACTGATGCTGATCAGGAGAACTAAGAGGTGGCCGCGATGAAAAAACGCAAAGTCCCTTTGAGAAAATCAGTGGTATCCGGAGAGATGCTTCCTAAAAAGGAGCTAATCCGCATCACTCGTTCCAAAGAAGGTCACGTAGCCATTGATCCAACCGGGAAAATGCCTGGTCGGGGAGCTTACGTCGCCATTGAGCCAGAAGAGGTTCAAAAAGCTTGGGATAAACGAATATTAGACCGCGTGTTAGAAACGGAACTGACAGATGAGTTCTACCAAGAGTTACTGGATTATGTCAGTCATCAAAAAGCACGGCGGGAGTTGTTTGGCAATGAATCAAGATAGATTGTTGAATATGCTGGGTCTGGCAATGCGGGCTGGCAAATTGGTTACAGGCGAAGAAGCGGTAGTAAAAGAAATCCGTTCGCAAAATGCCAAGCTAGTCTTTGTTGCCCAAGACGCAGGGAAGAACACCCATAAAAAGATACAAGACAAAAGTACCTATTACGAGATTTCCTTTTTTGACGGGCTGACACAAGCAGCTATCAGTCAGGCAATCGGCCGTCCTCGGACAGCGATTGCCGTGATGGATGGTGGGTTTGCCAAGAAGATGAAGGAATTGATCCAAGGTTAGTCAGGCGACAACAGTTAGCTTTTTAGGCGGGCAGACACATAGTCTGTAAGTGCGAAAGCTGAAAATAGACCGTTGTGGCACATTTACGAGGAAGGTGATTGCATGGGGAAAAAACGAATTTACGAACTTGCAAAAGAAATCAATCAATCCAGTAAGGATCTTGTGGATAAAGCACAAGCCCTTGGTTTTGATGTGAAAAATCATATGGGAGCTATTTCTGACTCTGAAGAAAAGCAGCTGCGTCAGGCAGTGTCAGGAGGAAACAGCACCAAAGCCGCATCACAACCAGCACCTGGATTAGAACCCAAACCTGCAAATCAACAACCTGCTAACCAAACAAACGATGCGAAGGATGAAAAACCTGAGCATAAAAAATTCGTAACCCAACGGAATAACCCAAAATTCCAAAATCGGAACAAAGAAACCCGCAGCCAAGGCAATACTAGCGGTGGTAACCGTCAAGGCGGGCAAGGCCAAGGCAATCGCCAAGGTGGGTCAAATCGCCAAGGTGGTCAAGGTAACCAAAACCAAAATCGCGGTGGCAACCAACAAAATCGTGGCAGTCAAGGCCAAGGTCAAAATCGCAACAACAGCCAAGGTAATCAAAACCAAGGCAACCGCAGCAATAATCAAGGCCACCAAAATCGCCAAGGCGGCCAAGGCCAAGGTCAAAATCGCCAAGGGGGTCAAAATCGCAATCAACGCCGGGATCGCAACGACCGTAATGATCGTCGTGAACAGCCTCGCACACAAACAGCACAACAAGCCCAACGGCCACAAGGTGCTGCGAAGATGAGTGCATTGGAACGGGCGAAAAACCGGGCAGCAGAAATCGAAAACGAAGCACAACAACAGCGTCAACGGCAACAACGGCGTAGTGAACAGCCAAAAACAGCTGAACACAAACCAAAAGCGCAAGAACGTCGTAGCCAACCGCCAGTTAAGAAAGCACCGGCGATTCCAGCGGTTCCTCAAGAAGTATTGCAACAAGTGGAACAACCAAAACAGACTGATGCGAAACCAAAAAGAGAATTTAAAGACAAACCAAAAGATAAATTTGATGCTAGAGAGCGTAATTATGGTGGCGGTTATGGGAATCAAAACAACCGTCGTAACAAACGTAAAGGGAAGAAGGGCAAACAACAAGTTGCTCAAAAACCAGCTGTGCCACCACGTAAATTCCGTGAGTTACCTGAAGTTTTGGAATACACGGAAGGCATGAACGTTGCAGAAATTTCTAAAAAGATTTATCGGGAACCAGCGGAAATCATCAAGAAACTCTTCTTGATGGGGGTAATGGTCAATCAAAACCAACCGTTGGACAAAGATACTATTGAATTGTTGGCAGCTGATTACGGTATCGAAGCACAAGAAAAAGTCCAAGTGGATATTGCTGATATTGATAAATTCTTTGAGCCTGAAGAAGTCAACGAAGAAAACTTGGTCCCTCGTCCACCAGTCGTTACTATCATGGGTCACGTCGATCATGGGAAAACGACCTTGTTGGATACCTTGCGTCATAGCCGGGTAACCAGTGGTGAAGCCGGTGGGATTACCCAACATATCGGGGCTTACCAAATCGATATCGATGGCAAACCGATCACTTTCTTGGATACACCAGGGCACGCAGCCTTTACTAGCATGCGGGCACGGGGAGCCTCCATCACTGATATTACAATTTTGGTAGTCGCAGCAGATGACGGTGTGATGCCACAAACTGTGGAAGCAATTAACCATGCCAAAGCAGCGGGAGTTCCAATCATCGTTGCTGTAAACAAAATCGATAAACCAGGGGCAAATCCTGATCATGTCATGCAAGAGCTCAGTGAATATGAATTGATTCCTGAAGCATGGGGTGGCGATACTATTTTCGTGCAAATTTCAGCTAAATTCGGTCAAAACATCGAAGAACTCTTAGAAATGATTCTTTTAGTCGCTGAAGTGGAAGACTTGAAAGCTGATCCGACTGCACGAGCCATCGGGACAGTCATCGAAGCTCGCTTGGACAAAGGCAAAGGCCCAGTTGCAACCTTGCTGGTTCAAAACGGTACGTTGAAAGTCGGCGATCCTATCGTTGTCGGCAATACCTTTGGCCGGGTACGGGTAATGACCAATGATATCGGTCGTCGGGATAAAACTGCCGGACCTGCGACACCAGTGGAAATTACCGGTCTAAATGATGTTCCACAAGCCGGCGATCACTTCGTAGTCTTTGAAGATGAGAAAACAGCGCGGGCAGCTGGTGAAGAACGTGCAAAACGGGCGTTAGTCGAACACCGGGCATCTTCAAGTCGGGTAACGTTGGATAATCTCTTTGAATCTTTGAAAGAAGGCGAACTCAAAGACGTCAACGTGATTATCAAAGCTGACGTTCAAGGTTCTGCTGAAGCTTTGGCAGCTTCCTTGAAGAAAATCGATGTAGAAGGCGTCCGAGTCAACATCGTCCATTCGGCAGTTGGGGCAATCAACGAAAGTGATGTAACCTTAGCTGCAGCTTCCAATGCCATCATTATCGGTTTCAATGTGCGGCCGACGCCACAAGCTAAACAACAAGCAGAAGGCGAACAAGTTGATATCCGCTTACACCGGATTATCTACAAAGCTATCGATGAGATTGAAACAGCCATGAAAGGTATGTTGGATCCTGAGTTTGAAGAAAAAATCACTGGTCAAATGGTGGTTCGGGAAACTTACCATGTATCCAAAGTCGGCACCATCGCCGGCTGTTATGTCACAGATGGCTTCATCCGTCGCGATAGTGGCGTCCGGGTTATTCGGGATGGTATCGTGATTTATGAAGGACAATTGGCTAGCTTGAAACGCTTTAAAGATGATGCGAAAGAAGTCCGTCAAGGCTTTGAATGTGGGGCGATGATCGAGAAATACAACGACCTGAAAGTCGACGATGTGATTGAAGCCTACATCATGGAAGAAATCAAACAAGACTAAACTTAACTGGTTGCTGGTGGAGATGTAGCCATCAGCAACAGTTGATTAATGGAGGGCACAACTTATGGCGAATTACCGTGACCGTCGTGTTGCCCAAGAAATATTGCGAGAAGTCAATGATATTTTGCGTAAACGCGTGCGGGATCCCCGTGTTCAGGATGTTACGATTACAGATGTTCGTGTGACGGGTGATCTACAGCAAGCTACGATTTTTTATAGCATTTTATCTGACAAGGCCTCTGATCGAGAAAAAGCACAAAGAGGGTTAGAAAAAGCTTCAGGTTTAATCCGCCGGGAGTTAGGTCAAGGGTTGACCTTGTACAAAACGCCGGAACTCTTTTTCGAAATTGATCAGTCGGTGCAATATGGCAACAAAATCGACCAAATGCTTCGGGATTTAAATAAAGACTAGAAGCAACTAGAAAGGCAATGTTAGACCCTCGATGAACGCTTCGGGGGTCTTTTTAAGAAAAAATGGGTGCCAGCAGCGACAGTCTAAAATGGAACAGGAAGACTGGTAGCAAAAGTCAGCTGGTCACCGCCAAAGAAACTTTAAAGAAGGGTAATGAGAAACAAGCCTCAGGGTGGAAAGGCTTTTGTTTCTGCTTTTTCTGTGATATGATTTAGCAAGACTACTTTAAAACACAACATTCCACTCGTGACGAGCATGGAAGAAAAACGAGGAGCTTTTAAATCAAAAGCTCGAACCAAGGAGTGAAAACCATGTACGATAATCCAAACAGCAACGAAGCAGTACGTTGTTCATTCTGTGGCAAGACCCAAGAAGAAGTCCGTAAAATCGTGGCTGGTCCGGGTGTTTATATTTGTAACGAGTGTATCGATCTTTGCAAAGAAATCATCGACGAACAACTATATGAAGACAGTGTTCGCGAATTTATTGATGTGCCTAAACCGCAAGAAATTTTAGGCATTCTAAACGAATACGTCATCGGTCAGGAACGGGCGAAAAAGGCCCTAGCTGTAGCCGTGTATAACCATTATAAACGGGTCAATGCCGATGTTGCTTCCGATGAGGTAGAATTGCAAAAAAGTAATATTTGCCTGATTGGACCAACTGGCTCCGGGAAGACCTTCTTAGCCCAAACCTTAGCTCGCTCTTTAAATGTCCCATTTGCGATTGCCGATGCAACAAGCTTGACCGAAGCTGGTTATGTGGGAGAAGACGTTGAAAACATTCTTCTGAAATTGTTACAAGCGGCGGACTACAATGTCGAGCGAGCCGAAAAAGGCATTATTTACATCGATGAAATCGATAAAATCGCCCGCAAGAGTGAAAATGTCTCCATTACCCGTGATGTCTCTGGTGAAGGGGTCCAACAAGCTTTATTGAAAATCTTGGAAGGAACCGAAGCCAGCGTGCCTCCTCAAGGGGGACGCAAGCACCCGCACCAAGAAATGATTCAAATTGACACTACGAATATCCTTTTCATCGTCGGTGGCGCTTTTGATGGTATTGAAACCATTGTTAAAAACCGCATGGGTGAAAAGACAATCGGTTTTGGTACTGATAATAAGAAGTTTGCTGAAGGCGAAAGCATCATGCAACATATCATTCCCGAAGACTTGTTGAAGTTTGGTTTGATTCCTGAGTTTATCGGTCGCTTACCGGTGATGGCAGCCTTAGATAAGCTAACAAATGACGATTTGGTACGTATTTTGACCGAGCCGAAAAATGCTTTGGTCAAACAATATAAAAAATTGTTGTCCCTCGATGAGACGGAGTTGGAATTTGAACCAGCCGCTTTGAAAGCTATTGCTGATAAAGCGATTGAACGCAATACAGGTGCGCGGGGGTTACGCTCGATTATTGAAGATATCATGATGGACATCATGTTCGAGGTTCCTTCTGATGAAACAATCGCCAAGGTGACGATTACTAAAGAAGCGGTAACTGATGGAGAAGCGCCCAAAATCCAGTTGACTGAAAAAGAAAAAAAAGCCGGCTAAACGGCCGATGCCACTAGGGATACAAGTCGCAGGATTTGTATCCCTTTTTTCTGAAAAATTCCTGTGTCCACTGCCAGCTGACTACAGGTTAGCGTTTATCTAGCGGACACACTAGCAAGAAAGGAAACGTATCTATGAAGGTTCATCACGCAGAAATTGTCATCAGCGCTGTCTCACCAGCCCAATATCCAGAAGGTGGTTTGCCAGAAATTGCTTTGTCTGGCCGTTCCAATGTCGGAAAGTCCTCCTTTATCAATACCTTGATTGATCGCAAAAACTTGGCTCGGACTTCTTCCAAACCTGGGAAAACACAAACCTTAAATTTCTATTTGATCGAAAATAGTTTGCTCTTTGTCGATGTTCCTGGTTATGGCTACGCAAAAGTTTCCAAAACCGAACGAGCAAAATGGGGACAGATGATTGAAACCTACCTGACAAAAAGGGAGCAATTAAAAGCCGTGGTCTCTCTAGTGGATTTGCGTCATGCCCCCTCGCAAGAAGATATTCAAATGTACCAATTTTTGAAATACTACGATATCCCTGTGATTTTGGTTGCTACTAAAGGAGATAAAATTCCACGAGGTAAATGGAACAAACACGAATCTGTTATCAAGAAAGCCTTGGACTTTGATAACAACGATGAGTTTATCATCTTCTCCTCGGTTACCAAAGAAGGGAAGGAGCAAGCGTGGCAAGCTATCCAGCAGGCCATTGCTGATTGAAAATAGCCAAAAAAAGACGCATCCTTATTTGGAAGCGTCTTTTTTTGTTGTTATTTTTTCTTCATCTTTGGTTTCAGGTTCTAAAAAGCGTTGGATTGCCGCTTCTTTTTCTTTAAGTTTGTCGGCTTTTTCGTCAGGTAACATTGCGAATTCTGCAAACTTTCGATCCAAAGTATCTTCTCGTTGAAACTTTAAGCCCATGGTTTTCACCTCCGCATTTGTAGTTTAGCACGAGTCGGGTATTTTTGACAGTCAGACTTTTCAACTGAAATAAAATTAGAATATTTTTAATGACAATTTTTAGAGTGTCATTTTTACAATAATAATAGCGAATAAAAACCTAATAGAAAACAATAAAATGAAGTGATTTTGATTGGCATTTTTATGATAGTTAGTTATAATAAGATTGTATTAAAATGAGAAAGTGGTGAGATTGTGAAGAAGGAAGAGAAGCTGTTTTTGACGATTCAGTATCAGGAAATCGACCAACATACTCTGCGACGGCTTATTCAGGACTGGCTCATCTTTGTTCGCATTTTGTTTGAGCCTCGTTGGCTGGCCTTGGATCAGGCAAACCAGCAATCGTTTTCTTTAGCTGATTGTGTCGCTTTTTTGAAACATGCCGAAACGCTAGATAGTTTTTCAATTTATGTGGGGGGTGGTGCCAATGAAGCCAGTCTGCGTTTGGTGAAGGGGCATCTACTAGAGAAGCATTTAGTGACGAAGGCGGTTTTTACTGAAAACCAAAAGATGATTCTCGATTATACAGAAGTCCAAATGAAAATGAAGGGCCTCTTTGCCTCTTTGCGTTCTTATGACGAATTTTTGTTTCATAATGTCGAAAAAATGGCTGAACGGCGCCGTTTTCAAGAGGAAGCTGCCATTAGCCAACTGCCTAAGCTGCGGCGTCCTAACGGTGAAGTTGTCGTGGATTGTAATCAGTTTGCTGGCTATGATATTTTCTATAAAGGTTTGACTTTGACTTCTTGCTGGCGGATGTACTTTAGTCGGTTTTATCGAAATGTGATTCCTCTAGCTGTGATTGAGGAAGTTCAACAAGTGGAGCAGTCTCATTGGATTTCTCCCCAGGTGCTAATGATCGAGTTGTACCAAGATCCCTTTAACTGGGATAACACAAGCAATCGTGGATATCAACGCTTTTTCCGCGACCAGCTGGGCATTGACCAATTGGCGTGGAACAATGGGATTGGAATATTACGAGAACCTTTTATCGAATATGCCTATAGTGAGCGTATGATTCAAACAGTGCAATATCAAAATGATCGCTTACAACCGGCCGAAAAGAAAAAAGCGACTCATTTTGTGACGCGGCGCTTTGACTTAGTGAATGATCAGCAACAGGTGAAGAGAGTACGAGGAACTTTAAATGCGCAAGCCTATTTTCCCTGGGTGGATGAACAACGGATGAAGATGATGAATTATATCGTAATCGATCCCTCCTATGCTTTGGATGGTGGGGTAGCGGCTTACGAGTATTATCTTCGTAACTTTTTAGAAATTGAGGTCGATCTACGGGATGGCCGATATCAAGAGTACTTAGTTATTTTGAACATTTATGTACCAGAAGAATATTTAGCGCAGATTCCTTATCGTCAATTGAAGGAAAAGATGACGGATGTGAAGTTTTCCCGGTTTAAGAAGAAAAAAGAGCAGGCCTTTTTTGACTTAAAAAAGGATGCCAATCATTTACGAGTAAATTTTCTACAGGTGAGTGCGTTGCCGCAACTTGAAGAACTATCAGGAGGATAAGGAGATGGAAGATCGGATATTCAAAAAAACTATGGGACCGACTGCAGGGGTATTGCTTTCTTTGTGGATCTTACCGGATTTTCCTCTGAAAGTCACTGTCAGCTTGCTGATTGTGGTGTTGGGAGTAGTGTTAAGCCTCTTGTTTCTGTGGCGGGAGTTGGGGAGTCGCTTGTCAGGAAGCAAGGGAAAACTCCCCGTTACTGAAGCTGAAGTCAAGCGACGAATGGATCGCTATTAGCAGGCAGCGTCTGAAATTTTTAATAATCAAAAAAGCTTATCTTCCACTGAAACTTTAATGGAAAATAAGCTTTTTTTGCAAGTATTACATATAGTGCTCTTCGTTTTGGGAGACTATATGAAGTCTTTTCTTATGCCTCTTTTTAATTTTAACTATGATTATTTTAATCGGCCAGTGGTTTCTTTAAGAGACCAAAAACGACCCCAGAAATAATTGCACCGATCGCAATCAAAAGCAAGTAAACAATCGGTTGACTAACCAATGGAATCACGAAAATCCCACCATGAGGCGCCATCAAACGAATTCCGAAACCACCAACTAGGCCACCGGTAATAGCTGAACCGATGATGAAACTTGGAATTGCTCGCAAAGGATCGGATGCAGCGAAAGGAATTGCCCCTTCTGTGACAAAGGATAAACCCATGATGATATTGGTTAATCCGGCATCTTGTTGTTCTTTCGTAAATTTATTTTTGAATAAACGAGAAGCGATGAAGATTGCTAGTGGGGGTACCATCCCGCCGGCCATAACTGCTGCCATCACGATGGAGCCACCTTCAGCAACGGTCGTAGCAATGGTAGCAGTCCCAAAGACATATGCGGCTTTGTTGATTGGGCCACCAAGGTCGGCCGCCATCATTCCTGCCAATAAAGCCCCCAATAACGCTGCATTCGTACCTCCAAGGCTATTTAGGAAATTATTTAAGGCGCTATTAATAGCACTCATGGGGATATTCACTAAAAGCATCAAGAAGCCGGTAATCAAAAGACCAAAGAAGGGATAGAACAAGATGGCTTTGATTCCTTCTAATGATTTTGGTAGACCACTGAAAAGCTTCCGTAAAAATTGGATAACATACCCACCTAGGAAACCACCAATCAAGGCGCCTAAGAAACCAGCACCGCCACTATTGGCTAAAGCCCCTGCGGCAAAACCGACGACTAAACCAGGACGATCTGAAATACTCGAGGCAATAAAGCCGGCTAAAACAGGTAACATAAATCCAAAGGCCGCATTGCCAATATCATTAAACCACTTGGCTTGTTCGTGAAATGAGCCTAACTTGGAAAGGGAATCTTGAGGGACACCCATAAAGTTATCAATCATAAAGGAAATGGCGATCATAATCCCACCAGCAATCACGAATGGCAACATGTGGGAGACGCCGTTCATCAAGTCTTTGTAGATACGTTGCCCAACGGTCCCATCAGCAGAACTGTCATCAGTAGGGTTGGTTCCGCCAGTTCCATGGAAAATCGGAGCGTTACCGCTTAGGGCTTCGTTAATCAATTCCTCTGGCTTCCGGATACCGTCAGAGACAGGACGATTGACCAAATGCTTGCCGTCAAAACGATTCATTTCTACTTTTTTGTCGGCGGCGACGATGACGCCCTCTGCTTTGGCGATGTCTTCTGGAGTTAGTCTATTTTTGATTCCTTCAGAGCCATTGGTTTCCACTTTGATTGTGATACCCATTTCTTTGGCTTGTTTTTTCAGGGCATCTTCTGCCATATAGGTGTGGGCGATACCCGTCGGACAAGCCGTCACAGCGACGAGGTATTTGCGATCGGCATCAGAGAGAGTAGTGGCGGCTTTTTCCGTAGCTTCTGCTTGTTCTTCTGCGGCTTTTTGGTTTTCAGCATCAGTGAAAAGTTGTTGGACTTGTTCCGGCGTAGTAGCTCCTTTTAATTTTTCGACAAAGTCTGGGTTAATTAATAAGCGACTCAAGGCTGCCAATGCTTGCAAGTGGGTGTCGTTGGCGCCTTCTGGAGCGGCAATCATGAAGAAGAGGTAAGTCGGTTGCCCATCCAAAGCTTGGTAATCAACACCGGCACTGCTTTTGGCAAAGAGGACGGTGGCTTCTTTGACGGCTTTGTTTTTGGCATGAGGCATCGCGATACCATCGCCAAGGCCAGTGGAGGTTTGAGCTTCTCGGGCTAAGATACCATCTTTGTAAGTCTTGATATCGGTGATCCGTCCCACATCATACATCTTTTGGACCATTTCATCGATTGCCCCTTGCTTGTCAGTGGCTTTCAAATCCATGATCATAGCGTCTTGCAACATCAATTCTTTGATTTTCATAGATACTCCTCCATTTTTCTTTTATCCAAATTAACCAATTTTGGTAATTTCAACTTCCGGTAATAACGCTTCAATCAACTCACGAGTGGCTAAGTCATCGGAAAAGGCGGTCCCACTCCCACTAGCTACGCCATATTTAAAGGCTTCTAAAGGGTCATGGGTCTTTTCAAAGGCTCCAATAAAACCAGCAATCATCGAGTCACCAGCGCCGACAGAATTCTTCAAGGGACGTTTTAAAACATTTGATTGATAGACGCCGTCATCGATGAACAATAAGGCGCCGTCACCAGCCATGGAGATGATGACGTGACGAGCCCCCTCCAACAGCAAGCGCTTGCCATAGGGGATGATATCCTCGATTGTGTGAAATTCGGTCTGGTAAAGATCGGCTAATTCATGATTATTGGGTTTGACTAACAAAGGTCCATCTTCTAAGGCATCAGCTAGGTCTTGACCGGTAGTATCGATGACAAAATCCGCTTCTTTTGCTTTTACGATAGCGATTAGTTCTTGATAGAAACCTTTGCGTAAAGAGGCTGGGGCACTTCCAGAAAGAACCACGATATCACCTTTTGTAATCTGACTGAGTTTTTCTTTGAGGGCTTGAATCTCCTCGTTCGTAATGAGTGGACCGCCACCGTTGATTTCGGTTTCTGTTAGGGATTTTAGTTTGATGTTAATCCGTGTGTCATCAGCGACTTGCGTGAAATCACAGTGAAGACCTTCAGCCATTAACGCTTCCTTGATGAAGTCGCCAGTAAAGCCGCCTAGAAAACCGAGAGCTGTAGAAGGGGCATCGAGACGTTGTAAAATCCGCGTCACGTTGATCCCTTTACCTCCAGGAAATTTAAAGTCTTTGGTCATACGATTAACAACGCCAGGTTTGAAGTCAGCGACCTGGACAATGTAATCAATCGAGGGGTTTAACGTTACAGTATAGATCATTTCATTACCTCCGTTATGCTTGTTTCTTCGTGGTAGGCTTGGGCATTTTGTAAATCGAGGGCATCAGTAATAATCATGACGTCTCGCAAAGCCGCAAACTTGGTAAAGGTGATTTGTTCAAATTTTGAAGCATCGGCCAAGACAATCGCCATATCTGCTTGTCTCGCCGCCGTTTTCTTCAGCAAGGCTTCATCAGGGTCAGGGGTCGTAATCCCAGCAGTCAGTTCAATTCCATTGGCACCTAGAAAGGCTTTGGTGAAGCGAAAAGGCTCTAGCTGTTGAATCGCTGTGTATCCTAATGTTGCTTGTGTGGAGAGCTTGATATTGCCACCTAAAATAATGGTTTCGATTTGCCGTTCGATCAAACGGGCAGCATGTTGAACCGAGTTGGTGACAGCTTTGATTTGAATTCCTCTAGGCAGGTGGTCAATCAATTCTAAGGTGGTAGAACCAGCGTCTAGATAAATGACATCCTCGGCATGAACTAAGCTAGCCCCGTAAGCTGCAATCGCGCGTTTTTCAGAAGGGTGTTCCGAGGTTTTTTGTTGCATATCCGGTTCCAACATGAATCGTTGAATCTTCTTAGCACCACCGTGGATACGTAAAAGCAAATGTTGATCTTCCAAATCTTGGAGGTCGCGACGAATCGTGGACTCTGAAGCATCTAGCTTTTGGGTTAACTCTTGTAATTTGACAATGTTCTTTTCCTGAATGAGTTGTAAAATTTGTTGTTGCCGTTCTTCAGTTAGCACAAATAATCCTCCTTTCGGCAAAAATAGCTAAAAAAATGATGGATAACGGGTATTTCTTTTTCAACTATAGAATACCACGGCGAGCAATCAAATACAATCAAATTCAATCATAAACATTCAAAAATCTGTCATAACTATCAATGTTGCCGTTTGCAATGGGAAAATCTTGCTTGGTTAACCTTAACTATTTGACAGGGGCCTGACTCATTTGGCTTAATAAAGGATAAGACTACTAGTAAATACTTAGGAAAAGAGGAGAAAGCCATGGATAACGAGACAATTTTACAGGCCTTTGAGTGGGAGCTGAAACCAGATCACCAACATTGGCAATTATTAGCTCAAAAAGCCGACCTTTTTCAGCGCCTTGGCTTCACAGCGCTTTGGCTCCCACCAGCTTCGAAAGGTGCCGCCGGTGCACAAGACGTCGGCTACGGGACTTATGATTTATATGATTTAGGGGAGTTTGATCAAAAAGGCTCGATTCCTACCAAATATGGTACGAAAGACGAATATCTAAAGTTGATAGCAACTCTGCAAGAAAAAGGGCTGAAGGTGTATGCAGATATTGTTTTCAATCATTTCCTCGGTGCTGATGAAACTGAAGAAGTCTCTGCTGTCAAATATAGTTGGGATAATCGTAATCAACAGATCAGTGGGGAAGAACAAATTGAAGCTTGGACTAAGTTTAATTTTCCTGGACGCAAGGGGCAGTATGATGATTATATCTGGACTTGGCGCAATTTTTCGGGAGTGGACTATGACGCTCGTTCCAAAGATCACGCTATCTACAATCTTGGGGACCGAGGCTGGGTACCTGATGTGGATGGGGAAAAAGGTAATTTCGATTATCTGATGGGTTGTAATTTGGATATGGAGTATCCAGAAACTATCCAAAATTTGGATAATTGGGGACGCTGGTTTTTGGATTTGACGGAAGTTGACGGCTTTCGCCTCGATGCGGTGAAACATATTCAGTTTGATTATTTTGTAGACTGGCTGTTGCATCGGCGAGAAGAAAAAGGGGACCAACTTTTTGTAGTGGGAGAATATTGGTCCGAGGATGTGACGAAGCTGGAGAATTATTTGGATTCTTCCGGCAATTTGATTTACCTGTTTGATGTTCCACTGCATTTTAATTTTCAGCAAGCCGCCACCTCGATGGGAGCCTATGACATGCGACAGATTTTCGATCATACGCTGTTGGCGGCGCGACCGGAGTATGCTGTTACTTTTGTCGATAATCATGATACTCAAAAAGGACAAAGTCTGGAATCTTGGGTGGAAGGTTGGTTTAAAGCTCACGCCTATGCGTTGATTCTTTTACGAAAGTTAGGGACGCCAGTGGTTTTCTGGGGTGATTTATATGGTATTCCCACCCAAGGCATCGATCCGGTAGGGCGGGAATTACTGATACTCTTACTCTTACGAAAACACTTGGCCTATGGCAATCAGATAGATCACTTTGATGATCCGGATCGTATCGGTTGGGTCCGGACGGGGGATTATGAGCACGAGTTATCCGGCTATGCTGTGATCATGACCAATGCTAGCGGTGGTGAACTAGAAATGACTATCAGTGCCCTGCATGGCGGAAAAACATTTGTGGATGCTTTTGGTAACAATGAAGCAAAAGTCGTGTTAGATGAAAATGGACGGGGCGTTTTTCCAGTTAATGACGGTCAGATTTCCGTGTATGTCAATGAAGCCATCGCCGAAACCATCCGCAATGTAGAAGACTTAGACTTATATTAGACACGCCATCAGATTGAAACGGCTGGTGGTGTCACACCGCTAAAAATGTCGAAATGCTTTTCGTTTTGCAATCTAGAGTTGAAGAACCAAATAAACAGAGCTTCCCATGTCTTTTCATGGAAGCTCTGTTTATTTGGTTTGTGTTTGAGCGATAGAAAGATTGGCTATGGAAGACAAAGCTGAGACAATTGTTTGTTTGATAGGCCGCAACGTTGAAGCGTTAGGCTAGTGGTTTTCTTGTCCAAGCCTCGATCTGCTGACGAACTTCTTTGGCGTGGTGGGTATCGGTTAGAATCTTTAAAAAGTCGCCCACTTTGATGACGGTATCCCCGTGGACTAAAAGCTCTTTTTCTCCTCGTTGAATCGAGACTAGCAACATGTCTTTGGGCCACCGAATATCGCGAACTTGAGTGCCATCTAAGGGACTTTCCGCATGAACGGCATATTCGATGACTAAACGCTGTCCTTTCATTGGCAAGGAAGTTGGTTTGATCATACGTTCTAAAAGAGACTCATAGATTGGACTGCCACCGAGTAAATCATTGACGATATAAGCAATCAAGGCTACCAGTCCTAAAGGCATCAGGTGATTTAAAGAACCCACCATTTCTGTGACGAGAATGATAGCGGTCAGGGGGGCTTTGCCAATTGCTGCAAAATAGCCGGCCATCGCGATGATGACAAAGTCTTTGACGTACTGGGGATCCATCCCCAAGCTGCTAACGGCTAGTTGACCAAAGAAGGCTCCTAAAATCCCACCTAAAGTCAGAATCGGTAAAAATATCCCTCCAGGTAAGCCGGATCCATAGGAGATCATGGAAAAAATAAAACGCAAGAGAAACAGGCCCAGCAAAATACTAGCTAAGGGAATTTCAGTACCGAAGCTTAGAACGATTTGATTGCCACCACCAAGATAATCTGGGAAAAAGTAGCCGACGGGAATTACCAATAAAAATGGTACTAGCCCATAGAGCCAATTTGGGAGGGGGACTTTATGATAGATTTTCTCTAAATTTAGTAAGACCACCTGGTAAAATCGTCCGAAGATTCCAAGAAAGACCCCCAGTAGAGTTAATAACCAGTAATATTTTAATGGCAGAGAGGGGATGTCTCCTAAGTATAGGACTGGCTGTAGGCCAAAAATCATCAAGGATACGGCATTGGCACAAACGGCTGAGGTAAAGGAGGTCAGCCATACCAGTGGCGAAAAATTATGATGGACTTCTTCCACGATGAATAGTAACGCAGCAATCGGGGCGTTGAAAGCCGCAGCCAAGCCAGCGGCAGCGCCACTGGAAAGTAAAATCTTGCTTTCTGATCGATCGGCTTTCAGCCATTGAGAGATTCCTTGACCGATGCTGGCTCCAAGCTGAATCGAAGGACCTTCCCGACCAAGAAATAGGCCCATTCCGACACTGAGAATCCCACCAAACATTTTTTTCCAAAGGACCGAAAACCAATTTGGTGACAGTTCGTCTTGTAGCTGGGCTTCTACTTGGGGAATCCCACTGCCTTTGATGTTTGGATCGGACTTTACTAATAAACCGACAACTAGGGCACAAAGAAGGCTAACTAGCCCCCAAGGGAAGAGCCATAGCGGGTGCTGCTGAAAAAGATGGTAAAGCTGCCTGACGACATCGCTGAGTTTTTCAATGCCAAGACGAAAGAGACTGACTGCTAACCCAGCCAGTGTTCCAATCAAGGCGCCTTTTAATAAATAGCTAATTCTAGTTTTATCAAGATTTGTTGTTTTCATCATCAAAGTCCTTTTTATTTTCATTACTTTAAATGTAGCTTGTTTTTTAAGGGTTGGCAAGGGTTATGGGAATTTACAAGAGGCTTTCATGGAAGTTTTTTATTAACTTTTGGAGGCTGGTCGTTTTAACCACGGGCGGGTAATGCTATAATCAAAGAGATTGAAATATGGTAGTCTGTCGATGTGATCAGCACTATATTCGGAAATAATAATGACCTTCTGCCAACAGGGCGTGAAAGCAGCAATCCCGTGTTGCCTAGTCAGGTATCTGTTTGTCTGAAGGTGGATAGCTGAAGAAAGGAAGTTTTTGATGACAGCCAATGTATTTCTCAAAGGGATGAATCCCAAGCAAGCTGAAGCAGTGACAGCAACAGAAGGGCCTTTGTTGATTATGGCCGGCGCCGGTAGTGGGAAGACTCGGGTGCTCACTCACCGAATCGCCTATTTAATAGAAGAAAAATTAATCAATCCGTGGAATATTTTGGCGATTACCTTTACGAATAAAGCCGCTCGAGAGATGAAAGAACGGGTCAATGGCCTCTTGGGAGCAGGTGGGGAAGATGTTTGGATTTCCACCTTTCACTCCATGTGTGTGCGGATTTTACGGCGAGATGTGGATCATATTGGGTATTCTCGTAATTTTACGATAATAGACAGTTCCGAACAGTTGACTTTGATGAAACGCGTAGTTAAGGAATTGAATATTGATCCCAAAAAATACGATCCTCGAAGTTTGTTAGGAGCCATCTCCAATGCAAAAAATGAATTGCTGACACCAGCCGATTATGAAGCGCAACAAGGCGGTTTTTTTGAACAGATGGTGGCCAAGTGTTACCAATTGTATCAAAAAGAACTACGACGGAATCAATGCATGGATTTTGATGATTTGATCATGGTCACCATTCGCCTGTTTCAAGACAATGAAGAAGTTTTACAGTTTTACCAACGAAAATTTCAATACATTCATGTGGATGAATACCAAGATACGAACCATGCGCAATATACCTTAGTCAATATGTTAGCCGCTCGTTTTCGTAATCTGTGTGTGGTGGGAGATGCCGACCAAAGTATTTATGGTTGGCGAGGAGCGGATATGCAAAACATCCTTGACTTTGAAAAGGACTATCCCGATGCCCGCACCATTTTATTAGAACAAAATTATCGCTCCACCAAAACAATCTTAGCAGCAGCCAATCAAGTCATCGCCAATAATTCCAATCGCAAAGAAAAAAATCTTTGGACCCAAAACAGTGATGGTGAAAAAATTACTTACTACCACGGGGAAAGCGAACGAGATGAGGCGCGCTTTATTGTTTCTGAGATTCAAAAACAACAGCGAGAAAAGCAACGGAAATATGGCGATTTTGCTGTGTTATACCGGACAAACGCGCAATCTCGGGTAGTGGAAGAAACCCTCTTGAAAGCCAATATTCCTTATAAAATGGTTGGGGGCCATAAGTTTTATGATCGCAAAGAAATCAAAGATATCTTGGCTTATCTGCAAGTCATCGCTAACCCAGCAGATTCTTTGAGTTTTGCTCGGGTAGTCAATACCCCAAAACGTGGAATTGGGGCAACCTCTTTGGAGCGTCTACGGGAGTTTGCTGATATCCATCAGTTTTCCTTATTGGAGGCTTCCCTAAATGTCGCTTTGTCACCAGTCACGGGTAAGGCAGCAAAAGAACTTTATGAGTTTGGGGAGTTAATTGAGGGATTCAGTCAAATGGTTCCGTTTTTGACAGTAACTGAACTCACGAAAGAAGTTCTTAAAAAGACTGGTTATGAAGAAGATTTACGACGTCAAAATACGTTGGAATCACAAAATCGTTTAGAAAACTTAGAAGAGTTTATGACTGTTACCCAAGACTTTGATAAGACTTTTGCAGCCAGTCAAGAAACTGCCAATCAAGAAGAAGCACCAGAAGATAAGTTGACACTTTTCCTAAATGATCTGGCCTTGATTTCGGACGTGGATTCCTATGAAGAAGAAGCCAGTGAAGTGACCTTGATGACCCTTCATGCCGCAAAAGGGCTGGAGTTTCCGGTCGTCTTTTTAGTGGGCTTGGAAGAAGGGGTCTTTCCTTTGTCGCGGGCGATGTTAGAACAACACGAGTTGGAAGAAGAACGGCGCCTGGCTTATGTAGGAATTACGCGAGCAGAAGAAGAGTTGTTTTTGACCAATGCCCTTTCCCGTACCCTTTATGGGAAAACCCAATACAATCGGCCTTCGCGCTTTGTCAAAGAGATTGAAGCTAATCTTTTAGACAATCAAGGAGTCGTCTCTGGGTCTAGCCAAACAGGCTTTGGAAGCTTCACTCAAACTGCCAAATCCATGGGAGGAATCCGTAGCGGTACAACGAATTCTTACAAAGAAAAGCCCTACAAAGCAGAATATAAGCAAGCCGTGGTGCATGGTGTTTCCAGTAAACAGGAGACCGCAGCGGCTGGTGAAACTTGGAAAATCGGTGACAAAGTCCAACATAAAAAATGGGGACAAGGTACCGTGGTACGAGTCGGCGGTGTCGCCAAAGATGTCGAATTGGACGTCGCTTTTCCGGCTCAAGGAATCAAGCGCTTGTTAGCAGCCTTTGCACCAATTGAAAAAATCTAGAAAGGGTGACGTCTTCCATGACTGAAAAACAGCCGATAGATGATCAAGCTCGGATTCTTCAGTTACAACAGCAACTGAATCAATACGGCTATGAATACTATGTACAAGATCAACCAACTGTCGAGGATTATATCTATGATCAGCTGTATGCCGAGTTAGTACAGTTGGAAAGCAAACATCCTCAGTTGATTACACCGGATTCTCCCACTCAGCGTCTGGGAGGGAAAGTCTTAAAAGGTTTTGAAAAAGTAGTTCATAATGTTCCTCTTTATTCCTTAAATGATGTCTTTAACCAAGAGGAGATTATTGCCTTTGATGAACGGGTGAAAAAAGCCTTAGGAGATTCAGTGTCTTATGTTTGTGAACTGAAAATTGATGGCCTCTCTATTTCACTAAAATACGTGGATGGCCTTTTTGTCCAAGGAGCCACTCGTGGGGACGGGACTGTTGGCGAAAATATCACCGAAAATTTAAAAACAGTACGCTCGATACCATTAAAATTGGCCGAACCTTTAAGCATCGAAGTGCGGGGGGAATGTTTTATGCCCCGTTCTTCCTTTGTCCGTTTAAATAAAGAACGGGAGGAAGCCGGCCAAGATGTTTTCGCCAATCCGCGGAATGCTGCAGCAGGTAGCTTGCGGCAATTGGATACGAAAATTACTGCGAAACGGAATTTGGACACTTTCTTGTATACGGTGGCGGATTTTGGACCGATGGAAGCTGCTAGCCAAGGGGAGGCCTTGCAAGAATTAGCGAAAAATGGGTTTCATGTTAATCCTGAAGCCCGGATCTGTCATACGGTAGAAGAAATCTGGGCCTACATTCAAGAGTACCATCTGAAACGTGTAGACTTGCCTTATGAAATCGATGGTGTGGTTATTAAGGTGAACGACTTTAGCCAGCAAGACGAGCTAGGATTTACCGTTAAAGCGCCACGGTGGGCAACTGCTTACAAGTTTCCGCCAGAAGAAGCTCAGACGACTCTCCAAGATATCCAATGGACTGTCGGACGCACAGGAGTCGTGACACCTACAGCAGTTATGGACCCGGTCTTTATTGCGGGTTCCACCGTCAGCCGAGCCAGTCTTCACAATATGGATTACATTGCGGCCAAAGATATTCGCCTGCAGGATCAAGTAATCATCTACAAAGCAGGAGATATCATTCCTGAGATTAGCCACGTGGTACTGGCGCAGCGTCCAAGTGATAGCCAGCCTTATTTGGCACCGACTCATTGTCCAGAATGTGAAAGTGAACTAGTGCATTTGGATGAGGAAGTGGCTCTGCGTTGTATTAATCCCAAATGTCCAGCCCAGCTAAAGGAAGGATTGGCGCATTTTGTTTCTCGTAATGCCATGAATATCGATGGCTTAGGCCCGCGGGTATTGAATCAAATGTACGATAAAGGCCTTGTGAAAGACGTTGCTGATTTGTATAAGCTCACTGAGATGCAATTGTTGACCTTGGATAAAATTAAAGAAAAAGCCGCCGACAATCTTTTGCGAGCGATTGATGCCAGTCGCGAAAATTCATTGGAACGCCTGATTTTTGGCTTAGGGATTCGTCATGTGGGAGCCAAAGCCGCCAAAATATTAGCCGAACATTTTGGAGATATGACACGTTTGGCGCAAGCGGAACAATCAGAAATTGTCGCCCTTGAGACGATTGGTGAAACCATTGCCGATAGTGTCGTCACTTATTTTAGCAATCAAGAAGTTCATGAATTGATTGCCGAGCTACAGGAAGCGGGGGTTAATCTGCGCTATCGTGGGCCACAATTAGCAGAATTGGCTTCGGTGGCATCGCCTTTTGCTGGGAAAACCGTGGTCTTGACTGGTAAACTTTCTCATTATACGCGGGACGAAGCAAAAGAAAAAATCGAGTTGCTGGGTGGCAAAGTCACTGGGAGCGTCTCGAAAAAAACCGATATTGTAGTTGCTGGTGAGGATGCGGGCAGCAAGCTGACCAAAGCCCAATCTTTAGGGGTAACCGTTTGGGATGAGTCGCAAATGGTTCAAGCGATTGAAGGGAGCGAAAAGAATGAAAACTAAACAACTAGTTGCCCTTAGCTTGTGCCTGCTAACGCTTAGTGCTTGTGGTAACTTAGATATGGGCATCTCAAAAACCGATGATGGAGAAAAAACCGAAAGTGGCAGTATTACCACCGGACGAGTAGATGATTCTGTGTATCAGGCCATCATGCCAGATGGCCATTATGAAACCAGTGCTGCTCGTGATGCAGTCGCTTCATTAAATAGTGGGTACAACCAAGAAAACTTTGAGAATGGGCTACTGCGCCTGTCCCACGAGGCTTTTTCCCCGGATAAATACTTTTTCCAAGAAGGGCAACACCTAGATTATGATACGTTGAGCAGTTGGCTGGCTCGCAATACCGATGACAACAACCAAGGATTGAATCCAGCAGACAAAAACCAACCATTGATTTTACAGCAAATCTTGGAGCATGACTTTATCGAAGAAGATGGCAAAACTTTAGGGGGGATTAGCTTAGGGTTTGCCTTTAATTCAGTCTATTACGATGGCAACAAAGCCACGGCAGTCAGTCGTGAGGAAATCATGGCAAATGCTCGTAAATCTGTCAATTCCGTTTTAACCCGGATGCGAAAAACAAAAGGCTTGGAGAAAATTCCAATTATGGTGGGCTTGTTTGAACAAGCGGCCAAAGATGATATCGCAGGTGGTAAATATATTTATACGGCAGTCGCCAAGAATGGTGCCACCACCATTGACCAGTTTGACAAGGTTAATGAAGAATACGTTTCTTTGCCAATTCTTAGTGGTAGTGAAAATGCGGCAACGCGTGATGGGGTGGCCACGAAATTTACTACTTTCCGCAATACTGTCCAGAACTTCTTTCCAAATCTGACTGGGGTGACAGCAACCGCTTATTATGCTGAAGAGCAGTTGCAATCTTTGACCATCAAGGTGGATTCTAAGTATTATACGAAAACTGAAATTACCAGTTTTACCCAATATTTAGGCAAACAACTGGAATCGATTTTTGCCGATGTCAAAGGACAATTGGAAGTCCAAATCCTATCAGTGGAAGGGCCCCAAGCATTTGTCTCCCGAAAAGCCGGTGAGAAAGAGATTATTTCCTATATTTTCAATTAAAGCTTGAAAAATTCCGAAAGTTATTTCATTATAGTAAAGAATAAATCGTTTTTTGTACCAAACATCCAATCGCGCTAAGTTTTTACTTAGGGCAGAAAGTGAGGAGTTCATGGCTATCACAGAAGAACAAGTCAAACACGTCGCAAAACTTGCTAAGCTTAAGTTTGACGATACCGAGTTACATGAATTTACGAATCAGTTAGGCAAAATCATCGATATGGTGGAAATGTTAGAAGAAGTCGATACAGAAGGAGTGCCCTTCACTTCAAATGTTGTGGAAACTGTTAATGTCATGCGTCCAGACCGGGCACAAGCGGGGATGAACCGGGATGACCTGATGAGAAACGTACCAGAAAAAGAAGATGGCTTTATCAAAGTTCCAGCGATTATCGATAACGGGGAGGCTGGGGCATAATGACGAAATTATATGATAAATCCATTGAAGAATTACACCAGTTGTTAGTATCAAAAGAGATTACCGCAGTGGATTTGACTCGAGCGACCATCGAACGAATCAAAGAAACTGATGGCCAAGTAGAGGCTTTTCTGAATATTCCTGAAGAAAAAGCCTTAGAGTTGGCACAAGCCATTGACGAAAAAGGCATTGATGAAAGCAATCCATTAGCCGGGATTCCGATCGGGATTAAAGACAATATCGTTACCAAAGATATCGTCACCACTGCTGCTTCAAAAATTCTCTACAATTTTGATCCGATCTATGATGCGACAGTGATGGAAAAAGTCTATGCTGCCGATTTTGTACCCGTAGGCAAACTGAACATGGATGAGTTTGCCATGGGGGGCTCCACGGAGACTTCTTATTTCAAGAAAACCAAAAATGCTTGGGATTTCACCAAAGTTCCTGGTGGTTCTTCGGGTGGTTCGGCAGCCGCTGTGGCAGCTGGTCAAGTACCAGTCGCGCTAGGTTCCGATACTGGTGGCTCCATCCGTCAACCTGCAGCATTTAACGGGATTGTTGGGATGAAACCAACTTACGGCCGGGTTTCTCGTTTTGGTTTGATTGCCTTTGCTTCATCTTTGGATCAAATCGGACCGATGACGCGGACAGTCAAAGACAACGCCTTGACCTTAAACGCTATCGCCGGCTACGATGAAAAAGATGGGACCTCCTCAGGTATTTCCGTACCGGACTTTACGGAAGGCCTAAATGGCGATATTAAAGGCATGAAAATCGGTTTGCCAAAAGAATACCTTGGTGAAGGGGTCCAACCAGGAGTACGAGCAGCCATCATGCAAGCAGCCGATACTTTCCGTGAATTAGGAGCGACAGTCGAAGAAGTTAGCCTGCCTCATTCTAAATATGGGGTTGCTGTCTACTATATCATCGCCTCCTCAGAAGCTAGCTCAAACTTGCAACGTTTTGACGGTATCCGCTATGGTTATCGTTCAGAAAATGTACAGGACTTGGAAGATGTCTACGTCAACTCTCGTAGTGAAGGTTTTGGTGATGAAGTGAAACGCCGGATTATGCTAGGGACCTTCTCTTTGAGTGCTGGCTACTATGATGCATACTTCAAAAAAGCCGGTCAAGTTCGGACGCTGATTCGTCAAGATTTTGAAAATGTCTTCAATGACTATGATTTGATTATTGGACCAGCGTCACCAACCGTCGCTTTTGGTATGGGAGAAAACATCAATGATCCAATCACGATGTACATGAGTGATATCTTAACAATTCCGGTAAACTTAGCAGGCTTACCAGGGATGAGTATCCCAGCAGGCTTTTCAGAAGGCTTGCCAGTGGGCTTGCAAATCATTGGGAAGGCTTTTGATGAGTCTACCATGTACAAAGCAGCTTATGCTTTTGAACAAGCAACCGATTTCCATACGAAAAAACCAGCGATTTTAGGGGGGAACGACTAATGAACTTTGAAACCGTCATCGGGCTGGAAGTCCACGTAGAATTAAAAACCAACTCTAAAATCTTTTCACCAGCACCGGCTCATTTTGGTGCCGAACCAAACAGTAATACCAATGTCATCGACTGGGGTTACCCTGGCGTTTTGCCGGTAATGAATAAGACGGCTATTGAGTTTGGGATGAAAGCAGCCTTAGCTTTGAATTGTGAAATTTCAAAAGATACTCATTTTGACCGGAAAAATTATTTCTATCCAGATAATCCCAAAGCCTACCAAATTTCTCAATTTGATCAACCGATTGGACATGATGGTTGGATTGAAATCGAAGTCGCTGGGAAGAAAAAGAGAATCCGCATCGAACGGGTTCACTTAGAAGAAGATGCTGGGAAAAATATGCACGGCATCGGTGGCTATTCCTATGTGGATTTAAACCGTCAAGGGACTCCTTTGATTGAAATCGTCTCAGAAGCGGATATGCGTTCACCAGAAGAAGCCTATGCTTATCTAGAAGCTCTTCGGTCAATCGTACAATTTACTGAAGTCTCTGACGTGAAGATGGAAGAAGGCTCTATGCGTTGTGATGCCAATATCTCTTTGCGGCCTTATGGTCAAGAAGAATTCGGGACCAAAACCGAGTTGAAAAACTTGAACTCCATGAGCTTTGTCCGTAAAGGGCTAGCGTTTGAAGAAAAACGCCAAGCGAAAGTTTTGCTTTCTGGCGGCGAAATCCAACAAGAGACGCGTCGCTTTGATGAAACCACCAACAAAACGATTTTGATGCGGGTAAAAGAAGGGTCTAGTGACTACCGTTACTTCCCAGAACCAGATATTCCGCGGTTTGTCATCGATGACGAATGGATTCAACGGGTAAAAGCAACCTTACCAGAACTGCCAGCTTCTCGTCGCTTACGTTACGTTGAAGAAATGGGCTTGCCAGAGTATGACGCCAAAGTCTTGACTTTGTCGAAAGAAATGTCTGATTTCTTTGAAGAAACCTTGGCTGCTGGGGCCGATCCTAAACAGGCCTCTAACTGGCTCATGGGAGAAGTTTCAGCTTACTTGAATAGTGCCAAACTAGAATTAGGCGAAACAAAACTGACTCCACAAAACTTAGCCGGCATGATTTTACTAATTGCTGATGGTACCATTAGTTCGAAAATTGCCAAAACCGTCTTTAAAGAACTGATTGAAAAAGGTGGGGAGGCCAAAGAAGTTGTTGAGAAAAAAGGTCTGGTGCAATTATCTGATCCAGCCCAACTATTGCCAATCATCAATGAAGTCTTGGATAACAATGCCCAATCTGTTGAAGATTTTAAAAACGGAAAAGATCGAGCTGTCGGTTTCTTAGTCGGCCAAATCATGAAAGCTACCAAAGGAAAAGCGAATCCTGGTGTAGTAAACAAACTCTTGCAAGAAGAATTAGCGAAACGGTAATTCTTGCTAAACCTTAGTCAAATAGCTTGAAGCAACGGTCTGTGTCATATATGGCGCAGACCGTTTCCTTGTGTTAAAATCTAAAGGATGATGAAATTTGAGAGGAGCGGCTGATATGAAACGTGCCCGTGTGATCTACAATCCCACCTCAGGTAAAGAAATAATGAAACAAAATTTAGCCGATATTTTGGATGTATTGGAACAGGCTGGGTTTGAAACCAGTGCTTATGCTACGACTCCAGAGTTAAACTCTGCTAAAAGAGAGGCGGAGCGCTGTGGCTTAGCTGGCTTTGACTTAATCGTTGCAGCTGGTGGAGATGGTACTATCAACGAAGTCGTCAATGGGATTGCCCCTTTAGAAAAGCGACCAAAAATGGCAATTATTCCAGCAGGGACAACTAATGACTATGCGCGGGCGCTGAAAGTTCCTCGCAATGATGTCAAAAAAGCTGCCGAAGTGATTTTAAAAAATCAGACTATCAAAATGGATATCGGTAAAAGCGATGATGACTATTTTATTAATATCGCAGCCGGGGGTCACTTAACAGAATTGACCTATGATGTGCCTTCAGAGTTGAAGAGTATTTTTGGCTATTTGGCTTATTTGGCCAAAGGAGCCGAACTTTTACCGCGAATCAAACCGATACCCATGAAATTAACTTATGATGATGGGGTTTATGAAGGCAACGCTTCAATGTTTTTCCTTGGGTTAACCAATTCAGTGGGGGGCTTTGAACAAATCGCGCCGGATGCCAAACTGGATGATGGAAAATTCTCCTTGATTATCGTTAAAACCGCCAATGTATTTGAAATCGTGCATTTGGTGGCGTTGATGATGAATGGTGGCAAACATATCAAGGATCCGCGGATTCTTTACACCAAAACTTCAAAATTGGAGGTCATCCCTAAAAGCAGTGATCGGTTGATGATCAATTTGGACGGGGAGTATGGTGGTGACGCGCCTATGACTTTTACGAATCTCCATCAACATATCGAAATGTATGCCAGCCTCGATGATATTCCTGATGATGCTGTCGTGGGGGAAGAAGAGAATTTTGATATTGTAAGTAAAGAATTTATTCAAGAAGTAGAACAGCTATCACAAGAAGATATCGATGGCGATGGGACTATTCCTCCAGCCAAAGATTCTTCTAAACCAACGGAAAAAGATGAATAACAGTCGGAGTGCCGGTCTTTTTGCCGGTACTTTGTTTTGCCTTAAGGCAGTGGGAAAATGATTGTAACTTAGCCAACTTTCCCGTATGATGAACAAAGAAAGTCGAGGGATCAAGATGAAGGATTACCCAGTGAAAAAGAATCAAGAATTAACAGTAACAATTACTGACCTCTCCCATGAAGGCATGGGGATTGCCAAAGTCGATCATTACCTTTTATTTATTGAAAATGCGCTTCCTGGAGAAGTTGTGGACATCAAGGTGTTGAAAGTCGGCAATAAATTTGGCTTTGCAAAAGTCATGAAATATCAAAGCACTAGCCCTGATCGGGTAAAAAACGCCAACGAAGATTTGTTGCGGACCGGGATTGCGCCATTAAGCCATTTGTCCTATGAAGCACAACTAGTCTTCAAACAAAAACAAGTGGAAAACAACTTGAAAAAAATTGCGGGCATGCCTGAGGTTCCGGTATTGCCAACGATTGGCATGGCCAAACCAGATCACTACCGCAATAAAGCTCAAATTCCAGTCCGTAAAATCGACGGTAAGCTGGCGACTGGTTTTTATCGCAAAAATAGCCATGATATGATTGCTATTGAAGATTTCTATATTCAAGACGAAGCCATTGATGAAGCCATTGTGAAAGTTCGCGAGATTTTGGAGCGCTTCGGTGTGAAAGCCTACAATGAAACCGCTCATGAAGGTTTTTTGCGGCATATTGTAATTCGTCGCGGTCATTATAGCCATGAGATGATGGTGGTGTTGGTTACTCGTAAAGCCAAATTTTTCAAAGGGGAAACCATTGCTGAGGTGATTCACGAAGAAATTCCGGAAGTGGTTTCCGTGATCCAAAACATCAATGAAGAACGTACCAATGTGATTTTTGGGGAGAAAGAGGTGGTCTTGTATGGAAAGAGTTATATTGAAGACCAATTGCTTGGAAAAACTTTCCGCATCTCGGCTCCGTCATTTTATCAAGTGAATACCGAGCAAGCTGAAATTCTCTATGAAACAGCCTTTGATTTTGCTCAATTGAAAAAAACAGATGTGGTTATTGATGCCTACTCAGGTATCGGTACCATCGGCTTATCAGTGGCTGACCGGGTAGATCATGTCTACGGTGTGGAATCCATCCCCGAAGCCGTGGCTGATGCCAAAATCAATGCTGAAATCAACGGAATTGAAAATGCCACGTATCTTGTTGGCAAAGCAGAAAAAGTAATGACGCAATGGGCACGGGAAGACCTGAAGCCCGACATTATTTTCGTTGACCCACCTCGGAAAGGCTTGGACGCTCGTTTTATTGAGGCAGCTGTCAATGTAGCGCCGGATCGGATTGTTTACGTATCGTGCAACCCAGCCACGTTGGCTCGGGATTTGAAACTTTTTGCGGCAGCCGGCTATCAGGCTGAAAAAGTACAGCCGGTGGATCTGTTTCCTCAGACGTATCACGTTGAGTGCGTAGTATTGATAACAAGGAAAAATGATTGAGAGCACTGAAAACCCTTATATATCAATACTTTTAGCACACATGGTTACAAAACCCATTGAGCGAAAAACATGAAAATATCGCTTCGTGGGAACAAGTCCAAAGGCATGATTTTGAACGTGACAGAGCGATTTAGATGTCGGTGTTTGACGAGTGGTCAGTTTGGATAACATGGGTTCGCGAGTGGTCGATTTAGATGTCTTCTGAAAAAGTTGAGGTTGTGTGGTTAGGTTTGATGTTAAGGTTAAAATGTCGCTAAATAGGCTAACCAACATGCCTGAAATATGTTAATATGTTTATTGGTCGTGGTACTAAATGGAAAGATGATTATTTGTATTAGGAGAATAGAAAAAATGAACGTAAATGACTTGATTGACGAGAAATTTAGTGGAGTAATTTCAATAGTGCAAGGAAGTAAAAATATTTTCCAAGGTGGATACGGATTTGCTGATAAGGCAAATGAAATCCCAAATAGAATGGACACGAAGTTTGGTACAGCTTCAGCTGGTAAGGTTTTTGTAGCGACTGCAATACTGAACTTAATTGAACAAAAAATCATAAACTTTGATACAACAATTGGAGAAGTATTAAAATTTGATTTGAAGGAGATTGATTCGGGGATAACAATAAGCCAATTGTTAAATCATACTTCAGGAATACCTGATTATTTTGATGAATCTGTTATGAATAATTATGAGGAGTTATGGATTAATATCCCGAATTATCGCATTAGAAAATCATCAGATTTAATTCCTTTGTTTATTGATAAGCCTATGATGTATCCAAAAGGGGAACGATTTCAATACAATAACACGGGTTATGTAGTTCTTGGATTAGTTATTGAGGAGATAACGGGAAAACCTTTCGATGTTTATCTTCAGGAAACTATTTTTGATACATGCAGAATGACTGATACTGGATATTTTGAACTTGATAGATTACCTGCAAAATGTGCGTTCTCTTATATTTTTGATTATAAAAGGAATGAATATCGTACTAATATCTTTTCTATTGATGCAAAAGGAAGCGGTGCAGGAGGGGCATTTACAACAGCACATGATATTGAAAAATTTTGGACTGCATTAGTAAACGGAGAACTAATTAATAAGGAGTCATTGGAAAAGATGTTTTCTCCTCAAATTGCAGAAGGATATTATGGTTTTGGAGTATGGCTTCTTAATGGCAAAATCCCTTCGTTTCAAGGTTGTGACCCTGGAGTTAATTTTATAACATCTTATGATTTAGGTAAACAGTTGATAGTAACAATATTAAGCAATGTTGATTATGATGTAGAATTACTTCATAATAAAATAAATACCTTATTAGTTTCCAATAAAAGCAATATATGAGCATGAAAATTGCTAATTTTTCAATAAGCCTGTTATCTTGGAGGTTTTATCGTGGCTGATGATAAAAGAATACATTTCATACCACCATTGCCTTCAAAACGAGAAAAGAGGGTCGGTATTTATTGTCATGTGAGTACAAATAGTGCTGACCAGCTGAAAAGTCTTACCGCCCAAGTGTCGGCGCTAACAAGATTGACAGCAGCTAATCCCAAATGGCTATTGGTTGATGTATATATAGATATTGCTTCAAGCAAGACAGGTTCCTCTCGAAAAGAGTTTTCTCGTATGCTGCAGGACTGTCAGTCGCGTGACTTAGAAATTATCCTAACCAAGAGCATCAGCAGATTTGGCCGAGACACAGTAGAGATTCTTGATGCATGGAACCAGCTAAGGGTTCTCGGCGTTCGGGTCATATTTGAACAGGAAGTACTTGATACAGCCGATACAGATAATGACTTGATGATTTCAATTATCGAGGCAGTTGCTCAAGCAGAAAATGAATCCCGCAGCGACAATATTAAATGGGGTATTAAACGACATGCAGCACAAGGCACTTCGAAGCTATATAACAGAAAGTGTTATGGATATATAAATGATGCAGAAGGTAAGCTGATAATTGATAAGAAAGAAGCAAAAAATGTCCACATGATATTTAACCTCTATCTTCAGGGTAAGAGTGTTTTAGGCATTGTGAAAGAACTGGAACTACTGGGAATTAAATCGCCCACCGGAAAGGCTACATGGCCTAAGAGAACAATTGACGTTATGCTCAGTAACGAAAAATACACAGGAAATGTACACTTACTGGATAATGGAAAACACGATGCATACTATCGGGCAGAGAATAACAATCCTGTGATAATATCTAAGGAAACATTCCAAGCGGTGCAGATTGAAAAACAGCACCGAAGCAATGTTACAGAGGGCGAAGATGGAAGCAAGCGAAAAAGCAAAAAATATAGTTCAAAGAAGTAAATAATTAAGAAATTGAGATAGATCGCAATTGTTTTATAATGCGCAACTCATTCATGCATATTTTAGTAACTAATTCCTACTATATAGCAATCCTAAAATCACTAGAGATGGAACCAGTTGTAAGTGTTATCGTCTTATAATATAAAGGAGTTGATTTTGATATGAAAAAACTTAAATTTACTCTATTGTGTATAGCCCTAATGTTTTCAATAGTATTATTTATGACAGGGTGTGAAGATAAGAATAAGGATGATGAACCAACAGACGCAAAACCAGTAATTTATCTATATCCAGAAGAAACAATGGAAGTAACAGTTAAGTTAGATTATAATGGTAGCATTATTTGCACCTACCCTACTTATTATGAGGGCTGGACTGTAACTGCTCATCCTGACGGAATGTTAATCAACCAAAAAGATGGGAAAGAGTACTCTTATCTGTTTTGGGAAGGCAATAGCAATATTGAATATGATATGAGTAAGGGGTTTATTGTGAAAGGGGAAGATACTGCTGGATTTTTAAGGGACAAATTAGAGTATATTGGTTTGACACCAAAAGAATATAATGAGTTTATTGTCTACTGGCTCCCCAAAATGCAAAACAATCCATACAATCTTATTACTTTTCAGAATGAAATTTATACAGACAATGCAGAATTGGAAATAATACCTGAACCTGATAGCATTTTGAGAGTTTTTATGGCATATAAACCCCTTAAAGAAGTTATTTCTATTGAGGAACAAACTCTCGAACCTATTCAGCGGCAAGGTTTTACTGTCGTAGAATGGGGAGGTACAGTTGTCAATTAACATTAGGCTTTTTATGAGTTAAGACTATGAATATACTCAACATTGGGAGTTAATACGCATAATTTATAAAAGGCGAATTATAGGAAGTCAAAGCGGCGAAAAGCAGAATAGCCTAATCAAGGATTATTTTTTTGAGAGGATAAGATGGATGTTAAACCAGCATAAACACAGCATTATTACTGCGTTTTTCAAAGATGTGAAATAGCCTAAAAACTTCATGTGGAGACGGTATGTTTGATGTCTAAGGTTAAAGAAAAGTAGGTGCAAAACCCCTTGATATATGGGGATTTGAGGATTTTGAGATTTTCACGAGCGAGTGAAAATTTGGAAAACAACAGTCCAACAGAACATATCAACCGTCAAAACAGCCATAGTTTAGGCAGCGATTTGGATAACACGAAAATTGAGTTGGTGATTTGGATGTCTATTTCGGATAGTTTAGGCGGTGGATTGGATGTTAAAAAGGAGATTAGTTATGAAACTTACAACAGAAAGATTAATACTTCGTCCGTGGAAAGAAGCGGATGCAGAAAGCTTATATCAGTATGCGAAGAATCCAGAAGTTGGACCCATCGCAGGATGGCCTCCGCATAAAATGTCGGAGAAAGTCTGGATGTTATTAAAAATGTGTTTTGTGGTTCAGAATGCTATGCTGTTTGCTTGAAAACTGATAATATAGCAATTGGCTGTATAGAGCTTAAATTGAATGGACATACAGATATGACGGAAAGCGATGATGAATGTGAGCTTGGCTATTGGATTGGGCAGGAATTTTGGGGTAAAGGATATATTCCAGAAGCCGCAAGAGAAATAATTCGCCATGGCTTTGAGGATTTGAAAATGAATATTATTTGGTGTGCATATTATGATGGCAACTTTAAATCTAAAAAAGTACAAGAGAAGTTAGGTTTTGTTTTTCATCATTCATGTGGTGATGTTGATGTTCCACTAATGAACGAAATTAGAATCGGTCATACGAATTACATGACCAAAGAAAAATGGATCTTGGATTAATCTAATTGTGGATGAATACATCAAAATCAAGGTATCGTTTCATGTAGAGTGTGTGTGTTTGCTACAACGACATTAAGACTGGAAATCCTTATTTTTAAATACTTTTTCAAACATATCGTATTTACCAGTGAGGGGAATAAAATCCGAAATAAAGAGATTAGAGATTATATAAATGTGGGTAGTGATAGACCTAGTAAGTGGGAATACAACAAATGAAAATGAAATATTGGAGTAGATAGTTTGTATTTACTCGTTTGAATTGGACGTTTCTGTAAAAGGAAGCGTCTTTTTTTACAACATCCTGCTACGGCGGGATGCTTTTTTCATACGTTCATAAAATGGCAATGATTTCTTGAGAAAAGCGCGGTATAATAAAGCATCTTAATTGTGCTAGAAGTAACTAGGTGTTGCGATAGGAAGAAAATATTATGCTTAAAAGCAATATAGAAGGTAAGCGGGAAATAATTCAACGCATCGCCAAATAGCCCTAGTCTCACTAAAATGGTTCTATGATATTTGGTGTTGTTACTCTCAAATGAGTAAGGACACCAAATATTTTTTATAACAAAAAGACATTTGGTTGCCCTATAATTAAATCGCTGAACCCAATCATAGGAGGATAACCAAATGTCCATAGCTAAGAATATCAAATGTACTGATGAAAATACAAGTAAATCCATCAAACAAATGTAAGCGGGAAATAATCCAACGCATCGACAAATAGCCCTAGTCTCACTAAAATTTAGTGAGATTAGAGCTATTTTGCTATTTTGTTGGTCATCGTACAAGCAAGCTTCGCCTGCGCTGACCACGGCAGATAATCTTTGATCCGTTCCGGATGTTGGAAAATCTCTTGCTGGGGCAGTTCAGTAAACAGCCAGGTCAAATAACGAAAAGGCTCCAAGCCATTTTCCTTAGCGGTTTGAATGAGGCTGTAGCCGATGGCATTCGCTTTTGCTCCTTCTGGGCTAGTACTGAAATTCCAGTTCTTACGTCCCACTGTAACCGGGCGAATACTGCGTTCTGCGAGATTATTGGAGATGACCAACTGACTGTTTTCTAGAAAGGCACCTAAGCTCGTTTTGAGTTTTAAGGTGTAGTTGATTGCTTTTCGTAATGGTCCTTTCATCACGACTAGCCCTTCCATCCAATCCCAAAAGTGTTGTACTAAAGTTGCTGCGTCAGTTTGACGTTTGACTAACAGCTCCTCACCAGATAGCCCTTCTTTTTTCCAAATCCGCTCCAATCGAAACAATTCATCGCAATACCTCACGCCTACTGCCCCTTGTCCATAAGGATCGTTGGTTTCAATAAATTTACGTCGAACATGTGCCCAACAGGTTTGAAGTAGAACATCAGGAAGTTTCTGGTAAACTTGGTAACCATCACAATGGAGGAATCCTTTAAATCCACGAAGGAAGCTTTCCGCCACCGCAAAACTTCGAGTTTCAGAAGAGTGGTAAAGGACAATCGGAACTGGTGCCGTCTCTGCGGTCCGAAAGAGCCAGATACGAGAATCACTAGTAGCTGGTTTGCCATCTTCACGATACAAAATTTGATAAACCGTCTCGTCTGCGGATAAGACTTCCTGCTGGAGAAGTTCTTTTTTCATAGCTTCGTATAGCGGCACGCCCCATTCCAGAAGGCTTTTATTATGCCAGTTGGCCAAGGTTCGTCTTGAGACAGCTAACCCATGGCGTAGCCATTCTTTTTCCTGACGATAAAATGGAAGGCTCATTTCTAGTTTCTGATAGATGGTATTCGCTAAACAGCTAGGGCCAGCTAAGCTCTTAGGCAAAACTGGTTTAGGTGCTTCTGAACGATGGATATTGTTTTGTCCATTCTTCTTGCATTCCCTGCATTCATAAGCTTCTTCGTAATACTCATTTTTCTCTAAATGAGCAGGAATATAATTCCACTCTGTGCGTGCTAATTTGCGTCCAAGTCGTTTCATTTGATGTTCACAACACGAACAAACCTGTCGATCGTCAGGCAGAAGAATCTCCTTTTCGATGACCGGCAAGTGACGGGTCAGCACTTCACGCTGACCCTTGTATTTTTTTCGCTGATAGGAAACTGTTTCTGTTTCAGCGGCTTTACTAGCAGTCTGCTCTGCTTTGTTAAAAGGGAAATTTTCCTCATCATCTAACAATGAAAGTTGATTTTGATTCTGTTCAGATTTTGTTCCAAATTGACGACGGTTCATGTTGGCAATAATATTCATCAAGTTTTCGATTTGTTTGGCTTGATTGTTCAACTGCTCGGTCATTATTTCTAACTGAGTGGTCGTACGAGCGAGCTGTTTCGTTAGCTCTTTTTCTAATTCAGTCATCGCAGCTCCTCCTTCCTCGAAACACTTGTGTATCGTACCAAGATTCAATGGGGATAAGAGGAAAGGCACATCAAGAGTGCTTAAAATTTCTAGGTGAGGTCACCAATTTTTGCTGGTTGAATTTTTTGCTTTTGGTAGATGGAGAGCCCGTCGAAAAGCCAATCCACTTGTTTGGGAGACAGAACTTCCACAGAATCAGTTTTTCTCGGCCAGTCTAACCGTCCTTGATCGTAGCGTTTGTATAGCAGAAAAAAGCCTTCGCCATCAAAGTACAGTGCTTTGAAACGATCGCAACGTCTACCGCAGAAAAGGAAAATAGCTTCTTCAAATAAGTTTAAGCCATATTTTCCAGTTAGGATGGCAGCTAAGCCGTCAATGCCTTTTCGTAAGTCTGTATAGCCAGTGATTAAATAGCATTTGGGTACACTGGCAAAGTTGATCATCATAAAAACCCTCCTCATATTTAGCAATAAGCTAAGTATAAAGGAGGGGTGATTGGTAGAAAATGCGTTGGATTATTTCTCGCTTACTATAGAAGTTGATCTTAAGGTCAAATGCATAGAAAACGAAACCCCTCAGGCACAGCTCGCAGAGAAAATCAGTACAACGAGCCAATATGTAAATCGCATCATTAAAAAGCAAGATGGTGTTGTAAATAGAACTTTTGTGCAGATGCTGGAGGCACTTGGGTATGATGTTGAGATTAGGTATGTGAAGAGAGAGGAATAACAAAAAATGATTATTAGAGAATATCAAACCCAGACTGTGAAGAAATTGCTCAGCTGTTTTATAACACAATACATACTATAAATGCAAAGGACTACACAAAAGAGCAACTAGATGTGTGGGCAACTGGCGAAGTAGATTTAGAAAAATGGAATCAATCATTATTGAATAATTACTGTGTTGTTGTAACACAAAATAAAAAAATCGTAGGCTTTGGAGATATAGATAAAACGGGTTATCTTGATAGGCTTTATGTTCACAAGGATTATCAACGACAAGGTATTGCGACAGTCATTTGCGACAAGTTAGAGCAAGCGGGTTATGAAAAAATCACAACACACGCATCAATTACCTCACGTCCCTTTTTTGAAGAAAGAAGGTATAAACTAATTAGTAAGCAAGAAGTGGTGCGTCAGGGTATTGTTCTTGTCAATTTTGTTATGGAGAAGGAATTATAGCCTTGGGAGGTATTATGGAATATACAAAAGATGACTTGATTGAAGCAAAAAGACAAAATGATTCAACGCTTCACAAATTATATGAAACAGTGAAAACATTTGAAGTGGTATGAAGGGAAATCTGGTAAAGCGGAGTATTTGGTTTACCTAAACGAAAAAGACAAAGAAGTTGAAAAATTACTAGCTGGCGAAAAAACAATAATCATTGGCGGTGCGGCAGGGAGAAAATCGCCTCTAGGTGGACGAGCTAAAGACGGTGATACAGCATACTTTGTGGAAAAGGGCGGCAATATGATGGTTACATACAGAGCCATAATATCAAAGTCATGTGGAGTGTGTGTTTGTTAACACGTGTGGAATGTTGATGTAATAGGTTTTTGAGCAGTTCGAGATGCTACTCGGATTGTTCTTTCTTTGAACAAAATTCTAGCGTAGTATTAAATCGTATTAGTCGCAGGAAGGTGTAAAAGTTGAAAATAAATGAGTATATTGATTTAGCAAAGAGTGATCCTCAACGTGCGATCAGATATGACATAAAGAGCGATGTGGGTGGGTTGGCTAAAGGCATTTATAAAAATGTTTTTGATTTTTACAATAGTAACCAATTTGGTGGAGATGTTGTTTTTTCATGGAAATCTCCCTCCCTCGTTAAGGACGGAAACTTCATCGGGAAACGAATCGATAAGAAGTATAACGGAATTGAGAACAACCATTACATTGGCAATTTATTTCCAAATTTTTTAACTCGCAAATTTCAAGTAGAACTT
>NZ_MAEI01000004.1 GCF_009933255.1 Enterococcus diestrammenae | reverse complement strand
TTCAAGAGCCACATTGATTTAATTTGATATTCGTGCATTTCTTGGGCGCAATCTACCTTAAACCAATGATCTTTATTATCTGGCTCAACATTTGTATAGGAATGAACATCGCCATTTAAAAATTCCACCATTACATATTCTTCATCAATGCAGTTAGCCCTAACAACTTTATCAAGATAATCAATTCTTTTAGCTACTTTTCCTTCATTGAGTCCTTTTCTAGGTAGTTCTTTATTAATTTGTAATATCATATCTATCTTCCTATCTGTCTTTTATTTTACCTTAAAACTCTAAGGCAATTCTGATAATACTAATTTACTTCTACTTCCGCCACAGTGACATAAACCGCCGGCCATTCGACAAATGACCAAAGGAGTGACTCGTTTCACATCCTTCTGATTTTATTAGCCAGCGGTTAATGGATTTGAATTGAGGCGCATCGTTAAAATATATCCTAAAGGAGGAAACCGTGCCGTTGTTGGTCGCCTCATTCAAAATCCTACTCTATCATTTTATAACGATTTAAAGGTCCGTGCGTCCGAATTTCGTCCGAATTTAAAGCGCTTTGTCTAACTCCTCAAAGAACCGATTCCGAAGTTTAAACGCCTTATCTCTTCCACACTTTATCTTTTGTTCCTGCACCAGCCCCTGCATGGTATAGCGAGGGAACTTACGCATATACAGCTCACGGATAATCGTTTCTGTATCTACTCCACACTCCTCTAATAGCTCACTCACGACCTTTTGATTGTGCCTAAACTGATTAATCGCGTCATGCGTTTGTATCGTCCACAGCGTCTCTGTGGCTGTCTCAGGCGTGGTCTTAGTCCCCCGTCTGTCTGATGCGTAATCATCCGGCTTGTGCGGATAGCGGATAGATTCCTCAATCTTAGCTATCTTTAGATCGTACTCCGGATAATCACGCAATACTTGTTTCACACGCTCAAAGCGCCATTTTTCTAAGTCCAACCTGCCTGCCTCCTAAAATGTAGTAGTGGTAGAGGGAGCTATAACTCACCTCACTCGAATCGCCCACCTATCGAACGGTAGAACGGACGATTTTAAGATGCTCCAAACGTTGATGTAAAGCTGTTTTATGGTTTGCAACCGGCAGAAATGACGGTCACAAATTATTTAGTAGTTCGGGGTTCGCGTATATATTTCCGTTTACTAAAACATCTTTTACATAATCGCTGTTTAAAGGCATCGTCATATTAAACGGTTCAATATCTTTAAACTCGCTAGCATTCTCGTAATAAAACCCAACGGCACAGTCCTGATACGATTGCTCTTCCATATTCGGAACACCAAATTCTCCAAATCTGACAATGGAAATGTCAGTAACAATATGCGAGTGTCTTACAATATCGCCAACATAAATCTCCACGCCGTTTTTGTCTTTCAAGCCGGTGGATTGCATATAGCTGACTTTCACTCCATGTTGAATTTCTCCATCGTTTTCGAATATTTTATTAATTTCTCCATTAAATTCAGGTGCGTATTGCATAAAACTAAATTCTGGATGTCTAATATTTTCAACCCAACTTCTAAACTTCGGTATCATCCTTCGCCCTCCTTTTTAAACTGCATATCAATAATCCTCTTGAATATCTCCCACTCGTCTTTTGTTAAATCAAAATCGTGTTGACTATCATCTCTATTGCTGATTGTGCAGATAAACAACTCCTTGCCCTCTTCTGGGACGGATGCTGACAACTCAAAAGTTTCCTCGCCATTCGAGGTGTTGCAGATGTTGACGAACCTTATTTCATCAACGATAATCCCTGACTTACTCATGGCTCAACCCCCATTCCGCAAACGCTGCGAGGACTTGGAATTGTTGCTTTTCCGTCAGGCGATAATAGACATCACTCAATCCAGTAGCGTCAGATTCCGCCTCCAACAGCATTCGGTCAACAGCCTGCATCGGCTCTTTTCCTGCTCTAATATCATAGTAGTTTGACTTGCTATAATAATGCTTAAGGGACTCCAACACGACATGCTGATCGTCGGTGAGAGAGGGAGAGACGGCTTCTTCGTAAGTCTTTTCAAAAATTTCCGGCTTGCAAGGATAAAACTCACCATTTACACCCTTGATGATGTAGTCGCCATCCGAAACCTTCATAGGCCCTTCAATAGTGCCGATATATGGATATGGCGTAACAAGCTCCGTCAACGCCCAATAGGACACCATTGGATATTCATCTGGTTTCATTTCCCACAAGCCTTTGTAAAATGGTACGGCATCTACAATCACTGGCTTCTTTCTAACTTTCATTCCGCTACCTCCTCAATCATATTCCACATCGCCTAACTCGATATCATGCCCGCAGTTCTGGCACATAATTGCTCCGCAGTTTCCGTAGTAAGCTTCACCTTCACCGAATGCACCAGCGATTTTATCCCAGTCTATTTCGATATGCTCGTCGCATATTGGGCAATCAAGGGAGATGTAGCTTGGCTTGGAACAAATGACGTAATCTGCTTTATCGGTCATATCTCCTCCACACTCCCCTCAACCAAGACGGCGACCGCCTCGGCTTTGGCGCGGTCGTCAAACATAAACACGCGGTCTTTATCTTTTTCCACGTAACCATTTGGCACAAAAGGATTGTCGTCCGTTTTGTAAATATCGGACCAGCCTATAAAATAAAAGTCCGTTTCCGCATCCTTAAACTTAACCACCCACCGCTTAGGCTTTTCGATTTCATTCGGCATATCAATCATCGAAAAATGTGTTTTATATTTTGGGAAATGTTCATCAAGTGGTGTGCCACAATATGGTGGTTCTTCAACTGGGAAATTCCACCAAAGGACATCTCCCGTATCTTCATGCCAATGTTCTGCCAAATGAGCTTCCACCTTCTCGGCTTGCGGCTCGTCTAATTGCTCAAGCAATTCTCTAACTTTAGCGGCTTTTACGTATCTATCTTTTTTTCCATTGATATCATGGCATTCTGTACACCATGCTCCATGTTCTCTGAGCTTTTCAATGACTTCTTGCTTGTTCATTTTTGCTCCTCCTTATGCCAGTTATCAGCTATTCGCCAAGCATTCAAAAATATCCATTTGATGCTCATGCTCGTCACCGATTGGCAACATTTTTTCAATTGCCGCTTTGTAAAACGGTCTGTATATCTCGAAGCCGTATGAGTTCCGTCCATTCTTTTTGGCGGCTAATAAAGTCGTCCCGCTTCCGGCGCATGGGTCGATTACTACGTCGCCTGGATCCGTAAAGGTCTTGATTAGCTTTTCAAGCACGCTGACTGGTTTTTGTGTCGGGTGGATCTTAGGAATCTCTTTAGTGCTATCCCTCGTCCACTCAAACCAGTTTAAAATCATCTTTTTGCCAGTTTCTTCTTGTTGCCAGGCGTTGTTAAATTTTGGTAATTTGTCTCGGTAAAACACAACGGCATGTTCTGTCGCTCCCACAATTCGCATGTTGGCTTTTAGCGCCTGTGGACTTGTCTTTTTGATAAAAAACAGCGGATAACTCTTTTTAAATCCATATCGTTTAGCTACTTCAATCAACGGTGCCATTTGTTCAAACGAGCAAAACATAATCATTGCTGGCGCTTTTCCACGCTCTTTTGGTTCTGGCTTTAAGAGCTTGCTACAAAAGTGCATATACTCAACTAGATTAAAGTTTTTGTCGCTTGGGAAAAATTGCTTGCCTGCTTTGCTCGACTCGCCGTTTTTATTATCTCCGCCAACGTACCAGCTCGGGTTGCTTGCGAAAGCATTATTACCGAGATTATAGGGTATATCTGCAATCACCAACTGCGCACGTGGAATATTATATTTTTTTCTATTTTGGAAATTGTCGTTATATAATTCACATTTTATTTTTGACATCACCTACACCCCCGTACTCCCAAAGCCACCGTCGCCACGGTCTGTATCGTCCATCTCGTCAACCTCTACCACATCCACAGTTGGCAGCGGTTGGATGATTAGCTGGGCGATACGTTTGCCCTTTTTGATGGAATAACCACCGCTACGCATAATCACTGTCCAACGCCCCGGCTCTTTGCGTGCGGTCAAAGCCCGCAACTCACAAATAACTTTAATCTCGCCCCGGTAGCTTGCATCTATCGTGCCCTCTTGCACCCGTAGCAACGTTTTAGCCGTCAGTCCACTTCTTCCCTTCAATCGTCCGTAGTACCCTTCTGGGATAGCGATAGACAGTCCTGTGGACACCGTGACCGTCTCGCCAGCATTAATCGTGATATCTTCATCCGCACAGATATCTAGCCCCGCATCAGTCGGATGTGCCTTAACCGGCAGTACCGCCGTATCTGTTAGTCGTTTTACTTTTAGTTGCATCTTTCAAACCTCCACCCTTCAAACTTCCCGTCAACCACTGGCGTACCTAGATTTAAAAACTTATACACCGTGCCTCCACACGCCCCAATCTCTCTAACCATGATGCTGATACTGTCAAACGTTAGCTCCTCGCCATTTGGCTTAATCGCTTTAGCTTTGGTACTACGTTTGCCATGGCTTGGTTCGTCTGCATCAAACACATAACCTTTCAGCTTACCTGTCACTGGTGTGCCGATACGAATAGCTTTATTTATCAGTGCGACAGAGGCCTTCATCGCCTCCGCACATATAGCGACAGATCGGTACTCGACCATGTTGCCGTCGATATCCGTCACACGTACGCAGCGTTGGCGTTTATCATCGGGCCTACGATGTGTTTCATCCACGCCACAAATGACGTCCATAAGTTTTCTTGCTTCGTCCGTACGTCCTGCGTCCATCAGCCGACAGACTTTGATTCTTAAATCGTGCTTTTGTTCTCTATCCATTGTCGATGACCCTCCTTAAAATGGAAGGTCATCATCTTTGACGTCGATAATGTTGCCTTTGCCTGCGAACGGGTCTGCTTGCTGAGATTGCTGTTTCCCCTCGCTCTTGCGTCCGCTAGTAAAGCTAAACCCATTAACGTTAATCTCTGTCACATAGCGCTTGTTGCCTTGTTTATCATCGTACGAGCGCACTTGAATGCTACCTGTCACGATGATTTCATCGCCTTTTTTAAAATAGTTAGCGATAGTTTCGGCTTGCTTACCCCAAACCACGATATTAATCCAGTCGGTTTCCTTTTCTCCGTTTGCATTCTTAAAGTTTCGGTCAACCGCTAGCGTTCCGCTTAAAACCGCTTTCCCGCTGCCGGTATATCTGAGGTCTGGGTTCTTCCCAAACTTGCCTTGCAAAGCCACCATATTCAAGCTCATTCTGCTTCCTCCAATTCTTGCTTTCGCCAAGGCTTTTCGCCTTTTTCATAAAATCTCATTTCTGGCTCGATAAACTGATTCAAATCGTCTCGCATTACATCAAACATTTTTGAGCGACCGACAACTTCGAATCCAGGTTTCCCATCTGCGAAAGGCTTGTTCACAACTGATTTCGAATACTCTGCTTTAGTCGGTTTACCATTGAAAATCTCGATGCCAAAAATGTTATTCTTGCTAGAGTGGGTATAGACAAAATATCTTACACACGGATGTCCGGCCCAGTTGTTTCGGACGATATCCCCTCGTCTTAGTTTCAAGTATTTCCCTCCTCATTTTCGATGGTGCGTTTCCCTTGTATGATTTCAATAGCATCAACTAAATTTCTAGCCACGCCATTCAAACAGCCTTTTTCATGCTTATCTCTTAAAAAAATAAGTTGCTCGTCTTTGAGTTTCCCCTTCGGCATCTTAACCTCGATAAAAAATATCTGGTGGTCATCTTTCCGAAAACCAAATAAATCGGGAAAGCCTTTTTCGAGGTTTGTCTGTTTGTGACTTGCTCGCTTGACGGGACCCGTGTCTACTTTCCAGCACTCATGCCCAATCAATTTGAGTGAGTTCCGTATTTGCTTTTGTAAATCAAGTTCTCGCAACTGCTTCAAACTCCCATCCTTGTGCCTTTTCCATCTGCGCCGTCTCAATTGCCCACCATTTACTTTCAAGCGCTAGAATCGCCCATTTTTTGGCTTCTAGGATATCTCCTGCTTCCATGCTCCTGTTTTCGGCCTGTTGGAATATCCTCGCTTGCTTTTCAAACACTCGAACCATCGGTGAGCGTTCCAATTTTTCATCTCGCATGATTTCTAGGTATTCCTGTCCTGTCATCTCTGCCACTCCGGATAGTCCGTGATTTCTTGATATTGTCCTCTAAACCGCAGTTTTGCCACGCCAGTGATACCTTCACGGTTTTTGGCAATGTCGCAATACAGGATTTCTTTGTCCTTGGGGTCACGGGATAGCAGCATTACCACGTTGGCATCCTGCTCCAAGCTACCGGACTCTTTAAGGTCTGCCAGCATCGGCTTTTTGTCCTGCCGGCCTTCTAGCCCTCGGCTTAGTTGGGCAAGTAAGATGATGGTGATACCTAGGTCGTTGGTCAGACGTTTTAGCTTGCGTGTCACCTCGTTTAGCGCTCTCCGCTCGTCCTTCCGGCTGTCCTGTACCTCAATCAATCCGGCATAGTCTACGATAGCCACGTACTGGCCACGCTTAGCTCTGCGTTTGATGGTGTACACAATGTCATTAATCGTGTAGCGGTCGTCATAGATGCGCATGTCCTCTTTTTGCAAGTCGCTCAATACTTTCCGGCATTTGAGCGCGTTGTCAGGGTTTAACGCATAGGGATTCCGCAGCAGGACTGCATTTACTTTCGCTCGTTGTGCCACGATACGACTTGCTACTTGCCACTGGCCCATCTCTAAGCTAAAGATATCTGTTCTCGCTCCCTCGTTTTGCGCTAGGATTTTTAGTGCTAACTGGATACCTAAGACGGTCTTCCCGACTGCCGGACGAGCGCCGATGATAACTAGCTGCCCACCACTAAATCCGCCGCCTAGTATCTGGTCAATCGCACCATAGGAGGCAAGCAAGGCTTTGTCTGTCTTCCGCATTTCGTCATACGTGTTTAAAGCCTCTGTAATCGCCCCTGTGCGTTTTGCGGTCTTTAGGGTACTTCTCTCTTCCAAAAGTTCCACAAGCCGGTTAGCGTACTTGTCTGCGCCTGTGGTGGCAAACCGTTCTGTTTCCTGTTTAACCAGACGGTCTACATAGGCGGTATGGAGACTCTCGGCTAGGTGGTACTCTAATCCCTTCCCATTGGCTCCATCTCTCAATAGCTCCAGTTCGTCCATCGTCGGACAGCTAAACGGGTCTTTTGCTTTTAGCTCCCGATGGATATCCTCTAATCGGTAGTTGGTGCCAGCTAATTGCAAGCAAGTGTCTGTGATTTTTTGGAATATAGGACTATCAAACCAAGCGGAGTCGAGTTCTATCTCCGTGATAATATTAGGGTTCGCTAATAGCTCGGCTACCAATGCCATCTCATTGTTCAAACTGTTCTGCCACCTTTCGTTGTTGGGCTTCAAAATCATAGTTATCAAATCCAGATGCGGTTGGTGTGTTGATACTCCAATCATCATCCCAAGATCGTTGGTTAAAGAATGTACCGCCGTGCATCATGTACTGTTGCTCCGTGCCGTTAGCAGTTAGGTATTTTTTATAGGCCACAATGCCATCTTGTATCTGTTTGTTAGATACACCATCTTTGATAGCTTTCTTGTAGGCTTTTAGGGCTACCTGCTTACCCTTTTTATTTGGATACAGTTTCCAGAGTTTCTCAAAGTCAGTTTCCAACGCTTTGGCAGACTTGCCAGAGTGTTGATGTTTTTGCACAATATCTTTTTCTTTATCTATATCTTTATCTATATCTGTACCGTCACGTGACGTCACGCTAACGTCATGCGAGATAGATAGCGTTTGTTGCTTTTTTCGTTCGCGATATTCTCGATTTCTTTTAGCAGCTTGCAACCTTACCTTGTCCATGCCTTCAACATTTTGATGCTTTTCCCAATTCGTAATGGCAATCATTCCATCTTGACCTAAATCGATCATGTTAAAGTTCCCTAACGTTGTGAGCGCAAGTCTTATCGTATTCACTGGCTTGTCAAACAAAGTTGCCAACATCTCGTCTGTGTACGGCATATTCCGTTGGATATAAATCAATCCATCGTCATTTGTTTTACCGGCTAAAACTAAAAGCCTAATCCAAATCACTAGGATTGCATCTGATTCTGGTATCGCTTGGATAAGCCTGATTTTTTCATCATCAAACATTGTTGTTTTAAGCTTTATCCAGCTTATTTCCGCCATTTGCTACCCTCCAATCCCTAACCGCTTGCGAGTTTCCTCGTTTAACGTCTGCGGTTTAATTTGATACTTGTTTAAAAAGTTTTGTGTGCCCATTCGGTGTTCTTCGCCGTGGTGCTCTCGACAGCCAGCATAAAATCTCATGCCCTCATGACTCATCTTGCGCCGGTTACGTCCCATACCTACCGTGTCAACGTGGCAGATATCAGCAGGCTTACCACAGATACAACAGCGTCGTTTGGTTAGGCACTTGTAAAAGTAATACTCCTGATTGACTGGCAAAATCTCATAGCCATTTTTAAACGGGATATCCCACTCAAAGATAAAATCGAGTATGATATCTGCCAGCAAGCCGACATCTTCCATGGTGTTCGTTGATACGTCTTTTAAACTGATTTCTCGCCCTGTCAGAGCCTCGTAGCGACTCCAGAAGTAGTCTTTAAGGCTTTCTATCGGCTCGCCCGTATAAGCGTAGATATCGCCTAATAACGCGTAAATAAAACGACGCTGTTCGGCAGAAAATCCTCTTGGGTCAACAAAGCGGATTTCGATTTCTCGGTCGCCATCAAAACCGAAGTACATGGTCTTGAGGCGGTCGATGTTTAATTCCTCGTTGATATCGGCGGTCAGGCGTTGGTAGTCTAGGGACTTGACCACAGCGGAGTATTTGCTATTAATCAGTGGTGGCATTTTCAACAGCTACTTTCGTTTTTTCGATGCCGTCTGCCATGTGTTCCTTGATGATTTCAAATTGCGATTCGTTTAGATCGTCCAGTTTTCCGGCATACTTAAATCTTGCTAATACTTGAGCTTCCACCGTTTTAGGTGAGCGTTTTAGCAACGTTGCCAAGGTGTCAAACATAGATTTGAGTTCCTCAACTTGTTCCTTGGATGCCGGTGGTGATTCTGGTAAGTCTTCGCCTGCATAGATATAAAGTCCAAGGCCAAACATCGCTAGGTTTTTAACAAGACAACGCATGATTGTTTTATTAACATCAAACATCGTCGCGCCCTCGACTGATTTATCAGTAAAGCCGTCACGTTTATTATTCGTCCATTTAATAACTTTATATGTGTACGGATGAGCTTTCATTGCTTTGTTTGCCCCGTCCATTACCGGTAACCACATTTCGTGGGTCATACCGCCTATGGTGACTTTCGTAAATACCATGTAACCAGTGTTTTCGTCGTAAACGTATGGTAGATTGTTTTCAAACCTCTCAATTTCATAATTGGCATCAGGATATTTTTTCTTAACCTCCGCCCATGCCCAAGCCCATGATAAATAACTAAGAACGGCGCTTCCGGACTTCTTTTTTTCAACGTGTTCATTGACGTCTAAAGCATATAGATAACTAAATATCGCTTCTTGATTTTTTGTTATTTCACTCACGCTTCTGCCTCCTCCATGTCAAACGTGGTAATCACACCATTGGCTATGATTGACTCGTACAACGTATCTTTTAACAATTCCTCGGTCTCGCCTGTTTTAAGCAGATTATTAAGCTCTTCCCACGCCTCAGCTAAGGTCAAAGACTGCACATAATCGTCAGCGTATTGGTACAGGCTGCCGTTAGCGTATGGATTGCCTTGACCGTCTATCCAATATTGGTCGCCTTGATAGATTTCACGGTGATACTCATCAACTAAAGCCAAGCGTGGCTCTTCTGGCTCTAGTGGTACTCCTAGACTGTCTCGTTTAACCATGTTATAATCACCTCAAATAGTTTTTGTTTTGTTGCCATACCTTATGCCGAGGGTGTGGCTTTTTTAATGTAATCCAGACTAATCACCGTGCGCTCACCGTCAATCTCGACTACCGCACTACAGTTAAGTTTGCGGATTACGGTGCCGATAATATTGTCATAGATCAGTACCGTGTCGCCTTCTTCCACGTCACTCGGTATCTCTGTTCGTGCAGTAGTGGTGCGTAGATTGCGAGTAAAGCCAACCATTTCCGTTACTTTACCTATTCCAGTATGTCGTATCATTGGTTTCTCCCTTTCGCCTTGCCTATTGCGTACGTTCCGCCAATAGCTACTGGCGCCCATGTTAAAATCAGCGCAGCTTTTAGCGATTGTGTAGCCAGAAAAGCTATCACCGTGGCGAGTATTGCCAAGCTTGCCATCACTACGATGGCATCAAATGCTTTTTTCAATACTTATCCCTCCTCTCGGATATCATCGCCAAACAAGCGAGTATTGCGACTATTAAACCGCCGATTAGCCAGTACATTAAGTTCATACCAATACCTCCTCTGGCTTCGGTTTCTTCGCCCGATACCGGCTTGCATCTTTCCATTTTAGGTACCAGATAAACGTGCCAATGTGGATGAATGTCACGCCTGGCCGCATGATTCCTTGTTTAAATTCCGGAATGCTGTCCATTTCTTTTAGATAGTCGTAGAGTGTGGACTTTTTCAGGCCGTTGAACCGTATCATCAGTTCTTCTGGACGGTCCCACTCAGCTGCAACTTGTTTCGACTCAACGCTATGGATGAGCTCTTTTAGGGTTGGTTGCATTGTTAGGCCTCCTATTCGTCTAGCAAATTAAAATAGATGTAGTTGATAGCTTTCTGGATAGCTCGATATGCTTCCTCGTTGTAGTCTTCAATGTCCATCAAGTTATCTTGGATACTCTCTAGCTGTTGTATAATTTTTTCGTAGGTCATTTGGCTGTCTCCTTTCTTTGTTCTCTTTTTGTTCGTATCAGGTAAGCGCTATAATTTCCTTATCAGTCAGTGGTCGGCTGAAATAATTGATAAGGAGGTTTTAATGTGGAATATGAAGATTTTTATCAAGTTGAGAGTTTCATGGCGATGCACGATGAAGAAAAATATGTCAACGATCTTTTGAAGTCGGGTTGGAAATTGATTTCTGTAATCCAATTCAAGGATGATTACAACGCATACGGTAAATATGTGTTGGGCGCTGACAAATCAACGTTCGAAAAACGAAACTTTCAAATGATTAGAGACGAAGAAAACAATCAGGATAAATTACCGTTCTAAACTCTTGCTTCTGGATGTTTTCTTCTTGGTTGCTCTGGGCTACTCGCAATAGCCTGGAGCACTTTTTTTATTTCTTCTGGTGTTCCTTTGATGATTAGTTCCATGGTTATGCCTCCTTTATTTCAAATACAACTCGCTCACGCCTAATAAATCAGCAAGGTTAATAAGCGATTCTTTGTACGATTCTTGTAAGTCTTCAACAGTTGCGACTTTTCCGTCGATTGTAATGTTTTTAGCATCACTCAATTCAAACAAATCTTTTAGAACATCAATTATGTTGTCGTGTTCAATCATTTTGATTCCTCCTTACGCCGTCTGCTCTTGCGGTTCCAAACTTGCATATATTTCTTCGCTTACGGATAACTTCAATCCATATCGATCTTTGATTCCCATAAGCTCCACTGTGCTATCTAAAATTTCTTGGCGCTCCACCAACATGTCTGGCGTCATCTCCGCCTTCTTAATCATTTTCGGGAAACCGTGCTTATTTGATACAGCTTTATTCGCAATGACGTTCGCTTTAATAAAGTCGACTCGCACTGGGTTCCGTAATGACTTTTTTAGATTCTGCATAGCTGATTTCTGATGCTCCTTGTCTAACATCCGGAACACTTGGAAGCCTTCTAGCCCTGTGGACTGGCGTAGTTCTTTGATGATGTCGAAAATCCAATCTTGAAATGCCTCGGCTTCTTTTTTACGGCTTTTGAATGCCAAACGGTAAATATTTTTTTCGTTGATGATGTTTACGTCTTGTGTTCTGCCTAATGAATCGATGACCTTACTAGTAGTAACCCCATCTTTTGGCAAAGAGTGAATGGCTCTAGTAACCTGCTTAAGACCTAACGCTTCCGCAACATCTTTCGCCACTGCCCACCACTCATCATTGATATTGACAAATCGTATCTCATGACCGTTCCAGTTTTCTGTTTTCATTGGTTAACCTCCTCTCCGCACTTAAAGTGCGGTTTAAATTAAAAAAATTACGGACGGATTCTATCCGCGTCCACTTTTAGTACATAAGCAATAGCGAAAATGTGCATAGGTTTAACCGCCACTTTTTTGTTTTCCCATTCACTAACCGTTTTTTCATTGACACCAAGCTTTTGAGCCAGGGCTTCTTGGGTTAAACCTTTTTCTTCACGCCACGCCGAAATAGATAATTGTTCTGGCATATGTTTCACCTCACTTCCTTGTCTGTGTCTACACTATACCGCACTAAAAGTACGAAGTCAACACTTAAAGTAAAAAAAATTTACGTTTTCTTCTTTACTTTTCCTTACTTTGGGTATATGATTAATACATCGAAAGGAGGTATTAAGTAGTATGAAACAATTAACAACAGCTCAACAGCAGCGAGAAATTTTAGCAAACAACTTAAATGAGTTGCTTGAATTAAAAAGAAAAACACAGGCTGATGTGATACGAGATACTGGTTTCGCAGAAGCGACTGTCAGAAGTTGGTTCAGCGGTGAAAAATACCCAAGGCTTGATAAAATTCAAGCTTTAGCAGATTACTTTAATGTTCCGCGATCTAGAATTACAGAAGAACAAATTGACGGAATGATAAAAGTAAGTCAATTAATTTCGATACCAGTGCTTGGTGACATTGCCTGCGGTGACCCAATCACAGCAGAGGAAAATATCCAAGGCTATCGTGATGAAGTTGCTGATACACTACCGACTGGCAATTTGTTTTATCTCCATTGCAAAGGTGATAGCATGGCCCCTACTATTCCAAACGGCGCCTATGTCTTAATCAGACAACAGCCAGATGTGGAGGACGGCGAGATTGCAGCGGTGCTAGTTAATGGTGACACAGAAGCTACTCTCAAACGTGTCAAACGTCAAGGAAGTCTGGTGATGTTAATGCCAGACAATCAATCATATGACCCCTACGTTGTAACACCTGATAATCCAGCAAGAATCTTGGGTAAGGCGCTTAAAATGAGTGCTGATCTATAAAAAAATACCCCAGTCGGAGTTCCAGCTCCGGCTAGGGTTAGAATTTAATGTCAAAATAATTATATCAAACGAAACGAGGGAAAGAAATGAAAAAGTTAGTCGTAAGTTTGTTGGTTTTGTTTGTTTTAAGTGGTTGCTCTGATGGTAATGAAACAAAGACAACCAGTGATATTAATGTTCCAGCACCAACATCAGAAACTACCAAAGAAAGCGCAACGGTATCATCATCCAGCGAAGAGAAACCTATCATTACCGAACTAAACGTAGCTGGCGAGATTAAATCTGGTGATAAAGTAATGTATACGATTGAAGCTACAGAGGTTAAAGATACTACTGATAAAGCTAAAAATGAAAGAACCAACGATGATAATAACCTTGACTTCTATTCAAACGGTCAAGCAAAACAAGCAGTCCAAGTCACCCTGCTCATGAAAAATAGCAGCGGCGATGTGCTTGGCACGGCGTACCTCGACAACGTTAAGGTTGTGGATCAAAACGGTATCTCAAGTGTCGGTGGTTGGAAAGATCAAGGCGGATCAAAAACAGAGTTTGGATATTATAATTATGATGAAAGCGGAAATCCGAAACCGGAAATTTATGAGGTTGCTGATGGAGAATCAAAACTAGCTACATCAACCGTTTTATTAGCAACACCAAGCGAAACTTTGAAATTTACTTTTACATCTGAAAAATACGGAGATTCAATTGAGTTTGAACTTCCAATAACAAAATAAAAAACACGCCCCTCCTCCACAGACAGGCGTGCTCAGATAAATAAACGGCTAGGCTTATTTAGCTATGCCTATTATATCAATGATAGGAGTTGATTACAATGTGGATGGAGACATTGCCAGACGGCAGATTTAAATATATTGAGCGCTACAAGGACCCGTATACGGAGAAATACAAGCGCAAGTCCGTGATACTGACTAGCGACAGTAAGCAAGCACAGAAAAAGGCACAGAAATTACTTGATGAGAAAATTGGCAAAGCCGAAGAGATGGCCACCTTGTCCGATATCAATCTCTACAAGCTTGTGGAAGAGTGGTTTACGCATCATAAAAAAATCAAACAAATACGGCCGTCAACCATACGCGCCTATACATCACAACAAAATATCATTTTTAAGTATATTGATAAAGAAACGCTATCCAGAAATGCCGATACCAAATTATTTCAGACATTTTTTGATGATCTAAATTACTCAAACGATTATACATCTAGTATTAAATCGCAGCTAAATAATGTGTTTAAATATGCTTATCGCATGGGTTATGTCACAGAAAATCCATTAGAAAAAGTACAGATATCCTATGCTAAAAAAGATGATATGGCTCGTGACAAAATCGAAAATAAGTATCTCGAAAAAGACGAAGCCGAGAAATTGATTAAAGAACTCTATCGCAGACCATCCACCTACCGCGTGGGCAGACTAGCAGAGTTTATGTATTTAACAGGCTGTCGGATTGGTGAAGCAGTAATATTAAACCCGCAAGACTTTAATGCTGATTTTTCATCGGTAGCTATCACAGGCACCATTGATTATGGTGATGGTTTTCGTGCAGCTAAAAAAGGGCCGCCAAAAACGCCGACAAGCAATCGAGATATTGGTTTAACGCCTAGATGTTCTGCGATGGTGCAACGGGCAGTCGACGAAAACAAATTGGATAGTCTGACACGCAACGGCTACTTGCCTGGTGAGTATATATTTGTCACCAAAAACGGCACGCCGATGATATATTCATCATTTAATCGTGCTTTAGAAAAGGCGGGTAATCGTGTGGGTTTAGGTCATAAAACACTCACTTCTCACATCTTCCGCCACACGCACGTCTCGCTGCTAGCAGAAAAAGGTGTGCCATTGGTCGCAATCATGGAGCGTGTGGGCCATGAGGATTCTGACATCACGACTAAAATCTATACTCACATCACCAAACAGATGAAAGCAGACATTACATCCAAGTTGACAGAGATAGGACTTTGACAAGTTGCCCCTTTATTGCCCCTTTATGTATTAAATAAATGATAGAAATAGAAAAGAACCCCGTTTTATAGGGGTTCTTAACGTTCAATTATTTAACAGCATCT
>NZ_MAEI01000003.1 GCF_009933255.1 Enterococcus diestrammenae | reverse complement strand
ACTTTTGCCATCGTGGACACGTCCTTTTCTTAGTAGTTAGATTCTACCAAATCGTGTCCATGAAATCATCCTAACATCAAACAGTTGGTGGAGAAAGATGCGAAGAACCTTGGTTGGGATATAACGAAAAATATGATGTTGTTGAACTAGGTACAACATGATTGAGTACACTATCAATCAAAACTGTAAAGATGGAAATAGAGGGGTGATGAAATGAAATATGTTTGGGTTCTTTACGAAGCTCAGGATGGTCCTAATATGGCTCCTAATCTGTTTTCGTCAAAAAAGAAAGCTATGTCCCGCTTTGATGACGTGGTGGAATATGTGAAAGAAAGAGGGTTAGCGGTGGAAATAGAAGAACATAAAGACTGCACGAGTGCTTCATGGAAAGAGACAAATGGTTACGAACACTCCATTGCTGTTTTTAAAACAGTTGTCCGCTAACTACCAATAAAATAATGATTCTAAGTCAAAGGTCATTTCCATTCTGGAAATGACCTTTGAAGAGAAAAAGTGTTTAGTTGAAAAGATTTGAAATAAACTCTGAGAAAATATCAAATGGTGCAGCAAATAGGTTAGCAAGTCCTTCTAACATATAATCAACTCCAATCTATTTGAAATATTAGCAAATAGATATTAAGAATTATCTGGCATGACAAAACTGTTATGTAAAAGCTAGAGAGGATCGAGGTGATATTTTGGCTAACAAAAGAGTAGAACTACCCATCCTTAAATTATTGATTCTTGGTTCCATTTTTGTAATAGGCTATTTATTTGGTGGAACGAAAGTTGATTCAGTAAATCAATCGAATGACCAAATATCATTTACTGAGACAGTTTTAAACAAAAACTATAATCTTGTGTTCTATAAAAAAGATTGTCCCTATTGTAAAGCTGCTAGAAGTACAGTCGAGGAAGAAAGCCAGAATAGTGATTATAAGACCTTTTGGATTAATCTTGATACACAAGAGGGGCAGTTACTTAAAGAACGCTATGGTGTAAAATACGCCTCGACAATAGTTACTCTGCGTAAAGGTATTAACCAAGAATATTCATACGCACTTAAGAAAAAAGGAAGAGTTGTCCCAAATAGGGTAGAAATTGAAAAAGCATTTAAAAATAATGTAGATTAAAACAAGTCAAAAAAGGACGTAAGTGATAAAATTAATTTATCAGTGATTACACTGAAGGGGGAAGTACGATGAAAAAATGGAATGATTTAACTAAAAAGGTGAAAATTGGTTTGGTTAGTGGTGCTGCAATTATTGTAGTTGCAGGGGGATTCGGAGTATCAAAGGTACATGCTGAAAATATGTATCAAGATCAAAAAGCGGATTTAACAAAAAAATTAGCTGCTATTTCTGATGATGGAAGTTTGGCCAACAAGATTGAGGCCCTTACAGATAAAAATGGGTTTATTAAAACATCTGTTACTCCAGATGTAATTACTAAACTAGAGGTAGCACTAAGTGAGTTATCCGATGACACAAAAGAGTTTGTGTCAATTCGTAATGAAAAGATAAAACTTGATAATTTACAAGGTCTTCAAAATCAGTTAAAAGTAATCGAGCAAAAAATTAGTATTGAAAACCTAATTAAGAGTAGTTTGTCTGAAAAATATGATGGGTGGATATCCGAGTCAAACCCTAAAACTTTTGTTTTAGCGGAAAAAGCTACAACAGACTCGCTGAAGAAAATTACGAATGAATTATCCGAATTAACTTCGTCTGATGATGCATGGCAGAAGAAAGTAGACTCAATTATCAATCAGGCACAAAATCAATTTGAAAAACTTGATAATGCAACCAAACTAGTGAATGGATTTTTTTCTGATGGGAAGCTGAAATCAAAAGAGATTAAAAAAGCAGACTATGACGTAGCTGTGAAAGCTACCAATGATTTGGAAAGAAAATCAGATAAAGATGCACTAAACAAAAAACTTAAAACAGTAAAAGGAGCTTATGATAAACAAGTAAAAGAAAAAGCAAAAAAACTTGCTGAAGAAAAAGCCAAAGCAGAAAAAGAGGCGGCAGAGAAAGCTGAGGCTGCTAAAAAAGAAGCCGAAGCTCAAGCAGAAAAAGAAGCTGCTGACCAAGCGAATGCAGAAGTAGTACAAAATGAGGCCGAGGTTCAGGCAAGTCAAGAAGAACAGAGTGTAGAAGAAACAAATGATGCAGTTGTCCCAAGTTATGATGAATCAGGTTCTAATGCTTCATCAACATCAAATCAGGAAGCGGTAACTGGAAGCAATAATGAAGCATCATCTAGTCAAGGTGCAAGTAGTGATAATTCTTCAAGACAAACTCAAACGCAAAATGAGACACCGGTACAAGAATCTCCGGAGACACCTAAAGAAGAAACACCACAAAATAACGGTGGTAAACAATTTGGGGATACAGACGGTGATGGTCATATGACTCAGGAAGAATTAGACAATAGCGAACGTGAAAACTTTGATCCACACGATGATCCAAATAGTCCATGGGCAAAATAGAATAGTTTTTATAAAAGCCTTTCAGTATTTCTGAGAGGCTTTTTTTGGCGCTTTGTCAAAATATTCTTATTGTGACAAAATCACACTTTAAGGAATACAAAATATTTCCTTATATTTATTATTGGATCTGTTGGTTATTAAATGGTGTGTTATTAGTCAGACGGCATCAAATAGATCTTTGGAACAACAGACTTTTAGGAAAATTTCTTTGATCATTGTATTATAAGAGACAATCATGTCTATCTCAATATGTGTGACTTGTTTATTATGCGTTTACGTATAAGTTATAGATTGTATTGACCTAGTTATGTTAATAACCTACAATATCCATGTAAACGTTTACAAACGCTGGAAGTAACTTTTGAAATTCTAAAATTAGCATGTTAAATCTTCTTGTATAGAAATATGGAAGGAGTTTGATTGTATGGATTAATAAACTTCAGTGAACACTTTAAAAAGGAATTACTGATGGATGAAACGATAAAGAGTGAAGGGATGATATAATTGAAAAAGAGTATTAATAGATTTTGTCTAGTTATGGTTACACTGGTTGTGGTTGTCTTTATTGGGGCTCCTAAATTAACTTATGCGGATTCAACAAATGAAGTTATTGATGTTCCAAGTAGAAACAGCTTCAGTGTTGATATCGATGAAACGCAGGATTTTTACGAATTTAGTGAATTAAGTGAACAACAAAAACAAGATGTAATTGAAGGGGGCACTTATCAGGAAAATGGATTATATTCATTTTTTGTAGTGAATCTTTCTTATCCAACATTGCCTAATCAAGAAATCCAACTGCGTGGCCCAGCTGCTGTTGTGCTAGGAACAGTTTCTGTTTCAAAAACCGATTCTTGGGTAGCTAGCTGTAAAGTAAATTTTAAGTCTTCAAAAAAGATGAAGAAAATTGACTATCGGGTTAAGGCTTATTGTCGAGGTGCCCAAAAGACAGAATATGGAACTGGGCAAATAAATAGTACAGGTTACAGTTTATCAGGTAAAACGTATGTTTATATTAAGTCGGCTTACCCAGGAACATATATCTTTACATTAACCGGCCAAATTGTAGCAACAGATGGAGGAATTGGGACTGTTCAACCAGCTATGTCACAGGCCCTGTCCTTTTGGGAGATTTCCTAGGAATCTATCTGGATATATTTTTAGAGGGGAACTATAAGTGTTATGATGGATATCCTTAAAGAAAATGATGAACTATTTTTCTTAGTTTATGAAATGTTCATTACACAATCTTTGCAAAACAATCACTATATTTCTATGAATTTTGATCGTTCAAAATATTCTAGGGAACTTCTCTCAGGTATTTTTTTGAATGTTGAAGAATCTAAAGATATAATAATTGCCACAAATCTAAATGAAGAAATAATGTGTGAGTTACAGCAGAATCATTTATTATATCGGGACTGTTGGGACTTTTTTCAATTTTTATTGAACGCAAAAAAAGCTTCTTATGAGATGGACGGAGATTATTTCATTGATTGCTTTGAACAAGTCACATACTGTATAACTCATGATTTTAGTAGTTGTGAGAAAGGGAAACTAGCTTCAAATAGACTGGAAGATTGTTACCAATCTGAATATGGATTAAGCTTTTTAGGGATACCTGGAATAATAATGACAGTAGACAGTATCGCGTATATTCTCAACTTCTTTTCGAGTGTATTTGAACGTATAACGTTTAACTACTATCAAGTAGATGGCAGGAGGTACTTGACAACTCTAATCTTCAATAAGAATTTTTCGAGATTAGAATTTCCAAAATCAAAAGATGCTGATGAAAATGCAAAATACAAGTGAGGTCAATATAGTATCATACTCATGAGAGGTTATCGTTTGATAGCCTCTTTTTCTTTTGCCGTAATTTGGATGTCCCTAAATCTTTGATAATTTTTTTTTTGAATACAATTAGCCTGTATTTTAATGAAAACAAATAAGGTTAAAGGAGAGTTGGATTATGAAGAATAAGCCTTCAAAAGCTTCACATGTTCGAAGTAAAAAATTTTTTTCTCGAACAGGAAAACGTTTGTTGTATAGTGCCGCAATACTAGGTACTTTGGGTGGAGGAATTACTTTACTTCCAAATGCAGGTGATATCATTGCCTATGCGCTCACATTGCCAAGTGGTGTAGAACAAGTTGGGACAATAAATGGTGCCCCAGTCTTAAAAGCTACTACAAACAATTTAAGTAGTAAAGAGTTTACGGATATTATTGGCAGTCTCGTTGAGGAAATGAAAACACCCCCAGTAGTGGTAAACCAGGTTTCTTGGAACAGCAAGACCTCGCTTTATAATGGTTCGAATTTGGAATCCTTCGGAGAATCACCAAGAGACATTTTTGGGGCAGACGGTTTTTTGCCAACAGATAAAGCGATTAAATTACTCCCTGGTGAAACAGCTTATATTGAAAATGTTGGGTCTGCATTGGATACCAAAACAAATAAAGATATCCCTTTATCACTAGGAATTACATTTATGGGCGCCAAGTCACCAGCAGGAAATGCATTACCACACGCATTGCTAGGTGCTAAATCACAAGGTGGGGTTATTACTCTAGCTTGGGGATCTAATGCAACTAAAGGCGATGCTGAAGGTGAAGGCGGTTCTGAAGGCGGGAGCACTGGTGGATCTTCAACAGATGACACGGCTATGCGATGGATTCGAGAAGTTTCTTATCGTGTTTCATTGATTAATTCTGATACTGGTGATGCGCTTCCGGATGATACTTTAATGCCAATTAAAATGTCAGATATTGATGCTTCTCAGTTGGCGACGATGGGTGGTGAAGGTGCCCTTGGATATATTCTCTCAAATGATACGGCACTTTCACAGTCAGGTAATGGGTTTAAATCTACATCAAACGGTGCGATTGAAGAAGATTCCACCAAGTTAACAGAAAATAGTTATCTTGTCCTAAAACAATGGAACAAAAATACTGTTCAATATCAATACACGGATAACATTGATAACCATATGGATATTGTAACGGGTATGTTTGGGAATACACCTTGGAATTTATCGGATATTTTGGGTGGTTATATTGAAATTGATAAATCTACTAGCCAATATGGGAAAGATGAATGGAACGGACATTATGGCTTTGAAGGAATTAAGTTTGATGTAGTCGATGCAGACGGCAAAGTAGTAGATACCATTACATTAGATGAAAATGGGAAAGGTAAATCAAAACAGATTCCTTCAGGTAAGTACACATTGCGTGAAAAATCTAGTAATTGGTCAAGCACTGGACAGACAGTTAGAGATGACACAACTGTTACTGTAAAACCAGGGGAGACCATTAAGGCCGATATTGAAAATACTGCCGTTACAGGTCAAATTACTATCAATAAATCGTTGAAAGACTTTGGCAAAAATCTTCCAAATGGATCGTATAGTTTTGAAGGAATTCAGTTCAAGGTCACTTCATCTGATGGAAAATACTCAGATACGATTACTTTAGACAAAAACGGTAAAGCCACGACTAAAAAGTTACCACTAGGTAAATATAAAATCGAAGAAGTGGCTTCCAGTGTCGATAAAGGTACCGGTCAGCTGTTAAACACAAAAACTTACGAAGCTGAATTAACCTATAAGGATCAAAATACAGAGATTGTACTCGATTCGAGTGATGTAGTAAATACACCGGTCATGGGGCAAATTACAGTAAACAAATCGTTAACGGATTATGGGAAAACTCTGCCTAATAGCTTATACGGATTTGAAGGAATCCAGTTCAAGGTTACTTCAGCTGATGGGAAATACTCAGATACGATTACTTTAGATAAAAATGGGAAAGCCACAACTAAGAAGTTGCCGTTAGGCAAGTACAAGGTTGAAGAGATTGCTTCCAGTGTTGACAAAGATACCGGCCAAATTACGAATACTAAGACTTATAATGCTGAACTAACCTATAAGGATCAGACAACAGAAATTGTTCTAGATACGAGTGACGTGGTAAACACACCAGTCTTAGGTCAAATTACCATTGAGAAAAAAGGTGTCGAATCTGGTACTGATTTGTGGAACGAAAGATATTCATTGAAAGGCAATGTCTTTAAGCTGACTAGCCTGACTGATGGTAAGACCTATGAAATCACTACCAACGAACAAGGAATTGCTAAAACGAATGACAAAATGCCATTAGGTAAGTATGAAATTGAAGAAATTAAATCCAGTGATGGCTTTGTGAATACGTTTAAAAAGACGACAGTCGAATTAACCTGGAAAAATAATACGACTGCGTTAGTTTTTGATGATGCGACGGGGACGAACCAAGAAATTAAAGGGCAAAACACCTTAGAAAAAGAGGATAAGGATACTGGTAAAGACCAACACGGGAAAGCTGATATGGTCAATGCCGAATATGCGTTGTATTACGGTGACGATGCGACAGGTTCAAGGGCCCATAAAAAAGGCGATCCTGTTAAGTGGTCTGACATTCCAAAAGCAGAGCTGCTTTCGGGTGAGAAAGTTACTGAATCGTTGATCAATGGTGAGGTTGTCGAACATGGTGATAATGTTGTAATCAATGTTGATGATGACAAATTAAACGTTGCTATTGGGAATTTATCATTAGGGAAATATTTCTGGAAAGAAATCAATGCCCCTGAAGGTTACGTTCTGGATCAAACGGAACATCCTTTTGAACTAGTGAAAAAAGATGATAAAACAGAAAATATCGTTGCACCTGAAACCAATTCCAAAGAACAAATCATTCAAGCAAAAATTACAATCCAAAAATTAGCTGAGATTTTGGGTGAAAGTGCTGAGAGTGGTTATAACGGTGTTGAATTTACCGTAACGCCACTAGAGGGCACGGTAGGCGATCCTATCACTATGAAGACGGGTGTTAACCCAACAACAGATGAAGATGGTTATGCGATGGCCACATTGCCGTATGGTGATTATATTGTGCAAGAAACAAAAGGTATTCCAGGCTACGATAATATTAAAGATATTTATATCCATATGGTTACTGATACTGAAAAAGACTTATTGACTATTTCTGCAAGTAATAATAAAGATTTCACACAACCATTTTCAAAACGTACATTCTCAATAACAGATAATGTTGTCGAACAAAATCCAAATGGCGAGGAAGCTGGCAGTATTGGAGATATTAGTTCAGATAAAGCAGTTATCAGCTTATCTAAAATGACTTTCACTGACAAGACTACTCCAAATATTGAAAAAGATCCTGAAAAAGATGTCACGAAAACAGATGGTGGAGATTCCATTAATCATGGAGACGTTGGGTTAAGCTCAGATTTCGTTTATGTTCTACGCTCAAGTGAAATGCATGGGCCTCGGGAATCGGAAGCTAAAAACTGGTCAATTCTCGATGATTACGATGAAACGACTGATAGTTTTAATGGTACCTATGACGTGTATGCGTTGACTGATTTTGGTGAATTCAAAGCCGGGGACGTGTTGCCTGCCGAGTACTTTAAAGCAGAAGATAAAGACGGAAAGGTTAATTTTGAAGCAACCGATGATTTCTTAACTGCAATCAACGAAAATAAGGAAGTCACAATTCAATATGAAATTCGTGCAGATTTCTTCCGGGAAAAACCTTCTGACAAAGTTGAAAACGTCTTTACTGAAACGAAAAATGATCATGAAGAAGATTCCAACGTCGTTGATACAAAAACACCAGAACCAATCCCACACAAATTTGATTTGAAGGGTAATGAGGTTCATTTGACAGATGATGAGTTACTAGATGATGATTCTGAACTCGATGATCGGTATGCTGACACCGCAAAAGATCCTTATGTAGATCAAACGGATAATAACCAGGCTGAGAACTGGAATACCAAAACAGTATTACCAGGAGACGAACTAAATTATCAATTATGGTTGGATACCACACCGTTTGATGAAACTAGTGAGTTGACCGTTTTATCTATGGAAGATGATTTTGATGAGACGAAGCTTGATGTTGATGCTAAAAACGTTAAAGTCTATGATTCTGAGGGAAAAGATGTAACCGAGAACTTTAAAGTAGAAATTGATAAAGGTCTTTTAAAAGTTTCTGCAAATGTGTTCAAGGAAGTCGAAAATACTAAAGGCGAAAAAGTAAAAGTTGTTGATACTTAAAAAGTACCTTTAGGAGATTATTACAAAATTGAGTTTCTTACGAAAGTGAAAGAGGATATTGAACCAGGTAGTGATATTGTTAACTCGGCTAAACAAATTACAGTTGATTCAAATCACTCACAACTGGATCATCCGACTGAGAGTCGTGTGAACCCTGTAGGTGACCCTCAAAAACCACAGAAAGATGTAACGAAAACGGATGGTGGGGATTCCATTAATGGAAATCGTGTTGCTTTGTCTTCTAGTTTTGTCTATGAGTTAGATTCATCGGTTAAACCTGGCGATCGAGAACCGATTGAAAAATGGACAATTCTTGATGATTACGATGAAAACTTTGACCGTTTTGAAGGAACGTTTGCTGCATATGCAACTCGTGATTTTGGTGAGTATAAAGCAGGAGATAAATTACCATCTGAATTCTTCAAAGCTGAAGATAGAGATGGAAAGGTACTCTTTACAGCACAAGATACTTTTTTGAAAGTTGTAAATGAGAATAGTCGCCAAGAAGTTGGCTTTTCAATTCATGCTGATTTCTATCGGTTTGAGGATTCTGATAAAGTGCTGAACACGTTTGTTGAAACAATCAATGATCATGATGAAGAATCCAATGAAGTACAAACAAGTACTCCAACGCCAACACCCCATAAATTTGATCTGTCTAAGGGAAAATATGATTTAGAAGGTAACAAGCTTCTAGACGATGATTCAGAAATGAAGGATCGTTACGAGGAGACAAATAAAAATCCTTACGCTGATAAGAAGACCAATAACGAGAAAGAAAACATGAATACTGATAACGTTAAAAGTGGAAGTAAAATCCATTATCAATTGTGGATGGACACTACACCATTTGACGAAACCAGTGAGCTGACAGATTTAACAATGACAGATACGTTTGATTCGAAGGCATTAAAAGTTTCTGTTGACGATATCCGGGTTTACAATGCGAAAGGTAAAGATGTAACTGATAATTTCAGAATTAAAGTTGACGGAGCGAAAGTTACTGTGACTGCAAATGTTTTTGCAAAGGCGAAAAACTCTGAAGGGAAAGAAGTATCTATAATTGATACTAAAAAAATTCCATTAGGCGATTTTTACAAGATCGAAATGCCAATGACTGTTAAAGATGGTCTAAAAGATGGGTATGAAATTGTAAATGTCGCAAATCAATCATGGAAAGACTCGAATGATCTGGAAAGTAAGCATGTCACTGAAAAACGAGTGAATAAGGTGAAAGAAAAAGCTACAAAACCTTCTACATCAGAACCAAAGAAACCTGAAGCCTCTAAACCTAATCCAAAGGGTGTTATGGCTGTTTTGCCAAAACTAGGCGAAGGTGCTACAAAACTCAGTGTAGTTGCAATGGGTATTGCAATGATTTCTGGTGTAGGCGTTGCTTTTTGGAAACGAATGAAACAATCAAAGGCTTCTAAATAAGTAATGGTATTTAGATAAATATCAGGATTACGAAGTGGACAAAATTGTCTACTTCGTTTTTCTGTTGTCCCGAAAAAATAGATTTTGATTTATCCAGTTAATCTGTGAATGGAAAACGTTCCTTTCCAGAAAACTAAAAAGAGAGGGTACTGTAAATGAAAAAAGAAAAAAAGTTCATTATTCTAATGGTTTTGCTTTTAAGTTATATGGTTGGATTTTCAATACCAATGAAGACGGAAGCAGCTAGTGCTAAGACCTACCCAAAGGCTGAAATTGCTTCGAGTAGTGTTGTAATGCCAAATAAATATTCGACAATTGGCCGGTTTATTAGTGGTAAAACAACCTTTGTTCCATTTGGTACGAGTATTTCTACAAGTCCTACAAATAGCAAGTGGTACAAGACCGTACCGACAGCAACTAGTGGCTATAATGCCTATACAATTCTTCATCCTTCAGATAGTTTGAAAGGCAAAATTGGTGGCTATTTTGAGCATGTAGGTGAGTATCAAGGACGAGAAATTTCTATCAAAGTAACGATTAATGATTGGTCACGATACAACACAGTTGGCGAAGAACGTATCAGTTATGGTCTAAACAACATCAGTCATGGCCAAACAGGCTTTAATTGGATTGATCAAACTTGGCAATATGTTTGGACGGATAATCATCAAAACGCAACTACTATCCCAGGAATTAATATGACGTTTATCGATTTAGATGCACATCAAGCAGTTTTCTTTTCGGATAGTTTTTCAGCGAAAATCGCAAAGATGTATATCACCTCTGATACTCGTGTAGGTTACACACATACGGGTGGCTATCATCGATTTGGTGATGAAGCGGGTATAACAAGTTCAAATACAGATCAAACCGCCCAAATGACATTGGGAATTGATGGAAATAATATTCGATTCCGTTGGGGCATGGTGAAGCAATCCCACGCATCAACTTCAACACAAGACCACATTAATTCTGGTGGAGAGTATATGGCATATACTGGCGCAAAATTAGTTCGGTCAGAGACGGTAGTCCCTACAAAAACTGTGACAGATTCGGATGAGGAAGAAGTAGTTTCAAATACTCTTTTAGATAAATATGAGCATCAGAGTTATACCCTGACTCATTTTGTCCCACAGGAAACATCAAACTTTTATGCAAAAACTTATCAACTGAAGGATACGTTGCCATCACAAATAGAAGCACTAAACGTTTCTAAAATAAAGGTTATTGATGAAACAGGTACGAATCGGAGTGGTTGGTTTACAAATGGATCAAGCAGTTCTGTTATTAGCTTTTCTGCAACGGCCAACGCATTAAAATCAGCAAGTTTTTATGGCCACTATTATCGCATAGAGGTTGAGGTAAAAATTAAAGAGGGTGTAAAAGCCCCTATTAGCTGTAAAAATATTGTGTCAGTTATTAAAGATGGTGAGACTAAAAATAGTCCGCCGGTTAATACAACTGTAAAAGAACCCACACCCTTAGTTCCAAGAAAAGAAATTTTAAATGATGGTGTGTTTCCGGAAGCTGCTGTACCAAGTATTAATGGAGAAGCAATTGACTACAATGAAACTTTTGATTATATCGTTTCACAATCCGTTCATACAAAGGGGAAAGATATTAATAGCCCATATCAATCCTTTCAAATTCTAGATACCCTTGATACTCGCTTAGATTTTGTAGCAGCCGAAATTTATCGAGACCAGACAAAACTCAATGAGACCGTCAATTTTGATGAAACGACAAGAGTAGTAAGTTTTACTGGAGACTCGTCTTTTCTTCAGAACATGCCAATGAATGGTGAAACTTACACGCTTCTTATTCGTGTAAAAATTAATGAACAAGCAGCGGTCTGGAAGGATATACCAAACACAGGACACACGAATATTGGTGAAAATTCAAATGATACGAACCAAGTGATTATCCAACCGAAAACTATGGTAAATGTTGGAATCGTGAATACAGGATCAAATAAAGTTCTGTTTTCATTAGTAATTGGTGGTTTCATTGTTCTACTTGGTAGTGCTTATCTTATTTATGGAAAAAAAGTAAAGAGCAAATAAAAGATGATGAAAAGAAGGTTGTTAGTAATGAATTTTAAAAAGGCAATTAGTGTAAGTTTATTGTCTGCAAGTTTACTTGGAGGAGCGGTTTATTTTCCGTTAAATATGACGACTAGTTTTGCAGCTGAGTCAGTACAAGAAACGCCGCCTGCGACAGTAAATATAAATGTTCATAAATTAATGTATGATAAGTCCTTTCAGTTTGATGTAGCTACAAATGGCATTGTAAATAATGGTCATGAACAACAACTGCCAGATGGAATTACCGCCTACAATAAAGCAAAATATGGTGACATTGAATTTACAATTTACGATGTGACGAGCAAATTTGATGGCAGTTTTACGGATGAAAAAATTAATGAAATTGTCGCTGATGTAGAAGCGAATGGAGCGGAAAGTACCTATATCACTGGAATCACCGGAAAAAAAGCAGCAGTAGATGAAACAGGGAATATTATGTTCAAAGATATGCCGGCTTATTCAAAGGGAAATCGTTATGCTTATCTTGTAGTTGAAACAAAATCGCCAAAAGGATTTACCTCACAACAAGCAAAACCGGCTGTTGTTGTTACTCCAATGACTACATCGGATGGGAAGAATTTCTTTAAGGATATTAATCTTTATCCTAAAAATATCATGCAAGATTTGGAATTTTCTTTGACTAAAGAAGCTGAAGATGGATCTGTTCTTGCCGGTGCAAAGTTTGATTTGTATAGAGGAAAACCTGGTGAAGGTGAGAAACTAACAGAAACGCCTGTGGAGGCAGATGCTAAAGGTATCGTCAAAGCTACAGGGTTACAAGTTGGAGCGTACTATTGGGTAGAAGTCCCATCTGATAATGTAGTTGGAGATACTACGACTGATGGGAATTCTGAAGTAGGGAAATACCTTTTAGGTTCAGATGCGAAAAACGATACGAATAATAAATTAACGTTTGAAATTACTCCTGATGGGATCGATGCGGATAGTTTGGTGGGGACGTATGTAAACTATTTGCCACCAACCGGGGAAAAGGAAGTAACAAATGACAAGGACGGCTATTCTGTAGGTGATGAAGCGCATTATAAAGCAACAGTGCATATTCCGGAGGATGTCAATGGATCAACTGGAATTGAAATGGTTGGGGATCAAAAAACGACATCAAGTTATACGGTATTGAATTGGAAGGATATTCCGCAAGAAGGCTTGAAGTATATCCCGTCAAAAGCAGACATTGTTGTAAAGGATTCGGAAGGAAATACCTTAGAAGCGAATAAAGATTATGTTATCACGAATGCAAAGGACGGAGATCTAGAAGGTTTCTTAATTGATTTTATTTTGAATGGGAAACCAACAGATAAAATCGCTACACTGCATGGACAAAATCTTACTGTTGAATACGATATGACGATCACACAGGATGCTGTTGTACAGTCAGAAATTGATAATAGTTTTAGCCTATCCTACAAAAATGGCGAGTCTGGAGAGACCAAAGTAATTACAGGACAAGTACCAGTTTATACTTATGGGGCCAAATTTTTGAAAGAAAGCTCTGGTGTCTTCGGATCAGGAGTTGCTGAAGAACCTTTAGCAGGCGCAGAATTTGTTTTGAAAAATAATGAAAATCAGTTTTATGCAGGTAAAACTGATGAAGATTCAGATGGTGTGACTGAAGTGAAGTGGACAGAAAAGAAAGATGAAGCAGAACTTCTAGTGAGTGATTCTAAGGGGCTATTCGAAATTAGTGGTATGAAAATGGGTGACTATCAGCTCATTGAAGTAACAGCGCCCGAAGGTTACCAAAAGCTAAGTGAACCGGTTAATTTTACCATTGATGAAGATTCATATAACGATGATCAAACCGTGAAAATCGAGAATGATGCGAAATCAGTCATTCCACGAACAGGATCAAAAGAGATGATTTTTACACTTAGCATTGGCTTAGGAACATTAACCGTAGCAGCGGCTGCAATTGCAATTAAGCACCGCAGAAATGCCTAGTATTTTATGTCTAGGAAGGAGACAAGGATGAGATTAAAACGAATAAACTATTATGGCATTGCTATTGGGTGTTTGGTGGTTTTAACGGGATTGTTGATCCTTAGTTTGCCTTTTATTTCAGACTACATTTTAGTTAAGCAGCAAGAAACAGCAATTGAATCAATTTTGAAAAATAACCATATCGAGAAAAATTCAGTTGATGTTGGAAAGGCGGTGCTAGGTGCACCGCTTGCTGTTTTAAATGTTCCATCAATTGAGCTTACAGTTCCGATTTATGAGGGCACGACGGAGACGGTATTACAAAAAGGTATCGGTCACTTAGAGGGTTCGTCCGATGTTCTTGGAGGTTCTGGAAAACATGCAGTTCTTTCAGGTCATAGAGGGTTGTCTATTGCCAAACTTTTTACGGATTTACCAGATGTTAAAAAAGGGGACTCTTTCACCATTGAAGACAGAAATAGTAGAAGACAGTATCAAGTTGACCTCATACAAGAAGTTGACGCACAAGACTTATCAAGAAACTCTTCAAAATATTTTGAAGTATCAAAATCTGGAGATTATGTCACTCTTTTTACGTGTACCCCCTTATACGTTAATTCTCATCGTTGGTTAGTTCGTGGATCAAGAGTTCCTCTTGAATCAAAGCGAACGATTGAAAGAACCACACTTTCAAAAAAAATAATTATTAGCTCAGCAGTAGTGGGGGCGGTATCGTTATCTTTATTTGCGGTATTTCTTTTAAAGAAAAAGAAAGGTAGAACACTCTTTATTAAAGTATATCGTCCTAAGAAAGCGGCTTTGGTTTTTCTTACTTGTTTCTTTCTATTCAATAGTCTGATTGTGATTACCATAATACTTTCAATCATTCAGGGAATTTCTAGTCTTAAGGATCCATTGGAATTAATTGCCCCGATAGTTATTGATAAGAAAACCTGGGTATTGGCCATTGGGCAAACATTTTTTCTAATGAGTTTCTGTCAGTTCATTTCTGGTCAAAAACAGAAACAAAACCAAAAGAAGGGGTTGAGAAATGTATGAAATTAAAAAAAGTTATATTTGGTTTGGGGATTTTGTTAGGTCTCTTTAGTAGTAGTAGCATCGCACTGGCTGATGGGGGAAATTCTTCAAAAATAGATTCGAAAAAGCCCGTTTCATTAACAATTGAACAATCTGAAAATGATTCGGTTAACGCATATCAAGTTGACCTTTTGAAAGTAAATGTTGAAAAAAGCTTTGACGAGAAAGATGCTTCTACATTTAGTATAGAAAATTCTCAAGAAATTGATATGTCTGGCCACTTAACTAAACATTTAACCAAATTGGAACAAGGGTATTATCGTGTTACTCCGCTTGATTCGAGTCGAAAACCTGCACAAGAACCATACTATATTTCATTGCCAGTTGTTGAAGATGGCAAAGTACAGTATGACGTGACACTTTACCCTAAAAAAGTAAAGAAATCTATTGTTACAGGGGTCAATCCAACAAAAGAAAAACTACTTCAAACTGGTGCGAAGGATTTAAAAATTCATAAAGGCCTAATTGCAACCTGGATACTTTTAACTATTACAGGTGTTGGAACAATCATTTGGAAGCTGAGTGGATTGCATGACAAAGCTAAATAAAAGGATATTTGTAATTTGTAGTCTACTGTTGTTAGTGGTAGCACTAGTAACCATGTCAGGTGGATTACTTGTTAAGAAAAATTTGGTACCACAGATTTCCTATCATGTATCAGTTTCTGATCGAACAGCAGGATGGGTCAAGAAGAATAATCAGAAAGCTCTTGAATCTGGTTTGTTTGGAAATATCGTTAAAGAAGTTGATTCTGATACACAGAATAAAGTTTTGCTTGCAGATGGAGAATTTATGAGAGATTCAATGATTGGTAACTTGGTTATTCCAAACCGACAGATTTCCATGCCAATTTTAGCAGGTACCTCAGATGAGAATATGTTAATGGGTGCAGCAACTGTATCAGCTAATCAGCAGATGGGGAAACAAAACTATGTACTTGTGTCACATAATAATCCGTATGGCAGTCAATCCCCAATGCGAAAAATAAATACAGTTAAGATGGGTGATCTGATCTATATTACTGATTTTAATCAAATTTATATTTACCAGGTAACTTATTCCGGAATTGTCGATCAAACGGATTTATCCTATGTAGCTGTGCCAAATTTTAATGAAAAACCAGTTCTAACGATGTATCGCTGCGCAGGAGACGTTGTAGGAAGTTCTAAACGATATTTGGTACAAGGAGAGCTAGAAAAAGTAAAACCTCTTAAGGAAGCTAAAAACGACGAATTAGAGGGATTGAGTATTTCTGTTTCTTCTAAGGGAAATTCAAATCAAGAAATAGAATCTGAACCATTACAAGTTAAAAATACAAGTACACGAACAGTTATGAAAACAATTGAATTTGTGTCAATTGAAGTCAAAACAAATCCACGACTTTTGATAGTTGGAATAACGATTACAAGTTTACTTTTCATTCTTCAAATCATCGTATTGGTTAAACCAAAATGGGGTGATAGCAATTAAGAAAATAATGCTTACAGTAATGTTGGCAATCGTTTTGATTAGTATTTCAATTAAGGGTGTGGAAGTTCATGCATCTTTTAAACAGGAACAAAACTTAGTTAGTAAGATTCAAAAAAAGCAACGTGAGACAAAGAAAATTCACGATGAAAATCAAAAGCCAAAATCAAAACAGGCCACCAATAGTTTTATTTCAAGCGAAAATACCAAAGAAAATAAAGATGACAATACACAAGTTAAACGTGATTTGGAAGAAAAAAAGAATTCTCCAAAAAAAGCGATTAGAAAAGATACTTCTAAAGCAGCAAAGAAAGTATCAAGAATTACTAAAAGAGAAGAGTCGGTGATGGGTTCTTCAACTGACGCAAAGACACAAGTAACGGAAGAACCCGAACTTACTGAACAAACCAGTGATTCGTTAGAGGTACCGGCTGTTACAACAACATCTCAAAGCCAACAATATGAAGAGACGAATGACAGTGATTTTATTGATGATCAGAATGAAATTGGAGAACAGCCGATTGAAGAGCCAGAAACTATTGAATCAGAAGAAGTTGAAACAACTGATAAAAATTCAATAATAAACTCGAAAACCAATAAACAAGTGATAGATAAAAATTCCGGATTTTGTTTTTTGGGATATTCTTTTCCGTTAGATACTTTCGAAGGAAGTGGAAGTGTGCCACATTGGACACCATACGTGTATCAATGGGCAGATGACCCCTCACACTTCCTCTTTGAAAGACAATCTGATGCAGGACAAGCGGTGCTAAATTTGAATATTGGAGATCAGGTTGTAGTGAATGGAAAAAATTATTCAATCTTTGATATTGAAGCTAATGTTCCGAATGATGAAAACACTTATGAGGTGATTCAGGAAAAGCAAGCTAAGATTACTTGGCAAACATGTGACGGAACAGGTGAAGTATCGACCCTTCGAATATACTTTGCAGAATAAAGATCACAGAAAAAACGATACATGCTTCTCAATTAAAATAAATATGAAAGAATTCTCTTTGACGTTAATGATGAACGACGTTTAAGAGAATTTTTTTGCTTTTTGAATATGGACATTGCTGATAATACGAAAATATGAATTTACCTAAGCGTTAAAATTAAGTTCATTCATTTTGTTAATATATCAACCGAAAAAATTTTGCTCAGATACAATCATCTTTCGTAAAATTTCATTTATTTTTGTTGTCCCTAAAATTTGGATAATCATATTTTAGATTATATTGAACGAGTAAAAGAAAGAGAGGCTGAGTGATAAATGGGAAAACTAGGAACTTTAAAATCAGTAATCGACTATCTAAATAGACAAGTAATCATGCGTAAGTTTATTGTGTTACTTTTTCTGTTATCTATTTGGACAGGGTTGCTTCTATCAGGTTTACTATCAAAAGACAGACAGATTTATTCTCCACAACAGCTTGCCACCGAACAAAATTTTTCTAATGGAACTGGTGAAATTAATTTGGTTTCGCAAACGTATTCTGAAAAAAATGGAATTTTAGTTTTGCAGTTTGAAACAGAGGACATGACTTCCTCGGTTAACAAAGGAATCGATTCAGACAAGTTGAAATGGAATTTGTATGGGAAAGAAAAAGAAATAGGCCAAAAAACGTCGATGCAAGTAATTCCTGTAATTGATAATAAAATTTCAGTAGTTGTAAAAAACGTTCAAAAAGATTTTGAAGTTTTAGCTGTCGAAGTTACCAATGAAACTGTTAGAACAGATGATATTAATGTAACTTTATCAGACACTGAAAACTCCACTTCAGAGTCTAAATCCAATGACTCTATTGATGAAAAATCTGTGACGTTCTTTATTACACCTCGGAGTGGCAAAATTAAAAATAAGAAAATTAGAAATGTATCCAGGGAAGAGTTTGCGATTCAACAACTCGATGCAGAGATGCTGAATCAAACTAATGGTATCAAAAAATTAGAAACGTCGATTGATAAATTAACCGAGTCAATCAAAAATGACGAGTCTACTTTATCAGATTTACAATTGAAGGCTCAGTATCTTTCAGGAGAAGATCTTGAAACTAATGACAAAGATATTACCTCGATAAAAAATGATATTGAATCTAAAACAACTACTATTGACAATGCTAAACAGACAATTGATACATTGAAAAAACGATCGGATATGCTTCTAAAAAAAGAAAAGGATATCAAAAATGGTAATTTTATATTTACTGAATCAATAGAAACTGTGGAGTTAAAATAAGCAGTTGAGTTTAAATTTTTTTCTGTGGGAACTCAAAGGTGGTGTGGAGTGAAGATGAAAGTAATTGCTATCCGCTATTTTGAAGATAGAGATCATGGTCATTTTATTTTAAAGGCAGAGCCATTAAAACCTAATTGTAAATGGCAATGGTTTTTCGAAAATGAACAGACTGGTAAAACCAAATTACTTAGGTTTGAAACCGGAAGTAACTTTATTACATCAACTGAGGAAATTATTGAAAACAAATTCTATACTGGATTTATTTTTTGTAAAACAATTTTTGAAAACGGAGAAGAAATTGTTTCGCAAAAAATTAAATTAGGAGATTCAATCGGAAAGATGCTTTCTCGTGGTATCTGTTTTGAAACAATACTAAGCTATGATGCTACGGGCTATATAACGGATTTAGAATTTGATTAATAAAAAGATTGGAGAAAACAACATGGCAAATGTAGAAAAATATGAAATGGAAATTAAGAAGGTAGAAGCAAAATTGAGTAAATTAAAAAAAGCAAAAGTGATGGAAGAAAATAAGCAGCTAGTTCGAATTGGAAAACTATATTGTGAAGCAAAAAATAAAAATGGCGATTTAACTTATGATGAAATCTATGAACTTCTTCAAAATGAAATTCAAGAAACCCAAATTAACGAAAGTGAAATTTCTGTAAAAGAAGAACTTGAAGAAATTGAAATGAAAAATTAAATAAGGTGAAAACTCTATCTGAAAACGATAGAGTTTTTTTGATTCTTCAAAATCAAAAACAAATATATCTCGCAACACGACGAAATTAAAAGATTTCTGTTTTTGCGGATTTTCTTCGCCGTTAACAAGTAGGACGTGCCTGGCACTATACTTGTAACACTTGCTAAAAAAGAGCATAAGGGAAACTGTTCCCACCTATGGTGGAAAGTTGATAGTATCAACGTTTCATTGTGGCCATAATTTTCTCGCTTCGCTTATGATTGCATATACCAAGACATATGTTTACTTACATTCAGAAAGTGTGCCTGCATGGTGAGAACTTACAACTACTTATAGAGATTTCAAATGTCCCGAAAATATAAAACTAAAATTTTTCCAATATAATTTAGGAAATTATTGAAGGAGGTAAAAACTGTTGAAAACAGAAATAAAAATCCAAGGTCTTTCGAAAAACCAAATCAAATCGTTATCATCAATTGCAAAAGAGCGTGGCTTTAAATCTAGAAATGATCTTCTTTTGAATATCATAGAAGAATTTTTAAAGGAAGATAGTTTAGCACCAAGTGCAGATTTGTACACAGTATATTTAAAAGAAATGATTGAAACAGAAAAGCTCCTGTTAGAAAAATTAAACCAAAAAGAAAAAACACTCCAAGATTTTGAAGATCGAATTAATCGAATGAACATGTTGACCGCAAGATGGTTAGACTACAACGAGTTTTGAGGTGAAGAAAATGGAAGAAATCCATATTCGAAATGTGGATACTGAGGATAAAAGACGGATCATGGATGCTGTCCAACGGTTTAATTATCCAAGTATTAATCAATTTTTGTTAAGCCAAATCTCTTCGATATCTGTTAATGGCTCGGCCAATATTTACAATAATTTTTTAGTGGAGGACTTGGTAGATGTAAAAAGAAATCAAAGCAAAATTATTGAAAAACTAAACGATATTGAACTTCATGAAATAAAGTTAATAAATTTGATTTCTGAAACTGAGACATTAGTGACAAATTGGATTAGATATTTAGAAATTACTGAAGTTGCGGATTTGGGTAAGGAGAAATTGAATGAAGAAAAATAAATTTATTGTTCTATTAATTATTGGTTTAGTGATTATCTTAGTTCAACCAAAAATTTTAAATTTTGTGGTATCTGCTACAACCTCTCAAAGCATTTTAAGTCAGTTAGGTATTGAAAGTAATACGACGACAAGCAAATCTATTTCCAATAAGGATAAAATAAATGAACTCAAAAATCTAAAATTTGATGGAGAACAAGTTATCAAGATTAATAATGATGAACCAAATTTTTCTAAATCAGAACTAGCTTTAGAAAAAGGAACCTGGGAGAAATATTCGTCTTTAGATTTATTAAATAGAGTTGGTGTTGCGAATGCAATGCTTGGTGTGGATTTGATGCCAACAGAAGAACGAGAAAGTATTAGTGATGTAAAGCCAACCGGATGGAAAAATAAAAAAATTAAGTTTAATGGAAAAGATGATTATCTTTATAATCGCTCACACCTCATTGGCTTTCAATTAACTGGACAAAATGCTAACCCCAAAAATTTATTTACTGGAACTCGGGCGTTAAATGCAAATTTCGATAATGAAAAAGATTCAATGGTCTACTACGAAAATTTAATTTCAAAATATATCAAAGAAACTGGGAATCATGTTCGTTATCAAGTAACTCCAGTTTTTAAAGGTGTTGAATTGGTTGCGAGAGGCATTTGGATGCAGGCACAAAGTATCGAGGATAATTCAGTATCATTTAGTGTCTACATTTTTAACGTACAGCCAAATTATAAAATTAATTATTTAGATGGTTCATCAAAAGTTTCAAAATAGATGAATACGGAAAAATCAAAAGTACAGAAGTTGAAGAAAAGGGAAGGTTACTTGAAATGAAAAAAATTGATAAAAATAGAATTACCATAAGTATGGATAACACGGCTAAAAATAATTTAAACGAAGCTATTTCCTACTTCAGTAAACCCGAAAACGGAGGAATTAAATCATACTCTGGTGTATTAAACCAAATAATAAATGTTTTTGCAGATTTATTTATTGAGTCATCGCCTTCAGGGTGTGATTTTGGATCAAGAGTTATTCAACTAAAAGAAATTGTCCCCAAAGACTCTCAGGAAATACTTGAGAACTTGGAAGTAGTTAAAAAGCAAAATGACAGGATCTTATACCAAAATTTAGTATTAATGCAAAAACTTAGGAATGATACGAATTGGAGGGGTGATGATCTTCGAAGCGATTCAAAATCAAGCGATGAAAATTTAAGTGAACCAAATTTGGATGACCTGGAACTAATGAATACTTATCCTGTCAACATTGAAATTATTATTAATGAAGTACCGAAGTAAAACCATTGTTAAGATATCGGACTTAATTCAAAAAAGATTATAGGGAGTAGAAAATAATGGTAAAAAATCGAACGAGAGTAACGTTATACATTAAAGAAGGTTACAGAGATAAGTATGATGAGATACTGAACTATATGGGAAAACTAGAAAACGGAAGTATCCAGAATGCCTCAGAAGCGGTTTTTGAGGCTCTTATGGCTTTTCATCAAATATTTATAGAATCTCAGCCAGATGAAGTTGATTTTCTAACAAGAATTAATCAGATTAAAGGGATTGTACCTAAGGATTCTCAAAAAATACTTGCGGATTTGGCAATAGTTAAAAAGCAAAATGACAGAATCACATATCAAAATTTGGCTCTAAATCAAAAGCTCGGTAAGAACCCAAATTGGAAACCTGAATATCTTCAAAGTATTTATTCTTCGAGGGACATCGAACAAGTTGAACTAATTGAAACCATCGATCAATTGATTTCTGAAGATCGAGCGAGGGGGCAGGTTGTTAAAAATTCTCATTTGAAAAATGGTTGAGACAAGACTTTAGCGTATTGATTTTTGTATAATAAAGATAGGTTATTTATGAAGGGTTGGTTGAAATGGATAATAATAAGTATTTTGAAAAAATGAGCAAATTGGCACCTAGTGTGTTTATTGATCCTCTTTCTGACTTAGGTTCATTTAATTATCGATTACTAAAATTTGAAGAACCTGTACCTAGCTTAACAAATAAATTTAGTGGTGATCCATACGCAAAAAAATGGTGGCCAATCATTGAAGAAATGCGTTCAATTTTTATCGATTGGCAGAAAGAAGTTCAGAGCCATCTGGATGGTTCTGCTGAACGTACAGGCTACATCGTTGATGAAAATCAGATAGCAGAACAAAAAGAATTAATCGAGGCCTTGATTAGATTAGGCTTCTCTATGAAATTTGTAGCACAACATGTCGGGTATTCTGAAAAGACGATCCGAAATAAAGGTTTCCGGCGAAGTGACTTAAATAAACGGACTCAACGACAGGTGTATTATCGTTCAAGTCTTCCAAAGATTCCGGCGTATACGGAATTAGCCCATTCTGTTTCTTAATTATATTGTGAGAAAAGCGGTTTTCTTTTGACGACTGCTTTTTTTATTTTGCCTAAGTAAAAGGAGTACACGATAATAATTAGGCTGTAGGAATGTCTGTTAGCCTATCCCCAAAAAACTTATTTCAAGTATTTATGGTCTAATAACGTTGAAAGGGAGTGTAGAATTGAAAGACTCAACAGATTCACCTGCAATTACTTTGATGCTTAAATTTGCTAAACCCTATGACTTTATTAGTTACACGAATCGTGATGAAGCTGTGGATATTGAAAATGAGTTGTCTAATGAAGAAAGTAAAATCCAATATGAAGATATGACGGAAGATCAACTCAATGAAATTTTTTTCCACGTTCCCGAGCAAAGTATGGATTTTCGCCAATACATTGATTATATGAACCGTGATTATGCAACAAAGTCAAAGGTGAAAGATGGGATAACCGCTGCATTTGACAAAACTGATGATCATCTTACCACGGATACTGTAGAACTGTATAAGGATCAACTGAAGACTGCTTATAATAATCAATCATTATTGTGGCAAGTTGTTATTTCGTTTGATAACGAGTTCTTAGCCTCTCAGGGACTATTTGATAAGGATTCTAAGAAAGTAGATCAGAAAACAATAAAGTCGGTTATTCGAGATAATATGCCGAAATTATTAAAAGCTGAAGGGATAGAGAATACTGCCTTTTGGTGGGGAAACATTCACTTGAATACAGATAACATTCATGTCCATCTGGGAATATCTGAAGTTCAGTCAGCAAGAGATATCATTTATAACGAATCTAGTCATCAAGAAGAAAGAAAGGGTACTTTTTCGCAAAAGTCGATGAAGAGTTTCAAAAGTAATGTCTATAATGGTTTGCTAGATGATCTTACTAAAGCAAAGATTCTTAGGAAGGAACAAGTTATTGCTAATCTCAAAACAGATTTGATTAGCCATATTAAGTTTGAAAACCAGGCGACCAAAAATGAAAGTCAGTTCTATTTGGAAGAAGCTTATACTCATTTACCGACTGATACGAGATGGCGATTTGGATCAAATGCTAAAAACTTTGCTGTATCAAAGTTCTACTTGAATAAGTTTATAGACCATTACCTGGAAACAGAGGGAAAGGAGTACTTTGATAATTTTCAAAAAGAAACAAAAAATTTTTTGGATGAATATGAAACGGCGTATACAAGTAAAAATGGCGGTGAAATATATGAAAAACTTAGGTATGTAAACAACAACCCACATAAACAGCTCAGCCGAAAAAAAGGTTACAATAAAGATGATCTATTCCAAAAACGAGTAGTCGAGCTTCGAGAAAGAATCGGAAATCAAGTCTTAAAATACATGAAGGAAACACCGCCTATCGTTAGTAATTCAGACGATTCCATGCCACATTTTCCCAAAATTCGGTATTTAAGTGTCGATGACCTGGGTCAGCTTATTGAGTCTATGAAAAATGAACCGACAAATGATGCAAAATCGGTTCAAGAACTTGGTATGTATCGAGCTGCTTTACGAAAAAAAAACTTAGAAATACGAAAATATGTTGTTGAAAATCAAATGAAAATACTTAGTAGTATCACGCCAGTTCCATCTGATAAACCATATGTAAATTTAAAGATACAAGAAAGTAGGGAGTATTTACAACTTGTTCAATTGCAGTTAAAACCCTCTAGGAAGCTAACCGCAGTAGAAAAACAACTGAAAAAGGATTTAGAAGAAAAATACACTGACCCCGTGACATTGCCTATAACGCAAGCGACTGATATTTGTGTTCATCAAAGTGTGAAACAGTTTAAGACTGAAATAGAAACGATGCAGAGCGTTAAGGATGGGTCATTAGTTCCATTGATTACAGGTATGGATAAGCAACAGTACACTCAGTTAGTTGAGAATAAGATTCAGGTCATGATAATAAAAAATGGGATTTATAATCGTAACAAGCTGATTTCAAGTACTCAAAATATTGATGAAAAAAAGAAGTATAAACAGCAAAATAGTGCTGCCTTTTCCAATTTGAAAGAACTTTATCAAGTATTATCAACGGATAATAAGAAGCCAATTGAAGATAGTTATCAACCTGGTCAACTGAAGTGGACGATGAAGCCCAGTCGAGGGACAGCTTCAGTTACGAGGGGCAATACACATAGTCAAGCTACAAGTAATGCAGCAATAAATCACTCAAATCAAACGATAAGAGCCTCAAAATCTTTTCTTAGCGGTTTATCTCAAGCGATAAAATCAGGAAATAAGGAAAATATGGATGCATTTATGAGGAAAGTTTATGATGACGAAAGAGAGGAACAAGAACAACGGAATAGAGAAAGGTAACAGTAGAAATAAAAATAAGGGCTTAAATATATGGCCGACTTAAATCGTAAGGCCCCTGAAGGCCCTTCAAAAAAATTATTAAAATAAAAATCTTGAGTCCTGATTAGCTTCAATTAATCAGGGCTTTTTTTGTTTGTCCCGAATTCTTTCAAAAACATTTTTTCCTTTACGGTTAGCCTACCAACACAAAGGAGGGCTTCACATGAATAGTTTTGATGGAAAACTAGTATTTCCGGATTTCAATCCAAAAAGTTTTGATTTTGATGAAGGATGGACAGTTGCAGGGATTGATTATGAAGGACAACGGATAAAGTACCAGGGATTGGGGAGAAATAGTAGTCTTGAGTTTATTTTGAATCTTGAATATGAACAAGGGGTCTTTAATGATACCGTATTTCGCTATTATTCAACTCAAAAAATTATGCGTGATCAGAGAATGAATGAATTTCGTGAAGGGAAAATCTCAATTGATGAAACTAATGGGCCTGTCGAAGTCATCGAGTTTTTCCCGCCTGAAATGTTTTTAGAATATGAGCCTGAAACTCGATTAATTGATGATGCAGAGCTTTGGGGGGAAGACTAATGGAATCAGAAGGAAATGCAGTTGGATTCAATACAGCGGCATATAGACGGTTTTTAGTTGAACTTAGTGAAAACTATAGAAAGTTGGATTCAAAGAAAGAGAAAGAAGTTGCTATGCGTGTTTTGAATACCGTGTATATCGAGTTTGACCGATTAGTCGCTGACATGTTGGAGGAACAAGAAGTTGATGTAGAAGAGAAGTAAGCTACACAACACTGTTAAATATTGATCAGGAGGAGAATTAGATATGCCGGAAAATCAAAATGATGAAAGTAAACTATTATCGTTAATGAAAACCAAATATGGTGTTACAAAATCATCACCATTAAAATTTACTGAAAAAGATACTCAGTACACGATGTTTCGAAAATTAGGTGAAAATATTTATAAAAATGGGGATTGGAAAGAACAAGATTATATCAATGCAGTGGACACGCTCATACGTAATCGAGAAAGTTTTCCAGTTGGAACGAAAGAGATACCAAATGCAATGGTATCTGTCCACCAAATGACCGATTTGGAAAGACTCGAAGTTGGGGAAGGTCACATTGAAGATATGCCTGCTTACGCAGCTGAAATAACGATAAACAATGGAACCGGTAAGGATAAAAAACGCATACGATATATGATGTTAGATGAACAAAACAAATCGGGAACGAAGCACAATCAACATTGGTGGTTAGACCAAAAGTCGGAAATTAAGAAGACTTTTGGTTATGCAAATATCAATCGAGCAATTGGTTTTGATAAGCTTGAACATGATATTATGAACCATTTTTATGCACATGAAGATGAACTGAGAGCAAAGAATGTTTCAGCAAAAGATTTGGAGAAGCACTTGAATCGACTTGCCAGTCGAAGTTATTCGGGAAAAAAATGGGAATATTTATTTACAAAAAGCTATTTTGGTGAGTTTACCGATGAAGAATTGAATAGCTTTGATCGTGATGAAAATAGTCGGTATTGGGCTGTTCCCCCTGAATTAACGGAAGATTATGATCCAAATGATAGTGAATATTACAAGCATTTTAATTGGCGAGATTTAACTGAGTTTCCTAACAGTGAAAATAAACTGAATCTTGATAAAGCACCATATCTTATTCCAAGTGATGGGTTGACCTATCATATCCCACCAGAAAGAATTCGTGATGGCAGAAAGCAAAACGCTATTTATGATTTCTTACAAAATTATTTTGAGGAAACTTACGATATTATCCTTCAGACGGAATATGAAAAAGCAATAGATAAATTGACAAGGGCTAGTGCGTGGCAAACAAAGAAAAATATTAATAAAGAAACGCTAGAGATGATGCAAACAACTTCACTTCTAGAAAATTTTAAGTATGTAGAATTGGATAATGAAGTGGATCTAAATCTATTTCATCAGTTTGAGTCTGAAATGCAAAGAATTCATGAGGTGTTACCAACAACGGATACCGAAGCAACCCTTCGGTTAAGAAAACTCGGTAATTACCATGCTCTTGGTTTGTTCCACCCTGCAACAAATACGATTGCAGTTGACTTTCGAAATGGGGGAGACACTTCAAAGGGAGCTGAATATGCCCCAGGTGGAGTGGGTATTCAATCCTTTATTCACGAATATGGGCATTTTTTGGATTTTAGTAATGGTAGTCTCAGCATGCAGCCTGACTTTAAATCGTTAATCCGTCAATACCGAGAGAATATCGAACGGTTATCAAAGAAATCACCAATAAAAATGAAAGCTGATTATTATGGCACTCCAACCGAAGTTTTTGCAAGAGCATTTGAAATCTACTCTTCTAATGCCGGATTACAAACAAGTTTTATCAAAAATTCTGATGTTTATATAGATGCAGAACAGTATAAATGTTTTAACCAACAGATGAGAGTAGAACTAAATGAGTACTTTGATTTGCATTTCCCAATTTACAAAGAAAATATTCTAAAGTTTAATACAATCAGTGTCGAGTCGCCACAAATCATGAAACAAGCTGAAAAAATTGACGACCAAGTTAAGAATGGTAAAACTAATGAACAAACAGTAGTTGCAGCTGATGTTGAAGCCGATAAGGTAGCAACTCGAAAAAAGGATAAACCATTTGAAGATAAGTTGGCATACGCTAAAAACCGTAATATTTTAGATGTCGCAAATGCACTTGGAATGGATTTAGTAAAGACGGGTAGGACATATAAATGGGTTGAACATGATAGCCTTACTATTTTCCCAAATACTAATACGTTTAAGTGGTTTTCAAAGGATATGCAAGGTGATGTCATTTCTCTTGTTAGTCAGATCAAGGAACTGAAGTTTAAAGACGCTGTATCTTTTTTAAATGATCCAAATTTACAAGAAGTAGACCCATCAAGTCTAAATACTGTGAAGGAACCCTTCGATTATCTGTTGAAAGATCATAAATCAATGAATAAAGCAGAATCTTATTTAAATGATATTAGAGGCTTAAATGAAAATACTATCGCCTTCTTTGGACAACAAGGAATGATTGCGGAAGCTACTCGTTATTTCAAAGACAGTCCAAGTGAGACGGTAGTCGTTTTCAAATACTTCAATCAAGAAAAACAACTTGTGGGTGCAAGCTTACAAGGGATTACTGAAAACAATGAGAAATACCCAAAACATGGGAGATTGAAAGAAATCATTCGAAATAGCGATGGTAATTTTGGCCCAAGTGTCACTATTGGTGAGCCTAAGAAACTGATCTTTTTTGAATCTGCAACTGATCTAATGAGCTACTACCAGTTGCATCAAGATGGTTTATCAGATTCCAAACTAATCTCAATGGAAGGGTTAAAAGAGGCTGTTGTCAGTCAATATTTTCATGATACATTTTTCCCTGGAACGCCTTTGGAACAAGTGAAAGAAGAAACATTTGTACAACAGATGGATAAGGTCTTAGAAAAGTACGAAGATCCTATGAGCGTATTTGAAAAACAAGGAATTGAAATTGTCTTTGCTGTTGACAACGATAAGAGTGGGAAAGACTTTATTAATAAGTTTGCCGATATCAAAAATATTCCTATTCGGTCTGACTTACCTCCTAATCCAAACAATGAACCTAAAGTTGATTGGAATCAATATCTAATCACTCAACAAGAAAACTTAGAAAGCCCAATACAAGATAAGATTTCACTACGTACATTAGTGGATTTAGTTCATGAAGAAATTGGCGATGTTGTTTACGAAATAGATGAAGAAACAGGAGAACCTACATTTCCAGCTGCTCCAGAAACGATAATTGAAAGTTACTATGATTACCCAGTTGATGATCCTATGACTCAAGAAATGTTGGATACAATAAATAAAAATAACTTTTTTGATGGTGGTGGGGCTGACCTTATTTCTCTGAAAGAAGTACTTGATTCTCATGGATATAGTAATGTAGCAAGCACTTTGGCTGATATTGATATTGATTCTCTTTTTAAAGCTATTAAACAGGATGACGTGTATACATTAAAGCTTTCTGAAGTAAATGTTGACCTGTCAGATGAATCAATAAAAAAGTGGGAAGTACCAGAGGCAAATAAGCTACCTATTGCTAGTGAAGTAGAAAAGATTCTTGGCGACGGTATTCGGAACTATACTTCCTATGAAGAATTACAAGAAGCTTTCTTTAAAGTAAAAGAATTAGCTGAATCAAAAGCTATTCCCAATTTATTAATTGAAGCAACCTGGAATGATTTGTCAGACGAGGTTAATAATCCATATGATTATTGGGCTTTTGGTACGGATGAGAATGGCAGAGGGACTTATTATTTAGGGGAAGATTTTGAACCCGGCAGTGAAAATTATGTAAAAAACGAACAAAAAAAAGACCGTCAGGGTCTGGACGGCCAACAGGCTGAGTTCGACAAGCTAAACCTTTTTACCAATAACATTATTGGATGGAAAGTGCCGACAAACCTCGGAGCTTCCTCCGCTTTAATTCTCTCTCAACAGTACACTAATAGTAACACGTATATAGAAAAATTTCATGAAATATCAAACGAAGACTCAAAGTTCAAATCAAGATTACCAAAATTATATGAAAGCGCAGCCCAATTTGATAATCTCTTTGCAAATAGGAACTGGAGCATAGTTGGAACTATGGGATTAGGTACACTTACTATCAATACAGTGAATGTACGTCCTGAGCAATTCGGCCATTTAGTAGGACTCAGGTACAAAGATAATGGATCGGTTTCGCCTCAAATCGACTTGTATAATGATTTACTGAGAAAATCGATTGATTTAGATCGCCTACTCCTTTTAAATTCGGGAGGAACTGTTCAAAAAATTTCGTTGATGAATGAATTTTTGAAAAATATAAATACCGATCATGTAATCTACCCATTCACAGAGGGCTATAAAGAAAATCTAAAAATGGATAAAGCGATAATGCAATCAGACGAAGGGATTATGGAAGGTTTCCGAATGCTTGAAGATGGGGGCTTATCTTGGGTAACAAATATTTCCGTAAGAACAAATAATAAAAGATTATCTAATATTCCCATAAAAAATTCTGTTATTGCGATGTATACACATAATCAAGGAGAGGATCCAAGATTATTAATGTTAAATAGTAATCTAACTGACAGCGTAGATATCTTTTTAGAATCTTGGACAGAAATTGAGCGAGAATCAGTTCTTCTAAAAGAACAAGAAAGACAAGCGATATGCTTAAACAATTTCTTGCAGATACCAATTACTGATACCCAAACTGTTGGACAGCTAATATTTTATAAAGATATTAAAGTCGATTTGACTGGCATTACAACTGATGATCCTGGTGGAATAGCCACTGCCTTTCTAAAAGCAAGTAGAGAGGCAGGAGTGACAAAATTAAGTAAAATTGATAGTTTTATCGAAAATATTACTAGCATTACTGGTGAAGATAAAGAGGCGCAGCATTCTAAAGGCGAAAAGCTTTATACTAAAGTATCAAACGCATTGGTGGAATATAAGAACAATGATGGTACTTTGGAGACTGCTACATTATCAGAGTCCCTGGGTGGATTTAACTATAGTCTATTAACTAAACAGGATTATTTAAAGGCATTTCAGGATGTTCAAATCAAGGATCCTTCACTCAAACTTGATAGTGAAATTATGAATGCTCCAGAAGATTCTATTGTAATTTTTGATGCAGACGAAAAAATGGGAATTCCATATTTTGTTTCCAATAATTCAGAAAAGATTTTTGAAAATCTAATGGACTTAGACATGTTTATTGAGCGAGATGAATCAGTTGTAATGAGTGTGACATTTGAAGATGAAAACGGAAATAAACGTATTCTAGAAAGTGATATCACTACCAACGATAGTCCTGATTATTCTAATGAATCAATTGTATCTGTTGTCGATGGACACAATGATAATCAAGTAGAAAAAAATACTACTGGAAATTCCAATAAATATTGGTATGCTCTTGATCTTCGACCTGTAAGCGTTGGTACACATCCAAATAATGATGATAATCCTGTTTTGTTCGTGGATTCCAGTTTTATTAATCCAAACGGTAGACAATATGGAGCTATTGGTTATCAGTCTTCTTTACTTGAAAAAGAGATTGAGAACTATAATTTGACTTATATCGGATATGGAGAAACAGCTAAACAAGCGAAGGAAGCTTTTGATAACATTGATATTTCAGAGAAGAAAATGAGGCTAACTACGGATACGCTTAAAGTGGATCAAATAATCTTTCGAAAAATCGAAATAGATGACCATCAGATTAATGAAGTTGCGAAGATCACTAGTGTTGATCGGCAAAGAGTTCAATTAGATTGGGTAAGTCAAATTGATGGGAAAGGGGAGTTTTATAAAAACCGTAGATCAGGGGGAGAATTTCATTCTAAAAGCGAGTTCATTGATGATTGGTACCTTGGTGGAGATGTTCAAAGAAGTATATTTGAGAAAGCTTTTACTAGTGGAGGCAACGATTTTGACTATGAAGATCTAGAAAATAGATTTTCCAAGTATCAGTTTGTTAGGGATTTAAACGAAAAATTACCAAACATTGTAGATAATTTGTCACAAGAGTCTAACCTGGAAATAGTTAATGATACACCAGGTAACGTCCTTTATGAAAACCAAGTTGAAATTGGCGAGAACTACGCTTTATCATTACAAGTTCATAGTGATAAAATTGTCGATAGTCTTGCTGAAAATGAGCAATCACCTTGGCTGATAGAAGTATTAAAAGATAACCAATCTATTGGTTTTCTAGCATATGGACAAGATTGGTCAACAGAATTTGATATTGATGATGAGATTCAAAAGCTTTCAAAATGGATCCAAAGAGGAGAATTAGTTAATGAGCTAGGCACTCAAAATGAAGTTGACGAATTTATGCTAGAAATAGATAAATCCTTAGATAATGTCCCTGAAAAGTATGACTACACTAAAGCTTCTGCTGAACAATTAAACGATCAAGCGATAAAGATTATTCGAAGGACTATCAGTAATCCAGAAAGTTTTACAAATTACGTAAGCTTAATGAGTACACTTCCTCATCTGTCCCCTAGAAATGTTGCCCTAATCCAGGAACAATGGGCAGGTGCAGAGGCGGTTGCTACATTTAAACAATGGCAAAAAATTGGAAGCCAGTTACAATTAGCTCCAGAAGACGTTCATCAAGCGTCAAAAACTTTTATTAATAAAAAGACCGGAAAGGAACAAACGATAACTACTTCAAACTTATCAGTGAAGGCAGGGGAGCATTCACAAATTACGCTTTTACGGCCAATAACTGAGGATGTTATACCAGTAGTCGATGAACATGGACAACTAACATATAACGATAAGAAGCAGTTGAAGTACAAACCTTTTAAACAAGCAACGAAGGCTGACTTAAAACTTCTTTCTTCTGGAAAGATTGAAAAGTGTTCAATGCAATTGAAGAATTCAAATGGTAAGTTAAAATTCACCACCTATAAAGTATTTGAAATATCTCAAACTAACCTCAAAGAAGAGGCAAAAAATTTGGTGCTGCCATCTAAGAATTTTCGCTTTGAAACGAATGAGGCACATTACGCTGACTTTACCAAGGGACTAAGTAATTTTGCCAAAAAGATTGGATTTACTATTAATCTTGCAGAAAGTGATCAAATAGATCAAGCTTCGCACATTGATTTTTCGAATCGAAAAATCTTTTTAAATCCGAAAAATACGAATTCTGAAAATGTTGAAGCATCGATCAATAGATTATGCGAGGCGACTATTAACAGTTCTTCGCTAGCTAGCACACGTCCTGAATCATTGCGTCAAACTGAATCAGAAGTGGCAAGTCTAATCATCTTAAAGCATTTTTCACTAGGTACAACAAAAGATACGCAAAAAATTACGAAAGGGTTTCAAGGGCTTTCTGATAAGGAACTAAGCCAATCAATGACAAGGATTCAAAAGGTTTCAAAAGAGTTGATCAAAGATATTGAAGCACAAACTAAACCATATAAGCACAATCGTAATATCAATAGATCGTTGAATAATGATAAGAAAAGACCGTCAAAAGGATTATCTAGATAAGTTAAAAGGTTGGTGGAAAAATTAAGCCGAATAACTTTTGTGTTTTTAAGGTCTTGATTAAAGGACTAAAAACAATAGATAGAAATAATTTCTTACTAAAAAAATATGAAATTACCATCATTTTCTTATTAAATAGTTGATGTACAGGAGTGATTACTGAAATGAGAAAGAGTCAGGACTATCGTAAAAACCAAAAAGCGAGGAGACTTTTTACTTTTCAATTTCTATAAAAATTTTTTTGATTTTAGGTGATATAGCTGGGTAGTTTTATTACAAATATTCATGAATGAGATTTTATGAAAAAATAAGATGAATTTGATTGGAAAGTTACGAATGAGTAACCTGTGTAAGCGTTTGCAAAACGACTTGTAATGATTTATAATCTCGCTATAAATGACACGGACTAGTACAACGAAACGAGGGATTATATGAGTAAATTATTCAAGGTAAATACACTTTTATTGTTACCGGTTCTGTTTCCTGAATCTCTGTTCATCCTATTCTATGTTACTAATGCAGAATTTAGAGGCGACTGGTTTTTCCAATTAGTTGGTTTTATTTTCTTTAAAATTGCTGCTGTCCTTATAGTACTTGAAAGATTTTCCCACTATAACTCGCATAACTGGGAAATAATTCCTTTTATGAGTAAGAAACCAAGAAAGACTGGATATATTGGTTGGCCAACCATTATCATATTGACTGTCCCTACTGTCATTTTCATATTATCTGTAATTTTAATGTGGAATGACTATGTAAAATGTCCGTCACTATTCTATTTAGTACTGACTCTAAGTGAGATAGTACTAATACTTGTTCTATGCTTCTTGAAAAGAATTTTGAAGATTGAAGTTTGGAGGAATCAATTGTGAAGAAGGGGAAAATTGTTACTTTAGGGATGACTGCATTTTTATCAGGATTTATGTTGTTGCAAGTACCAACCGTTACGTTTGCAGCCGTAACAGCTTCGACTACCACAGAGCAATCAGAAGATGATTATACTTTTTATCTGATGGAAAATGATCCAAATCTTCGTACCAAGATAACAATTAGTAGCACTGAGGTAAAAGCAGTATTTGCGGATGGAACTGAAACAAGTGTACCTGTTAATCGGCAAGAAATTGGAGGACTTAACGCTGATTCAGCAATTTCTACATTTGCTGCTGCTAAAACGACATCATGAAAATTAGTTTCCTCATATACTGGTCAGACTGATACAGGACCGATGGCATGGGCTAATACTATTGCTAAGGTATTGGTGTTCTTAGCTACTGCACCACTTAGTAACATAGTAGTGTCGGGTATAGCCACATTAATCACAGATCAGCTAACGAAGGGAGCACCAGCGAAGTATTACAAGGTTGAAATTTACCGCGGCGGTAAGAACAACGCTCAAACAAAAGTTGTCACGAAGTATTATGAAGACAAACAAAGAAAAAATTTGGTGAGTACAAAAACACAGATTCGAACAGATTGAAAACAATAAGACCATTAACCAAAAGAAAAAGGGGGCTGCTGATTAGCAGCTCTTTTTCTTTTGAATTTATTAATATCTTTGTCCCGAAATCTGAAAAGTTACTAGCTTATGGGATTATACATCCGTAGAAACAAAGAGAGGATGATTCAGAAATGATAACTATGGTTTTAGCGGAAAAACCAGATCAGGCTAGGGAATATGCCAAAGCGCTTGGTAATTCTGAAAATCACCACGGAACACTGGTAATTAAGGAAAGTCCCTATCTTGACGGAGAAATCCATATTGTCGCTGCAAGAGGGCACTTACTAGAATATGATTATCCAAAAATTGATTGGAAAATGGAGAATTTGCCCATAACAAATGTTGATTTAAAGCTGCGTCTGAAAAAAGGTGATGCAGATATATCACGACGATTTAACGCTATCAAAAATGAAGCAAAAAAAGCCGATGAAATCATAATTGGAACTGATGCTGATCGTGAGGGTGAACGAATTGCTTATACGATTTTATCTAAAGTTCCTGGTTCGTTGAATAAAGCTAAAAAAAGACTTTGGATCAATTCATTAACAACAGAGGGGATTCGGAAATCCTTTGGTGAATTGAAAGAAGCTTACGAAACTAAAAATTTTTATCATGAGGCAGAAGCACGATCTCAAAGTGATTGGTTTGTCGGATTTAATCTTTCACCCTTAGTTACGTTGGATTTACAGAGTCAACATCGATTAGATAGGAAAAAAGGAAATGCAATGAGCGTTGGAAGGGTTCAAACACCTACAGTGGGACTAATTTGTGCCAATGATCAAGCAATCAAGGATTTTCAATCTCAACCATATTGGAAACTTGAGCTTTTTGATAATGACCACGAAATAAAATTTGTTAATGAAACAAAATATTTCGATAGAGATGAGGCACAAGCAGTGTTGGATCGACAAACGAATGAGGCCCAGGTTGTAACCGTTGCTACAAAGTTGGTTGAGAAAAACCCGCCAAAACTTTTTGATTTAACTTCTTTACAGGCATTCTGCTCAAAAAAATGGAAACAGGATTCTGCTACTACACTAAAAATTGTACAGGGCCTTTATGAAAAGAAATATCTAACGTATCCCCGAACCGATTTGCCCTATATTACTCACTATGAGTTTGAATACTTAAAAAAACATGTGCAAGATTATCAGAATGTACTTGGTATAACGATTGATGTTGTTCACCCGGAGCCGCGAAAAGAATATGTAAATGACAAAAAAGTAAAGGAACACTTTGCAATTGTTCCTACTGAAGTAATTCCTGATTTAGTAAAGGATTTATCATCAGTTGAAAGACGAGTATATGAGGCTGTAACGAAGCGGACATTATTGATGTTTGAGGGAAACTATACGTACAATTCGACGGTTGTTACTGTTGTCGATAATCAAGTGGAATACACAACAAATGGCATTGAAGTAGTAGAGTTAGGTTTTAAAAAATTTGAATTAACTGAAGATAAGATGGATCAAGCTTTACCCAAGTATGTTGAGAACCAGATTCTGAACGTTAACACCAGCATAAAAGAAGATAAAACTAAAGCGCCTAAACGTCTGACAGAATCAGTATTGATGGGAAAAGTTTTCCCAAAGTATGGGCTGGGCACACCGGCAACACGAGCTTCGATCATTGAAAATATCCAACGTCGTGGATACGTAACAAAAAATAAGAAAACAGATGAACTATTTCCAACAGATCGAGCTTTCCTATTGGTTGAATATTTAGCTGATAATGAGTTTGTCAATCCAGAAACAACTGCTAGTTGGGAGTATTTTCTATCTAAAATAGGGACTGGAGAATTGTCACAAGAGGTTTTTATCGATGCGATTAAAGAAAAAATTGAAAAATTCGTAAATGAAGCAAAATTAAAAAATAAAACATTAAAAACGGAAAGAACAGGAGAATAGAAAATGAAAATTGCAGGACGAGTTAAAAAAGCAGAACTAGTTAAAGTTGGGGAGTGGGGAGAAAGTATGCTTGTTGTCACCATTCAAAGTTCCGAAACCACGTTTGTCTTTCCAATGGAAGTGAATGACATATCTCATATTAGCATTGGTGAAATGGTTAAACTTGAAATCTCAGCAACAACCGAGGCTAAAGAGACTAAACAATTAGTTAAACCATTTTCCGTTGATTTGCCATCATTAGAAGACGTTGATTTGACAGAATCTACTAAAGAGTGGGCGAAACCTTTTGTACCTAAGACTGCAATTGTCGAACCAGTCGAGGATGATGCGTTATTAACAGAAGACTACGAGCTTCCTGAAGTTTCAGCTGAAGAATTAAAAGAATTATATCAGGTGCCAAACGAAAACCTTGTAACACCTATTGAATTACCAAAAATCCATACTGAATTGGATACGGTATCCATGGATGACTTAGAAAAAATGTCTGTAGAACCGGAAAAGGTAGAGGAGAGTACAGCTGAACAACCGAAAAAAAATAAGTTGGAACGTAAACGTCCGGTAATGAATATTAAACAGGGTGTAACAGAAGAATCTAAGCCACTGTCAGCTGAAGATAAAGATGAATCAACAAAAACACCTGAATCTATTGAAAGCCAATTTAATCAATTTAAAGAAGGCGATAAAAATGGAAATTTTCAATCCCAAAGTGAATGGAGAAGTCCATTTTATGATGGTGAAAATCAAACAGAAGAGGAAGAAGGCTAAGCTATGTTTCTTTCTGAATTAGATGAAACAGATATTGTTATTGTCCAGGAATCAGACACACCGTTTCTAGATCAATATACAGAAAATCTAACCGAAAAAGTCTCCCATAAGCCGGAAGACTATCAGGTTTTTGGAAGAGATCAAGAGATTGAAGATGTTGGTGTTTCGTTAATGAGGAAGACAAAAAATAGTCCGTTGCTTATTGGTGAAGCCGGCGTTGGGAAAACAGCAATTGTTGAAGGGTTAGCCTTTAATATTTTGAAGGGAAATGTACCAGAGGGCCTTCAAGGGTTAGTCATCAGATCGTTGGAACTATCGAGTCTAATGAATGATCAAGATGGCGGCTTTATCTTTAAGTTCAAGAAAATAATCGAGGAAATGATGCAGACGAAAGGACAAAACCTTCTTTTTATTGATGAAATTCACACGATTATGGGGGCAGGTGGAAATGGTGATGTTCTAGATGCAGGAAATGTACTTAAACCTGCCTTAGCTCGTGGTGAAATACAAATTATTGGATCCACTACTTTAGATGAGTACCATTTATCGATTGAGCGTGATCGAGCTTTAGAAAGACGATTCCAAAAAATTCAAGTTAATGAACCAGATAAAACAGAAGCAATCGCCATTCTCGATGGTGCAAAGCCTACCTTTGAAAAATTTCACCAGGTAATAATTGATAAAGACGCCATTGAACAAGCTGTTAAATTATCCATTCGATATATTACGGATCGCTTTTTACCAGATAAAGCATTTGATCTGTTGGATGAAGCAGCTACGATTGTTTCGGCAAATGGCACAGAATCACACGTGACTGAAAAAGATATTGCAACAGTGATTAAGCGACGCATGGGTATCCCTGTGACAACGATTTTAAAGGATGAAGTTACCCGACTCACTGATGTTGAAGAACGGCTTACAAAGCGTGTAAAAGGGCAAAATTTTGCAGTTGAATCTGTATCAGATGCTGTCACTATATCGAAAGCTGGACTTCAAGATGAAAATAAACCATTAGCCACATTTTTATTTTTGGGAACGACAGGTGTTGGGAAAACTGAACTAGCGAAAGCTTTAGCAGAGGTACTTTTTGATGACGAACGAGCAATGATTCGTTTTGACATGTCGGAGTATTCACAACCAGGATCAAGTATTAAGCTGCTTGGAACACAAACAGAAAAGGGTACTTTGACCGAAGAAGTAAAACACCATCCTTACTCCATTGTGCTTTTTGATGAACTAGAAAAAGCTGATCAAGAAGTACATGATTTATTATTACAAATCTTGGATGACGGGCGATTGACTGATGGAATGGGCCGACTGATAAATTTCAAAAATACACTGGTAATTATGACAACCAATATTGGTGCCGAAAAAATTAAAACAAATGCCGAGTTAAAAGGTGATTTAGAAAATCTCAGCGAACGTGAGTTTCAACAATTTATGGCAGGTATGGAAATTGAATTGCAATCAGAATTCCGGCCAGAATTTATTAATCGGATTGAATATAAGATTATTTTCAAAATGCTAGGTAGAGATGTCATTAAAGAGATTGCAGAGAAAAACCTAGAATTACTTAATATTCGAATGAAACGCCAACAAGCAAGTATTCTGTACTCTGAGGAAGTTTTAGATTATTTAGCAGATAATGGGACGGATGCCAATAATGGTGCCAGACCACTTGCTCGGCTAATTAATCGGAAGGTATTGGCACCCATTGCTGAACAACTGATACAACTTCCTAAATATGAAGGGAAAACCTGGTTGTTTGAAATTTCTGTGTCGGGGAAAGCCCCTAATATGGTTGATGAGCTAGTTGATCGAAGGGAATTAGTTTTTGATGTCAGTCTACGCTAATAATTTTGATGTCCCGAAAAAATAAAAAAATTTTTTTCGGGCTAAGATATGCGTGTAAGAAAACAAACGAAATGGAGTGTTTTATATGTTGAAATCAGTTTTTAGTAATTTACCAACCTTTCTTGCAGCCGGTGATCCTTTTCAATCGACCAACACCTTGGCGAATAATGGCGTTCAAAAAGTGCAGCTTATTGCTACTGCCATTTTTGCATTAGTCGTTGTCGTTACTGGGCTTGCTTATTCTTTTGGTGGCCGTGAGCTGAAACAAGCGATTAAAAAGAAATGGGTTGATATTTTAATTGCGATTGTTGCTGTATATGGTGGGACAATGATTATCACATTTGCTGTGTCCTTTGTCCAAAATGGCGGATTTAAATAAGGTTATAAGATTAAGCTAGAAAGGAAGGATTCTATGAAGTTCGGACGCTTTTTTAAGAAGAAAAAGCTTTGTCCCATTCATGATGAGAATTTTTTGAAGATTGAATGGGATAAAGAGTTTTCACCTAGTAATGCTGAAGTCCAGGCGATTATTGAAAAAATCGATCAGGATGAAGTGACAAAAGATTGGGCACAATTAAGTGAAAGTCTCCCATATATCACTTTTGCCCAAGCCGAGGCAATGTTCTTACGCTTTAAAGAAACTTTTGTAAATACAGGAAAAATCAATCAGATTATAATCAAAAAGGTTGTTGTGGCACACAGAGAAGACGAAGAAGAACCGACAACAGACGGTGAAGTTTTTTCGGAACCATTTATTATTGATGGGAATTACCAAAACTTACTTAAGCCACTTGTTGAGTCAATTTTAGGTAATAAGTCCTTTAGTGGGTATTCTTACGATCAAAAAAGAACTTATTTCATGGATGCTATCTATCCGAGTTATTTAAACAGTGTTAAGGCAACTGAAGAGGTTTTACCTGTATTTCCTAGTCAATTTGAAGTAGAAAATGGGAATTTTGAGGTGGTTATTCCAGCTTTTAGTAAGGAAAATCAAGTAAAAACAGAAGTACAAGATGAATCTGTCGTTCCACCTGTTGTTATCAAAAAAGAAACACTGAGCGTTAGTGATGAATTTGTTTTAGATAAACAATCTAATCAAACCTCGATTCCTACTTCGAATTCAATTTTAGATAACCTGTTGAATGATTCTGAAATAGTGAGTGATAGCGTTGATACTTCTTACTTTGATAGCTCAGATTACAATGAAGACAATGACAATGTATCAATCTTCGAAGAACCATTATCTAAAAGACAAACTGTTACAGATGAATATGTTGTTGATCCGAAAGTTGCCCCACTACCTGCAAGTGTGGAAGGAAAATATTTAGTTTCTTTTCCAAAATTTGAGCGGATAACTTTTGAAAAACAATATTATGAACCATACGAGACTGAGTATGTTCCTTGGAAGTTGAATCAACTAAAAGAAGAACTAAATTCTCAAATTACCAACCAAGAAACTACAAATAATGTATTGATCCACCAAGCGATTACTCATAAACTATATGACTACGAGAAAGAATTATTAAGAAAAGTACAGTCTGAAGTAGAAAAACAAGATAAACGAGATACTCTTAAAGACACTATTTTAACTGAGACTGCAAGTCAGAGAGAAACTGAATGGCTATCTGTTAAAAGACATTTTGAAGCAGAAAAAGAGGAAGCAATCGCCCTGGAAAAACAACGGTATGAAGATGCTTTACGTAAAATTCAAAAAGACTTTGAACAGAATATTGAAAAAAATGAAATAATGATTAAGTCCAAATATTTGAAACAAGCTCAATCAAATTATCAAGCAGCCTATTATGATCAAACAGGAAAATTGCAGGAATTGCTTGATGAGCAAATGCAGCGTGTAACGCAATTGAAACAGCAAAAACAAGTTGAACTAGATAACCACTTTTCTAAATTAGCTCTCGAAGTTGGAAACAAGTTGTTCGAACAAAGTAAAACTATTCTTGATACGCAAGAATTGAAATTTTTGCGAGAACATGATTATGCAAAACGAGTAAATCTTGTTCAAAAAGAGGAAGAAATGCGACGTCAACAAGATTTAAAAGTGGTTAAGTATATGGAAGAACTTAGAACGCAAGTCGATTTTTTGTTAAATGAGAAAGAAGAGTTAAGCAATCAACAAGCACAAATGCAACAACGATTACATGAAGAACAGAAAAAATCACTAGATGAAAAAGAACAGTTCTTAGCTCGTTGGGAGAATATCCAAACTGAAAAAAAAGCACTAGCCAGTTGATGGTTGATGCGGCGACATTAACTGGTGAACCTAGTACGAAGCCCATCAGCAATACCAAAAAAGTTATCAAATGGCCACTACTAGCAGCGTTATTTCTTCTTTTGATAACTGGAATTACATGGACACTTTTGAATCAAAATAAGAAAATTGACAAATTAACAGTAACTCAATCGACTCAGATCAATAAACTTGTTGAAACAAAAAATGAACTACAAAGAAAAAATTTGACTCTGACTGTCGCAACTGATGAAAATAATGAAAAGCTAAAAGAAGCCAGGGAACAAGTTGAAAAGCTTAGCAATGATGTTAAAGACTTTGACAAGAAAACTAAGAAGTTGAAGGAACAAGCAGAAGGCGCAGCTGCAGGAGAACCAATCACCTTTCCGATTGTTACCGGGGGAACACCAATCGAGCCAAGCCAATACTTTACAGGTGTTGGCAAAGTGGTTACAACTGATGGAAAAGAGGTAGAGTAGATGCAAACTTATATTGCAGATGGTAGAGTCACATTTATTTCTAGTAAAGGGCTAACACAAACGGCAAAAGGTACGGCCACATTAACATTTGGGTTTGCTTGTAGTTCAACTTACAAGCAAGATGACGGCAGCATGCTATCAACTTACCATACTGTTGTCTCCTATGGTAAACAGGCAGAATTTCTTTCAAAAGCTTTATCAGTGGGATCACTAATCCTTGTCAAAGGTCAAATCATCGATCGACCTTATGTTTCAGAAGATGGCGAACAAAAAGGGTATCGTTTCCTTCTACCAGATAAACAGGGAGGTATTGCGTTACTGGAAACAAAAGAAGACTCAGAATCACGTAAAAAGAAACATGAAAAGGAACCCCTGATTGATGATAACTTAGAAGAGGATTATAGTTTTCCAAATGAATTAGACGAAGAATTTCCGTTCTAAATATTTATCGAATAAAAAGTTACATACAATCATACGCAATTACGTATGATTGTATGTAACTTTTTTGTTGTCCCTAAATGATGTTTTTTTTGTTTCCAAACTAAACTATTGTTGTGAACTGTTAGAAAAGAAAAGGAGGAACACAAAAAATGAATTCAAGAGAAGATGAACTATTAACAGAATCAGCAAAAATAAGGGATTGGATGCAACAGATAGATCATTCAAAAGCCTATTTTTCTTTTGATGTATACCAGGAAGTTGTTAATTATACCGAACGTTATTGCGCTGCTGAAATTTGGCTTGCTTTTGCGATCTGGCTTCGATACGGCTTAACTTTGCCAAGACTCCAAAAATTTATTAAGCAGTTGAGAGAACAGCAACAGATAGGAGTGGAATCGTATTGTTTAAATCCTTAAAACCGTTAATAAGAAAATTATATGAGTATAAATCAATAAGGATAATCGTTTATTGGTGTAAACGAATCTTATTATTTATCCCTTCTCTATCTCTACTAACCATTGGTAATGCACTTTTCAAACTAGTGTATGCTTTGCCTTTTGTTAATCGGCAGAGAAAAAGATTTGAAAAAGAATCCAAACCGTTTTTTAGATTTAAATCTGTTAAAAGCATAGCAGTAATGGGAGCTATTGGTATGGCACTATCTGCGATGTTATCGAGCTATCTGGTCACGATAGTAAGAGAATTGTTTGGGTATATTTACAAACTGGTTTATTCGTTAAGGTTAAATGATTTATTATCAGAGGCCAGTACTACTCCTCAACTACCAGTGTTTGATTGGAGCGTGCTATTAGCTAGAAATCTCTTCAATTTTAACGTCTTTCATTTGGCACCAATTCTAGCTGTTCCTCTATTTATCTTATTTAGTGTAATTGGGTGGAAATCAGCTTGGATTAACTTCGAACAATATCGTGACTACAACGCAAATGAATCAGGTGATGATCGATTTATTGATGAGAAACAACTGATACAACAATATAAGAAAATCCCTGATAAGGCGAAAACTTATGATGGTTTTCCGGGTATTCCAGTTGCACATATTTCAAACAATACATTACAAGGTTGGGCATTACAGTCAAAAATGAAATGGCGAAGTCCAAAATTTGGAAAACTTTTATTAGCATCAGAGAAAGTGTTGGGTATAGCTAATAAATCCTCAGGGTATTACCTTATTGAAGATGATACGGTTAATACCTTAATTGTTGGTATGACTAGATCAGGGAAAGGTGAAACCTTTGTGAATCCAACAATTGATATTATTAGTCGATCGAAAGTTCCTTCATCGATGATCATCTCTGACCCAAAAGGTGAATTGTATCAATCTTCATATAAAACGTTGAGAAAAAGAGGCTTTGACGTCGATGTATTAAGTTTTCAAAATATGGATTGGAGCATGAGCTATAATCCATTGGCACAAGCGGTAGACTATGCAAAGAAAGGCTATTACGAAAAAACTCAAACAGAAGTCAACGCTGTAGCTGAATCCATCTATCGAAAAGAAGGACGTAGTAGTGGGAACGAAGATTATTGGATTAATTCGTCAATTAGCCTATTTAATGCAATTGCTATGGCTCTAATTGATCGAGCGCATGAAACAGTTTAAGGAACTGAAAAAGATGCCTGGGATACCATTACAATCAGAAATATCACCACCTTCTTAACAGAACTCGGATCAGAAGAAGTTATGGTTGACACGGATGGCCAGATTATTGACGAACCTGAACAAGGTCAGGAGGTCATTAAAAAATCGAAGTTGACACTATACTTCGACAACTTGCGTAAATCAAATCGGGAATTATTTTCTAAGTTTCGGGAAATGGCAGATATTAATTTTCGATCATCAGATTTTGCATCTGAAGAAACTAAGGGAAATGTTTATTCAAGTATGTTGGCAGAACTTCAGCTGTATCTTCAAGACGATATCGCCAAATTGACTTCAAAAAACTCCATTGATTTGGGTTCGGTAGGAAATCCTCGAAGGGCTTCTATTCGATTTTCTAAAAGTACAAGCAATCTTGTGGAGAATCCATATAAACACCAACCTGTAAAAGTCAGCTTAACTGCAATAAAAAGTATGGGTATGAAAGTTACAGAGGAAGTTCTTGTAAAAAACGATTCTGCATTAGTTGACGGTGAAGGTTATCTGAACTATGTCATACAACCGAAAATGCCCAATCATTTTCAAATGACAGTCACATTTCCGGATAATGAAAATGTACACTCAGACGTGCGAGGTGTTACGGTAACTTTTGATTGCCATAAAACCTATAAAATGAATGGGATTCGTAAATTAAAGGATAAGTTTACACACCAAAAAATCGTCGATGGCATACAATGCAAGATTCTAGAGAAACCAGACCAATGTTTTGTTGAAGCGAGTTTTGTCTATTCGGATAGTCCAAAAGCCATTTTTCTTGTTACGCCGCCTAATAGAAGCGAGTATAATAAAATAGTCTCTTTTTTCATCAATCAACTATTTAATGCCAATTATGAAATTGCACTAAATGCCGGAAGAAAAACGACAAATCGAATTCAATTTATTTTAGATGAATTTGCTAACATACCGGCTATCCCCAAAATGGATGAAAAGCTGTCCATTGGTCTCGGTCAAAATATCCAGTTTATGTTGATTGTTCAAAATTTGGAGCAACTTGAAGATAAATATGGAAAAGAAAAAGCGTCAACTATGATTGGAAATTGCTCAATTAATGCTCTAATCAAAACTCTCTCTCAAGCAACAGCTGAAAAATATAGTAAAATGCTAGGATTTAAAACAATTACAAAACGAACAAAATCAACTAACGTTTTGAACGAATCAAATCCAAATATTAATACCACAAATCCTGAACAGCCGCTTTTAACGGCAACACAGCTATTAAAACTGCAAGCAGGCGAAGTTGTGATCGTACGTGGTGTTAAAGCACAGGACGTTAAAGGTAGAAAAATTACCACAGATCCTATTTTTGCAAGCAACCAAACGGAATTACCATATCGATATATGTTCTTAAACGAAGAATTTGATCAGTCAATGACCTTGAGTGATATACCAGTAACAAGTGCCCATCGTGGTTTAAACCTACGTGAAATTGCGGTGGATCCTAGTTATGCGTTTGATAGTTTAAAACAATGGAAAAATCAGCTTAAAGTGAATGGAGACAATATGATCCGTGTACCAGTTTTGAACAAACGTAAGAAGCTAATTGATAAAGAAAACTAATATAAGCTATCTATGTTTCTTTATGATATGTAATTCATGAGCCGAAGCATATCCGATTAATAACTTTTAAGATATAAGTTATTAAAGTAATAGTTTTTTATTCGACGAGTTTTCAAAATTACTCTCTTATTACTTTATCAAATGTAAATAACTGGAGTATAAAAAGCCTTGTCCAAGTGATTAGGCTTTTTTTACTGCATGGGCAGTAGTTTAGTGGCGAAAGTTCACTACGAGGTCGGTAGTAGATGAAATGTATGAGAAGATATCATCATTAAGGAGATATGATAAGGAAGTTTAAAGATAAACTATGTACTTAGAAATAGGAATTTGAAAGATGAATAGTGAAATAGTGAAGCTGCCAAATGAACTAGAGTCCAATAGCTATATAAGAACGATATATCAAATAGAAAGACGTGGCATAGAGTAAAAGGTGGTGTACTGAGGATTAGAAGAAATATTAAGAATGTTATTGCTATTAGTAAGGATGAAAAATTGAAGGTACATTCTCAAACAGCAGTTATCTAGAAATGAAATTAAGCGTAAAAACCATCTAAGAATCTTTAAGTTAACTAATATTTGTGTGGGGATCTATATGCAGGATGGATACTATGAAATATTAAGAGTTAATAAGCCCCTTCGGCTCTTACTGTATAAAAAATTGTGGCCTTATCGTCCACGGAGAAAGTTTTTAGTTTTTTTTGATGTAAAATCAACTCAAAAGAATACCACTAAAAACTTGAGGTAATGCCTATGACGAGATTACGAGCTCTCAGAGAGGATTATGATCTCACCATTAGAGAGTTATCAAATTATCTTCATTGTGATTACTCACTATATTCAAAGTATGAAAGGGGTGAAAGAGAAATACCAATCAGGTATTTATTAGATCTTAGGAAACTATATGGTTATAATTTGGAATACATTTTGGATTTAACAGATTATTCCAACAAATTACCACCAAAAAGAAAAAAACTAAAAAATTTTTCTTAAGACTGTAAGGAACAAAGAATCCTTAACATAATATATATCTTTTTTTTGAGAATTACTAATAGAACTAATTTGAATTTTTCTGTGAGGAATCATCAGTAATGGAAGAGAATCTAGTGGAAAGTATTTTATTAATCTTGTTTCAGGTCCGTCAGAAATTGGTTTACCACCAACAATAGTACTTGAAAAGATAACTTGTTCGTCATTTATTG
>NZ_MAEI01000002.1 GCF_009933255.1 Enterococcus diestrammenae | reverse complement strand
CCTACACATTGGTTCGTTTTTGCTTTTTGTTCAGTTTTCAAAGGTCTAATTTTGTTAGCGGCTCGTTCGCCGTCAACTTTTAAATCATATCACGTCGCTTTTCAAAAGTCAAACATTTTTTAAAAGTTTTTTTCGAAGTGAAAATCACTTTTTCAATAAATGTCGTTTTCCTAATCAGCAACTTCGTTAGTTTAACAAGGATTTCCGCAACTGTCAACAACTTTTTTGAAATGTTTTTCAAGTTGTTTTCTGTTGTGTTTTCCTCGCGTCAACGTTGACTAATTTAACACTTCCAAGAAACAGTGTCAAGCAGAAAAGTAAAAGAAAGCCTATTTTTGGCCTTATTTGCTGTTAAATCATCAAAGTCCATAAAAAAAGCCGAATTACTCCGGCTTACATGTCCCGTGTTAAAAAGCGAATTTGTTGATTTTCATCTCGGTAAATCAATGTTTCTTCTTTCAAATAATGAAATTCAAGTTTTTCTTTTGCCGGATCGGTAATCATCGTTTCATATCCTTCAAAAATATCCCGAATATATTGCTTGTAGGCTTGTTTTTTTCGTTGTCTTTTTTTCATAGTGCACCTTCCTCGTTGGTAATCATATCAATTGTCCTAGCTATTGACAAGTGGTTTATCTAGATTCTTATTTTTAGAATACCAGAAAAACAACTAGTTTCAAAAAAAGTAGTAAACAAAAAAAGAGATGTCCATCGAAGGATCATCTCTTCTGACTAAAATCTTTATTTTGGCGCTACATAAGTGACTTGGTTAGTGCGAGCAATGCTATTCGGGATTACCCGATAAGAAACCGTTGTCGGACCTACGACATTCCCTTCTGAAACGAGAATACCTTCTGGACCGACCGCTTCGACAAAGGCCACGTGTCCATATTGCTTACTCGAACTAGCTACTCCTGGATGAAAACTCACCGCATAACCAACAGTCGGTATCTGAGTGGTGCGATAACCTAAGCTAGCCCCTCGTTGCCCCCATTCGCCACCATTCCCCATGAAGTCATCAACGGTCCCGCCTAATTGGGCGATACGATTGTAGACATACCAGGTACATTGACCCACCGGATACGAGCCACTGTGATTATAGTCCACACCATTATAATCCGGGAAAATCATTTTTTCAGCGTAAGAATTTGGGATGGCATCGCGTCGGGTGATGATCACCCCCGCGTCGGCCACCCGCGGCTCATCGTATTGCGTCAAGTGATAAGTTGCAATCAGTGAGTTTAATTTATTGTTATAAGAAGTATCGGTGGCATAACGTCCGGTCAAGAAGGCCGTTGCCTGTAGATAGTTTTTGGCTTCTGAGCGCCACACTCCCTGATAGAAGGTCTGGTTGTAGCCAGTTCCTCCTCGAATCAAGGAGACATAATCCGTCAAAGACGCTCGGAAATTCGGATAATTACGAAAAGCCGCGGTAATCTGATAAAGATTGCCGGTTCCGTCATCTTCCATTGTTTTCATGGAAACGGAATTACCATTATACAACCCTTTAATCCCAAAAAGGTTATAATAAGGCGCTTTGGAAAGTAAACTCCCACCCGAACCAGTTTCCAATATGGCTTGAGCAATCATCACCGAGGCATAAACATCGTATTGCAACCCCAATTCCCGTGCATCTTCAGCAATACTAGCAATAAAACTTTCCGTCACAGGATTCTTACGAAAATCAATGGAAGCACTGTAGCTGGCAAGCAGTTCTTCACCGATTAGGGTAAAGTTTTGATCCGCAAGAACACGTTGAGCAAAATTAGGATTTGCGTGTTGCTCAGAGCTCTCAATCATTTTTTCAGGGAGCGTCCCCTCTTCAGACGAGGCAAGGCGAACTTTGCCATTTTCATCTTCGCTATAGCCCTGTAAAGTGTAGATTCGAACACCGGGAAGCGAATCTTCCTGGGCACCCTTTTCTTCTAAAGTCGTTTTTGTTTTATTTACGGAAGGAATCACAACATTTTGATTTTGGAGGGGTTCATCCGCCATCAAGTATTTGCCTTCTGCTAAATACATGGCTACCTTGGTTGGTTGCCCTTGATTTTCCCAAAAAAGAAGGTCCCCAGGCTGCAATTGGTCTAAAGAAACTCTCTCACCAACCTGCGCCATTTCGTCGTAGTCCTCCCCAAGATTAACATCTAAAACAGAAGAATAGAGATACTGCAGAAGGCTGCGATTACTAAAACTTTCCGGTAATGACCGCTCATTAGACAAGGTAGCTGCTTTGTCAAAGGGTTGGCTTAACGTCTTCAACCCTTGAGCAATCAAAGCCGCCTGCCGCTGATCTGCAAAACTTGATAATAAAGGCAACTCAAAACCATTTAAGTCAGAACTCGTTAGACTATCAACCGCGAAACTCGTATCGATTTCATTTGTTGAATCGTCACCGGTATTGGTTTCAACCACAGTTGTCGTTGACTCTTCTGATTGAGTCTCATGACTAGAATCAGTAACTCCAGCATCAACTACTTGTTGACCGCCATCTGATTCTTTTATAGATTGCTCCTTCTCTGACTTGTTAGAAGTCGGTTTGTCAGTTTCTGGTTCTTTTATAACTGGTTTTTCTGGTTTCGTTTCTTTCGGTGTTTCCACGACTGGAACATCCGGTTTAGCTGTTTCCGGGTTTTACGGTTTAGGCTTTTCAGGCTTGGGCGTTTCCGGTTTAGGTGCCTCGGTTTTCACCAAACCAGCGATAGCGCTTTGAAGTTGGTTCAAAGAAGCTGTTAGGGATTCCGTCACAGCATCTGGATCATTTAACAATTGCTGAGCCGCCACCAAAGCGGCAGCTAACACACTGTAACTTGCTGCAGTATAATCCGTTTCGACTAACCCTGCTGCAGTCGCAACCAACGCCTGCAATGGTCCTTTATCTCCCCGAAGCACTAATTTTGCCAATAAATTCGTAATTTCGGCTACGCAGTTTGCGACCTCCTCATCACTTACCACTTCAGACGCCAATAACTGTTGGCCCCGAGCTAACAATTGATTTGCCGTGGTGATAGACAGTGAAGTCGAGGTATACAGACTACTGTTGGCCAACACTTGAGTTAGTTCACTGATTTTATTCTGTAAAATTGTCTTGTCAACTGCAGGTGGTACTTCCGCGACTGGTGGTTCAACTGATGGCGTTTCAGTGTCACCAGCCTGCTGATCCTCCATAGTTTGTGGAGGTTCGCCTTTTTCAACAACTCCCGTTTCTTCTTGTGCTTCACCAAGCTTCATGCTAGCTTCAGCATCCCCCGTTTCAGTCCCTTCTCCCACACTTGCAAAGGCTGAAGTCCCTTGTGAGAACAAGATAACCAACACACTAAAGCTGCTCAATACTCGACGTAGAACGAAACTATTTCTTTTTTTCATTTTTTCCCCTCCTTACCTACAACTCCTTTTTTAATATACATTTCTATTCTACCATAATGCTTCAACATTCTTGAACAATATGACGTTTTTTGAAAACATCATTTTTGAAAAAAATTTTTCTTACTTATGTGTCAAAAGACTAAACAACAATTTGATAGGCGACCCGTTCGCCATCAGGTATCGGAAAATAAACCCGTCCGCGATAAGTAAAGCCTGCATCTTCTATGACCCGAATCATCCGCTGATTTTTCGGATACGTATCAATGCGTAAATCTTGAAAACCTAATTCTTTTCCAATAGTAACCAAAGCTGGTAAAAACTGTTTTCCGATACCTTTCCCGCCACAATCTTTTGCGACTGCCAAACGATGAATGGACAAATAAGGCTCTGATCCTTGCCACTGTCCTTCTTGAATGGCAGTATACACTGGATCGACTCCTGGTATGAGACAAGCCGTTGCTACCAAGTCACCGGCAATTTCCGCAACATAGCACACTCCTTGTTTAATACTGTTCAATAGACTCCCTTCATCAGGACCATAGCCATTTTGCCATTGGGGAGAGCCCGCTTCCTTCAATACTTGTCGGGCACCTTCGATTATCGTCATCACTTGTGGTAGCTCGGCAATCGTTGCCTGTCTGATTATCATCAATATCACTCCTTTTATTAAAAAGCTGAGAAAACTCCAGCTCTTAAAAAACGTCTCACAACTGCCTCTTGGTGTTCTTCTCATGAGTTGGTTGGCTAGTGAGACTTGGTGCTTCTTACTTGGTCCAAGGATCTATTACGGGGCAACTGAGTAAAAAAAGCTAGTTGGTCAAATTGCTCCAACTAGCTAACACTTAATCCACTGTCTTTAATTTTCCTTGAAAATCAGCAATTGTGGTATACCCTTTTGCTTCCATAATCGTTTCTAATTCCTGACAAATTCGTTGGAAAATATCTGGACCTTCTTTTTGGAGTTGGGTACCGATCTGAAGCATCGTCGCACCGCAGAGCAAGTGTTCATACGCATCTTGACCAGTAAGGATCCCCCCAGTCCCGATTACTTTAATTTCAGGTTTTAAGCGGGTATAAAAGGCCCGGACATTCGCTAAGGCTGTTGGTTTCACATACTCGCCACCGATACCACCGAAACCTTCTTTCGGCCGTATCACCACCGTATCCGTCTGAGGATCAACATACAGACCGTTTCCGATACTGTTGATGCAATTCACATAAGCTAGAGGAAATTGGTTAAGGATGGCTGCCATTTGGTCAAAGTGTGCCATATCAAAATAAGGTGGGAGTTTCACCCCTAATGGTTTAGTAAAAAATTGGAAGACTTTTGTCAAAATTTCTTCAGTCAAAGGAAAATCATAGGCCACTTGCGGCTTTCCTGGTACATTGGGACAGGAGAGATTTAGTTCGGTAATCCCGGTAAACTCACTGTGCTGAATCTTTGCCAATAATGCTAAGTTTTCTTCGACACTGGTTCCTGCCACCGAGAAAAATAAGGGTGCAGGTTCTTTTGCTTGATAAGCCAACGCATAATCTAGGTAATAATCCACTCCTAGATTTGGTAAGCCCATCGAATTGATACTTCCTAAAGGAACATCTGCATAACGAGGTTCAGGATTCCCCGCCCGTTCAGCCAATGTGGCACTTTTGGTGATAAACGCCCCAGCTTGCGAAGCGGCCAATTCGTCTAATTCAGAAACGGTCATACAGTGAACCCCCGAAGCGTTCATCAAGGGATTGTCATAGGTGTAATCTAAAAATGTTGTCTGCAGCACAGTAAAAAGCCCCTTTCCATCATTCTGCTTGTAGAATAGCTTTTTTCCGAATAAAAATCAAGCGAATCCGAACAATTTATTTATTAATACATTTTATTGTTCACTCTTTTACTTGATTACTGTAAATACAACAATAGAGTTTCCAACACCTGCAAACAAGTGTCGAAAACTCTACTAAATTAGAACGCTTCACTTCTTAACGAATCCCCAAGGCAATCCGAGCATAACGACTCATTTTGTCGGTCGTCCATGCAGGGTACCACACTAATTTGACATCGCTTGTAGTGACTTCGGGAATTTCTTTAAGTGCTTGATGAATTTGATCTGTCAAAATATCCGCTAAGGGACAACCCATCGTCGTCAAGGTCATTTTGATGACTGTATTGCCAGTTTCCCCATCAAATTCTACTTCATATACTAAACCCAAGTTGACGATATCGATACCTAATTCTGGATCGATAACCGTTTCCAAGGCAGTCAGGATCCGCTCTTTGATTTCTTCGATTTCTTGTTCAGTCCGTGCTTCACTCATGAACCAATACCTCCTCGTTGATTGGCACCTGCTAACAACTAGTCAGGGACCGATACTTCTTTCCAAATGATACCCTCTTTGGCGTCTTTTGTAAATGAGATTTTACTGAACCTTAAGGAAGGGAAAAGGCTCTTTTTTTGCAGCTTACTTTTTCCGTTTCCGGGGTTTCATTTCAGGAAAGACCCCTGTGGCTTTGAAAGTTCGTTGCTCATCTTCCGTCGCAAAACGCCCCAAGATCGATTGTGTCGGTAAGATATTGACGAAAGCTTGTTCATCCGCTTCTAGGATGGCTTGTTCCAAATCATATAGTTCGTAACGAGTAATCACCATCATAATGGTTTTGCTTTCCACACCAGAGTAGGCACCAACGGAAGGCAATAAAGTCATCCCGCGAAAAACCCGCTCAGAAATACTACGTCCCACTTCGTCAGGTTTGGTAGTGATAATCATCGCTGTCAGTTTTTGATGACTAGTATGGATAATATCCACCACATAACTCATCATATAAATCGAAATAATCGTATACAACGCGCTTTCCCAACTAAAGATAAACCCAGCAAATAAAACAATCGTACCATTTAAGATAAACATAAAATTGCCCACCGTTTTTCCGGTAGTCTTTGAAAGGACCAAGGATAATATATCCATACCCCCAGTGGTAAAACCTAATTTCAATGCTAAGCCAGCTCCGATGCCAATAAATAAGCCCCCCATCAAAGCATTCATCAAAATATTTTCTGTCAGTTCACCATGAGGGAAAAACATCGTCACCAAAGAAATCGTCACCACGTTTAAAAAACTCCAAAAAGTTGCTTCTTTTCCTAACTTCCAAAACCCAATAACGAAGATGGGAATATTCAAAATAAAAATAAACAAACCGGTATTCAGTTGGATACCAAAATTGTTCAACCCGATGGCGACGATGATCTGGGCCACGCCGTTCATCCCTGCGGAAAGGACTTTCGCAGGAATTAGAAAATAGTTTAGTGAAATCGCTGAGGTCAATCCACAAACGATAAGGACACCAATCCGTTTTAGGATCTCCGTATTTTTATCATTGGCCGTTAAGCGGCTCATAATTATCGCTCCTTTTTTCAGTTGACGTGTTCAAGCAGCATCACTGCCCAGCCTTGAATACGGAATCAATCTTTTTTCACAGAACAAAAACAACTTTTTTCAAAACCCAACCTGATGCTGCTTCAGTTGTTTGCCGCCACTTCTTTTGATAAGATAAATTAGTCAAGACAAAACCAGCGATAGTTTCCAGATTGGAAATTATCAAATAACCAGAAGAGGAGGCCAATGATGGCAAAAGAAGCAAGCTTTGATATCGTCTCTAGCATCAATTTTGAAGAGGTTAAAAACGCAATTCAAATGACAACCAAGGAACTAGGCAATCGGTTCGATTTTAAAAACTCCACCGTAGAGATTACCATGGAGGACCACAAATTAACAGTTGTTGGGGATGATGATTTTAAACTGGAACAGATTAAAGATGTCTTGATGGGAAAACTCATCAAACGTGGTGTCCCAGTGAAAAACATTCACTTTGCTACCAGCGAAAATGCACTTGGTGGCAAGGCACGGCAAACGGCTGAATTAATCAGCGGCATCGACAAAGAAAACGCCAAAAAGATTACCACTGCCATTAAAAATGCCAAACTAAAGGTAAAAGCCCAAATTCAAGACGATCAAATTCGCGTCACCGGTAAAAGCCGGGATGACCTTCAAGAAGTCATCGCTTTATTACGAAAAATGGCTTTACCCATCGAATTGCAATTCACCAATTACCGTTAAGGAAAGCACCCGACTCTCTTGGAGTTGGGTGCTTTTTTTCAAAGCTCCTTTGGCTTCTCGCTAAGCTTAACGAGAAGCAATCTCTAACAGGCGCATCGTCGTATCGGTATCTTGATCAAAAACGAACAGCTCTTGCTTGAAGAAGCTACCACCTGAAGCTTTTTGATGGCCACCACCGTTAAAGTAGCGCTTGGCAATACGCGATAAATCGACATCATCTTTCACCGCTCGCAAGGATACGCCCTCACCTACGATAACTAAGCTAAAGTCCACCACTTCATCTGTCGCTGGGTTAACCAACTGCGCCATCGCATTGCCAAGGGAAGATTGGTATTGTTCACCAAAAGTATAGGCAAAATGAAGCCCCGCCAAAGTGCCAAAACGGGCATGTTTAAGTTTACCTTTGATATAATCGGCTTCTTTTTCCTGCATCGCCGTGATGATATCTTGGTATTGTTCTAAATACGTCAAGCCATTTGCCATCACTGCTTCCATCAGTTGAACCCGCTTATCGAAGCTAAAGAAATAAAACAGATTGTTAAAATCCTTGGCTTCTTCTTTATAGGCAGCTGCTGGATTGGCTTGCCAATCCCAACAATCGTAACAACGAATGCAATCCGCAACGTTTGCTAACTGTCCCCATTGTTGGTCATCAAACAACTCAGTGGGCATTTTACCGACGATTTCTTTGAAAAGCACTGTGGTGCCAGCATGTTTCAAGCCGGTGGTTTCGTCTTGGACAATCACACGGCTGTTGTCAGGAAAAGCCGCATTGATAGCGATAGAAGAAATATGATGATCAAAAATGCGCCATTCAATCGCTTTTTCTTTGCAATATGCCGCAAGCTTTTCCACCACTTCTTCACTCGGGCAGATATCGGTGATAAATAAGTGGGTAATCGGTTCTTCATTTTCCGCAATAAAAGCGAGGACATTGGGATCAATTGTCCCTTCATTGCCTGGTTCGCAATACGTCACTCCCAGATACTCGGCCTCTGCAAACTCAGGAAATTTGCTTAAGACCGCAGGAAGTAACAAAGCTGATCCCACACCGTCTAAATCCGTATGGGAAAATCGTTTAATCAATGGTTTTTTTGTCATGTTCAGCGCTCACTTTCTATGGAGGGACGATCAAAAACTTACTCAGACTTTCATCGTCCACAAACATGTTTATTCTACCTGTTTCTAGTCTGGGGAGCAAACATTTCGTATAAATTTAAACAATGTAAGACAAGTAAGCACGGCTATGCCTACACACAAAGGAGGTCTTCTTGTGGTATCCCTTAAAAACCGCTACAATAAAAGAAAAAAACTTGGAGGCAGAACATGGCTTTCTTTTTTCAAAAATCCCAACCAGCGAAGCAAATAAGTGAATATCTTCCTGCATTAATTGCTTATTTGACCGCTCATGAAGGGCAAACTATTCCACTGGCTAGCCTCAATCAGTTAGCCCGTCAAAAAAATTGTTGGAACTTTGCCTACTATGGGACCCTCGGCTTTCAATCGGAAAAGCTAACACCGACTTTTACAGCTGAAGTCAATCAAAAGGTCACCTCTAAACTAAAAAATATTTCTGAAAAACAATGGGAAGCGGAATTTTCTGCCAGAAAACCACAAAAATCGTTACTAAATGAGCTGATCAGCTCCAAAGAACGCTATTTTAACTTATATATCAAACCGACTGGATTATTTTTAGCACAAACCGAAGCTACTACTTGTTTACCAGAGACTGAAGTCTATAAAAAAGACAAGCAAACAGGCGCCTTTGTCCTGCAGACATTGAAAGATTTTCTTTATGCAGCTTACCGCTTGGACTTAGCACGACAGCCCCAACTGGAAGAAAGCAATCGCCCCCTTAACCAGCTGGTACCTCCTTCACTGCTTTGGCAGGTGGCAAGCTTTGTGCATCGAATCCCCCTTGGCTCCATCAACTCGCTAGATATCCAGTATAGCTTCACCTGGCTCTTGCAATATGCCAGTACCATCACTGCCACAAGCACCCTTTATGCTTCTTATAGCAGCGAGGTCTTACCGCCAGAAATTCTAACACAAACAACAAGCATCATGGAAACGCTCGTCAGACAGTTGACAACCGTCGACGTCACCAATCTTAGTGGTGCTGGAGATTCTCTAGCTATCTCACAACAACTATTGGAGCAAATCCCGCTGCTCTATCAAGAAGCCAATGACAAGATGGCCCAACTAGATCAACGTCTATCCCAAGAGCAAAAGGATACGCTTCTCGATGATTCAAAATAACTACTTCCGACAACAGCCAATATTATCATTAGGCATAGCAAGAGCACGGACTATCCAATCAAAAAATGGGATAGTCCCGCTTTTAGTAATTGATAACTCCCCACAATACCTTAAGCTTCGCAGTTTCTTTCTTGAAAAGGCAGTAAGCCTACCACAATAAGGTAAATTTCATGAAGTCGATTGGGGAGGCACATAGCGCAAAGAGGCATGGATTGCGCTACCTGGACCACGTCCTCTAAATTCAAATGTACCAGACCAAGGGAGCGGTGTGTCTGCTCAGACAATTCGTCTAAATTGAGATCGTTAAGCTAGACCAACCAAAAAGTGGGGTTGGCGATAGCGGTTTTAGTTTCCGTCATCCCAATTACATAGAGCTAAAAATAAACCTTTAAACCATGATAAAAAGCTTCCAACAAAGCTACGATTTCATTCGTAACTTTATTGGAAGCTTTTCTTCAAATTATTTTGCGTTCATTTCAGCGATTTTGACGATGACATCCGTCGCTTTTTCCATTGCTTGTAAAGAAACAAACTCAAAGCGTCCGTGCATATTTTCGCCACCAGCAAAGATATTCGGTGTTGGCAAACCCATTTGGGATAATTTAGAACCATCTGTCCCGCCACGAACGGGTTCAATCACCGGTTCAATCCCTAAGGCGGTCATGGCATCTTTTGCCAACTCAACAATTGACATATCTTTTTCGATAATTTCTCGCATGTTGTAGTATTGATCGTATTGTTCCACATGCACCCGTGGATGGTCAAACTGCGCATTTAACTGGTCTGCCACCGCTTGAATTTGGCGTTTGCGATCTTCAAATTTTTGGCGGTCATGGTCGCGAATAATATAGCTCATTTTCGCTTCTTCTGGAGAACCAGAAATCGCCATCAAATGGAAGAATCCTTCTGCACCTTCTGTTTTTTCAGGAACTTCTGCTGCAGGCAACGCATTTTGAAAATCAATGGCCAATTGAATAGCATTGATCATGGTATTTTTCGCCGTTCCTGGGTGAACATTTTTCCCTTCGATGGTAATCTCTGCTTGAGCAGCGTTGAAGGTTTCAAATTGTAATTCTCCCACGGGACCGCCATCCATAGTATATGCAAAATCGGCACCAAACTGAGGAACGTCGAATTTGTCTGCTCCTACTCCGATTTCTTCGTCCGGCCCAAACGCAACTTTGATTGTGCCATGTTTAATATCAGGATTTTTGATCAAGATTTCCATGGCTGTCATGATTTCAGCAATCCCTGACTTATCATCAGCCCCTAATAATGTCGATCCGTCTGTTGTAATCAAGGTTTGACCAGCATAGTTTTTCAGATTTGGGAAATCAGTCGTATTTAATGTATATTTGCCTTCTGAATCCAAGTTAATCGTGGATTGGCCGTCATAATTTTCAATGATTTGGGGATTGACATTGACCGCATTGAAATCAGCCGTATCCATATGAGCAATGAAACCAATGGTGCGGACAGCTTTAGTGGTGTTGCTAGGTAAAGTCCCAATGACAAAGCCATTTTTTTCATTATAAATCACATCTTGCAAACCCAACTCGATCATTTCTTTTTCCAACTCATGGGCAAAAGCAATCTGAGTGGCAGTTGATGGTGTGGTGGTGCTTTCATGGTCAGAACGCGTTTCTGTTTTCACGTATTTCAAAAAACGGGGTAATAAATTTTCGTACATTTTTAGTCCTCCTAGTCAAACTAACTTTTTTTATAAAACAATCCGTGTCAAATAAATAGGGCACGAGTAGTCACTTGGGAATCAACGGTATTGGAAAGGATTCGTATTGGTGACAGAGGGGATAAAGGTGACCTCCCATCCCAGCTCTTCTTTCCAAGCTTCCATCTTTTCAACAAAGCGGGGAATACACACACGTTCAATGTTATGCCCTGGATCGATAACCGTCAAGCCATGCGCTTGCATATCGTGAGCAGTATGATAATAAACATCGCCTGTTAAATAAACATCAGCTTGATTTTTGAGGGCATCTTGATAAAAATTACCCCCACTACCACCACAGATGGCAATACGCTGAACCATGTTCTTCGCCCCTACCGCTGGTTGGACAAGACGAAGCCCATCTAACTCAAAGACTGCTTTAACCAGCTGACAAAAATCCTCGATAGCCATCGGTTCTGATAAGTTCCCGACACGCCCAATACCATAAGTAATGGGGGAATTATCTAGGGAAAAAAGATCAAAAGCCGGTTCTTCATATGGATGGGCAGCAAACATCGCTTGTAAGACTTGTTCTTGGCGCCTTTCCGGAAACAATACTTCGATGCGGGTCTCAGAGACGATGGTTGCTTGTTCCAGCTTGCCGATTGCCGGTTTAGCTTTCCCATTGGGTGTGAAACGTCCTTGGCCATTACTAGAAAACGAGGTATGATGATAGTTCCCTTGTTCACCAGCACCGGCCTCTCCCAAAGCCTGCCGCATCCTTTCAGCATCTGCTTCAGGCACGTAAACCACAAGCTTCTTCAGTCCTTCCACATGGGTTTGCGTCATATAGCCATCCACTGCTACGCCAAGCATTTCACAAAACCAATCATTTAGTCCATCCCAAATAATATCCATATTCGTATGGGCGGCATAGACTGCAATATTGTGTTTGACTAATTCCAGATACATTGCATTTTGTGGATCATCTGCTGTCAAACGCTTAATTGGTCGAAAAATTGGTGGGTGTTTTGCCACAATCAAATCAACCTTTTTGTCAATGGCTTCTTGGACGACTTCTGGTCGGACATCCAAAGTCATCATAATATTGTTCACTGGTTTATCCAAGGTCCCAATATGAAGCCCGACCGGATCCCCTTCTTCAGCTAGCCACTGGGGACAATAGGCTTCAAAACGACGGATAAATTCTTGGCCGTTGATGGTCATCTATCTTCCTCCTCGAAAATAATGATAATTAAAATCAGCCTTCTGATTCAGCTTGCTATGAAAGCTGGCTTTATGGCAGGACTTCTTCAATCCAAGCTAACTGTTGGCGCATCGCAGCAATCTTTTCCCTTGGTGGGTTTTCTGCTTGTTGTAATTGGTCCAAGACTCGCAAACGATTCTTTTGCTCCCGTTGCCATTTTTTGATAAAAATTGGATTTTTTTCGACACCTAAAAAAGGACCGAAAAACAACTCCTTTTCGGAATAGCTCAGGGGTTGTTGTGGAGGCTGAGGCATCCCCACAATAATTTCATATATCTTATCATTTTCTTCTAAAATATGTTCTGCCACAATTTGGTAATGATTGTCCTGCAACCACCGACGGACATTGCGTTCCCCGACATTCGGCTGCAGAATCAAACGTTCATCTCCCCGCAAGCGTTGCCCCTGACGGCCCTTTTCCAAAATACTTGTAATCAGGGTGCCTCCCATCCCAGCAATCGTCACGGTGTCAATGGCATCTTCAGCAACTACGGCATCTAAGCCATCAGCTAAGCGCACAACAACTTTCTCTGCAAGACCGTTTTTGGCGACTTGCTTACAAGCGGATGCAAAAGGTCCTTTGACCACCTCACCAGCTACCGCATAATCAATCTTACCAGCTAGCATCAAAGCAACCGGCAGGTAAGCGTGATCTGAACCAATATCTGCCAAACGAGCGCCTTCAGGTACTTCTGCTCCTACTTGTGCCAAACGTTGGGATAATCCATGTTCATTCATTCTAAAACACTCCTTTCCGCTTTTAACTACCTCGCCGATTCATACAAACAGCCACGAGAAAAGTTTCATCGTGGCTGAGACAAATCAACGATCAGCTAATATCAAAAGCGGATGATCTTTCGCTATTCGTTTTACTGGTCAGCATCCACCAAAGTGATTTGGAGGATGCTTCGTCCTGGTAATTGTGGTGGCAATGACATGGTCATAATGGGGATGCCCGCCAACTCAACTTTTACATGATTACCGACCACCAACTGATCCTTGACCTCTTCTGGTACTTGCTCAGGGCTAAGATTTAAAACTACCCCGTCAGCTTGAAAAGATTTGAGGATGTTTTCTGGATCAGTTACTGCTTCAGGATTTTCAACCCAGAGCTTGTAATAATCACTATCCGAAACATATGTTAAGTCTTCTTTGATTGATGCCGTAAACACTGTTTTGATGGTAGCCACTTCCTCGCTTGTTTTTGTACCGGCTGTCGTACCGGCTGCTTGACAGTCGATGCAGTCAGCCGTGGGATTGCTTGTCACTTCCCGACTACTCCCAGCCGGTGCAGTCATGTAGCTACAGCCTGTCGCCCCTAACAAAACTCCACCAGCTAGTAGAGTTACAATTCCAAGTTTCATTTTACTGCCTCCTATTACCAGCTATTGCTTATTCATTTATGGATTGCGGCGATTTGGTCCTCGCAACACCACTTCTTTGGCTAAATAACGAATCCGCTCCATGAGACGTTTTGCCTTCAAAGGTTCATCGCCATCTTTGGTCAAAGTCAAAAAGTTTTCCAAACCGGCCATTGTCATGTTGGAAGTGAAAAAAGTCGGTAACTGTTCTTGCATGCGATACTGTAAAATCACCCCAAAAATTTCATCTCGGGTCCAAGAGGTAATCGCATCGGCCCCAACGTCATCCAATACCAAAATCGGTGCCCGCCGGATGGGATCCATTTTTTCGCCAACCGTATTGTCTGCAATACTGCGTTTAATATTGTAGGAAAAGGTCGGATAATGGACCAACATCGTTTCGAAGCCACGCTTAGCTAACTCGTTAGCCATCGCTCCCAAAAGATAGGTTTTTCCGATTCCCACGTCACCGGCTAAATATAACCCTTTATGAAACTCTTTTGGTGTTGCTGAATATTCGGTGACGAAGTCCAGGACTTCCATGATGACTTTCGTCCGTTCTGGTGAGCGGTCAACCGTCTTCATCGTAGCATGGCGGATATCTTTGGGGATATCGTAAGTCTGGATGCGTTTGCGAATATCTTCTTGTTCACGTTGGGCCAATAATTCAGCAGTTGGCACATAGGCTACATCGATATAATGGTAATTTAGCACCAGTTTTGGTTGGTACCCTGGGGCAATCATTTTAGGATCTTGTTGATGGAACTTCCGTTTTTCTTTGACAAACTCATATAGTTTCGAATAGCTTTTTTCGATATCTTCTTTCGTTAAGCGTTGCTGGTTTTCCTCCAAAAAAGCCCGAACATCGGCATCTTGCAAGACTTCTTCCACCATTTCTTGATAACGGTCCTGATAGTTGCCTCGCCGCATCATGCCGCTGATATTTTTACCGACATCATCCATCATTTTTCACCTTCTTCCTCCAAAAATTCTTTCATTTTACGATCCAACTCTGCTTCCAGTTCAGGATTTGTCTGTACCTGGTATTGGGACCAATCTTCAAGTTTTTCGGTTTTTTGCGGTCGGTTATTGCCAAAACGTTTGTTGTTTGCTTGACGTCGTTGTTCTTTTTGCTCCTTTTCCGCAAGTTGTTCTAGTTTGCGTTGCCGCACATAGTCCAATGCCGCTTCGGGAGTTTTCAACTGTTTTTCCGACCAATCTGTAGCAATCGTATTCACTAAACGGGCGTTGAGATCACTTTTATTTTGATCCACTAACACATAATTCATCAATTGATTGATCACTGGATTGGGCAAAGGTGATTTTGCCACCAAGTCTTTTAACAACCATTCTTCATTTTTAGTGACAAAGCTGCGTTTGGCCTTTTTTAGCCCTTGCAAATATTTCAATGGAGGGTAAGTATCCATCGCTTGGATAGCTTGCCAATCTGCCTCAGTATAGCCTTTGGCAAGAAACTGATTGCGCCTCCGAATTGCCAAATCGTTTTCTGTTACATCGGAAACTTGCTCCAAATTATCAGAGGCCTCATTCTTGGCTGGGTAATTTGTTTTGCGAAGTGGCTCTTGGGCGCGTTTTTCGGCTACTTGATCCAATTTTTTTAGATTAAGCTGCCCCCCACTTAATACCACGGCATCTCCTAAAAGCTCAATCAATTCCAGCTCTTGGTAACCATAAAACTCATGATAAAAAGCCAGTTTTTCTCGCAACTCTTCCGTGAAAAGCTCGCGAGCGAGGTGCTCTTTTTCAGCTAGATCTTTCATAAACGGCCAGTCCAAATGCGCCAATGTCACTTGTAATTGACCGACATCAGCCAACCGTTGATAGTTTGTGGTGGCAGCCTTTATATCTTGATTGGCTAACTGCCCCCCTGATCCTTGAGCGGCTTTTCCATAGACCTCCGCAAAACGCTTGGTGATTTGCCGATAACTTGTCATATCCACCGTTTTTGGAGTAAACCGCTGTGCTAATTGGTTAAACTTATGTCGTGAAACCTTCGCCAGTAACAACTGGCAATAGCGCTCATCTTGAAAAAAAGCCACCGGCGCCATTGGTTCCATTAATTCGTATAAATACTGAGGGCCAAGTTCTCGATCTTCTTTGACATAGACCTTTAGTAGTCCTAGGCCTTCCAATTGCTGACGAGCAGCCAAAAAACGCGGACTCCCCATATCCAAAGCAGTAAAAGCGTCCATGTGCAGAAACTCCTCTTGGGTGTCATCTTCAGCATCCCCAAGTAACGATTGGTACACCGCGATGGCATCACTGCCCGTCACCGGCTGATAAAGATAAGCCAGGGCTTGGGCTCCTTCAGTCGTCAGCCCACGTGCTTTAAAGGGGCGATAGATATCTTTTGGTTTTAACGTGTTTTTCCCATGGTCCACATGCTAACGCTCCTTTAGTCTTGACCAACACCGACAGCGCAATTACGTAATCAATTGTCACTATTCTTGGCCTTTTCAACAATTTCTTGTAACTCTTTTAAGAACACAGACATGTCCTTAAATTGGCGATAGACGCTAGCAAAACGGATGTAAGAAATTTCATCCACATCCTTCAAAGCTTCCATCACATACTCTCCAATGAGGATCGTGGAGACTTCATTTTCTCCAAGGCTCCGTACCCGCTCTTCAACTTCATCGACAATCTGTTCCATCTGTTCCATGGCCACTGGACGTTTTTCTGCCGAACGGATTAAGCCTCTTAAGATTTTTTCGCGCGTAAACTCTTCTCGCTTGCCATCTTTTTTAATCACCAAAAGCGGTGTTTCCTCAATCCGCTCAAAGGTTGTAAAGCGAAAACCACAATTTTCACATTCCCGGCGACGACGAATCGTTCGGCCATCGTCAGTTTGACGACTATCGATGACTCGACTGGCATTGTGGTGACATTTTGGACAACGCATAATTCCACCTTCTCCTTTAAATAATAGCCTCTCGAAGCATCATCTTTTTTGGTGCAGCTTCTGTAAGCAAACGTGTAAACGGCCTTTTGCCGTGATTTTGTACTTCTTATCTTGAATAATTATAACAGAAAACTCTCCTTAAGTAATCTGTCGACCCCGAAAAACCGTGGCAATTCGTTAGAGAAGGCCACGGTTTCTTTAAAAAAGATTGCTTGATATGCATTTCAGCTGTGGTCTAAAACCCGAACTAGCCAAAATTGGTCAATAGGTTTTCAGGGCATTCTGAAAGTTATCATGGGTTGCTCTTAGATAGTGATTCCCCAAGAAAATCAGTAGGGCCGAACCAACACACCTGAGGCAACCCCAATCATTTTCTTAATGGTAGTCCTTTTTTTCGCTGAAGAAGCCATGCTGTTACTTGTTGGCGTGTTTCTTCTCGCGTCCCTTGATTGTCAATGACCCAATCAGCCCGCTCCGCTTTTGTGTCAATCGCCAATTGGCTATCAATCCGTTGCGTTGCAGCTTTTTCGCTGATGCCATCCCGTTCCATCAAACGGTGTAACTGAATCTCTCTGGGAATATAAACCACCGCCACTTGATCCACATATTGCTCATACCCTTTTTCATAAAGTAGCGGAATATCTGCAACCACTAGAGGCGCGGCTTTGGCAGCTTCTTGCAACTGGCGTATGATTTCTTGTCGCAAGTAAGGATCCAACAGTTGATCCAACTGTTGGCGTTTTTCCGGATGACTAAACACGATTTCTCCTAGCGCTTGACGATTTAACCCTCCATCTGATTGTAATACCGTCTGTCCAAAAGTCTTTGCTACCTGAGCCAAAGCCGGTTGCCCTGGTTCCATGATTTGACGAGCGACAATATCCCCATCCACTACTGGTATCCCCTGCTCTAAAAAGACTTCCACTACCGTTGATTTACCAGTCGCGATGGAACCGGTGACCCCAAGGATAAAACTATTTTTTGACATCAATGGGTGCTTTACATGATGTTCTGAAGGACCCTTCTCTTGTGATCCAGGTTTTACTGGTGATATCTTACCCACTGGTTGCCGCGGTTTTCCCACTCGAAGTGTTTGGCAGTTGGGACAGAGATGGGTCCCCCGTTGCGCGACTTTGATTTTAATGATTTCTCGGCCGCAGCGAGGACATGGTTTTCCCGTTTGACCATAGACATTTAGTGAAAGCTGAAATGTGCCAGCCTCTCCTAAAGCATTTAGATAGCTCCGAATCGTCGTCCCCCCTGCTGTCACGGCACGGGCTAAAACATCGATAATTGCCTCACGCAACGTCGTAATCTCCCCATCAGTCAGCGTATTGGCAGGCTGTTCTGGATGGATTTTTGCTTGCCACAGGGCTTCATCAACATAAATATTACCTAACCCTGTCACCAATCGCTGATCCAATAATAACGGCTTAATGGCTTTGTGGGAACGCCGTAAACCCTTCTTAAATTCTTGAAGAACAAACTGATCTGGCAAAGGTTCAGGTCCTAATTGTTGAATGCCTTTGTAGCTGTCGGCACCATCTTTTGCGAGCAAAGCCATCCGTCCAAATTTGCGAACATCGCGATACTGTAATTGACTCCCATCAGTAAAATCAAAGAGGACGTGGGTGTGCTTAGTGAGTTGTGCAGTTGTTGCTTCCGGGAAAAACTCATATTTCCCTTCCATCCGCAAATGACTAACCAGATCATGATCTGTTAGTTTGAAGATTAAAAACTTGCCTCTTCGCTGGATAGCCAAGATTCGCTGACCTTTCAGCAATTGACAAAACAACGGAACATCTGGCTCCTCAATGATTCTAGGCCAGTGGACGGTCACCTTTTCAATCACTTTCCCCACCACCAATTGTTCCAAGCCTTTACGGACGGTCTCCACCTCTGGTAATTCTGGCATCCCTTTCATATCCCTTCGTAAAAGCCTCCCGCAATCTTTTGCAGGAGGCTAGTTCATTTTGATTCAGTTACTTCGCTTCGTACCAAGTTGCGCCCCAAGCGGCATCGGTAATCAATGGGACGTTCAGACTCACTGCGTGTTCCATGACTTCTTTAACCAAGGCATCCAACTTAGTCAACTCTTTTTCTGGTACTTCAAACACCAACTCATCATGAACCTGCAACAACATCACAGCTTCTAGTTTTTCTTCCTTCATACGTCGTGCCAAATCAATCATAGCAATTTTGAGAATGTCAGCAGCACTCCCTTGAATCGGTGTGTTGATTGCTGTCCGTTCGGCAAAACTGCGTAAGTTAAAGTTGCGTGAGTTAATTTCTGGTAAATAGCGACGACGATGATACAAGGTTTCCACATAGCCTTGATCCTTGGCTTCCCGGACGATGTCTTCCATGTAACTTTTCACTCCAGGATACTTTTCAAAATAGGTATCAATGTATTGTTGAGCAGCCTTTCGGGTAATTCCCAAATTTTGGGAGAGACCGTAATCAGAAATGCCGTAGACAATCCCAAAGTTTACCGCTTTGGCCTGGCGTCGCATATTAGGAGTGACATCGGCTGCTTTTTCAATTCCGAAGACCCGCATCGCTGTGGAGGCATGGATATCTTGTCCTTCTACAAAGGCTGCTTTCAAATGTTCGTCATTAGAAATATGCGCCAAGACCCGCAGCTCGATTTGCGAATAGTCAGAGGAATAGATCAGCCAGTCTTTCTTTCGTGGAATAAAGGCTTGGCGGATTTTTCGTCCTTCCTCTAAGCGAATCGGGATATTTTGCAAGTTGGGTTCGACTGAGCTTAGACGCCCAGTTTGGGTCAAGGTTTGAACGTAGCGGGTATGAACTTTACCATCTTGTGCGATCACTTTTAGCAGACCCTCGACATAAGTCGATTGAATCTTAGCCAGCTGACGATAGTTCAAGATTTCATCGACAATTGGTGCTTGTTCCCGCAATTGCTCCAGGACATCTACGGCTGTTGAATAACCCGTTTTGGTCTTTTTGATCACAGGTAAGCCCATCTTTTCAAATAAGATCACACCCAGCTGTTTCGGCGAATTGATGTTGAACTCTTCGCCGGCTTCTTCATAAATCTTCTTTTCGATTTCTTGGAGGCGTTTAGAGAATTCGCCCTTCATGCTTTGCAAACGAGTGGGATCTACAGTGATACCCGCAATTTCCATATCAGCTAAGATAAAAGATAAAGGCAATTCCATATCATAGAAGAGATTGGCTTGGTCTTTTTCATGTAGTTCGGCATCGAGGCGTTGCGTCAGAAAATGAATCGCTTGAATTTTACGAGCTAGATGAGCAAACAGTTCTTCCTCATCAGCGGGCAGGCCCCGCTTCGCCCCTTTGCCATAAATCGCTTCATCCGTCTGAATCTCAGTATACCCATACTGTCGTGCCACGCTGGCGATATCATTGGAATTGTCATTGGTATCTAAGAGGTAAGCCGCTAATAAGACATCAAAAGAAATTCCTTCCGTTGCCTGGTTGGTGTAGTGTTTCAAGGCGACAAAGGTCCGTTTGGCATCATAAACTTGCTTTTGATTCTTAGCTGATAACCATTTGAGAAAGAAAGGATTCTCAAAAATAGCTGGATGATTGGTGACATAAATGTCCTTTTCCGTCCCCCATGCAACAGCTACGATCTCCTCTGTGTGGTAATTCTCACCTAACATCTCCACATATAAAGCCATCTCTGGCCTAAACATCTCTTCTGTGTATTCATCAACCACTTTGAAGTGTACTTCTGTCATCTCAGGCACCGCTTCGGTCACATTGAGCTTATCTAAAAAGGAATTGAAATTCATCTCTTGGTAGAAAGGAATCAGCTTTTCCAAGTCCTTTCCTTGATAAAGTAGACTATCAATCGCAATATCCACCGGTGCTGAAGTATTGATGGTAGCGAGTTGTTTTGAAAGAAAGGCTTGTTCTCTATCATTGATCAAGTTTTCTTTCATCTTGCTTTTTTTCAATTCATCAATGTGTTCGTAGATGCCTTCAACACTTCCATATTCCTTCAACAATTTGATCGCCGTTTTTTCGCCAATCTTAGTAACCCCAGGAATATTGTCCGAAGTATCCCCTGCCAAGCCTTTCATGTCGATAATCTGTTTTGGCGTCAAGCCATCATACTTTTCCGCGATATGTGCTGGGGTGTAAGTTTCAATATCCGAGACGCCTTTGATGGTGATGTCTACCTTGATGTCATCTGTCGCGAGTTGCGTCAAATCTCGGTCCCCTGAAACAATCACCACATCAAATTCATCGTGATCTACTTGATTTGCTAGCGTTCCGATAATGTCATCTGCTTCATAATTAGGCAATTCATAATACTGAACTCCCAGGGCATTGATCATCTGACGAATGTAAGGCAATTGTTCCCGAAATTCCCCTGGTGTTTTGGCCCGACCTGCTTTATAGGCATCGTACATCTCCGTGCGAAAAGTAGTTTTCCCAGCATCAAAAGCCACTAACACATGAGTGGGTTTTTCTTTTGCCATCACATTGTCAAACATCAAGTGAAAGGAGTAAATCGCATTGGTATATAAGCCATTGGTATTCTTAAATTTTTCCATCGCGTTGTGTAAAGCGTAGAAAGCTCGAAAAGCCACGCTATTACCGTCGATTAGCAATAATTTTTTCTTGGTCATAAGTTTACCCCTTTAAATTATTGGATAGTAACAAAATTCAGCTATCCCCTTGCTTTTTCAGTAGCAATCCTTCTTTATTCTAACAAAAAACAGCTATGAAAACATTGAAAAGGACTTTTTTATTCGTGGTTTCACCGCTTAGGGATAGCAAGTACTTCAATTGCGAGACTCTTGCAAAGAATGCTTGCTTTAGACTAACGTAATTCTTTGCGCAACTGGATCTCATTTTTCTCCCAATCAATCTGCCCTAATTGATAAGGAAAAGTTCCACTTAGCTGATAACTACCCTTTGATGGAACCGTCGTTTTTAACACGCGGGCATCCCCTTTGGCCAAGTAGCCACTGCCCAATTTCAACATATCTCGCATCCCCAAATTGGTGCGGGTATGGGTATTGACAGTCCCGATATTTTTAGTAATGGTAGAAAGTTTTGGTTTTAACAATTTTTTCTTCAGCAAACGAATTACATCTTCTTGCCTAGTAAAGACACCAAAATCACCATCGTCATCGATTTGCCAGCTAATATAAGCCTCAATCTCCTTTTGGTTCAATGACAGCGGGCCTGCGGGGTAGTGCTTGCCATTTTTGACTGCCGTAAACGCGCTGGGATTTTCCACCAGAAAATGCCCTGATTGATTAAGACCGGCTTCACGAACAGCAGCCAAGCCTTCACTTTTCGTCACAATCAAATACTTTGATACAGAACGGCCAAAAGCTATGCTGACAATCTCCATAAATCTTTCTGGCGTTTCACGGACAAAAAGCTGTCCTAAAGTAAATTGTTTGATAGGGATGATTGGGGCAAAATGGATTAGGCGATTGTTACCGTCATTTAAATCATAAAGAAAAAAAGTTGAGGATGCTCCATCATCAAAAATAAACAGCGTTTCCATCCTAATTCCTCCTTAATATCAAAAAGCTATTTCACCCACTGGGGAAATAGCTTTTTGATCATTACTTGATTCTTGTTTAATTGTCGTCGTAACCGAAGATTCGTAACAAATATAAGAAAATATTGATAAAATCCAAGTACAATTGCAACGCACAGAAAGCGGCAATCCCGGTATTTTCTTGATTTTGGAATTGGAAGTAATATTTACGAATCATCTGGTTGTCATAAGCTGTCAAGCCAGTGAAGACCACTACACCGATGATGGCTAACACTAAATCTAATCCAGTACTATGGAAGACAAATGCGTTTAGCACCATGGTAATAATCAAGCCCCAGACTAGAATAATCCCGATACGTCCGAAAATACTCAAATCCTTTTTGATAAACATCCCCACCGCTGCAGCCCCGGCAAACGTAACCATAGCAGTAACAAATGCTTGAACCACCGTCGCTTGACTATAAACCATCAACGTCACAGTCAAAGTCACACCTGTCAACAGCGAATAAACGAGGAAGCCGGCCATCGTTAAAGCGGGATTTTTGCTAGCTTTTCGACTCATCACCACGACTAAAATCAGTTGGATGATCCATAAGCCCCAAAAACCAAGGGGAAAACGATCAATAAAATTCAGTACTTGATATTTGAAAACATTGGCCCCCAGATAAGCAGTCAATGCACTTAAACCCAAACCTGCAGCGAAAATACCGTAAACCTTAGCGTAAAATTTATTCAACGCTGCGATGTTTACCCCTGTCGCTTGGAAACGGTTAGGAGATTGGTTGTTCATGTTATCCAATTTCATCACTCTCTTTCTTTGATGGTGGTTGCACCATCACCACGGCGTCTAACACGCGGCTTTCTTCGGCGTTTACGGCTACTACCGAAATTGTCACCACATCTTTCATTTTATCCACCTTAATCACTTCAAACTCAAAAGTCAATGTTTCATAATGATAAACCGCCTCGATGAAGTTTACTGAGAAATTCACCACATGGGAACCCGGACCCGGTAGATGCTTACTGATGGCCGAAGTGATAATCCCCATCAACATCACTGAAGGCACAATTGGTCGTTGGTACTCGGTTTCTTGGGCGTACTCATGCTGGATATACAACGGATTCGCATCATTTGTCAGTCCTAAATAGATTAACAGCTGACTGTCTTCAATGGATTCCGTTAAGGATAGCGAGTCTCCTTCCGCAATTTCATCGATGGTCTTGCCAATTTTTTTGCTTCGATTTATCTGCAAAACATATTCCTCCGAAAATAGATGTCATATAAAACTAACTCAATTTTATCAAAACCCCTTAAAAGTGCAAGTTTTGTTTATTGAGTTTTACTTGTAAATGAAATTTTTTCGTTTTTTTAAATCCTTTTATTTACCTATCCTACACTTCTTGAGAGAAAAAGAAATCCGTCTAAAGACTTATTCAAATGAAGTAACCTACCATACTCATTGGACACAAACAAACTCCCATACGGTGTTACAATCAGCTTAACTTGAAGAATACATGGAGGGTAATTATCGATGGCAACACATGTTTTCTTGATAAACAATTTATTTCCTTTGCTTCATAGCATATTATTTTCCGGTCTAGCTACAGTCAATCCAATTTCTAAGGAGCTAAATTACACCTTTTTTGCACCATCGAAAACCAGCATGAAACTCTCTATAACCCTTGATAAAACAGGAATTTACATAGATTAAAACTGATAATCCCTTAGTCTACAAAACAACTTAAGGTTCTCGGTTTCGTCTTACAACGGCACCGAGAACCTCGATTATGTTACAAATAACCAGTCAAAAGTTCCTGTTTTTCTTTTAACTGTTAAACCCGACTATAGTTTTTCACTTCGGCTGCCAAAGATTCGATAAAGAGATTGGCAGGCATTACTTCGGTTTCCTTGCTACCGTATTTACGGATATTTACCGTCGCATCTTGCATTTCTTGATCCCCGATAACAATTTGATAAGGGATTTTTTGTGTTTGGGAACCGCGAATCTTGTACCCCATTTTTTCATTGCGATCGTCCACTTCCACCCGTAGACCCAAGACTTGCATGCGCTCTTTCAGCTCATAAGCATAATCACTATGAGCATCGACAGAAACTGGGATGATGGTCGCTTGAACTGGTGACAACCAAGTTGGGAATGCACCTTTGTACACTTCAGTCAAATAAGCGACAAAACGTTCCATCGTTGAAACGATTCCTCGGTGGATAACTACTGGACGGTGAGTATTTTCGCCATCTTCACCCACATAAGTCAAATCGAAACGCTCTGGCAATAAGAAATCCAATTGAATCGTTGACAACGTTTCTTCCATTCCTAGAGCTGTTTTTACTTGGACATCAAGTTTTGGTCCATAAAACGCGGCTTCCCCTTCTGCTTCGAAATAATCCAACCCTAATTCATCCATAGCGGCTTTCAACATGGTTTGCGCATTTTCCCACATGGCATCATCGTCGAAGTATTTATCAGTGTTATTCGGATCACGATAGCTTAGGCGGAAACGGTAATCAGTAACGTTGAAATCAGCATAGACGGAAGTCATCAAATCCAACGTACGTTTGAATTCATCTTTGATCTGATCTGGACGCACAAAGGTATGTCCATCGTTTAACGTCATTTCCCGAACCCGTTGCAAGCCGCTCAAAGCACCAGATTTTTCATAACGGTGCATCATACCTAATTCTGCAATGCGGATTGGCAGTTCACGATAAGAGTGGATATGGTTTTTATAAACCATCATGTGGTGAGGACAGTTCATTGGTCGCAAAACCAACATTTCTCCATCCCCCATATCCATTGGCGGGAACATGTCATCATGGTAATGATCCCAGTGACCAGAAGTTTTGTATAAATTAACATCTGCCATAATTGGTGTATACACGTGCTGGTAACCGAGACTAATTTCTTTGTCCACAATGTAGCGTTCAATAATCCGCCGAATAGTCGCTCCCTTTGGTAACCAGAAAGGTAAGCCAGAACCTACTTCAGGAGATACCATAAACAAGTCTAGTTCTTTTCCGAGTTTCCGATGATCTCTTTCTTTGGCTTCTTCTCGCATACGGATAAATTCTTTCAAAGCTTTTTTATCAAAGAAAGCTGTCCCGTAAACCCGTTGCATCATATGATTGTTGGAATCGCCACGCCAGTATGCCCCCGCCACTGACAACAAATGGAAGACTTGAATCCGACCTGTTGAAGGTACGTGAGGCCCGCGGCAGAGATCGACAAATTCCCCTTGACGATAAGCTGTAATCACTTCATCTTCCGGCATCTCACTAATCAATTCTTCTTTGTAAGGATCCCCGGCAAATAATTCCAACGCTTCCTCACGAGTTAAGATATGACGCTCGATTGGCAAGTTTTCTTTGACGATTTTCATCATTTCAGTTTCGATTGCCGGTAAATCTTCCGCTGTGATTGGGTGTTCGCCATTGTCAGTATCATAATAAAAACCAGAATCAATTGCTGGGCCGACACCGAAGTGGATGTTTGGAAACTGGCGGCGAGCAGCTTGTGCCATCAAATGAGCAGCAGAATGACGTAAAATAGCCAATGCTTCTTCAGAATCAGGAGTGATGATTTCTAGCGCACCATCTGCTTCAAGACCTCTTGTTAAATCGACTAACTCGCCATTGAACTTACCAGCAAGGGCTTTTTTTGCAAGGCTGTTGGAAATACTAGCGGCGATGTCTTTAGTCGTTACACCAGCCTCAAATTCCTTCACAGCGCCATCGGGAAATGTAATCTTAATTACCATATAAACTCCTCCTCTAATTCATCCATAATCATAACTTCTGCTTAAAACAACTCCAGCGGCAGCATCCTAAACATCCTAGGTGGCTTCACTAAAACAAAAAGTCCTAGCATTTTCAAGCCTTACGCTCAAAAATACTAGGACGTCATTACGTGGTTCCACCTAAATTCAAATACCCGATTGGGACAGGTATTCCTCTTTGCGATAACGGTGCCAGCCGCTTCTGCATTTGACAGAAGTCTGAAAAAGTGGTCATCCCCCGGTTTTCTTTTAGGTCGCTTGCAGCCAAGGCGCCCCTCTCTTGAAAAAGACTCTCAGGTTCAGTTGGTTTTTTCATCGATCAAGTATGCTTACATTTAAACACTGATAAAAAAAATTTGCAAGGAAAATCTATGAAGATTTTCCTTGCAATTATTTTTGAGGTAATCTTACAGATTTCAAAAGGCTCTTCATCAAGGTTTAAGCTTTCCATTTTCCATCAACTGCATAAGTTCCTGGCTGCATTTCATTGATGATGACATGGATATGTTCTTTTGGTGCACCGGTATTTTTATGGACAGCTTCAGTAATCTCTTCCATCATTTTTGTCAAAGATTCTTGGCTGCGGCCAGCTACCAACTCCACATGGATAAAAGGCATAACGATTCCTCCTTCCTGATTAAAACTAATTATTGACAATCACGAACTACTCTGATGCTCCCCGTTGAATGCTTTCTTGGTTATTATACCATTTATGCGTGTATGCTAAGACTTTTGCGACAGTTTGATCGTCATACTGATAGCCCAATTTGGCGGCATTGTTGCGGGCAACCTTATCAAATAGCTTTTGGGTCAAAACCAAGGATTGCCAAATATTTTCATAGCTCGTAAAATTCCGCATCGCAAATAATTGCCGGTTCGTCTCTTCATCTAACTGCTTAGTTAAGTATTTGTAGTTTTTCCCTAGGCTTTGGTTCCAGCCAGTAGTCAGTCCGACTTGCCAGCTAAGCATACGTAGCAACTCTTCTTGACAAATCGTATACAAATGATCGGTAGCATACATTAATTCTTGACGACACAACCCTTTTACTACATAAGTCGTCACCCACCAAAACTCATTGCAACAATCCTCAAAGACTCCTTGAGTAGGTTTTTGCAACCAAAATTTTGCATCGCTAGGCGCGGGAAACTGTGGCATAACCTCTTTTGGATCCCATAGCACTTTGATAAAGGGATCGTCCTCCAACAAAACAGGCAACTCTGAATATGGACACAAGGTCAAATCAATGCGATTGCCGTCTTCAAAAAGCATCAAAAAAGTAAAGCGTTCCCCCAAAGTTGCCGGAAACAACTCTGACTCTTCAGGGGTCTGTTGGATCAAAACGGGACCAAATGCCTGCAGCCAACTTCGCTCGGCTAAAAGTGCTTCCTTGTCATTTACGAGATAAACGACATCAAAATCCTGAAAAATATCCAGGGGCGCCTGTTGATTCATGCGTGAACCTTCCAGAGCGACCGCATCCACTTGCGGTAAATTTTCAGCTACACTTAGAATCAAACGCATCATTTCCGCTTCACTACGCATTTTCTACCTCCATCAGTTGTTAATCTTCAACACCAGTGAAATCTGGTCTTGTTTTTTCTAAAGTATATCATATCAATTGGCTAGATAGCTTCGCAGTCCTGCTTTTTTGTGCTATACTTTTAAGACGTATTTTCCACTGCGTTGACAAAAAATAGCTTTTTCGCGACGTAAGCTGATTAAAGGAGTTTACACTTAACAATGAACTTAGAACGAACCAAAGAACAACAACACACAAACGCAACTATTCAACTCATTCAAACTGAAGAAAAGCTCCTACAAACCCAGCAACAAGCATTGTCAGGACAAGTCCAAGAACAGTTACAAGGGATCGGTGAGCGGCGAATCCGTGGTGGTGACGAGGAAGCCTTTTATGAATCAGTTTTAGAATACCGCCAATATGAAGAAGAATTACTAATGAAATACCATTCCGCTGAAGCCACTGAAAAACGACTGAAAACTTTAGCGACGATGTCTGGCAACCCTTACTTTGCTCGTATTGATTTCACTGAAGCCCAAGAAGCCCCGGAAACTTTGTATTTAGGGATTGCCTCGTTGCGAGATCAAGATGAAAATACCATCGTCATCGATTGGCGAGCACCGATTGCCAATTTATACTATGAGGGGGAATTAGGCCCAACCTTTTACGAAACTGACCATGATCGGTATGAGGTGGACCTCCTTTTAAAGCGCCAGTTTAAAATTCAAGAAGGTCAAATCCTCTCGATGGTGGATACATCCGAAGTGATAAACGATGAGTTTTTATTGGAGATTTTAGATGAAGCTTCTTCTTCTCAAATGAAAAATATCGTCTCCACCATCCAAAAAGCACAGAATCAAATTATTCGTGACACCCACAGCAAAGTGATGCTGATTGAAGGAATCGCCGGGTCTGGGAAAACCTCCGCTCTTTTGCAACGGATTGCCTTTTTGCTCTATCGTCACCGCAAATGGCTCGACGATGACCAAGTCTTACTTTTTTCACCTAACCACCTCTTTTCTGATTATATTTCCATGGTTTTGCCTTCTTTAGGCGAAAGCGAAGTGCCCACGCGGACTTTCCGAACCTTCATGCAGCAACTCCTACCGACTTTTACCATCGAAAAAGAAGAACAACAAGAGGAAGTTTTCTTATCCGGTTCTGAAAGTCGTGCTGAACGACTAAAGAGCGGATTGGCTTTAGTGGATTATAGTCAGACGTATATCCAGAAAATCACCGAACTAGGGCCCCTGTTCCGCGATCTGAAAATCAACGGGACCACCTTTATCACGGCCAAACAAATGCGGGATTGGTATCGCGAAACGAACCCCCAGCTACCTTTGTACCAGCGTACGCAACTATTGCAAACCAAGCTTCTGAAAAAAGCTGGTGGGTTACAAAAAGATGAAGCCAAAAAGCAATGGGTCAAAGAGGCTACCGAAGAAAAACTTCAGGAATATTTTGATGACCATCCAAACATGGAAGATACCGAAGAAAAAGAACGGAAAATTCGCGCACAAATTCGCAAAGCTGTCGTACGCCGTTATTTCCGTCCGTTGAACCGGGCCATCGAAAAATTCCAATTTATCAATTATTCCAAGCAATATTTACACTTCTTGCAAACTGTTCCAACAGCAATTTTGGATACTGCGCAAGTGACCAAAGAAGACTGGCGCTTGGCCATCGATCAAGTACGTACACAGCTCAAAGCGCGCCAACTGCAACAAGAAGATGCCGTTTTATTCTTCCTGTTGACGCGGGGACTGTATCCGGTAGACGTGCCCTTGAAAGCCCGCTTTATCTTTGTTGATGAGATGCAAGATTTTCCGCCGGCACAAGTCGCTTTATTGCGAAATTTATATCCAAAAGCCGGCATTACCTTATGTGGAGACCTCAATCAAAAAGTTTTCGGCAACGAAACCATCGTAGGTACTTTACCCCAACTATTTGCTGACACCGAAGTCACTCGTTATCAATTGACCACAAGCTATCGTTCTACCAAAGAAATTACCGATTTTGCCAATCAATTTCTTAGCCATGAAGATCAAGTGGAGTTAACTGCTCGCAAAGGTGACTTACCATTAATACTCCAAGGAAATTCTCAGGCTGAAAACCTCCAAGCCTTATTGACCTACAGTAAACAGCATGCAGAAGTCGCGAAATACTGGCGAACGGCCATCATTTGTAAGACTAAAGAAGAATGTGAGGAACTGTATCACCACCTCACACCGCAAGAACAAAAAACGATTCAGCTGATTGTTTCAGAAGATGACTTTATGAAGCGCCCCCTCATGATCATCCCGGCCTTTTTGGCTAAGGGTTTGGAATTTGACCGGGTTTTCGCCTGGAACATCGGAACTAACTTCGAGACCGAGCAGGATCGATTAATCCTTTACACCATCTGTACGCGGGCGATGCATGAGCTAATCTTACTGACCAACCCAACTCAGAGTATTCTTTTAGCTGATGCTAATCCGCAAACTTATCGTTTTCAAACAATCAACAGCTAGCAACTGCTGCCAAAGCAACAAAAACGCGTCCACTTTTGAGGGACGCGTTTTTGTTTTTTGCTGATAGCATTGAATCATAGTTTAATACTAAAAAAATGATACCAAACATGAGGCCTTGCTGAAAGAAAAGTCAAACTGATTTCTTAACCAACTGCATCTAACATTGACGCTTTTTGAAACAACGTTACATGAGGATATTTTAGGCGAATAATATCAAATACTAGTTGAACTTGTTGCAAATGTTTCGGATTATCCAAATCCAAAATCTTACTATGTCGACCAATTTGCGGATCACCAACTAGGTGCCGCTCTTGGTTCCATTGGATAAACTCCTCTTCCGTTTGCATTTCTTGCAATGCAAAACTAGCACCATCAACAATTTCTGAGAGACGAAAAGCAACATAAGCGCTATCAATCATTTTGAGACCACGAAAGCGTCGTAACGGACAACAAGCTGCTGAATAGCCGAAAACTATTTTTTCAGCTTCGAAGTCATCCGCTAAAAACCAATCCACTAAGCGAAAATAAGCTTCTAAGCGCCAAGATTCATTTAGTACCATCTGAACATGACTATCTCGCCGAAAAACCAACGGAATCCGGATATCTTTTTTATAAATGAGCATTGGCGCATGGGGAATAGAAATTGGTAGATAGCGATTTAAGAACCCTGCCGCCTGATAGTTTTCCACTCGATAACCCTCCACACCCAAGTGTTGGCACTGCTCCACCAAAGCAGAACACTGACAGATAGGCACCGCAACTTCCTGCGACACCACCGCATAGGATTCTGACCGAAAAACCGGTTCCAAAGTAATCTCCACGTTAAAGCCCCCAATCCAAATAAGTCCTAAGCAAATAAAGAAAGCCCATTCGTACTATTAGACAGTCCATCTGAGTCCAGATGGGAAGTCATTTCCTTGGCCAGCTGACATTTGCTTTTTATAATGATATTTTAACATATTCCCAATAAAATGATAGTGATTTTTCGGGGAGTGGAATAATTGTTCAAAAAACCAACGTCTATGGCAAAAAATGCCATAAACGTTGGTTTTGCTTCACTAGACTACCGATCCAGCTCCCGTAATGGTCGGTGTTTGAAGCCCATGGTTGCTTGGACGGCTTCTTGCCAACCTTCATAAAGGTTTTCTGCTACGATTGGTGTCATTTGTGCTTCAAAGACATCCCCCATGGAAACAAATTTGGCTAACTCTTCGCATGATTTCCAGAAACCGACAGCCAATCCAGCCATAAAAGCCACACCTAATGCTGTCGTTTCCGCATAAGCAGCCCGTTCCACGGTGGTCTGGAGAATATCCGCTTGAAATTGCATCAATAAATTATTTTGCGAAGCGCCACCATCTACTCGCAATAGTTTTATCGGCATGCCAGAATCTTTTGCCATCGTTTCCACCACATCCCGAGACTGAAAAGCCAAAGATTCCAATGTTGCTCGAATCAAATGTTCTTTTGTTGTGCCGCGAGTCAGTCCAAAGACCGCACCTCTGGCTTCTTGATCCCAATAAGGTGCCCCTAATCCGGTGAAGGCCGGCACCACATAAACATTGTCACTATCGGGTACCCGGCTGGCATATGCTTCTGACTCGGCAGCATTAGTGAACAACCGCAGCCCATCACGTAGCCATTGTATCGAGGAACCCGCCACGAAGATACTACCTTCCAAGGCATAGCAAACTTCTCCATCCAGTCCATAAGCAATCGTCGTCAATAAACCAGTCTTCGAAGGAATTGGTGTAGAACCCGTATTCATCACGATAAAAGCCCCGGTTCCATAAGTGTTTTTCACCATGCCTTTTTCGAAGGCTTGTTGACCAAAAAGAGCCGCCTGCTGATCGCCAGCCATCCCAGCAATCGGGATTTTTTTCCCATAAAAAAGAAAGTCCTCTGTATATCCGTAAATCTCGGAATTGCTACAGACTTCGGGCAACAGACTTTTGGGAATATTTAATAAATCCAAAATTTCTTCGTCCCAAGTCAGTTCATGGATATTGAACAACATCGTTCGAGAAGCATTGGTGTAGTCGGTCTTGTGAGCTTTTCCATTGGTCAACTTCCACAAGAGCCAAGTATCGATGGTCCCAAACAAAAGCTCGCCTTTTTCTGCCCGTTCCTGACTCCCTGCCACATGATCAAGAATCCAACGAATCTTAGTGGCTGAAAAGTAAGAATCGATAATCAAACCAGTTTTTTCTCGAATCATTTGTTCATGACCAGCTTGTTTCAGTCCGTCAGCGATCTCATTGGTTTGCTTTGACTGCCAGACGACTGCATTATAAATTGGTTCACCAGTTATGCGATCCCAGATAACAGTGGTTTCTCGTTGATTGGTAATCCCAATCGCCACGATTTCCTCTGGCCGAATATTGCCTGCAATTAACACATCAGACATCACTGATTGGGCCGAATTCCAAATCTCCATCGGATTGTGCTCCACCCAGCCAGCTTCTGGAAAAATTTGTGTAAACTCCCGCTGTGCACTGGCAACACCATTACCTTGATGGTTAAAAAGAATGGCCCGCGTACTGGTAGTGCCTTGATCCAAGGATAAAATATACTTGTCTTCCACTTGTTAATCCCGCTTTCATCAAAAAATTCATCTAAGTATACCACAATCTCAATCAAGTTTTCTTGTTTCAATCGCTGCAACCCGTCACATCAATATGATGACATGCTGTGCTACTTATTTCCTGATACATCAGTTTTTTTGGAGCTTAATTGTATAAGTTCTTTAGCTGCAGAAAAAAACAGCTGACCGATGTTTGATCAGTCAGCTGCTTTTCTAATTTTCTTAAAGAACGTTCCGAGTAGTATTGCTTAACAATTTTTCATAGGCTTGTTCAAATTTTTGGACATCCCCAGCACCCATAAAGATAATCACGGCATTCTCGAAGTCCAATAAAGGTGAAACGTTGTCTTCTTTAATGACTTGGCCACCTTTTTTGATTTTACTACCCAAGTCTTCAATCTTCACGTCCCCTTCTTGTTCCCGCGCAGAGCCAAAGATATCACATAGGAAAACTTTGTCCGCCAAGTCCAATGCTCCTGCGAACTCATCCATCAAAGCGATGGTGCGTGTAAACGTATGGGGTTGGAAAACAGCGATAATTTCTTTTTTCGGATATTTTTGGCGGGCAGCATCAATCGTGGCTCTAATTTCAGCTGGGTGATGAGCATAGTCATCGACAATCGTCATATCAGCTACTTTCTTTTCAGAGAAGCGACGTTTGACCCCAGCAAAGCTCTTCATTTCATCAGCAACTTCCGCCATCGGAATCCCCTCCAAATGAGCAATCCCAATCACACCAAGGGCATTGTAAATATTGTGTTTGCCAAAAGCTGGCAGTTCAAAATGACCGATGTTTTCTCCTTTAACAAAGACATCAAATTCTGAACCTTTTGTCGTACGGGTGATATTTTTTGCTTGAATATCATCATCGTCATTGACACCATAGTAATAAATAGGAACATCTGCTTCAATCTTGCGTAGGTATTTGTCATCACCGAAAGCAAAAATCCCTTTTTTCACTTGCTTAGCTAAGGTTTGGAACGCATCATAGACATCTTCAATGCTATGGAAATAATCTGGATGGTCAAAATCAATATTGGTCATGATGGCATAATCAGGAGCATAGGCCAAGAAATGACGCCGGTATTCACAAGCTTCAAAAGCAAAGAAGTCAGCGTCTGGCACCCCATGACCTGTCCCATCACCAATCAAGTAACTCGTCGGACTCACACCGCTAAAGACATGCGCTAACAAGCCGGTGGTACTCGTTTTCCCATGAGAACCAGTCACTGCAATGCTTGTATAATCTTGAATAAAATTACCGATGAAATCATGGTAGCGAATCACTTCCAAGCCGAGATCTTTCGCCCGTTGAATTTCGGGATGGCTATCTGGAAAGGCCAAACCGGCAATGATAATCATGCCTTCTTTAATATTATCAGGTGAGAAAGGCAGCAGCGTAATCCCGGCCTTTTCTAAATCTCTTTGGGTAAAGAAATACTGTTCCACATCAGAGCCTTGCACGTGGTAGCCCTTTTCATGGAGTACGAGAGCCAAAGAACTCATCCCAGAGCCTTTGATCCCGACGAAATGATACAATTTATCTTTGTCTGTCATCTTCATAATGGTGGATATCCTCTTTTCTTGATCCTTGGAATCACGTCAATCAGCCATTTCCACAATGGCCTTACAGTCAAAATGGGGAACCCCCCTTAACACGTTCCATATTATCTAACATTTCCTCTAAAAGTGCAACTGAGTTTTCTCGCAAGGAATTGTTGGCACTGATTTTGCTTAAATTTATTAAAAATCTTTCAAAACACTTGTCATTTTCCATCCAGCGCGCCGCAAAAAGTCAAATTCCCGCGACAACGACTGCAACGATAACGCTGAGTATTGAGACGTCGCTTGCGGGGGTACTCTTGCCCACAGGTTTGGCACCGATACAGCCAACGATAATCAAGGGTATGACCTTTGCCAACAGCTTCCACTCTTGGAGCATAGCGGAGACCCCCTGTTTTTTTCAGTAATTGCTTAAAAGCAGCATCTTGGTGACGATAACCTTGCCCGCTGAGATGAAGATGATAGTGACACAATTCATGCTTGATAATACCAGCTATCGTATCAGCATCCACTTGAGCAAACAAAGTCGGATTAAAATCCAGATGATGATCCGTCAAGTGGTAACGGCCCCCAGTCGTTTTCAAGCGCCCATTGAAAATGGCTTGGTGCCGAAAAGGTCGCCGAAAAGTCACTAAAGAAATCTCTTCTACTAAGCTTTGGAGTTATTCTTGTGTCATGTTACTTAGCCTGACCAGGGTCCAGCATCGTCAAGCTGATGCGCCCTTTTTTCAGGTCCACTTGTTCGACCCAAACGGTGACGATATCCCCAACAGCTACGACATCTTTCGGGTGTTTGACAAATTTATCACTGAGCTTTGAGATATGGACCAAACCATCTTGTTTCACCCCGATATCCACAAAAGCACCGAAATCAATGACATTGCGGACAGTTCCTTTTAATTCCATACCAGGACGCAGGTCAGACATTTTCAGGACGTCTTTACGTAACAAGGGTGCCGGCATTTCGTCTCGCATATCGCGACCAGGTTGCAAAAGAGCTTTTAGGATATCCTTGGCGGTTTCTTTGCCGATTTCTAATTCACGGCTTAACTGGTCTGGTTTTAAAGCAGCAAGGGCATCTTTGGCTTTCGCTTGCCCCAGTTCTTTTTCGGTAATCTGGGCTAACGCAAGGATCGCTTTGGCTGCAGGATAACTTTCTGGGTGAATCCCCGTATTGTCTAAGATATGTTTCCCACCAGGAATACGCAAAAAGCCAATCGCTTGTTCATATGCTTTTGGTCCTAAGCGAGGCACTTTTTTCAACTGGTTTCTCGCGCTAAACGCCCCGTTTTCTTCGCGGTAAGTAAAAATATTCTGGGCAGTGGTTTTATTTAAGCCCGCTACGTGTTGCAATAACTGCGGGCTAGCGGTATTTACATCGACACCCACTTGGTTAACGACCGTTTCCACGACAAAATCCAATTGTTCTGCCAGACGTTTTTGGGAAACGTCATGCTGGTATTGACCGACTCCCACCGCTTGCGGATCGATTTTTACCAACTCAGCCAAAGGATCTTGCAAGCGGCGCCCAATACTGATGGCACTGCGTTCTTCGACTGCAAGATTCGGAAATTCAGCTCGTGCGATATCACTAGCGGAATAGACTGAGGCACCAGCTTCATTGACAATCACATAAAAGACGTCCCGTTTGATTTCTCTCAGCTGCTCTGCGACGAATTGTTCTGATTCTCGGCTTGCAGTACCGTTACCGATGGCTACCATATCCACTTGGTATTTTTCAATCAGTTGGCGAAAGGTCGGAGCTGCGGCCGCCTGTTTGCTACCTACTGCCGGTTTGTGAGGATAAATGACCGCGATATCCAACACTTTACCGGTGGCATCCAATATGGCCAACTTACAACCCGTACGGTAAGCAGGATCAAAGCCCATCACGATCTTCCCCTTCAAAGGGGCTTGCAATAACAGATTTCGTAAGTTCTCACCAAAAATAGCAATCGCTTGTTCATCCGCTTCCTCTGTTAACTGGTTGCGAAGTTCACGTTCGATGGCCGGTGCAATAAAACGCTTATACGCATCTTGATAGCCTTCAATAACAAAAGGTGCAGCTGGTGAAGCACTGTTCTTGATCAATTGCTGGTCAAAGTAAGCCATGATTTTGCTTTCATCAACTTTGATACTGACTTTCAAAATGTCTTCTTTTTCGCCACGATTAGTAGCCAATACTCGGTGGGAAACCATCCGCTTCACCGGTTCACTAAAATCATAATACATCTCGTAAACGCCTTTTTCATCTTTGTCAGCATCTTTGACACTACTGAGGTACTGACCGTGAGTTAGGGTATATTGCCGAATCCAAGTCCGAAAGGCTGCCACATCACCAAACTGTTCGGCCAAGATTTCGTGAGCACCAGCTAAGGCATCTTCTGGGCTAGTCACATCTTGACTTAGATCCACAAATTCAGCTGCTTTAGCCAACACATCTCCCGTCTGAGGAAATGTCAGCAACCATTTAGCTAAAGGTTCCAACCCCCGTTCTTTAGCGATGGTAGCTTTGGTACGCCGTTTTTGTTTGTAAGGGCGGTACAAATCCTCCACTTGTTGCATTTTAGTAGCGCTCTTGATTTGCATAGCTAATTCTGGTGTCAGTTTTTCCTGCTCTTCAATCAGTCGCAGCACTTCTTCTTTGCGCTTTTCGAGGGTCGTCAAGTACTGATGCCGTTCTTCTATTTCTCGAATCTGGACTTCATCCAAATTACCGGTGACTTCTTTCCGGTAACGGGCAATAAAAGGGACTGTATTGCCCTCTGTCAATAATTCCAACACCCGTTTAATCTGATCCGGATGGTATTGTTTTAATTCTTTTTGGACGAGCTTCAAAATCTCTTGATCCAAAGCTTTCACACACCTTTCAAAGAGTCCTCATGCTATCTACTGTTTCTTACCTGACATGACGACTACACTCGCTTACTTTCTAACTTTTGGATACATACCGCATTATTTTACCATATTACAGTCTAAAAATAAAAAACACCGTGAAGCTACCACGATGTTTTCACAACTATAAACACTGACTATCCACTAAATATCTGGTTGCCATGGTCCTTGAAGATTTTGGTACTCGATGTCTTGAAGGATACCATCTTTATCAAAAATAACACCGTGAATACTACCGCCAAAAACCGCCCCACCATCGATGCCAATTTTGTGATCGGATTGCCACAAATCCGTCGTCTGCATATCACCATGCAGTGCTGGTGTGATGGTATGACCAAAGACGATGGTTTTACCCGTATGATTCTTAGCCCTATGAAAGGCTTCTCTAATCCAGACAAAATCGTGAGCAGATGTCTGATGCCAATCTTTTTTGGTCAAATCAACACCTGCATGGACAAAAACATACGGTCCCCACTCGTAATACAGTGGGCGTTCTTGTAAAAAAGCGACTAAGTCTTTGTATCGACTTCGGATTAGCATGGCGATTTCAGTGGGAGAATACTCCTCCCACACACCTTTATGCAACAAACTTTCGACGGTCTGCTTCCCCCCATTGTATTGATACATAGGGCTCACTTCTTCCGGTGACTTCAAAAAATCCAGTAAGTATTCTTCATGATTGCCCATTAAATAGACAGCGCCATAGTCTTCAACTAGTTTTTTCCCCAACAATAAACTCTCTTTGCTCCGCGGACCCCGGTCATTTAAATCGCCGATCAAAACCAGCTGGTGCTGCTGCGGATCAAAATTGGCGATGGCTTTCTCAAAAAGATCGTACATACCATGGATATCACTGATGGCATAGACATATGGTTTCATCAACATTCACTCCTTCTTGGTGATCCCGCTGCGATTGATAACTACTCTCTTTAGTGTACGACTTACCGCTGAAAATGCGACGATCCGGTTTATTTAGCCAAGCAAGTGAAAGGCAATTAGCTTTGTGGCATTTGTCGTTCTAGTTACGGCTATTTCAATTCCTATGAAGCTAAATTTCACCATTTTTGGGCTATCGAAAAACAGGATAAAATTCACTATAAACCTTGATAAAATGTAATTTCACATAGATTAAAATTTACAAGACCTGAGTGTATTAAAAAACTCGACCGAGACAGTCGAGTTTTTTGTTTAGTCTTTTGGGGCTTGCCGGAAAACAAAACTTCCTTGGCGTTCTTTGGTCACTTGGCCATTTTCTGCGACTTTTTGCCCCCGCAGATAGACAGCTTGGGCACCGCCTTTTGTCACAAAGCCGTCATAAGGCGTATAGTCGACATTTTGAAGCTGAGTTGTAGCCGAAATGACTCCAGTGACTTCGGGGTCCCAAACCACAATATCAGCATCGGACCCTTCTTGTAAAATCCCTTTTTGAGGAAAAAGGTGAAACTGCCGCGCGATATTTTCTGAGAGGAGGGCTACCATTTTTTCCAAAGAAATCTTACCAGTGGTGACACCGGCTGTATATATCACTTCAGGACGAGTTTCTACACCAGGCATACCATTAGGAATTTTACTGAAATCTTCTCGCCCCAATGTTTTCTGTCCTTCAAAATTAAAACTACAGTGATCTGTGGAAATGGTATCAATAGACCCCTCCATGACTCCTTGCCACAAAGCCGTTTGATCCGAGACTTTACGAATCGGTGGCGAGCATACAAATTTGGCACCTAAGAAATTTGGTTGATCATAGACGCTATCATCTAATACCAAATACTGTGGACAAGTCTCGACATAGAGTTTTTGCCCTCGCAGACGCGCTCTATTTACCGCCTCCAAGGAACGTTCCGTGGAAAGATGGACGATATTTACTGCTAAATCCGCTTGGTCAGCAATCATTAAATAACGTTCAATCGCCTCAGATTCAATTGATGCGGGACGTGAAAGGGGATGGTAATGGGTGCTAGTTTTCCCTTCTGCCAAAAGCCGACGAATATTTTCATTGACCAAATCGCCATTTTCACAGTGGACCCCCAACATCCCATGCACATTTTTAATCGCCAGCATAGCTTCAAATAATTCACCATCTGTCACACGTAAATTGTCGTAAGCCATGTACATCTTAAATGAGGTAATGCCCTTAGCAATCATGTCGCTGATTTCTTTACGGATGCCATCATTCCACTCGATAATCGACATATGGTAGGTATAATCACAAGAACTATTCCCCTTGGCAAAATTGTCCCACACTTGTAAACAGTCAGCTAAGGATTGGCCCTTGGTTGGGGTCGCCATGTCGATAACCGTCGTCGTTCCCTTGGCTACCGCAGCCTTGCTTCCGGTATAAAAATTATCCGCACAGGCTTGTGAGCCTGGGCCGTTATTGAGCTCTAAGTGAGTATGGGCATCAATAAAACCTGGTAACAAGTACCGTCCCCTCACATCCTCTACTTGGGAATCAGCCACGGGAAGATTGGTTCCGATTTCGACGATTTTATCCCCTGCAATGCGGATATCACCTTGGCGACGCCCATGAGCCGTTACCAAAATGCCCCCTTGTAACAATATCGACATGTTATTACCCCCTGTAATCTGCTTGTTCGGCGCCACAGCCAGGTCGCTAGCAAGGTGCAATTACTCAAGTCAAGCGAACGGCCAATAGCTGTAAGCGTTTCAATTTATGTTAGCACAAAAGCTAAAAAAATTCAATTTCACCTAAAAAACATTTTGGTAACCTAGCCTTACCATCAAAATACAAAAACCTGCCACAAAGCGTGACAGGTTTTAAAATTAATTTGCTGGCCCACTGACCGCAAAATAGTTGCCCTCAGGATCGGCAAAATTGAAAATCAGCTGTTCCCCTAGTTGCATGACTTCACCAAGTTCGACGTTTACAGCCGCCAATTGTTGGTACAAGCCTAAAATATCTGGTGCACTAAACATCACTGAAGGTGCCGCAACATTGACTTCTGGTGAATGAGCTTGCACAAAAGTCAAATCATATAAGACAAAATGCAAATCCGCTTCTGCCGTCGGGGCAATTTCCACCACTTGGGTCCCATCCGCTTCTTGAAGATCGATCACCACAAACCCTAAAGACTGCCAAAAAGCCACTGCTCGAGGGACATCTTCTACATACAACATGACTTGTGTTTGTGAACTAAACATCTTATTCACCTTCTGCCTGGGTAGCATTGTTTTGGAAGTTTAATTTCAATCCTGGTTCATCAGTAGCAATTTCCGTTACCTCATAAGTAATCCGCTCGACAATATCAAATAACGGCGCCACGATTTCATCGATTTCTTCTTTGGTCAAATCCTCTTGATTTTTGACTTGACGATTGATCAGATGATTCACTTGGCTGATGCTTCCGGAAAGGACATACTCTTTAAAAACCAAGTTAAACTCCAAACGCGCCCCTAAAATAGAATTTTCTTTTGGATAATTGGGATCAGACGTTTGCAGCGGTGCAAACCCCACATTTAATTTGGTTTCATATTCTTTATCGGGAATACGATGGGCGTACTGATAAGTTTCTACTAACGGTTTATGACGTTCGATTTGCATAGTTACTGCCTCCACTCAAAAAATGTTACCAACTTGAGAATCAGACAGCGACAAGCCCATTCCAGATTCCCATTTGATAACACGATTATAGCACACCCTTTTAAGCAAAAGCTCCTGATCCGCAGAAGTCTTTTAAAAAACGCGGGACAGTCTTAAACAAAACTGTCCCGCGTTCTCTTATTTTTCACTTAAAGACTCGAGATAAGCCACCGCTTCTTCCACAGTTGCGACCGGCACGATTTTCATATCGGTCCCGAGTTTTTTTGCAGCTGCTTTGGCTTCCTGATAGTTGGTATCGGCTTTTGTTTCGCCTTTTGGTGCTAGAAAAATCTTAGCACCTGATGCGGCTGCCGAAGCGACTTTTTTATCAATTCCGCCTATTTGACCCACCAGCCCGGCTTCATTCATCGTACCTGTGCCGGCGATCGCCATGCCAGCCCGCAAATCTTGATTGATCAACTGTTGGTAGATTTCCAAAGTAAACATCAACCCTGCTGAAGGCCCTCCAATATTGTCGATATGAAACGCAATTTCTTCATCCGATGTGATTTCGGTGTGACTTGTTAAAGTAATGCCAATGCCCGCTTTGCCTTCATTAGGTTTCGGTAACGAAATCAGTTTGCCAGTGGCTTCTTTTTCTTGATCGTCTTGAATATAAGTCACCGTGACTGTCTGACCAACTTTTTGATCGTGAACATAAGCCACTAACTCATCTGAAGTCGCGAAACTTTTGCCGTCGACTTTAGTCACCGTATCTCCCACCGATATTTTCCCATAGAAATTCGATGATGGGTCAATCCCCATGACGTAGACACCTAAGTAGTGCATCTTGTATGGTTTTCCGGCTAGTTTCAAAGCCTGCTCAATCGCAGCATTTTGCGAAGATTCCATATAATAATTTTGGATGCGATCGTATTCTTCATCGGTGGCATCCCCCATCAACTCCCGCTCTGTGACTAAGTCTTCAAAGTCAGTCAACTTCGACTTAATCGCTGTTACTAAGGTGGCTTGGCGAATCCCCACGGAGGTCAATGAAAAGGAACCAGAATGATCATCTTTCTGATCGTTGACGGTAATCAGTTCATCTAGTTTAATGGTGGCTCCCGGTCCTTCCACATAATAGGGAATCGGAAGCAAAACAGCCGCCAAAAAGGCTAAGGCTACTAGCAGGAAAACCAGGGATTTTACTGGGACTTTGTTTTTTCTATTATTCCTATTGTAGTTTTTCATGGGACGCCCGCTTTCTTAAAAAAGCTTCATTGATGACTGGAGGTAAGTATTTTGCGACATCCCCGCCAAATAGCAAAACCTCTTTTAAGAGACTGGAACTGATGTGGCTATATTCCGGGTTAGCCAACAAAATAACCGTCTCAATATCCGGAGCGAGGTGACTGTTCATCGTCATGATATCTTTTTCGTATTCGTAATCCTTTACGCTGCGAATGCCTCGCAATAAAAACTTGGCTCCCAGACGCTGAGCACTAGTAACTGTCAATTCGGATTCCTGACTAATCACCCGAACATTGTCCAAATGAGCCACCGCTTGTCTCACTAATTCTGTGCGTTCTTCACTGGTAAACCAACTGGCCTTGGAAGTATTGATAAAGACCCCGATAATTAATTCATCAAAGAGCTTGGCCCCTCGTTCTACAGTATCTAGATGGCCGTTAGTAAAGGGATCAAAACTCCCTGGAAATAATGCGATTTTTTTCATGCGGATACCTCGTTTTTAAAATGATAGATGGTTACGGCAGTAATCCCATAGTTTTGGCGCCGAACTTGGTATAACTTTTCAGCAATTTCCTCCGGGAGTTCTACCGCCTTATCCGTTTCACAAACTACAATCCCCTGCTCGGCAATCAAGTCTGCGGCAACTAGCTCAGTCAATTGCTTAACAATCTGCTGTTTGGCATAGGGTGGATCTAGCAGCACCAAGTCAAATTGCTGATTAGCTTCAGCCAATTGGCGAATGGCTCCTTCAGCTGTCATCTTCCAAAGGGTAAACTGGCTTTCCGCCTTAGTGATAGCGATATTTTCCTTAATAACCTGAATCGCAGGATAACTGCGATCCACCAAATAGGCATGAGCCATTCCTCGAGAAATCGCCTCGATAGCTAGACCACCACTCCCTGCAAATAAATCCAAACACTGCCCCCCATCAAAATACGGGCCAATCATATTAAAAATCGATTCTTTGACTTTATCCGTCGTGGGACGAGTATTATCCCCTGGTAAGCTCTTCAGCTTACGTCCCCGAAATTCTCCAGAAATGACGCGCATCGCATCCTCAACCTTTCTTTTATCTAAATCGTTTTTTCGCTGTTCAAACTCTTCGTATGGATGACGATCCTAAGTTTTAGGGGATCATCACCAAGCAAAAAGGCGGTGAAGATCCCTCTGGATTCCCGCCTAACTGATAGTATTGATTACACATCTTCCGCCAACCGAATATGAGTGGAAAGTTCTTCAACCTCAAATCCGTCTTCATCCATCTGGTAAGCAGCTCTGGTACCGATTTTATCCGCAAAATTCATTTCCACATCTGGTCGATAGGAAGGCTCGACACTTCGAACAAAATGCAATCGTTCAATCTTTGCCACATTTTCCTCGTAGCCTGCTTCATCTAAGTACATATAAACATACTTCATTTTTCGTGAAACATAATGAACTAACCCATAACGTTTCAAATTTTTTAATTGTTTCAGACTATACACCCATACGACTAATCCTCGACGTGGGTTGATGGTAAATTCTGTCATCTCAGCTTCCATGGCACTTTCCTCCACAACTTTCCTGATGGGATCCCTCGGTAAAAAATGGATTACCGGCATCCACTTTGATCTTTTCATCGATATGCTGGGCAAGGGTTTGCCCAATTTCATCTAACAAGCTCTGTAGCTGGGTCTCCGCTTGGCGAAACTGTGCCACCGGGGGATGTAAATCCAGTTCTCGTTTAGCTGACAACACTTCTTGGCGGGTCTTAGAAAAACCCGGCGCATACTCACCATATGCCAGCACCGCTTCATAGGCGTCTTTTTTCTGTTGAAAATGTTGTTTGAGTCGGCTCCCTTGGGCATCTTTTTGTAAGCTTGCCTGAGCCAATCGATAGTCTTGACAACTAGCGCTTTCTTCAATTGCTGTCAAAAGACAATCAATCTGATCATCAAGCGCCAGCATTTTTTCATTATAAATCATAAATTAGTCACTGTCCTTTGTCGCCTTGACATCTTCAAATAAGATTACCATATTCTGCGCTAAGATGCCAATAGCCATCGCTTGGGGGTCTTTTTTCATAAAGCGATTATGCATGAAAGGATCACTGTACCAAGAAAGAATTTGAAAGGTCGGATCATAACAAGGGGTTTCAAAAAAACCATCAATATCCGGCACTTCCACCGCTCGCGCCACCTCTGAAAACTCCTGACCTGACAACATAAAAACGGCATTACTAGCATCTTCAGTTACTTTACGAAAATTTTCGTAGCGATTTTCCTCCAAATAGTTTGCAGGCTTTTTCAAGAAACGACTTAGAAAATCCCGACTCTGCCCCTGCAAGGTAAAGGTGGTATCGTATCTTTCAAGCTGATCTTGTTCTCGCAGCAGATTGAACAATTGATAGCCTTGTTTTTCTTTTGCCTGATCGATAGGTTCCCACTGGTCCTCGCTGACTGTTGCTTCCATTTTTGGAGGCGTTCCTTGCACCAAATTATAAGGAGCCAACTTTAGTAGCATCTCCGTCGTCAAATACATGACTCCGATAAGCTTGGATTCCGCATTAAAAAACAAAATACTGTAGGTGCCATTATCAAAAGTCACCAATGGCCGATAATTTAGATCTTCTTCCATCAGTTCGATCTCAACAGCTTTATCATCATTGACAATGGTGAAATTGGGATAAAGCATCGTGATTTCAGCTAGATCTCCCATGCTCATGTTCAGCTGGAAGGGAGCAATCGGCTCGCCGTCGATCCCCGTCGTCTTAACAGCAGCAATTTTGCCGTCTTTGATACTAGCTTCCAAATAGCCTGGATCATCTGATTGATAATGTTTAATTGTAAATCCGTAACCCGAATCATAACTTTCTGTTGGTTTTCCGTATTGTTTTTCCAACTCTTTTTCCGGTTTACCAATCAACTTGGCAAAACCAGCGGCGGCGATAGGCTCGGCTTGCAAGGTGGTATTTCCACCTTCCACAATCGCTTGCGAATCCTGCGGGCGAATGGTTTGGACTTGTCGGGGGAAAAAGATTGGTTGCAAATAAACCACTAGGAAAGCTAAAACCAAAAACAGGAGGAAAATGAACCAGCGCTTTTTAATCCAATGCTCTTTCACGACGATCCCTCCTAAATAATTTGATAAAAGAACACTTAAACTGCTCCATATCCCTCATCATACTATAACTTTTGCCAAATGAGAACGTTCCTTTTTTAGAAAGCGGGAGAAGTTAATAAGTTCATTATGATTTTATCCGTAAAAAAATCGCCTAGCCGGTCTGCTGACCTTCAGGCGATTCTCTCGATTTCAGATAACTTGCTGACCAAACCTCATACCTGTAAAGCTTTTGCACCAATATCACTGCGATAAAACATGCCCTCAAGTTGGACACTAGCTAACGCCTGGTAGACTTTTTCTTTTGCTTCGGCTAAGTCATTTCCTTGTGCTTCTACTAAGAAAACCCGTCCGCCATTGGCCACCAACTGGCCTTCTTTTGCGGCCACCCCTGCATAATAAACAGAAATATCTGGTTGCGAGAATGTTGGCAAACGCATTCCTCTATGGTAAGTCCCGGGATAGCCATCCGCTGCTACGACAACCCCAAAAGTTGCTTTCTCTGACCAAGATAGCTCAGGTTCCCGGTCAGCTAAAAGATCACTGATAATAGCTGCTAGACTGGCTGTCAAACGAGGCAATACCACTTGTGTTTCTGGATCGCCAAAGCGTGCATTAAACTCGATGACTTTCGGCCCATCTGTTGTAGCAATTAAGCCGGCATATAAAATCCCTGTAAACGGCGTGCCATTAGCAATCATCCCTTGAGCAGCCGGTTCTAAGATGGTAGCCACTGCTTGTTCCACCATCTCTTGAGGAATTTGGGGTACTGGTGAATAGGCTCCCATGCCTCCTGTATTGGGTCCTTGATCACCGTCAAAAGCCCGTTTATGATCTTGGGAGATCACCATCGGATAAACTTTTTCGTTGCGGACAAAAGCCAACAAAGAAAACTCTTCACCTGCCAAAAACTCTTCTACCACAACACGAGCACCACTTGCCCCAAACTTATTGTCTTCTAACATAGCCGACAAGGCATCAAGGGCTTGCTCCACCGTCTCCGCCACCACAACCCCTTTACCAGCAGCTAAGCCGTCCGCTTTGATGACAATAGGTGCCCCTTTTTGCAAAACATAAGCTTTGGCTGCTGAGTAATCAGTAAAAGTTTGATAATCACCGGTAGGAATCTGGTTTTTGACCATCACTTGTTTGGCGAAATCTTTTGAGCCTTCGATTTGAGCCGCCGCTTGCGATGGACCAAAAGCCTTTAAACCCGCTGCTTCAAAATCATCCACCAGACCAGCGGCTAATGGGGCTTCCGGTCCCACAAATGCCCAGTCAATCTCTTGTTCCTTCGCAAATGCAATCAAACCCGCATGATCATTTTCAGCAAGAGCCACCACTTCAATGCCATCTTGCACCATCCCAGGATTACCTGGTGCACAAAAGACTTTTTGAACCAATGTATCCTGCTGTAATTTCTTGGCGATGGCATGTTCACGACCACCTGAGCCGATGACCAATAACTTCACGCTTGCTTCCTCCTTCAATAAAACCTCTTTATAAAAGTTCCTGGCAAACCCTAACATTCTTGAACTAGTAGTAACAAATGATTTCCCCCATCCCCCGAAAGAGACAATCATTCCTTTTAATGACGGAAATGGCGCACATCCGTGAAGACCATAGCGATTCCTGCTTCATCGGCAGCTTCAATCGATTGTTGGTCTTTGATGCTACCACCAGGTTGGATGATGGCTTTGATACCATGTTCTGCCGCGTAAGTCACGCTATCTCCCATTGGGAAAAACGCATCAGAAGCTAAAACAGCCCCCGCCATTTTATCCGCTGCTTCTGCTTGTTGAATAGCGATTTTTACTGAACCCACTCGATTCATTTGCCCCGCACCGATTCCCACGGTTTGGTGATGGTTTGCCAAAACAATCGCATTGGATTTCACATGTTTGACAGCTTTCCAAGCAAAAGCGAGTGCCGTCAATTCTTCTGCTGTCGGTTGCCGTTTGGTAACCACTTGCCAAGCTTGTGGCGTTTCTTTTATCACATCTTGGTCTTGCACTAACAAACCACCTAAGACAGACACCTTTTCAGAAGCGGTAGTTTGATTTTTTTCACTAAAATCAAGAGTCATTAGGCGCAAGTTTTTCTTAGCACTCAACACTTCGAAAGCCTCCGGAGCAAAAGCTGGCGCAATGATGATTTCTAAAAAGAGTTTGTGCATTTTTTCAGCCGTTGCCAAATCGATTTCTCGATTAGCTACTAAAATACCGCCAAAAATCGAAACAGGATCAGCATCATAGGCAAAATCATAAGCTTCTTCAATCGTTGCCGCTGTCCCAATACCACAAGGATTCATATGTTTCAAAGCGACTACTGCAGGTTCATCAAACTCCCGAGCAATTCGTAGCGCCGCGTCGGCATCCTTGATATTATTGTAAGACAGCTCTTTTCCATGGAGCTGTTTGGCAGCCGCGATGGAGTAAGTCACAGGTAAGGCATCTTGGTAAAAGGCAGCCTTTTGGTGGCTGTTTTCTCCATAACGCAAGGACTGTTTCAAATCATAAGTCAATGTCAGTTTTTCTGGCTGAGTCTCATCCACAAGTTCCGTCAGATACCCAGCGATTAAGGCATCATAGGCCGCCGTGTGACGAAAAACTTTCGCGGCTAGCGCTTTACGAGTAGCAAGGGTTGTCTCACCCTCCGTCTTTAACTCCATCGCAACTTGTTGATAGTCAGCTGGATCCACTAAAACCGTCACCGCCGCAAAATTTTTGGCAGCTGACCGTAACATTGACGGGCCTCCGATATCGATATTTTCGATGGCATCGGCTTCGGTCACATCTATTTTTGAAATAGTTTCTTTAAAGGGATACAAATTTACGACTACCACATCAATTGGCGTGATGCCATGTTCGGCCATCGCATCCAAATGGGTTTGTAAATCCCGCCGACCTAATAAACCACCGTGAATTAACGGATGTAAGGTCTTGACGCGACCATCCATCATCTCTGGAAAGCCGGTCACTTCTTCAATTCCTAATGTGGCAATGCCAGCTTCCTCCAAAGCTTTTTTGGTGCCACCGGTTGAAATAATCTCGAAGCCTGTGGTCAAAAGTTCTTTGGCAAACTCCAAAATACCGGTTTTATCGGAAACGCTAATTAATGCCCGTTTTTTCATGATGATTCCCCTTTATTATTATGATTGCAAGTTTTTCTTATTTTTCAGCAAACAATTGTTGTAAAACAGCTGGGTAAAGGCGATGCTCTACTTGATGGATTTTTTCCTCTAAGGTATCCAACGTATCCAATTTACCAATGGTTACCGCTTGTTGTGCGATAATCGGACCTGTATCCACCCCTTGGTCCACAAAGTGCACCGTGACGCCGGTGACTTTTACGCCGTATTTGAAGGCATCTGCAATGCCGTGAAGTCCCGGAAAAGCCGGCAAAAGAGAAGGATGGATATTGATGATGCGACTCGGAAAAGCTGCAATTAGCTCGGGTCCGATAATTCGCATGTAGCCGGCCAATACGAGGTAATCGATCTTTTCAGCTTTTAATAAGGCCAACAGAGCAGCTTCATAAGCTTGTTTGCCGCCTTTTTCTTTCACAGTGAAACTTGTGGCTGGCACCTGATGGGCTTGAGCCCGTTGCAAAACGAAGGCTTCTGGTTGATCCGAAAAAACTAGTGCTAAGGTACCCGGGATTTGGCCCCGTTTACTAGCAGTGATGATGGCTTCAAAATTACTGCCATTGCCTGAAGCTAGAACGGCGTATCTCATAGTTTTGCTCCAACTAGGTGAATGGCTTGTTCCGAATCGGCAACCACTTGTCCCAGTTCATAACAAGCTTCATCGATTGCCGCTAAGACTTCTTTGACTTCTGCTACTTTTTCAGGAGCCACAGCCAAAACCATGCCGATACCCATATTAAAGATTTCGTACATTTCATGATGCGGAATTTGACCGTATTTTTCTAAGGCTGAAAAAACAGCCGGCACCGGCCAAGTATCCGTCGCAATCTTCGCGCTTAAGCCCGCTGGCAGCATCCGAGGAATATTCTCCACAAAACCACCACCAGTAATGTGAGCAATTCCATGGACTAATTCTTGTTTTACTAACGGTAACAACTGCTTTACATAAATCCGTGTTGGTGTTAGCAATACCTCACCTAAGGATTGTTCTGGAAACTCTGGCAGGTGGCTGTCGGTGGTAAAGTCATTCATTTCAAAGAAGACTTTACGCACCAAGGAGTAGCCGTTTGAATGGATCCCGGAAGAAGTCAAACCAAGTAAAACATCTCCAGCTTGAATCTTTTCGCCAGTCACCAATTGGGATTTTTCAGCGACTCCCACTGCAAAACCAGCTAAATCATAATCCGCATCATCATACATACCTGGCATTTCAGCTGTTTCGCCGCCAATCAAGGCTGCCCCAGCTTGGACACATCCCTCAGCGACACCGGCTACTACTTGTTCCAGACGAGTAGGTACATTTTTCCCTGTAGCAATGTAGTCCAAAAAATATAAAGGTTCTGCTCCTTGGGCGACAATATCATTGACACACATGGCCACGCAGTCAATCCCAATCGTATCGTGTTTGTCCGCTTGGATGGCCACCATTAATTTAGTCCCCACGCCATCAGTTCCGGAAATCAAGACCGGTTCTTTGACGTCAATCTGACTGAGATCAAAGCAACCTCCAAAGCCACCAATCGCTCCCATCACCCCGAGGCGTTCGGTTTTTTTCACATGTTTTTTGATACGCGCTACAACTTCATAGCCAGCTTCGACATCGACACCAGCTTTTTGATAGGCATTTGCCATGATTAATTTCTCCTTTTTTGCGGGAAGAAGACTACTATCCTATCCGCTATTTTATCTGCTTACAAATTGAAGAAAGAGACTTTTTCTTTCAAAGAGGCTTGGTACTGCTCTTCATAATCATACAAGGGTGTGGGGTAATCCCCGTTGAAATACGCCATACACAACCCTGAATAAGGGGCGTCAAAATCCAAACCAATCGCATCAATCAAGCCCTCTTCACTTAAAAAGTTTAAGGAATCGGCACCGATACATTCACAAATTTCCGCAATCGTATGGTTGGCGGCAATCAATTCTTTTCGTGTCTGGATATCAATGCCATAAAAACAAGGGTATTTCAAAGGAGGCGAGGCAATCCGCACATGAACTTCTTTGGCCCCAGCTTCTTTTAACAGTTGGACGATTCGACGACTAGTGGTCCCTCGCACGATGGAATCATCCACCATGATGACTTTCTTCCCTTCAACAACTCCGCGGACAGCGGAAAGTTTCATCCGCACCCCTTGTTCTCGCAATTCTTGTGTCGGTTGGATAAAGGTCCGAGCGATGTATTGGTTTTTCACCAAGCCCATTTCATAAGGAATCCCCGAAGCCTCGGAAAAGCCACTAGCTGCAGATAAGGATGAATTAGGGACGCCAATAACCATATCCGCATCAACTGGGGCTTCTTTGGCTAGCCGTCGACCCATGTTTTTGCGGGCGGTATGCACGTTGACCCCAGCAATATTTGAATCTGGTCGAGCAAAGTAGACATATTCCATGGAGCAAATGGCGTGTTGGGTTTCTTCTGTAAAATGATCAACAGTAAAGCCCTCATCATTGACTATGATGATTTCCCCCGGCTGCACATCTCGGACAAACTCCGCCCCAATCACTTCCAACGCACAGGTTTCAGAGGCAATCACATAAGCGCCATTTTTCATTTGACCAATCGCTAAAGGACGGAAGCCATTGGCATCTAGTGCCGCCACCATGCAATCTTCCCGCATGAGAATATAGGCAAAACCACCTTGTACCGTATTTAGCGCTTCTTTCAACTGGTCCAACCAGTTGTCTGCTTTGCTACGACGGATTAAATGCATCAAAATCTCAGTGTCAGAGTTAGAATGGAAAATCGCCCCATCCCTTTCCAATTCTGTTCGTAAGCTACGAGCATTGGTTAAGTTTCCATTGTGAGCTAAGCCACATGAACAATCGTAAAATTTGAACAAAAAGGGTTGAATATTATCCACGCTACCATTTCCAGCAGTCGCGTAACGAACGTGACCAATCGCCGCTGAGCCTTGTAAGTTTTCCAAATCACGATCATCTTTAAACACTTCAGATAAAAGACCCAAGTCCCGATAGCCAGAAAGTTTTCCTTCGTGGTTTGCGACAATCCCTGCACCTTCTTGTCCCCGATGTTGCAGACTATGCAAGCCAAAATAAGTGACACGTGCAGCGTCTGGGTGACCCCAGACGCCGAAAATGCCACATTCTTCGTTTAGACTTTTTACTTCATAAGACATGGAATAGCTTCCTCCCATAGTTCCTTCCCTCGTTGAACTGATAAAGTTACAACTTCATCAGCTGTTTCCAAGCGAATTTCCCCATCTGTTGTTACTTGACCAATTGGTTGAGCCAACTCTTTAGCTAACGCTTCAAAAGCTGCTTGCTTTTCTGGTTTGACTGAAAGAACAAAACGGGATTGCGTTTCGGCAAACAACAATTCTTTAGGCAGATCCACTTTGACTGTAACCCCTAACCCATTTTTGAAAGTCGCTTCCGCTATTGCTACCGCTAAACCACCTTCCGCACAATCATGAGCACTTGCCACCAAACCTGCTTGAATCGCTGCCAATACAAGGTCTTGATGGGCTTTTTCAGTTGCCAAATCAAATGCCATCAGCTTTCCTTCAATCCGGCCCAACTGCATTTTTTGGATTTCTGAACCATTGAAGTCCGCGCTTGTTTCACCCACTAGATAAATCAGGTCACCCGCTTCTTTAAACTCTTGGGTAGTGATATGCGACAGGTTTTCCACCAATCCCACCATCCCAATCATCGGCGTAGGATAAATCGCTTTGCCATCAGTTTCATTATACAAAGAGACATTTCCGGAAATAACCGGTGTATCCAAGACCCGACACGCCTCGGCAATTCCATCAGCAGAAGTCCACAACTCCCAGAAAACTTCTGGCTTATCTGGTGAGCCATAGTTAAGACAGTCGGTGATAGCCAAAGGTTTGCCACCGGAAGCGACAATATTACGGGCAGCTTCTGCCACCGCAATCTGTCCGCCAATTTCCGGATTCAAATACAGATAACGAGCATTGCAGTCCGTCGTCATCGCCAAGGCTTTTTCGGTTCCTCGTACCCGCAAGACCGCCGCATCAGAGCCTGGTAACACTACTGTATTGGTACGGACTTGGGCATCATAGGTTTCATAAATCATTTTTTTCGAAGCAATCGTCGGTTGTTGCAAGAGTTTTTCCAAAGTCTCCGTCGCATTTGCCACTGTTGGTACAAAATCAGCTAAGTTAGCAAATTCTTTGATCCGGGCTGGTTCTTGATATTCTTTGTAATAGGTTGGTGCATCTTCTGCCAAGGCATCTACTGGGAGATTGGCTACTTCCACACCTTTATGATACAAACGGTACAAGCCATCATCAGTCACTTCACCGATAGTCACCGCATCCAAATCATATTTTTGGAAAAGTGCGACCACTTGATCCTCGGCACCTTTTTCAACACAGATTAGCATCCGTTCTTGGGATTCGGAAAGCATCATTTCATAAGGCGTCATGCCGGTTTCCCGCTGTGGCACATCATCCAGATACAGCTTCAAGCCTGAGCCAGCCTTTGAAGCCATCTCAGAACTAGAAGATACCAGACCAGCCGCTCCCATATCTTGGATTCCCACCAAAATATCAGAATGATCTAAAATCAACTCTAAGCAAGCTTCCAAAAGCAGTTTTTCCATGAAGGGATCCCCGACTTGCACAGCCGAACGCTGTTGTTCTTCCCCTTCTGAAAATTCTTCTGAGGCAAAGGTTGCACCATGAATCCCATCCCGGCCGGTTTTAGCTCCTACGTACATAATAGCGTTGCCGACACCTTTTGCTTGACCTTTTTGGATATCTTTGTGATCGATTAAGCCGACACACATGGCATTGACCAAAGGATTGCCAGCATAACAAGGATCAAATGCAACTTCCCCACCAACTGTCGGAATCCCGATACAGTTCCCATATCCGGAAATACCAGCGACAATTTCTTCTAATAAGTACTTAGTCCGAGGGTTGTCCAGCTCGCCAAAACGCAAGGAATCCAATACGGCAATCGGTCGGGCCCCCATGGAAAAGATATCGCGAATAATGCCACCGACACCAGTTGCGGCGCCTTCATACGGTTCAACCGCTGAAGGATGGTTATGACTTTCGGCTTTGAAAACAACCGCTTGACCATCACCAATGTCCACGATACCCGCGCCTTCTCCCGGACCTTGCAGTACTTGCGGCCCTGTCGTAGGAAATTTGCGTAACACAGGTTTTGAATTTTTATAAGAACAATGTTCACTCCACATCACCGAAAACAAACCTGTCTCGGTATAATTCGGCATCCGACCTAAAATTTCCTCGGCAATTAAACGGTATTCCTCATCCGTCAGTCCCCACTGCTGATAAATTTTTTCTTCTTTAATCTGTTGTGGTGTTGGTTCTAAATAAGTCATTTGGTCACAGACACCTTTCCGAAATTTTTCAAAATAGAAGCAAAGAAACGCTTGCCATCATCAGAGCCGAGTAATTCTTCCATTGCTCGTTCGGGATGGGGCATCATCCCCAAAACGTTGCCTTGTTTATTAATGATTCCGGCGATATTTTCCATACTGCCGTTGATATCTTCCTGATAAGTAAAAACGATTTGCTTATTCGCTTTTAACTCCGCTAAAGTCTCTTCATCGCAAATATAGTTACCTTCCCCATGAGCGACTGGAATTTGGATGATTTCATTTTCAGTGTATTCGCTAGTAAACTTGGTATCTGCATTGGCCACTTTTAAAGGGGTCGTCTTGCAAATAAAATGCAAAGATTTGTTGCGAATCAAAGCTCCAGGCAATAACCCCGCCTCCGTCAACACTTGGAAACCATTGCAGGTTCCAAATACGGGCTTTCCTTCATCAGCAAAACGAACGACTTCCGCCATAATGGGTGAAAAACGAGCAATCGCACCACAGCGTAAATAATCGCCATAAGAAAAGCCCCCTGGCAGCAAAACGCCGTCGAATCCTTCAAGACTAGTTGCATCGTGACGAACATACTCCGCATCTGCTTCCATAACGTCTTTAATCGCCCACAACATATCCATGTCACAGTTGGAGCCAGGAAAGACAATCACCGCAAATTTCATTAGGCTTCCTCCATCTCAGCGATTTCGTAGCGATAGGTTTCCATATTGACATTTGCCAATAATTTATCACAGATTGTTTCGATCGTTTCTTCAAGGTTTTCCACAGATTTAGCTACTTTAATTTCAAAATATTTCCCAATACGGATTTCCTCAATTTCCTCATAACCCATTCGATGGACGGCCCCTTTAACGGCTTCTCCTTGAGGGTCCAATACTGATTCTTTGTAAGTAACATAAACTTTTACGAAATACATGCTGGCATTCCTTTCTTTTGTCAATTTTTAATCAGCTAAACGCTGTAAGACTTCTTGATAAACAGGGACCAAATCCCCTAAATCACGACGATAGATGTCCTTGTCTAAGTGTTCTTTCGTGTGCAAATCCCAAAGACGGCAGGTATCTGGCGAAATCTCATCGGCTAAAAGGATGTCTCCGGTTTTGGTTCGCCCGACTTCAATTTTAAAATCAATCAATTGAATCCCCACTTCGGCAAACAGGGTCAGTAAAGCTTGATTCACAGCATACGCCAGTTCTTTGATCCGGCTGATTTCTGCTGTCGTGGCGATATCCAGCACCCGGACGTGATCATCGTTAATAAAGGGATCATCCAAAGCATCGTCTTTGTAATAAAACTCAACAATCGGGAAAGCCAGTGCTGTACCTTCTGGAATCCCTAGACGTTTAGAAAAACTCCCGGCTGCGGTATTGCGCACGACAACTTCCAAAGGGATAATGGCTACTGATTTCACTAATTGTTCGGTTTTTGATCGTTTTTCAATAAAATGAGATGGAATTCCGGCACGCTTTAGTTTTTCAAAAATAAGGCTAGTAATCTGATTGTTTAACTCGCCTTTTCCACTGATGGCATCCTTTTTCGCGCCATTAAGAGCCGTTGCTTGATCTAAATACTCCACCCACAAAATATCTTCTTGATCCGTCTTGTATAGCTTCTTCGCTTTACCTTCATAGAGCAATTCCGTTTTCTCCATTGTGCACCCCTCTAAATTAACAAACTTCATATCCAGACGCAAAATCGTTCGTCTTTTGATGATTTCATTTTAACAGTCAGCATCAGGAGGGTCAACACGATTCTTGATATTCCTAAATCAAAAGCATCCAAACGTTCGTCTTTTTCGCTATTAATCAGACAGCTCCTCTACTAATTGCCGTTTTGATTGATGGAAAAATGGTTTTTTCTCATCTTAAAAAAATAGCCATATTTTAAAAATTCATTTCGAAAATCTGTGATTATCGATTATTTTAAAAATAAAAAATCAGTATAGAACTTGACTGTAAAGAAACCGTTTACAGATTGTTGTTTACATGATATATTTGCAATGTAACCAGTAGTGATTAGGAGGCATACGTATGTTGGATCAGCAACAGGCCATCGATGACTTTTTAGAAGCACTCTCTATTGAAGAAAAGCGCGCGTTGTTCAACGATTTGCTAGCTGTTGAGGAAGTCTATCAACAAAACTGCACCACCTCTTTTTATACTTTCCGAAAAATCCGGCGAGCTAGCAAACGACACGTGGAATGTCGCAAGCGTACGCTGCAATACCGCAACCAACACAATGATGAGTTGGTTATCACCCAAGTGCACGAACAACATCTGTTTAAAAATCTTTATCATTTCAAAGTCTTCTTCAATCTCGAGGAGCGGGATTTCACTTTTGTCGAAGCTCTCCTCCAACGATTACGAGAAGGTCATTTTCATTATTATATTGAGCAAAATGCTTATGCATAAGTAATCAGCCTAAAAAAGCCTGCAAACTCAGGATTTCCATGAGTTTGCAGGCTTTTTTCATTGATTATCAGTTTAACAATAAGGTTTAGTGAAAGAAGCAGCAGATAAGCCAGCCTATGATGAATCCCTAGCTATCAAGGGCTATTCCCCTAAACCAATCCGGTCAAAAATAACGTCCACATTACGCAAATGGTATTGGTAATCGAAGGCATCATCTAAATCTTCCGGAGTCAAGATGGCGGTAATTTTCTCGTCTTCTTCCAGGAGAGGTCGGAATGCCGTCTGATGGTCCCAAGCAAAAGCGGTTTTTGGTTGCACCAAATCATAAGCTTGTTCGCGAGTCATCCCTTTGTCGATGAGCTTCAACATCACCCGTTGGCTATAAATCAAACCAAAAGTCGCATTCATATTGCGCTTCATATTTTCTGGAAAGACGGTTAGATTTTTGACAATATTGCCAAAACGATTCAGCATATAGTTCAATAAAATGGTGGTATCAGGGACAATAATTCGTTCGGCTGACGAATGGGAAATATCCCGTTCATGCCATAAAGGCACATCATCATAGGCAGTAAGCATATGTCCGCGAACTACTCGGGCTAACCCACACATGTTTTCGGAGCCGATGGGATTGCGTTTATGCGGCATAGCGGAAGAACCTTTTTGCCCCTTAGCAAAATACTCTTCAACTTCTCGAGTCTCGGATTTTTGCAAACCGCGAATTTCGGTTGCAAAGCGTTCGATGGAAGTCGCGATCAAGGCCAAAGCAGCAAAATATTCCGCATGGAGATCTCGCGGCAATACTTGAGTGGAAATCTCTTGGGCTTGGATGCCTAATTTATCACAAACATACGCTTCGATAAAAGGCGGGATATTGGCAAAGGTCCCCACCGCACCAGAGATTTTTCCTGCCTCCACACCTCTTGCGGCATGTTCAAACCGTTGGATATTGCGTTTCATTTCTGAGTACCATGTCGCCAGTTTCAACCCAAAAGTCGTAGGTTCTGCATGAACTCCATGGGTCCGCCCCATGCAGACGGTATATTTGTGTTCTTTGGCTTTCTTAGCGATAATCTCCAAGAAATTCTGTAAATCTTGTCGTAAAACATCGTTGGCTTGTTTCAGCAAATAGCCATAGGCGGTATCCACTACATCGGTACTGGTCAGTCCATAATGGACCCATTTTCGTTCTTCACCTAATGATTCAGAAACCGCCCGAGTGAAGGCCACCACATCATGACGAGTACTTTCTTCAATCTCTAAAATACGCTCAATGGAAAAGGTGGCATTGGCGCGAATTTTAGCAACATCTTCTTTGGGGATTTCCCCCAGTTCAGCCCAAGCTTCATCGGCTAAAATCTCAACTTCTAACCAGGCTTGGTAACGATTTTGATCTGTCCAGATTCGACTCATCTCAGGTCGTGAATAGCGTTCTAACATAGTGGGTGTAAACTCCTTTACAAAATTGGTTAAGAATCACTCGGGTTAATCCCAAATGTTGGTTTGGTAAATTTCTTCTAAAGTTCCGTACAGATCAGTTGTCGTGATGGTAATATGGCCCATTTTACGGCCTTTTTTGGCCGCTGCCTTGCCGTAATAGTGGAATTGCCAGTTTGGTTTTAGGTCAATTAGTTCATAAGTCTCTTCTAAGTGCTCACCTAAGACATTCACCATCACCGCTTCAGAAAGCAGCTTGACCTCCCCTAAAGGCCAACCACAAATCCCTCGAATATGGGCATCAAACTGGCTCATATTGCAGGCTTCAATACTATAGTGCCCAGAATTATGAGGGCGGGGGGCCAACTCGTTGACATAGATGCTGCCACTTTTTGTTAGAAACATTTCAATCGCCAGACAGCCCCGAAGATCTAAAGCTTTGGCAATTTCTGTGGCAATGCGTTCCGCTTCTTCGGCAACTTCTGGATCCACACGGGCTGGCGCGATTGTTTCGTGTAAAATATTGTTGCGATGAATATTCTCGACAACTGGAAAAACGGAATATTCCCCACGACCATTACCAGCTACCATCACCGAAAGCTCTTTATCATAAGGTATCCACGCTTCTAGTTCGCAGGTGCCCGAACGCAGCAAATTCATAGAAGCTGCCAGGTCAGCTGTGCTGTATAGAACATACTGGCCTTTGCCATCATACCCTCCTCGTGTCGTTTTCAATACACAAGGATAGCCAATATGATCAATGGCATCTTGGATATCCGTCGGGCTAATAATCGTTTCATAAGGAGCAATCACGATATTATTGGCTTCTAAAAATGATTTTTCCAACAAACGGTCTTGGGTAATTGCCAACAGGTCCGTCCCTTGAGGAACATAAGCATAAGGCAATATTGAATTCAACGCTTCGACACTAACATTTTCAAATTCATAAGTGATCACGGCACAGCGGCGCGCCAATTCTTCTAAAGCTAAGATATCATCATAATTTGCACGGATATGCCAATCGGCAACTTGTGAAGCTGGACAATCTTCGGTGGGATCTAAAACCCCCACGCGAAATCCCATTTCTTTTGCACTGATGGCCATCATCCGCCCCAGCTGTCCTCCTCCAACAATCCCGATAACCGCTCCAGGTCTTAAAGGCTTAACCAAGTTGATCACTACTTTCCATTACAGATTGACGCATTGCTTCTCGCTTGTTAGCTAGGCGTTGCGCGATATCTAAATCATACATGGAAAGCATTTGACCTGCAAGTAATCCTGCATTTGTCGCGCCAGCTTTTCCAATGGCTGTCGTGGCCACGGGAACACCCCCGGGCATTTGAACGATTGACAACAACGAATCCAAGCCATTTAATGTTCGGGATTGGACCGGTACACCAATTACCGGTAATGTTGTTTTAGCTGCTACCATCCCTGGCAAATGAGCTGCTCCCCCCGCTCCGGCAATAATTACTTTCAGGCCGTTTTTGCGGGCATTTTCGGCAAATTCAAACATCAACTCCGGTGTTCGATGAGCAGAGACCACTTTCTTGATATAAGCAATCCCCAATTCATCCAGACTTTCACAGGCAAATTTCATCGTTTCCCAGTCGGATTGACTTCCCATAATGACAGCAACTTCTGGTTTCATGAGATACATTCGCTCCTTTATATTGTAGAGAGTTGCCTCTCTAGCAGTTTCAATTTTTATTTTAACAAGAGCAAAAGCAAGAGTCAAAGAGATGTCGAATATTAATTATTATAAGCATATTTTTGTTCGTGTTTTAAAAAGGAGCACTCGTCTTCTGAGATACCTCAATGATCACGAAGAAAGTGGGAGGGTTTTTATCATAATTATTTCTAACGCTTGATTTGCTAAAGAAAGACTACCACAGTCTTGATACCCTAATTTTCGATAAAATGTTGAGCCATTTCATCCGCTTGGGTGGAAGTCATAACCGACTGGTGACCCAATTCGATCATTTTCTCTTCCCAAGAGGCCAACGCTTGCCGACCCAAACCAACACTACGATACCTCTCAGCAAGATAAATCAAGTTTAAAAAAGGCGTCTGATCCCAAAACAAGTTGTAGCGCAACACTCCCACATCAATTCCATCAGCCCAAAGAACAAAAGCCGTTTGTTGGCGGCACTTTTCTAGAAAAACTTTTTTTTAAGATGGCGAACCAATTGTGACCAAAATCCCCAATCCGCTCTTGTTGCATAACGCATGGTAACCATCACTTTCCTCCTGTTTCCAAAAAAACCGAACTGTTGCCAGTCCGGTTTTTTTTGCTACTATCCATGAACCTCTTCTTCAACAATATCATGAAGCGGTATTTTTTCTTCTTTCAAACCATTAAACAATAAGTTTAGAACGATTGCTGTCAAGGAACTGATAACAATTCCATTGCCAGTAAACATTTGCACGGTCTCAGGTAGTTGGGCAAAGAGCTGCGGCATAACGTTGAAACCCAAACCAAAGCCCATGGAAACCGCAATGACTAATAGGTTTTTATCGTTGTCAAAGTCGACTTTGGAAAGCATCCGCATCCCTTGGACCGCCACCATACCAAACATCACTAGCATCCCGCCACCTAAAACTGGTTCAGGAATCACTTGAGCCAAGGCCCCAATTTTAGGAAACAGACCCAAAATAATCAAAAAGGCTGCTGAGAAGTAAATCGGTTTTTTAGTTTTAATTCCTGAAAGTTGCACCAACCCAACATTTTGGGAAAAACCAGTATAAGGGAACGTATTGAAAATTCCACCAAGAATCACGGCTAATCCTTCTGCTCGATAGCCCCGTTTTAAATCATCTTCATCGATGGCTTGACCTGTGATGTCTCCTAAAGCAAAGTAAACCCCCGTGGATTCTACCATACTGACAATCGAAATAATGATCATCAATAAGATTGACCATATATCAAAAGTTGGTTTTCCAAAGTAAAAAGGTTGTGGTACATGGAAAATCGGAGCGTGACCAATTGCTGAGAAATCCACCATTCCCATGAAGTAAGCCAATAACGTGCCACCGACTAAACCGATTAAAACTGAAATTGAACGGATAAACCCTTTGGCAAAAATCTGAATCCCAATAATTAAAGCAATGGTGATAAACGCCAAGAGTAGATTATCCTTGTCACCAAAATTGGTGGCCGTCCCATCGCCACCGCCCATTTTGGTAATCGCTACAGGAATCAAGGTTAACCCGATAACTGTAATCACCGTCCCTGTTACTAGTGGGGGGAAAAGTTTTTTGATTTTTGAAAAGACGCCGGAAATCAATACGACGAAAATTCCCGCGGCAATAATGGAACCGTAGATGGCCCCCACACCAGATTTCGTACCAATCAAAATCAGAGGTGCCACCGCTTGAATGGCACAGCCTAAAACTACCGGCAAGCCAATTCCGAAAAACTTCGTAACAGTAAGCTGCAGTAAGGTAGCAATCCCACACATGAAAATATCAATCGAAATCAAATATGTCATTTGTTCTTCATTAAAACCCAAACCTGTACCAATTAAAAGAGGCACCGCCACTGCCCCAGCGTACATCGCCAATAAGTGTTGTAACCCTAATACTGCCGCTTTGCCTGTCTGTGTTTGCTTTTCCAATTAAGCATCCTCCTTCAAAAAAGTCACCTTGCCGTCAGACAAAGAGTCAATTCGAGCTAAAGAGACCACTTTTAGTCCCATTTCTTCTAATAATTGGCGCCCGTCTTGGAAAGATTTTTCAATCACAATTCCAATGCCATCCACATGGGCACCAGCTTGTCGGCACAATTCGATCAATCCTTTTGCTGCTTGACCATTTGCTAAGAAATCATCCACGATCAAGACATTGTCTTCTGCTGACAAAAATTTACGTGAAATCGAAATCGTGCTGGTCGTTTGCTTCGTAAAAGAATAAACATCGGCTGTCAAGAGCTCTTCATTCATAGTCAGACTCTTGGATTTTCTAGCAAAAACCATCGGCACACCAAGATGTTGGGCAGCAAATAAAGCAGGAGCAATGCCTGAAGCTTCAATGGTTACAACTTTGGTAATCTGACGATCGGCAAAACACGCTGCAAATTGTTTGCCAATCTTTTCCATCAAGACCGGATCCACTTGGTGAGTGACAAAACTATCCACTTTCAAAACGCCCTCACCTAAGACGTGACCGTCATTTTCAATGCGTTCCATCAATTCTTTCATTTCTTTCTCTCCTTCATGTTTTCATCTCTCTGACTAACCGGGCTACCAATCACTCAAAAAGCATGATAAATCTCGAATGAAAATCGTTTAAAATAACTATACCTACAAAAAAATGCCCAGAAACTCCTTTGCATAAGCAAAAAAAGTGTCTAAGCACGTTTTTTTGCTTATAGTCCGGTATTTACGGTACCGGGTAGAGACTGTCGACCGATTACGACGATATATAAGCAGTAATTATAGGTATTAGATGTACCATTTATGTTGCCGAGTATAACACCCTCCATGGAAAGTCGCAACATCTTTTCATGATTTTTTCATAGTCTTAAAAAAGGCTACTCTTTACAAAGGGAACGTTTGTTTGTATAATGAAATTGGTAAGTGGTAGCTGCCTTGTCCTTTTCCCTGATACTTTCCTCACTTAGTTCCCAATAAAAGACGATTTTTATTTGCAAACCCTCGCTAATTCACCCTTACAAAGGAGTGGTTTTCCATGCTAACAAAACAAGGTCTGATTCAAAAAACCAAACTTATTGCCAGCAATCCGCCTTTGGTCTACTTTAAATTAAATAACGAGAACTGTTTGATTGCCAAACATGGCTTGAGTTTTTTAGCCGATGTTGCTCCAGGTATGCAGGTGGTTGTTCATGGAATATACAATCGACGGGGACAGTTTATCGTCAGCCAATATCAAGTAGTAGGAAAGACTAAGATTATGCTAGATTTTGAACTAAGTCCTTATCCTTCTCGTAAGAAAGGCAGGATCACTCATGCGGGCTAGCGAGCTCTTAACAGCCATCACCCTTCCGACTCAAGGTCAAGCCTACCAAGGATTATTGATTAGTCGGGAGTCACGACAGTTGCCTTGTAGTCAGATACGCCAAACCGACGGACAACTGATTTTCATCGCTGACAACAACTTGCCGCCACTTCCGCTAACAAAAATAGTCATTGCTCTCATGACCCATCGTTCTTTCGTCTTGATGACCTACGCAGAAGAGCTTTTTTTACCTGTCTATGGCTTTAAAGAAACCGCGGATGCCTTGATTTTGTAAGTATCCTTTCCACCCAATCAGCTAAAAGCCGTTAGCGTCTGGATCCAGATGCTGGCGGCTTTTTTCGAATCCACAGTTTTTTTCAGTCCGTAACCGCTCGTTTCTTTAGGCGAGCCAGGTAGCTCACAGTTTGGGAACAATCCAAAACAAATAGTGGCTACTTCCCCGATCAATAAGTAAGCTGGCCAGGCTTGCTTCATGGATAATCGATTTATTCCTTTTGTTCATAAATCTAGCAAATTATTTTCTTATAGGGCAGCATGTATACCGTGAAATATGACAGTATGATACGCCACTTAATCCCTGAACCATCAACCTTTTTGGAGCTTATTTTTTTTAAATTATTTATCGAAAAAAAAAGACATCCAGCAAAACCACTACCTTGCTCGATGCCTTTTGGAGAAAACTATTTGCCTTTTTCTTCTTCGCGATAGTGTTCCATTTTACGACGGAAGAGTTCACCGTTAGAAGGAGGTGTGTAAGTGATGGCGTTGGCACCAGCTTCGATCGTTTCTATAATACTCGCTTTCGTTGGGCCCCCCGTCGCCATGATTGCCAAATCTGGATGACGTTCTCTAAAATAGCGGACGGTCGCGGCAGTATCTTTGCCGGCACTGATATTGATAATCTTCACGCCGGCAGCCAATTTTTCGTCAATCGGTGTATATACGGAAGTCACAGTACTAATGACGGGTATATCCACCACTTGGGCTACCATCTTGACCGTCTTCACCGGTGTCGGAGCATTTAAAACAACCCCCAAAGACCCCTGGGCTTCAGCAAACATGCTCATATAGGCTGAACGACTACCTTGAGTCAAGCCGCCACCTACACCAGAAAAGACCGGAATATCCGCAGCTTCAATAATGCTCTTAGTTATTGCAGGATGTGGTGTGAAAGGATAAACGGCAATCACCGCATCGGCATCGGTATTGCGGATAATTGCGATATCCGTAGTAAAAATAATCGATTTAATCCGCTTACCAAAAATCATGATTCCACTGGCTTCCCGAATCACACTCGGCATCCGCACGATGTCTTTTCGTAAGTCGGTCATGATTTCTGGCGTTTTTTTAGAGTTTTTTTGAGTCATCCCAGCACTTCCTTTCGATACACGTTTGATTGGTGCTTATTCATCAAAACGATCCAATTGATATTCCTTAATCATACTTATTATTTTATCAGCATAGGTAGGATCTGTCGCATATCCCGCCTTCTGCAATGCCTTGGCTGCTTGTTGATAATCTTTGGCCTGTAAGACCGGTTCATATTTATGGGGATCCCAATCTACGCCATTGACAAATAACCGAGTGTGGTCATCCATCGCTTCCTCCCAAGAGTTGTACACCCGAAAATCTCCCTGAATTGTCACCCATTGACCATCTAGGTATTCCTGTGTCTCCAAATTGACTTTGGGCTGATTGCCAAATGCTTTGACACCAAAGAGATTATGGTACTGGCTAGCCAGTGTTGCTTGCCCAAAATTTGACTCCAAACAGGCTTGCCCGAGAATAATACTCGGTAAAACACCATACCCAGCTTGTAGTTCTTGAGCATGGGGAGCTAGGGTTTGGATAAATTCTTCCCGCGATAGCTTCTGATTAGCCGCCTCTTGCTCCCCACCAAAGTCATGGCTATCAACAAGGGTCGCCAATGAGAAAACAAAGGCGACCCCAATCAATAGCAAGCCAAAGAGAACCAATGGCAAATTTAGTTTTTTCTTTTTTGAACGGTAGCGTTTAACTGCCATAGCTCTCCCACTTTTCTACTTCGTCAATAAACTCTTCCAAACACAGTTGATGAGCATTCATGTAGTTCGCGACATCCACGCCGACATAGCGAAGATGCCAAGGCTCATAGGTAATTTTAGTGATCTCCGTTTTATCTTTTGGATAACGGATAACAAAGCCAAACTCTGCCGCATGAGCTTGCAACCACTTGCCACCGACTGTCTCCCCGTAATCTTCAGATAAGGTCCAGTCCGGGCCGGAAGCAAGCCAGGCGTTGTCCACCACATCAACTGACAAACCCGTGTGGTGTTCACTGTAACCTGGTTCGGTCATCCCTGTCATTGTGACTTTTTTCGCTTCTTCATCAGTCATTCCTTGAGCTTTCATCCGTTGAAATTTTTCATCAAAAACCGCTGTTTGATCCTCAACAGAGCGATACGCCGACACCACGCTCAGCTCCACCCCGTCTTCTTGGGCAGCCCCACGTAATTGTTCAAAGACTGGGGCAACTCGCTGATCCATGAGTTCGTCAGGCGCAATCGGTGTCAATTGGTTGGCATCAATTTCAGTGGTTAATTTGTGATCGGGTCCTACCAGTAATAAATTCCAATCCTTTGTCGATACAGTAGGAAAGTCTTCTGGTGGGCTCAACTCGGCTTCTTTTACAGGGGTCGTTGTTGCTAATAAGACCTTTTCTTCTGTCTTAGATTGGTTTAATTCCTTAATAGTCAGTAAAGATGTTTTTAAAATCGCTGCGGTATCCTTAGTAGTCGCATCTTCTGCCAAGTTGGGTTGATCGAGTAATCCCTTGATCATTTCATCTGGCAAAGGAACGTAGTCAAAGGATTGACTGGTTTCTGTAGCGAATCCTTCAATTGGAAAAAACTGTTGAGAAAAAAACCAAGCTAACGGCGTAAAGACGATTAAAAAACTGATGATGATAGAAAAACGCGGTGACAGCTTGCGTTTCTTCATAATCGGTTGATCAGTCTTCAAGATAAGTCTCCTCCAAGTTTTCGTTGACCCAATCCAGTAAGGCCACCTGTTCATTTTCGATTTGTTGTTGGATCCGTGCTGGTAAGGTAAAGGTTAGAATATCATCAAACCCCCACATTTCATAATCCATAATGACCACCAACTCAATCATCTGGGCGTTATGAGTTTCTTCCCGTTGCTTGACAGATACGGTTGCTAGATCGCTATTCAGCCATTTTTGGGCGATTCTAGTTTTCATCTGGCGGTAATCATTGACGGCACTGTTGCGTTTTTCTGGGAAGATAATCGTCTGACGTAAAATCTTTTGGACCAACATCCATTCGTAATCTGTGAACAAATTTTTAATTTTTTGTGTCTGTTCACCTGGTAGACTGAAGTTACCTAATTTCCAATTTTCCCAAGTATCCTCTGAGATATTCAGAACACTCTCAAGAAAGTTCTTTTCAGTTACATACTGTTCTTTGATGGTATGGACCAGTATCTCGATGTAAACATCATGCATAGAGCTCATCCTTTGTTGTTTAATAATAGCGTTGAAGAAGCAGCAGTTTTACCTAAGCGCCCCAACGACCAAAACACTAGTTTCTCTATCTATTTTACTGAAATTTTCCTTGATTGCTAGCATTTCGCCACGAACTTCTAGTTTTTTTAACAGTTATGGGAAAAATCTCGTATTATTACTGGCTTTTTTCTGTTTTACTCATTCCTTTCTCAAACTATTCGCTTCTCGTAACCATGATTCTTTCCCTTTAATTATGTAAGTTTTTCTGTTATCTTAAAGACAGGAAATGTTGGTGGCAAGCGCCCTCCAGAAAAGTCGGCTAAGCAAGAGCCACTCCCTAAAACCTGTGATTTTGAAAGGAGTTTTACAATGAAAACATACAAATGGGCCATCGTCGGTACCGGTGAAATCGCTCAGCAACTGGCTATGGTGTTCAACCATCCCAACAGTGAACTTTATGCCATCTGCTCCCGCAATCAAGAGACCGCCGAACGCTTCGGCGAAAAGTATGATATTCCTGTGCGCTACGGTTCATACGATGAGTTATTAGCAGACGAGGCTGTAGACGTGGTATACGTGGCTGTCCCTAATCGTTTTCACAAAGACTATTTATTGAAAGCTCTCCGCGGAGGAAAACACGTTCTTTGCGAAAAGGCGATTACCATGGATCTCGCAGAACTGGAAGAAGTCATGGCTGTAGCCGCGGAAAAAAATCTTATTTTACAAGAAGCGATGACCATTTTCAGTATGCCTTTATTTGATCATTTGCGTCAACTTGCTGATTCCGGTAAGCTTGGCAAACTCAAAATGATTCAAGCCCCTTTTGGCAGCTACAAAGAACCCGATCCCACGAACCGCTTCTTCAATCCAGACTTGGCAGGCGGTGCGTTATTAGATATCGGAACCTATGCTGTTAGCTTGGTCCGCCGCTTTATGAATGCCCAACCACAAGTCACCGCTAGCCAAATGTTACCTTTTGCTACCGGTGTTGATGAGCAGTCCGTCACCATTTTGGAAAATGAACTCGGTGAAATGGCCGCTGTCACCCTCACCTTCCAAGCTAAAATGCCAAAAATCGGCATTATCGCCTATGAAAAAGGTTACATCACTATTCCTGAATACCCACGGGCCCAAGCTGCTGAAATCTTCTACACTGACGGTACCCGTGAAACCATCGAAGTCGGTGAAACCTCCCAAGCCTTGAACTATGAAATTGCCAATATGGTGGCTTGTATTGAAGGGGCGCCAAATAATTCTTTGGCTTTGACCCACGATGCCACCGCACTAATGGATCAAATGCAACATTTTTGGCACGCAGCTAAAAATAGCTAAAGATTTTAAAAAGACTATTTAAAATCTGTAGGCCATAAAACAGCACAAAACCACCCTAGCCCCTAAGCTTTCTTAGGTGCCAGGGTGGTTTTATTCTCGTCAAAAAACTCTGCTTTGATTTCGATAAAACTAGAAAAACTTTGCAAAAACTGAAAGAGTAACGCGCGATTCTCAAACTCTTCCCGACTTTGAGGTAACTTTCTTTTTCGGTATCCTTCATAAATTTCTAAAATCTGGTCCAAAATTTTTTGACCGTCGTTGTCCTCTGCAAAGGTTGTCGCTGTATATTGCAGCAAGCCTCGCAAGTGTGCCACCATGTCTTCCTCCACCGTTATCTGAGGACAGACCGCAATCATGTCTTTCATTATCCTTAGTTGGGAACGACGCATAGCAAAATATTCCTCGAAATAGCTTTCTTCTTTCCCAAAGTAATTCTCTTGATGCTGATGGGCTTTCTCCTGGGCATTGCGCAAAAACTGTTGCAAACTATTGCAACGTTCCACGATTTTGGCGGCTTCCTGGGGTTGGTTTAAACTTGTCGATAACAACTCTAGCAAACGAGCAAACATCGCTTCAACCACTAACTGATCTTCTCGCAACGTTTTCTCTAGATCAGGCATATAAAGATTTGCCACCAAGGCCAACCCCGCACCGATCCCCATCAGCAAAAATTCGTTGGTAATCATGGCTAAAGAAAAGTTTTGCTCTACCAAAAAGTGGGTCATTAATACCGAGTTGACCACGATACCATCATCCAATTGAAATCGTGCGGACACGGGAATAAACAAGAGTAGATAGATCCCAAAGGCAACCGGCCCATAGCCTAATACAAAAAAGCATAGGCCAGCAATCCCCATCGCCAAAACCAAAGATACAACCCGATTTCTTGCAATAACAAAAGAAGAACGCTTGGTATTGCCCACGCTTAATACGGCGATGATCCCTGCTGAAGGAGCATAGAGTAAACCTAATCCTTGGGCTAGCACCATCGCTACCACCGCACAAACGGCCGTTTTGACTGTTCGTAAGCCGATTTTCATCCCTTTCCTCCTCATTTAAAATCGCGTTTCTTTTTCCACTAAAGAAACTTCTATTTCTATTGTACCTGAAAACTTTGAATCATTGGTAATTCAAATCTTTTTCCGATATCATTAAATTAATGAAGAATACTGACTTTTTCTGCCTACCTCATTATAACAGAAAGGATGTGAAGCCGATGCACATCGGGCGCTTTCGAATCGGTATGCGTACCATGAAAACTGCCTTGGCTGTCATGATCTGCATCTTACTTTTTAAAATTACCGATCGCCGAGAACCATTAATCGCCGCTTTGGCTGCAGTTTTCTCCCTCCGTCAAGACCTTACTACTACCGTCTCCTTTGGTCGTTCTCGAGTATTAGGAAATTCCATGGGGGGGCTTTTTGCGATTTTCTATTTCTTTATCAAACAATATGTCCATCAAGATTTTCTTTTAGAACTCTTTTTACTGCCTTTACTCGTCGCCTTAATTATCATTCTCTCAGACGGAATCAATAACAATGCCGGCATTGTTTCAGCCATTGCCACCATGCTCTTAATCACCCTCAGCGTCACCCGTAGCGAGTCAATCTATTTCGCCCTTCAGCGGGTGATTGACACCTTTATCGGTACCTTCGTCGCTATCGCCATCAACTTTTTGATCCGGCCGCCAGAAAAGGAAAAAGAAAGTGAGATAAAAGAAGATTTGGTGGTTTTGAAGCAAAAAGAATCAAAATTACAGGAAATGCTTAAAGAGGTCCAAACTCAGATCAAAGCCCAACAAGACTCCTCAAAAGATGAGCCGCCCACCTAAGTAACGTAAGTCCAATCGTTAATCTAGCATTTTCTTTGGCTAAGTTTTTACCTTTCTTCCCCTTAAAAAAATACCGTTTCAAGATAGTAAACTCTTGAAACGGTATTTTTTAGTTGTTCTGCTTATCAAATCAGCTTCTAGTCATCTAAAGAAACGTTATGGTAGACAGATTGGACATCTTCTAAATCTTCTAGCGCATCCAACATTTTTTCAAATGTTTCTAAGTCTTCTCCTTCAAGGCTAACTTCATTTTGAGGAACCATTTGCAGTTCGGCAACAGTAAATTCGCTGATGCCTTTTTCTTTCAAGGCTGCATCAATCGTACTAAAATCTTCTGGTTCACCGTAAACGATGATTTGTCCATCTTCGGCTTCCACATCCCGCACATCAATGTCTTTTTCCATCAAATATTCTAAAATCTCATCGGCATCGTCGCCGGCAAAACCAAACAAGGCAGTGTTATCAAACATATAAGCAACCGCACCGGAAACACCCATGTTCCCGCCGTTTTTACCAAAAGCCGCCCGCACATCGGCAGCTGTCCGATTAACGTTATTCGTCAAAGCGTCCACAATCACCATGGAGCCATTGGGACCAAAGCCTTCATAGCGTAGTTCTTGATAGTTTTCGTCGCCAGAGCCTTTTGCTTTTTCGATGGCCCGATCGATAATATGCCGGGGCACATTGTAAGTTTTTGCTCGTTCAATAACAAAACGCAATTTTTGGTTGGAATGGGGATCCGGATCACCTGATTTTGCGGCAGCGTAGATCTCAATACCAAATTTAGCATAGACCCGACTGTTCGCACCGTCCTTGGCTGTTTTCTTTGCAACGATGTTTGCCCATTTACGACCCATAATTACACTTCGCTTTCTGTTTTTGTTGTTATTTCGAAAAAAACGTCCTTGTCTATTATACTTGTCTGATGGCAATCTGTGAAGAGTTTTCTATCAGTTTAGATACGAATAGGAATCCGCCCGATCGTTTGCTCGGGAATTCGCTCATCCCCCAGACGATAAATCTGATCTCCTCGCACCATCAATTCCTGCTGTATCGTCGTTGGTTTGCCTATCCGACTGACAACCTCGGCAGTCAGTTGTTTTTTTTGTTGTCGTAAAAAGGCCTGTCCGGTGGCGTTAAACCCTAAAATCCGCAGCTGCTCCTCTTGCCAGGCTTGTCGCATCTCTTGGTCCTGGATATTCAATAAAACATAACAGCACAAGCGCTGCAAGCGAGTCCACGTATATCGTTTTGATTTTACCGCTTGTAGAAAATCAGAAAAACTGGTGGCTTGGGTCACAGCCCCTAACATGCGTTGCTCCAACCCGTCTGACATCTGGTAAATCTGCCGTAACTCAGCAGCTGTTGTAGAGAGAAGCCGATAACGAAGGAACTGCCAGAGTTTTTCCCAAGTTACCTGTTGTTCTTGTAAGCTTTGAAGTGTTTGGTCAGGGACAAAATTGCTGACTGACTGGTGCTTTGCAATTGCTTCACGAATCCCAGTGGCACTAGCGATGGGCTGATCGGAAAGTTTGTGATCATGGTAGCCTGCTCCCGCTCGTGGTAATGGGTATAACGTCATAGGGTGAGGATAGTTGGCGTTTTCTTTGGCATAAGCCAACCCTAAAATATGATTCGGCATGGCACCACTGAGCTGCATTTCTGGATACAAGCGAGTGAACACCTGGTTCATTTTTTGTGGGTAACTTAATTTTTCATCATGTAACGCGCGATAAGCTATATCAATCGCTAGCCGCTTTTCATGGGCAAACCTGCCAAAAGCTTGGTAATCAAAAGCATCTTGGTGATCTGTCCCAAAGCACAAAGCTTGGCAACCAATCGCTTGCAAGATTTTAATCCCGCCCTTAGCAAAATAATCCGCTGCTTGTAAAGACCAGCACAGGGGAAGTTCAATTACCAAATCAACGCCATTGGCTAAAGCCGCCCGACTCCGTAACCATTTATCCGTAATAGCTGGCTCTCCTCGTTGCAGAAAATTGCCACTCATACAAGCTACCACCACCTCGGCCCCTGACAATTCACGAGCTTTTTGCGCATGGTAAAGGTGACCGTTATGAAACGGATTGTACTCCACGATGATTCCACAGGCTTTCATTTTGGCACTTCCTTTTCTTTCTAACAATTGACTGGTCCTCAAGAGACATTGATGAAACGCTATTTCTTATGTAAAAAGCAACCAAAAGCAAACATACTGCTTTTGGCTGCAGGGCTCATCTTAGTCAAAGGTGGCGCCATTGGTAGCAATTACCCGTTGATACCAGTAATAACTATCTTTCTTGTAGCGTTTCAAACTACCTTCTTGTGTTTCATCTTGATCAATATACACAAAACCATACCGTTTTTGATAGCCGTTCAGCCAACTGAGTAAGTCTGTGTAAGACCAAGTACAGTAGCCTAAAACTTGACAGCCTTCACTGATAGCGGCCCCAACTTCAGCGACGTGGTCTTTCAAATACTTGATACGGTAGGCATCATGGATTTCATGGTCTTCGGTAATCTTATCGTATTCTCCTAAGCCATTTTCGGTGATCAGCACTGGCAAACGGTAACGACTGGTGATTCGACGCAAAGCGATATGGATACCCATCGGATCGATTTCCCAATCCCAGTTAGTACGATCCACATAAGGATTGGCGACTTTTTTGTACAAACCAGGGACGCCGGATTCCCCTGAGCTACCTTTCTTGCCGGTGGTATTCATCTTCCCTTGTCCGACACCGTCGAGGGGATTGTACATATTGGTAGCAGTTTGGTAATAATTCATCCCCATAAAGTCTGGTTTTGCTGACTGCAACAACTCCATGTCACCAGATTCAATGGTTGGTGCTACGCCGCGCTTTTGGAGCAAGTCAAACATGGCAATGGGGTATTGTCCCCAAGCGTAGATATCCATCCACCAGTGAGCCATTAAATCTTCGGCATTTTCCGCAGCTAGGACGTTTTTCGGATCACTATCAAAAGCATAATTTGGTGAGTAAGCAAAACTTGGACCGATTTTCCCTGGCATCTTCATTTCATGGAACTTGTTGATCACCGAAGCATTGGCTAAGTTCGCAATATGGTTGGCTGCGTACATCCGTTTTTCGTCAGTCACACCCGGTGGATGCAAGGCTAGCATATAGCCCATTTGAATAAAGATATTTTGCTCGTTTAGGCTTACCCAGTAGTGGACTTTATCGCGAAATGTTTCAAATAAAACCGCTGCATAATTTACAAAATCATCGATAATTTCACGGGATTCCCAACCACCATACGCCTCTTGCAACGCTTTGGGCAAATCCCAATGATATAAAGTCAGGACTGGCTCGATACCATTAGCGATCAACTCATCCACCAAGCGCACATAAAAATCCAAGCCAGCTTGATTGATTTCCCCTCGGCCTTCTGGGAAAATCCGCGTCCACGCGACTGAAAAACGATAAGCCTTCAGTCCTTGTTCTTTCATCAAAGCGATGTCTTCGTGGTAACGATGGTAATGATCCACCGCCAAGTCACCATTGGTCGCTTTAAACGTTTTTCCGGGAATTCGGACAAACTCATCCCAGACAGACGGCCCTTTGCCATCCTCATCCCAAGCACCCTCTACTTGATAGGCAGCCGATGCAGACCCCCAAAGAAAGTCTTTAGGAAACACTGATTGTTCTGTCAAAAGTACCCCTCCTTCATTAAACTAGCTTGATCCTAGTTCGATTCGTTTTTCATTCTTAGCAGGTAACTCCCGCTATCAAGGATATTATAACAAAGATTGTCTCTTAAGAAGCACTTTAAGCCCAGTTTTCCTACCAAATTTCGCCAAATGCCTTCGTAATGTCGCAATTCGCAGGTGCAAACGATAGCCTCCTACTATTTTGTTAGTGTACAAGGTGTTTGACAATCAGATAAAACGCCATGGAACGACCTCGCGAGTTCGTAAATCCAGCAATTAGTTTCTTGTAGGGTAGCAGACGTACCGTGAAAAAGGTGAGATTTAGCGTAGTAGAATTGGATTGACAGTCGCTCTAAAGATGCCTAATGAATTACTTAGAGTTGTGGTGCTTGCACCACTTACTCTGAGTTTGAATGCGCAAGGCAAAGCTAAAGATGCGTTTGCGCATACAGTTCATCTAAACAGACACTGTTAAGATGAACTAGCAAAGACAAACAGCTTTTTCGTTTGGCTTTTGCCGGTCTAGCTACCGTCAACCCAATTCCTAGGTCGCTAAATTTCACCTTTTTCGGGCATCACAATGACGGCATGATAGGCCACTTAATTACTAATACATCAAGCTTTTTGGAGCTTAATTTTGATAAGTTCTTTATCTACAAAAAACTTGCCAGACACCGATCTGACAAGTTTCTTGACGATTATGATTACTAACTAAAGAAAGCTAACAAGGTCCCTGCTGCTATGGCTGAACCAATAATACCAGCGACATTAGGGCCCATTGCGTGCATCAGTAAGTAATTGGAAGGATCGTTCTTCAGCCCTTCTTTGTGCACCACCCGCGCCGCCATCGGCACTGCTGAAACCCCTGCTGCTCCAATCATCGGGTTAATCTGACCTTTCGTCAACTTACACATGACTTTACCAAATAAAACCCCGGTAGCGGTGCCAATCGCAAAGGCAGCCAGTCCCAAGAAAATAATCTTTAAAGAGGTGGCCGATAAAAAGATCTCAGCTTCGGCTTTCGCTCCTACTGTCAGGCCCAAGATAATCGTCACTATATACATCATGGCATTTTGAAGTGTTTCCGTGATTTTAGGTACCACCTGAGATTCCCGAATCAGATTGCCTAACATCAAACACCCGATCAACGTAGTCGCGGCCGGCACCACTAACGAAACAAATATCGTCGTAAAAATTGGAAATAAAATTCGTTCTTTCTTAGTGACGGTCCGCTTCATCGTCATCTTGATTTTCCGCTCTCTCTCGGTGGTTAGGGCGTTGATAATCGGTGGTTGAATAATCGGCACCAAAGCCATATACGAATACGCAGCAATTGCGATGACGCTCAATAGATGTGGGGCCAGACGAGTCGTTAAATAAATCGCTGTCGGTCCATCTGCACCCCCGATAATCCCAACAGATGCCGCTTCTTCCCCAGTCAAACCAAGGAAAATGGCACCAAAAAAGGCGGCAAAAATCCCAAACTGAGCAGCCGCTCCTAAAAGCAATGTCTTAGGATTGGCAATTAAGGGACCAAAGTCAGTCGCTGCTCCCAAACACAAGAAAATCAGCGGTGGATAAATTCCTAGATTGGTCCCTTGATAGAGATAATACAACAAACCCCCAGGTTCCCCATTTGCCGGCCCAGCAAAAATGCCAGTGAAAGGCAAGTTTACCAATAAAATCCCAAAAGCTATCGGTAACAAAAGATAAGGTTCATATTCTTTAAAAATAGCTAAGTAAATAAAAAGTAAGGCGATGAGAATCATCACTAAGTGGCGCCAAGTTAGTCCAGCAAAGCCTGAAGTTTCAACCATATTGCGAATAATATCACCCATCTGACTGCCCCCTTCCAGCCACCAGCTTATGAAGTAACTCTAGCGCTCCCCATAAGACAGTTAGCACCAAAAACACGATCCCCATGGAGACGATTGTCACCATTCCAGATTCTAACATACTCATTTCCATTCGTGAACACTCCCTTTCCCTTTTATTTATCCAGAAAATCAACTGGAACAGCTCCCTCTAATAAGCTTTTCACCTGTTTTTTGAAAGCTGGCCAGCTAATTTCTAGTCTGTTCTTCCCCATAGAAAAATACCTTTCCTACACTTTCGACAACCGGCTTATTCGTTGGATTTCAACGCTTCAATCATGTCGACTTTCTTCAATTTGAAATACACGATTATTCCCACCAGAAAACTAAAGAAAATCGTAATCAAACTAGCATAAAGATAGCTCAGCGGATGAATGTCCGGTGCAAACATCAGCATATCCAATTCCACCGTCTGCAAGACGTAACGATGTTCGAAATAACCCAAAACCAGGCCCACGCCAATCCCAATTATCGTCAAAATAATATTTTCGCGATAAATGTACATCGTCAATTCATTAGTATGAAACCCGAGCACTTTGATGGTAGACAATTCGCGAATTCTCTCGGCTATATTGATGTTATTCAAATTATACAAAACAATTAATGCCAACAACCCCGCAGAAACAATCAATACCCAAACGACAATCGTCAAAACCTGTACCGTGTCATCTAAAGCATCTGAGGAATCAGTCATAAAGGTGACGTTGCTGACTTGAGGATAATCCATCAAGTTTTGGGCTATTGCTTGTTGGGTTTTACTATCCGGTGTATTTGAAAAAAGTAAAAACTCGCTATTATAAACCGGTACTTCACCAAATACTTGTTGGTAGTAAGTCGGTGTTAAGTAAGCAAAATGCCCGACATAATTTTCAGCAATGGCAGCGATTCGGATCGGATATTGTTTGTCTTCATTTCCTGTTAATTTCATCGTATCGCCAACTTGAAGTTTAAAAAGTTTAGCTAGTTTTTCGTCAATGATTGCCCCTTCATCGGTCAGTTGATAGGCTTCACTAGATTGGCGATCTTGTAAGCGAACAAAAGCGCCGATCTTCTCGGGATTTTCTGGCACATACACAGTGACATCTTGTGGCGTTTGGCCATTTCCCGATAGTTGGTAGCTTTGGCTGGCAATCGCTAGCCCCTGATCAAAATCCTCCAAGTCCGATAAAGCAGTTTGATAGTTTTTGACTTGTTCTGTCGACCCGGTTTGGCCAAAAGTCACGATCCCTTGATAGCGCCAAAGGGTTTCAAACTGTAAAGGCACCATCTCACTGATGGAATCTCTTAAACCGAAGCCTGTCACAATCATCGACATGCACCCAGCAATTCCAAAGATCGTCATCAACATCCGGGCTTTATAGCGAAAAAGGTTTCGCATCGTCACTTTTTGATTAAAACTTAAACGACGCCAGATGGGTTTGATGCGCTCCAACCAGACACGGCGACCACTTTTCGGAGCTTTCGGACGCAATAAAGTCGCCGCCGTACTCCGCAAATCAAAGCGTAAAGCAATCAGCGCAATCCCTACTGTACACATCAAAGCTACGCCCATGGCAATCAGCCCGTAGGATAAACGCCATGGTGTCACAAATTCTGTCAGATTATACAGTTGTCCATAGGCATGAATGATGATGGTTGGAAAGAGATAAAAACCAACTGCCAAACCGGTAAGACCACCAATCAGTCCCGCCGTTAAGGAATACAATAAAAATTTAGAAGCAATTTCACGATTGCGATACCCTAAGGCCTTTAACGTTCCGATTTCTCCCCGTTTTTCATCAATCATTCGCGTCATCGTAGTTAAACTCACCAAAGCAGCAATTAGAAAGAAAATAATCGGGAAGACCGTAGCTAAACTGGAAATCCGATCGGCATTTTGCTTGTACTCGGTGTACCCTGGATTGTCCTGTCGCTGGGAAAAAAGATAATCGGCAGGTTGCATTTCTGCCAATTGGCGACTTTGATTTTTCAACTGCAATTGCGCATCCAATAATTTAGGCATGTTTTCTGAAGTTTCAACTTGATAAGCAGCGACATTCTTCTTCAAAGTCGCTTCCTTTTCTGTGAGTGTTGCCTGGGCCTGTGCTAGCTGGGCTTCACCTTCTTTTTGCTGTGTTTCCATGTCTTGTTGCTGCTGGCTTACTTGATTGCGCCCTTCTTGCAATTGATTTTGCGCGGTTTTCAACTGATTTTGTGCTTCCTGCAAACTGACTTCCTGTTTATGGAAATTTTCCGGGTCCAACGCCTTGAGATTTTCTTCATATTCCGTAACGGCAGCTGCCCATTTTTCAGCTTCAGCAACCGTCTCTTTTTGATAAGCTGCAAGCTTAGTGCTCAGCGTTTGGAGCGCGGGAGCATCACTCTCTTTGTCCAACGCATTTACCATACTGACAAGCTCACCAGTCTCCGGTAACTTAGCGAGTTGCCCACTCCAAGAATTTTTATTTTTAGTAATCCTACGAGCGAGTTGCTTCTCATCTTTGATGGCGGTGGTATCCGCAATACTTTTCATCAAGGCTGAAATGACTTTTTCTTCTTCTTTGATTTGCTTCAAAACCGCCACATTTTCCTCATGATCGACTTTTTTAGCTAACAAGTCTTTGCGTTGTTCTGCTGCTTCTTTTTGAGACTTTGCTAAAGCGGCTGCTTGTTTTTTCAACTCATCCTCTTGCGTTTTTAACTGTGCTTCTTGCTGGTCGAGTTGCGTAGAGGCTGCTTGTATTGCTTGCTGCCCTTTCGCTAGCTGCTCTTTTAAGGTTTGCTTTTGCGTAGCTAACTGGGCCTTGCCTGTTTCTAATTGTTTTTGGGCATCTTCCAGCTGATGGGCACCGTCATCCAACGCCGCTTGACCATCGGTAATCTGTTTTTTTATTTCAGCTAGCTGTTTTTCGGCAACGCCCTTGACCTCAGCTAAGCGGGCTTCTGGTCGTGCCTTAAGGGTCGCTTTTAAGGAAGCAATGCCTTTTGCAATCCGCTCTTCATAGGCATCAGTGTACGCCGTATCTGTCGCCTTTTTATCAAAAGAAACTAGGATTCGAGTAAAACTTGTTGCCACCAAATCAGCTTTGGGAACCACCGCAAAATAATCCACCGTCCCAGAACCGACAGACGTCTTTCCCCGACTCATATTTTCGATAAACTCCGGTGAATTGACAAACCCCACCACTTTGGCTTCATGACTTTTCAACTGATTTGATAAATCATCGGCTTGCTCGATGGTAAAGGTATCACCAATTTTATAATCCCCGTGCAATTCAGCCACCTGATCTAGCGCTATCTCCCCAGTCTTTTCTGGTAACCGCCCAGCTACCAAATGATACCGATTCAACTCATCTGTGGGATCGTAACTCATAAAACGGACCACTTTGTCTAACTTTGCTAGCTGCAAATCCACCATAGTTTGGGCTTGTGCTGCTGAAACTTGCTGGTTGTCAGCCACCAAAGCTAAGTCGTCTTCGGTCAAACCAAGACTAGAAACAATCGCCACATCCGCTAACTTCTGTTTAGCATAATAATGCTCCCCCGCATCAATCATATCTGGCCCAGTGGCTGCAATACCTACAAAAAAGGCCACTCCTAAAAAGATAATGCCGACAATTGACAAGAAACGGGTAGGCGCCTTACGAATTTCCCGAAGACTAGATTTCAACAATGCTTGCTTCATCTGCGAACACCTACCATTCAATCGCTGCAATTGGCGTCGGGCTTGGATTTTGGGTCTGGCTACGAACCTTCGCATCATTGATTCGAATGACGCGATCAGCCATTGGTGCAATTGCTGAATTGTGGGTTATGATTACAACCGTCGTGCCCATCTGGTGGGCAGCATCTTCCAACAGCTGTAGAATCTGCTTCCCTGTTTCATAATCCAGCGCCCCAGTGGGTTCATCACAAAGTAACAGCTTTGGTTTTTTAGCCAAAGCTCGGGCGATGGTCACCCGTTGTTGCTCGCCACCGGACAATTGGGCAGGAAAATTATTCATGCGTTTTCCTAAACCCACCTTCAACAAAATATCCTCGGCATCTTCAGCATCCGCAACGATTTGCGAGGCCAACTCGACATTTTCCTTGACCGTCAAATTGGGAACTAAATTGTAAAACTGGAAGACAAACCCCACATCATTGCGTCGATAATCTGTCAGCTGTTTTTCATTAAAACCGGCAATATCAATCCCATCGATAGCCACCCGACCTGAGTCGCAGGTATCCATCCCGCCTAGAATATTGAGCACGGTCGATTTCCCTGCACCACTGGGACCCAAGATCACCGCAATTTCCCCTTGTTCCACGGAAAAAGTCACATGATCATTGGCGGTGATAATAGTATCTCCCATTTTATATTCTTTAACTTCATCAACGACTTCAATATAACTCATATAAAAGCCTCCTAATCCACTTAATCTATTCTTATTAAGTGTAACACAAGCCTTCCTGTTAGCGCTATCTATATCTATTTATACGTTATTTAATGCTCCTTAAATGGGAAAACACAATATCAATCAGCCTATCCTGACCCCTGCTCTGAAGTGAATGGTGATTAATTCCCGCCCAACTCCCGCCAGACCCTCCCGATTTTCCCCACTGAAAGGATCCACTCCTAGAACAATCTTTTGATTTAACCTTGTCAATTTAGTTACCCGCCTACCAATTACGATAGAGCCAAATTTCACCTTTTTCTAACCGTCAGAAAAATAGGTAACTTCCCTCATTGGTTCTTGGATCTTACCCTTTTGAGAACTTGAACCTATAGAAGACCTTCGTCCATTAAAAAAAGGGTTCTCTGATAGTTGGTGCCTTACGCTCAGACAAGTAAAGATACCAACTATCTGAAAACCTAAAATGTCGATACTTAATAAAAGATTCCTTTCCATCAGGTTATTGGAACCCTCTCTCCTTTTTGATCCATCACGCACTAATCAGCCAGGGCATCACTTTTGCGGATAGATATGTTTTATCCAACCAAATAAAAAACACAATTATGAATTGTCTGCCAGTACTCTTCTCACAGGGTTAATCAATAAGTTTCAAAAATTCCGAGGACTTCACTTTATTTAAATTATAAAATACCATGCCATCATTCAGCATTTTTATGTTATCATCAATACTAATTGAGGAGTGTAAAATAAATGAAAAATGGTGCCATCTTGTTATTTAGTGTACTCGCACTAGCTGCTTGTTCGCAAAGCAAAACAACTGATTCCAGTTCAACTATAACGGTTCATTCTTCCGAAACAACGACGACTTCTACAACTGTTGTACAGTCCTCATCAGCTCAGCAAACTAGCAGCGAGTACCAGGAAAAGGCCGAGGAGCCGGCACTTTCTTATGCCGTAAACTTAGCTGATTTCACACAGGAAATAACCTTATCAGATGGTACCAAACAGACGGTTAATCATCTCGATTTTAAATCAAAGCAAAAAAATCAACCTACCACCATTACGCTGGATACAAAAGATTTAAATAACTACGGTAAAGCCCTTTACCTCACGACTACTGGGGGAGATGAATTTTTTTATCCTGTAGCTATAGCAGATGAACCCACCAAAAGGATTACCGTTACCAATGATGCTGGCGCTAAACGAGACATAAAAGTGAACACTGTCGTTAGAGTCGCGGCATTAGAGGATAGTTCCGATCCCATGGAAATCGTTGGTGACACCTACTTCCTTTTCTACAATGATCAAGGAACGATTTCACTGGCTACTCGCAATTTTTCCGAAAATACAGCCGGCACACCGTTAGATACCACAAATCTGGTGGAATATCTCCCAGGGGAAGCCCCAGCTGAAACACCATCGTCTACACCTGTTGCGGATTATCCCGACAGTGAGACTTACTACGATGCTATCCGTGCTGCCTGGCAACAGCAACAAGACTACATCGACTCCATCGATGATGATGCCGTGAAGCAGTCTGTCCAAACGTCTCATTCTGCTGCTATATTCGAAGCCAATCGTTTAGAAATGGAGCACCCGGAAGATGCCGATCTAATCAATGAAAGTTTTCAAAAAGTATTGTCCGGCAAATAGCCAAAAAGACTTCTAGTGGAATCCACTAGAAGTCTTTTTTATATCGCTATTAAGCTTCGTAACGTTGTTCACCATTAAGATATGTTTCTGCCAAAGTCATATCCGGATTTAAGACGATAAAGTCAGCCGCCCGGTCTTTGGCGATACTGCCGCAACGGTCATCAATTTTACAGCTGACTGCTGGGACCCAAGTTGCCATCATCACTGCTTGTTCTGGAGTGGCAATTCCCCAATCAACCACATTTTTAATGGCTTCTTTCAGGCGTAAAATTGAACCAGCCAAATTACCCTCTTGCAATCGGGCAGTTCCATCTTTTACAACTACTGGAAATTCCCCGAGGATGTAATCACCATCTGGCATACCGCCAGCCATCATACAGTCGGTAATCAAAGCTACATGATCATGTCCCGCTTTTTCCATCAGGATTTCTGCTGCTTGTGGATGAACATGATGGCCATCACAAATCAACTCGCTAAAGACGTGTTGTAATGACATCAACGCGCCAACCATCCCTGGTTCCCGATGATTCAGGCCCCGCATGCCGTTGTAAGCATGGACGAAAACGCTAGCCCCAGCTTCCACCGCATCGGTCGCTTCTTCCAAAGTCGCATCACTGTGGCCTAAAGCAACCACAACGCCTTCTTCAGTCACAGCTTTGACAAACTCTTTCACACCTGCTCGTTCTGGAGCAAGGGCGATTTTCTTGATGATGCCCCCAGAAGCCTCTTGCCATTCATGGAAAGTAGCCAAGTCAGGATCACCAAAATAAATCGGATTTTGAGCTCCTTTATGTTCTTCCGTGAAGAAAGGTCCTTCAAAATAAATCCCTTGAATTTTCGCACCGGTCACTTCATTTTGCACTTGACCAATAGTCGCTGCAACATCTTTTAAGCGTTCTTTACTAGAAGTCAAAGTCGTTGGCAAGAAAGAGGTTACCCCACATTCCAACAGGCCATCAGACATGACTTTCAATCCTTCTGCATCGTTGTCCATCACATCATGATTTTTAAAGCCATGAATATGAGTATCTACTAAACCTGGTGCAATCCATTGGCCACTGCGATCCACGACTTCAGCATTGTCATCAGGAAGTTCTTTGTAGTAATCACCAAATTTGCCATCCACTAACTCCAAATAGCCTGCTCCGCGAGTATCAGAATTCATAAAAAACTTATCTGCATACAAAAATCTTCTCATGCTCTTTCGCTCCTTTAAAATATTGTTCCACTAATCTCTCCTTGGTCTGTCAAGAAAAAATTAGTCTCACCAGGATTGTAACAGCCCCTGGTTCAGTCCGTTCGCTTTAGCCACAGAAAGGTCGTCTCCAACTCACTATGTTGACACCCACAAACGAAAACTTTTTACATCTTAAAGGTACTCCTAATCAATTTTTAAGTCAAGAAAGGTCTACACCATTTTGGAGGATTTAAATGGTTCGAATATATTGGACATCCGCCGAAGCTTTGAAATACTGTTTCGCCACAGAAGACTCTCCTAAATACTCATAAATCCGCCCGGTTAGCAAAAATAAGTCGTCCAAATAATAGTAGCTCTTCTGCTTTCTTGCCACCATAATTCCTTGTTTGGCGATAGCTAGTGCTTCCTCCGCTTCTTTTTGAGAGTACAAAAAGTGGGCATAATTATAAAAAATCTTCGCCGCCATATTGGACATCCGTTCAGGAGGCATTTTTTGGAAAAGTTGCAGACTATACTTCAACTGTTGACGCGCTAAATCCATCCGTCTTAAATCCTCATATACACTACCAATACAGCTAATCAGCTGGATCTCCGTTGCAGAAACATTGGATTTGTCCAACTGGAACGTATAAGAAAGCCCCCGTTTCAGTTCTTTCAAGGCAGACTCACTGTCATGATGCAAAAAGAAATAACAACTACCCAGATAGTAGTGATAAAGCTGCAAATCAGTATCCAAATACAGATGATTGAGTAGATTCGGACGATGCAACAACTCATCTAGTAACTGATAATTTTTATGAAAGAAGAAAAATGTCATCTGCTCAATCAACGCATGCACCTGTTGAATTTCGGTGGAATGCATCTGCATCACCTGATCAATCGTCACCCCTAGACGTTGACAAAGCTGGGCCATCACCAAAACATTGGGTAACTCCCCGTCATTTTCGATGCGACTTAACACACTTTGCGAACATATATTTTGTGAGAGCATTTTTTGAGTCATTTTCCGCTGTTTTCGAATATTTTTGATGACTTCGCCAAAGGACCTTTGCTGGTTTTCCATCGTATCCGCCTCTTCGATTAAAATATGCTAATATGCATTATACTTTTTGCTCATTTTATCACATAATGTCAGCAAGTTACCTGTTTTCTAGAATTTATCACAAAAAAAATTCAAAAAAATGAGGGATTCATATGGAAGTTAAAGCAAATGTGCGTTTCACTTGGCACGAGCAAACATTCAAGGGCCAGATCGAACGGGAATATCAAAATGCGCTACTCATCAACGTCTTGGAGCCTTACGATGAAGAACTCGCTGAAAAGTTCGCCAACCGCGTCGTCGTCAGCAAAAAAGCTTGCGAACTCATCTGCTAGACAGTCAAATAGCGCTGATTCTATCTCATATTCTGTAAAACAAAAAATGCAGGCGGCCCCAAATGGCTGTCCTGCATTTTTTTCAGCTAAAGCAATGATTTTCAGGCTATTTTTGCTGGTAGGTTGCCAAAAAAGTCGTCATTCGTTCAGCAGTTAGTTTCAAGTCATCAAGTTTTGGTAAATAAACGATACGGAAATGATCTGGCTGTTGCCAATTAAAGCCGCCGCCGTGCACCATCAAGATCTGATGTTCATGCAAGAAGTCCAGGACAAACTGCTCATCATTCGTAATATTAAAACGCTTGATGTCCAGTTTGGGGAAAATATAAAAGGCCGCTTTGGGTTTGACCGCTGACAAGCCCGGGATCGCGTTGATGGCGTTGTAGATAAATTCCCGTTGCTCGTAGATTCGTCCTCCTGGCAGCAATAACTCGTCGCTGCTTTGATAGCCACCGAGGGCTGTTTGGATGATCTGTTGGGATAAGACGTTGGAACACAAGCGCATGGAAGACAGCATATTCAGCCCTTCAATATAATCTTTTGCCCCGCGCTTGTCCCCTGATAGCACCATCCAGCCGACACGAAAACCTGCCACCCGATGAGATTTTGACAACCCGTTTAACGTGACTACCATCCGATCTGGTGCCAAGGTGGCAATCGGCACATGGGTTAAGCCATCCATTATCAAGCGATCATAGATTTCATCAGAAAAAATCAACAAATCGAATTCACGAGCCACCTCCACGATTGCTTCTAAAATTTCTTTAGGATACACAGCACCAGTGGGATTATTAGGATTGATGACGACGATTGCCTTTGTTTTTGAAGTGACTTTTTTCCGGATATCCTCAATATCTGGATACCATTCACTGGCTTCATCACAAATATAGTGAACTGGTTTTCCGCCAGCAAGGGAAACCGATGCGGTCCACAAGGGGTAATCTGGAGCGGGCACCAAAACCTCATCCCCGTTATTACACAACCCTTGCATACACATAGTAATTAGTTCACTGACACCATTTCCGGTATAAATGTCATTGATACCCACATTAGGGAAACCCTTCAGCTGACAGTATTGTTGGATGGCTTTGCGAGCGCCAAAAATCCCCTTTGATTCAGAATACCCTTCTGATTCCCGAACGTTCATGATCAAGTCACGTATAATTTCATTTGGGGCTTCAAATCCAAAGGGGGCTGGATTGCCGGTATTGAGCTTCAACACACTGATGCCCGCTTCTTGCATCCGCTCAGCTTCTTCTAGTACCGGGCCTCTGACATCATAACTGACGCCTTCTAGTTTATTGGATTTTTCAAAATGTTTCATAATTCCCCTCCTTGGATAACGATTGCTCTGTATCGGCTAGCCTTGTCTAAACATCATGCTGTAGTAAATATTCTTTGGTACAACTTTACTGGAAGCCTCGCCAAAAAGCAATAAAGATTTGCAAGAATTATCAGACGACTAGCTCATAAATGTGGTACTATTCTATCAGAAAGATACGCAAAAAATGGTCTTTGTTGGTGAATAATCAAAAAAATAGGATTACTGACGAAAACCTTAGCCAATCTCTTCAATATTTAAGTTTATAAAAAAACGACCAACGATTTCTCGTCAGCCGTTATCCAATGCGGAAGATGGGACTCGAACCCACACGAGCTTGCGCCCACAAGATCCTTAGTCTTGCTTGTCTGCCAATTCCAACACTTCCGCAAACCGTCGCTGTAACTTAGCGACTTTATTATGTTACCAATGCCCACTGTGTTTGTCAAGGTGCCAAACGAAAGAAATCATAATTTTCCCAGATAGAGATGAAAAAGGAGTGCTTCCCGATGGAAAAACAACAGTTTGACGGCGAATTCAACCTTCTCGGTATCCTGATTGGGGTTTGTATTGGCTTAATTACAAATAAGTTGGTTTTCGGCATCATGTTAGGAATTGTTATCGGCATCATGTTGGATTGGCTAGGGAATCTGCTACTCCTGTGGCGAGATCATAAAAATCAATAAATACGCGGCAGCCCCTCATATCATCCAGAAGCCAAGTCCAAAGCTACCCAACCCATTTGCAGCCCCACTGGCTATGATTAAACCCGCAAACTCGATCGCGATCAGGTTTGCGGGTTTTATTATAGAACGGTGGGATCGTAGCGGTAAGTTACACTCCCTTGATGATGGGCTTCTCCCACGACATATTTGCGATCTTCCCGTTTCAACCAAGCTTCTCGAAACAGCATAAACTGCTCATGGGAAACCTCGATTTCTTTGATTTCACCTTTGATAAGTTGATCAATTTGACTATCATATGATTCCATTTTTTTGCCTACCTTGTCTATTTCTAATCTATGTTGCTAACCAAGAACATACTCAATGACGGTTGCGATTAAAGTAGCCGTTTTTGTCGGTCTCACTGGCTTCTTCAATCAAGCCTTGCAAGCCCCGGTCCAAGACACTATGCCCCTTTTCAGAAAGTCCCGACTCTTTTGGTTGATTGTCAACAGTGGAATTTACTGCCTTGTGCTCTTCTGCTGGAAACTTACGAACGGAAGGCTCTTGGGCTTTTTTTTCTTGGTATGCTGCTACTTCTGTATCAAAAGTCAGATAACTGTCTTCCGCTTTAGCCATCGCCGCCATCACTTCTGCTTGGCTGATTTCCCCAGCTTTTTTATCTGGAATCACTGAGGCTGGAATGTATTTAGGCACGAAATAAGAGCGCCCGGAATACTGCCGTTTCACCGAATCTTCCGCTGTCGCTTCTTGCCTTCCTGTAGCTGTGTTGTGCAGGGAAGATTTCCGAGGTTCTTTCCCAAAAAGAGATGTGCGGCCGACAGCATCGGTTTCAACAGCTGTTTTCTTGCTATAATCCGGTAAATTTTCCCGATGCTTTTTCAGTTCTTCTTTTTGGGAAATCGTTAAGCCTTGTTTCTCTAAAGTTTCTTTACGAGAACGTCGCAAACTACGATCCGTTTCACTTTTACGAGAAACAAAAGAACTACTAGGGCTTTCATCACGGCTCTCCCGCTGAGAAAGGGCAGCTTCATCGGTCAGCAGCCAACTGCGATCCTTGGCAAACAGGTTCCGTTTTGCTCCCCGTTGAATTTTTACCCCTTCATCATCTTGGTAGGCTGGAAAGCGATAGTGTTTCCGTTTAATATCTGAATAATTACTCATACTCGTCATCCTTTGTATCGGTTTCTCTCATTCTAACATATTTCTAGCAGATTGATAGAATTCTGCTAGATAACCCCACTTAGAACTTTCCTTTTATCACAAAAGAGTGATTTGCCATGATAAATTGACCATCGAGTAACTCTTCTAATAACTCAGGACTCAAAGGCAGATGACGATAACTAGCAAAATCTCCTCCATTGACTACCACGTCCACATCCAGAGGGTTTAAGATTGCCAATAAAAATGCGGTTTCATCGTAACGGATGATCCCAAATAATTTTTCCGTAAAAAGTAACGCAAAGTCTCCATCTTGCAACAAAGGTTGTTCTTTTCGCAAAGTCAGCCATTTTTGACAAGCTTGGTAACAGACCTCATCGATCAGCTCCCACGGGAAAAACTTGCGATTGTCAGGATCTTTGCCTCCAGTTAAGCCCGCCTCATCCCCATAGTAGACACAAGGTACCCCAGGAAATAAGACCAACAGACCAAAAGCTAAGGCTAACTTATCCTTATTTCCATTAAGCTCTGTCAAAATACGCTCGGTATCATGGGTGCCGATATTGTTCAAACTATTGTAAAAGACCTCGCGAGGGTAGTTTTCTTGCAGCCGAAGAAAGGCCAACGCCACATCTTCTGGCGAACATTGTTCCATCAATAAGGCAATCGTCGCTGTCCGCAAAGGATAATTCATTACCCCGTGGAGATGGTCTCCTAAGATGTACTGACGTCGCTGGTCATAGGAAATTTTATTGGAAGCATCTTCCCAAACTTCTCCTAACAAGACCTTATTTTTAAAACTCTCGAGATTTTGGCGAATCCCCGCAATAAAGCCATCCGGCAGTTCGTCAGCGACATCTAAACGCCAACCATCCACCCCTAATCGATTCCATTTACTCAGCACGCCATTTTCTCCATAGATAAACTGTTGAAAATCTTCATTTTCCTTATCCACTTCGGGTAAATCTTTGACGCCCCACCACGAACGATAGTCGGTGGGATAAGTAGTAAAGGTAAACCACGGGAAATAACGACTTTGAATATTTTGATACGCTCCGACATTTTCACCGTAAGAACCGTCATAGTTAAAATAGCGACTCTGACGCCCCACATGACTAAACACCCCATCCAAAATCACATGAAATCCTTCTTGATGGAGTTCGGTCATCAAATCGATAAACTCCGCTTCCGTCCCTAAAATGCCATCAACTTTTAAATAATCCGCAGTATCATACCGATGATTGCTACGGGCTTCAAAAATCGGATTCAAGTAAATAGCATTGACACCGAGCTCTTTCAAATAGGGGATTTTGGCTCGAATTCCGGCGAAGTTTCCTCCATAAAAATCCCAACGCAAGATCTCTCCTTCACTGTCTTTCACATAGAGGGGGGTATCTTCCGTCGTTCCGTATAAAAACGTGTTCGGTTTTGGTGAATTAATACTGCCATCGGGATTGCCATTGTAAAACCGATCTGGGAAAATTTGGTAAACAATCGCCTCTCGATACCATTTTGGCGGCACTTCCGCTTTGCCATAGCAGGTGACTTGGTAGTTGTTGATAGCTTCCGGTTGCTCGACCAACATCCCATGCCCATTTGTACCACTCCAACAATAATAACGGGTGAAGCGTTGCTGATTGGTGGAAATGTATTCCAACTCAAAATGATAAAAGTAAAGACCTTTGCCATCGTTGAAAAAAAACTCATATTGGTAGCGCCCATCTTCATGTAAGTCCATCTGGATGCGATGATTGACAGCCCCCTCACGACCGATACTCAAAAAAACCCGGTCAATCCCCGGATCTGCTACGCGAATAGCAAAACGGGCAAATCCCCCTTCAGCGATGGCGCCAAAGGGTGATTTGTATTCTTCTAGCCATGGATTATAGTCGATACTTCCCATCTGCTAAGTCCTCTTTTTCGTGTATTTTTCGACAGGTTCGATTTGCCAAATATCCTCAGCGTACCGCATGACTGTGTCATCAGATGAAAAACGGCCGGCATTGGCAATATTTAACAAGCTCATCTGCTGCCAACGCTTTTTATCTGAATAAAGGCGATCAATCTGCTCTTGGGCAGCAACATAAGAAGCAAAGTCCCGCAATAAGAAATACTCATCATTATACTTCAATAAGGAGTCCACTACCGCCTGGCCTTCATACTGAATATTGGGAACTGTTCCATCCACAAAAGCATTTAAAATTCGTTGCAAAATTGGTGATTCTTCATAAATTTTCATAGCCGAGTAATCATTGCTCTCGTAACAAGCGTAGACTTCGGCTTCGGTCATACCAAAAATCACAATATTGTCGTCCCCCACGACATCACGTATCTCGACATTGGCGCCATCGAGAGTCGCAATAGTGACCGCCCCATTCAGCATCAGTTTCATATTACTCGTACCAGAGGCTTCTTTTGAGGCCAGGGAAATTTGTTCGCTGACATCGGCTGCTGGGATGATCTGCTCTGCCAACGTTACATTGTAATTTTCCAGAAAGACGATCTTTATGCGGCCATTAATATCAGGATCATGATTAATCAAGTTGGCGCATTCATTGATGACCTTGATGATTGCTTTCGCATAAGTATAACTAGGTGCCGCCTTGGCTCCAAAGATAAAGACGCGCTGATTCCCCTCTTTTTGAGGATTGTCCTTTAAATCAAAATAGCATTTCATAATGTGTAACAGATTTAATAATTGGCGTTTATATGCATGGAGACGTTTGATTTGTACATCAAAAATAGCTTCTGGTGAAACTTCTATACCCGTGTGTTCTTTGATGTAACTAGCTAGTTTTTGTTTATTGTGTTGCTTAGCTACCGCCAATTTCGTCAGTACGGCTTCATCTTCCACGTAATTTTTTAGCAATTTTAAATCATCAGAGTCTTGGCGCCAGCTTTTGCCGATAGTTTCATCCAAGACTTCGGCCATTTCCGGATTGGCTAATTGAGACCAGCGTCGTTGGGCAATCCCATTGGTTTTATTATTAAAGCGTTCAGGAAAGAGCACATAAAAATCATGTAAGACGACTTCTTTTAGCAAGTCTGAATGCAATTTTGCAACACCATTGGTACTATGGCTATAGATAATCGCCATATGGGCCATATGGACCTGGCCATTTTGGATAATCCGCGTCCGTTGAATCAAGTCCGCATCCCATACCCCACTGTAAGTTGCCACAAACCGTCGATCGAGTTCCTCGATGATTTGATACATCCGCGGCAAAGCATCTTTCATCAGCTCCACCGGCCATTTTTCCAAAGCTTCAGCCATAATCGTGTGGTTGGTATAACTCATCACTTTGGTGGTGATGGAAACTGCGACTTCCCAACTCAACTCATAATCATCCATCAAGATACGCATCATTTCCGGAATACACAAGGCTGGATGAGTATCGTTGATGTGAATTGCAACATATTCATTCAATAAAGTTAATGGTTTGTTGAGCTTTTTGAAATACCGCATAATACTTTGTACCCCAGCAGAAACAAAGAAATATTCCTGAGCTAGCCGCACCCGACGCCCATGTTCATTGGAATCATCAGGGTACAAGACCGCCGTTAAATCTTCAAATTGGCGACGATCGTCAATGCTGCGATACTGGTCTTCTTGTGAGGCGGGGATTTCCACGCTCCATAGACGCAAAGTGTTGACGATGTGGTTTTGGTATCCTAAGATGGCCGTGTCATAAGGAACAGCCCGCAAAATACGGTCATTTTCATAAACTGGTTTTAGCTTGCCATCAGCCATCTCCTTCATCCAAACCTGACCGCCGAAACGAACATCCACCGCTTTACTTTCTTTGCGAACCTCCCAGGTATTGCCATTGCGTAGCCACTCATCAGGAAGTTCTACTTGGTAGCCATCTACAAAACGCTGCTTGAAGAGGCCATAATCATAGCGAATACCATTGCCATTACCAGGCAACCCACAAGAAGCGATGGAATCCATGAAACACGAAGCCAAACGGCCTAAACCACCATTACCCAGTGCCATGTCTTTTTCCACATCCACTAAGTCTTCTAAATCAAAATCAAGCTCAGCTAAGCCCTCTTTTACGACCTCCAGAATCCCCAAATTCAGGAGATTACTCTTCAACATTTTCCCAGGTAAAAACTCAATGGAAAAGTAATACACTTGTTTTTGCTCTGCTCTAAGATAGTCTTTCCAAGTATCACTCCACGCATCGGAATAATACGCCTTTACCACACTACCTAAGACATGAAATACTTCTTGCGGGGAGGCATCTTTAAAATCCATTGCGTATTTCTCTTTTAACCGCTGTTTCATTTCCTCTTTAAATTCATTGACTGTCATCGTCATCCACATCACTCCTATTTTTCCGCTAGCATTTACTTAAACCATTTGCTAGTTTCTCATTTACCTAAACCTTTTTAAATGAAAATAAAAACTTGTAAGTTGTAAAAAAAGGGGACAGCCAAGTTAAAGAGCAACTCGGCTATCGCCAATAACATCTTTGGTTAAATTAAATTCCTTGGACTCAGAGGAGACTGCGATACAAGTCCAAGTATTGAAGGCTAGCTGTTTGCCAGCTAAAATCGGTACTCATGGCTTGTATCATCAATCTGCGCCAAGCTGGCTGGGATTCATGATACAAACGAATGGCTTTTTCCATGGCTTTCATGCATTGATAGCCGGAAAACTCGTTGAAACCAAACCCTGTCCCAGTACCAGTCACAGGATTGAAAGGCGTCACGGTATCCTTTAAACCACCAATTTCATGCACCACTGGCAACGATCCATAACGCATCGCCATCATTTGGGAAAGGCCACAGGGTTCAAAAGCAGAAGGCATCAAGAAAATATCGCTCCCGGCATACATTTGTTGGGCCAATTTCACATCGAAAGAAATGCTTGCCGCCATTTTTTCAGGATACTCCGTCGCAAACCACTGGAAGCCCCGCTCAAAATCAGGATCACCTGTACCCAAAATCACCAGTTGAACCTCTTGTTGCAATAGATGCGGCAATTCTTCTAACAACAAATGAAAGCCTTTTTGACGCGTCAAACGACTCACCACTGCTAGTAAAGGAACTTCTGAGACCACCGGTAAACCCATCAATTCTTGTAGCTGAGCTTTGGCAAGGGCCTTACCACTCAGATCCGCCACAGAAAAGTGATGATCAATGAAGGGATCATTTTCTGGATTATTTAAATCATAATCAATCCCGTTTAAAATACCAGATAACTTCCCAGATTCCATCCGTAAGATGACATCAAGTCCTGAACCAAAAGCTGGTGTCTTAATCTCTTCGGCATAAGACGGACTCACTGTGTTTACCCGATCTGCGTATAAAATACCAGCCTTCATATAATTTAGGCAATTATTCATCCGGAGGGTACCGTCTTCATAGCGTTCCATCCCCACGCCAAACCAATCTGCTAATTTTCCTCCATCATACCAGCCTTGAAACTCGATATTATGAATTGTTAACAAGGTTTTGATGTCGCGGAAGTTTTGGATCCACCGATATTTTTCCTTCAACAAGAAAGGAATCATCGCTGTGTGATAATCATTGGCATGAAGGACATCCGGAATAAAATTCAGTCGCTCCATCGCTTCTACCAAGGCCAATTGGAAGAAAGCATAGCGTTCACCATCATCATCATAACCATACAAAGCCTCACGACCAAAATAATACTGGTTGTCAATGAAGTAATAAGTGACGCCTGCTAAAACCAACTCTTTCAAGCCACAATATTGATTGCGCCAGCCCACTTGTACAGTGAAGTCAAATAAATCTACGCATTGCGCTTGATAACTGGCTGGCATTTTTTGATAAAAAGGCAGAATGACCCGGCAATCCACATTCTTTTTAACCAGTTCTTTCGGCAAGGCGTAAGCAACATCCCCTAAACCGCCAGTTTTAAAAAAAGGTGCACATTCGGCTGCTGCAAACAGTACCTTCAAATTAGTCGCCTCCATAAATATCAGAAATCACATGACTGCCTTTTTTCAAGACAATCGGCTGTTCTTTGGTTCCAACAATTTTAACACCCGGTTCAACAACCACATTCTTATCCAAAATCGCATACTTCACAAGACTGTCTTCCCCAATCTCGCTATTTGCCATCAAAATCGAACCTTCCACAACAGCGCCAGGCTTCACCATGGTTTGGCGGGATACTAAGGAACTACGAACCGTCCCTTCGATAATACTTCCAGAGGCAAATTGACTATTTTCCACTTCAGAAGCTTCCGAATAATAGGTTGGCACTTCATTTTTCAGCTTGGTGTAAATTTTTTGATTAGAATACATCAAGGAGTTGAATTTACGCGTATCCAACATATCCATATTGGCTTCGTAGTATGTTTTCATATCATAAATATTCTTCAAATAGCCGGTATATTCATAGCTGGAACTGTTGACTTCCGTAATTTTGGAACGCAAGAAAGTTTCCATATTTACTGAAATCCCTTCATTTTGACCCACTCGTAAAGCATCAATCAGGGCTTGTGTTTGCATGATATAAATATCCGCACACAAGTTATTCACTTCTCCCAGCAGGCTTTCTTTAGCAGTGGCCACTTGGGTGATTTTGCCATTTTCCGCCACATCTAACAAAAGATCGCTGGGATGAATATTGTCCTTTCCTACCCGCTTGTAGACAACCGTCATTTGATTGCCTTGCATTTGATGAATTTTTAAGACAGCCCGCAAATCGATATTACACACCATCTTGCTTCCCATGAAGACAGTATATTCTGATTTTGACTTCAACAAATAATCGATGACCGTATCATAATAATGTTTGTCTTCGGCTTTCCGCTTTAGAAAATCTTGGTAAACATGGATAAAGAAGCGGTTTTGAACGCCGTCAAGGTTCCACTCTTTGCCGCCACCAATATGGTCAAAAACGGATTGCGTTTCATCTTCATTAAATACCATAAAGACCGTATTAATATTGGCATTCACGATGCTAGATAGATTAAAATCGATCAAGCGGTATTTACAATCAAAAGGCAACGTTGCCAATGGTCGGTTTTCTGTCAACGGTAATAAATCTTTAAATTGATTTAAATTACCTAGAATCGCACACATTTTATTAGTTCTCATCAACAGTCACTCCAATCACTTCAGAATAGCCCACTACGGCGATTTCATCGGTCCCATCAATCACAGCGTTGTCCCCGATAATCGCATTTTCGCCAATGATTGCCCGGTGAATCCGCACATTTTTGCCAATCGTGGCCCCTGGCATAATGACACTATCGGTAACCTCGGAACCTTCCTTCACCTGCACGTCTTCAGACAAAATAGTGTGACGAATATCGCCAGCGATATAACAGCCGTCGGTAATCAAGGAATCTTTCACCGAACCAGTTTCGGTTAAAAAGTGCGGCGGTGAGATCGGGTTTTTAGAATAAACACGCCAAGATTTATCCCGGATATCTAGCTCCATATCTTGTTCGATAAACTCCATATTGGCTTCCCATAGCGATTCAATCGTACCTACATCTTTCCAGTAGCCTTTGAACCGATAGGCAATCACATTTTCACCGCTGTCGAGATAAGAAGGAATCACATGTTTACCAAAGTCAATCATCTGTCCATCTTTATTGTAACTATTCAGCAAGACATTGCGTAACCGTCCCCAGTTAAAAATATAAATCCCCATGGAAGCGAGGTTATTTTGGGGTTCTTCCGGTTTTTCTTCAAACTCAATGATGCGGTCATTTTCATCGGTATTCATAATCCCAAAGCGTGAGGCTTCTTTTATCGGCACTTCAATCACAGCCACGGAAAGGGAGGCATTATTTGCCTTATGATTTTCTAGCATTTCTTCATAATCCATCTTATAAATATGGTCACCAGAAAGGACCAAGACATACTGTGGATCCATCTGATCGATATAGGCGATATTTTGGTAAATGGCATGAGCTGTTCCTTCAAACCATTTACTACCTTCTGAACTGGAATACGGTTGTAAAATGGTCGCACCGGAATTGATACCATCCAAGCCCCAACTGGCCCCATTACCGATGTGGCTGTTTAGCGCTAAGGGTTGGTATTGGGTGACAACCCCGACGTTTTTAATGCCTGAATTGGCACAATTACTCAAGGTAAAGTCGATAATCCGATAACGCCCTCCAAATGGCACGGCTGGTTTTGCGATGTTTTTGGTCAGTTTTCCTAGACGAGTCCCTTGTCCTCCCGCTAGGATCATGGCTAACATTTCTGTTTTCATGTAATCGGTGAAAAAATCTCACCTTGTCCCCCCTTCGTTGTTAGTTATTTTTACCTGACTGATTTGCAGCAGGTGTCTTCTTATGGTTGACTTTTGCCTTAGTCGTTTTCTTCGCAGGCTTACGGGTATTGATTGCAGTAGGCTTAATAATCAAAGCTCCTAAGGCTGGTAAGATAGTCTGGATCTGATAGGGCTGATCTTTAAACGCAATATCCAGCGTTTGGCAATCAGGATTTGCCTTGGTCCAAGTCCCTCCAAAAGCCGCCATCTCAGTATTTAAAACTTCGGTATAGGTACCAGGATAAGGTACGCCTATCGCAAAATTCTGCCGTTCCACCGGTGCTAGATTCAAGACGATTACTAAGAAATCTTTCTTTGTTTTGCCTTGGCGAATAAAAGACAGGACACAGTCATCCGTATTGTCGGCATCAATAATTTCGATGGTATCCCAAGAGTCTTCTTGTTCCCATAATGCTTTTTCATTCTTATACAAGTGATTTAAAGTGGTCGTGAAGTGTTGCATCTGCTTATTCATGGAATCCGCCAAATCTACCCATTCCAAGCCATGATCGTATTTCCACTCTAAAAACTGGCCCCATTCCCCCCCCATAAACAGCAATTTTTTACCGGGATGAGCAATCATATACGTGAATAGATTACGTAGCTGAGAAAACTGCTTGTAGCGATCTCCCCACATTTTATGCATCAGACTTTTCTTTCCGTGCACCACTTCATCGTGGGACAAAGGTAAGATGTAGTTTTCATTCATCATATACATAAATGAAAAAGTCATCAGATTAAAATGATCCTTGCGATAGATGGGGTCCATCTCGTAAAAACGCAAGACATCGTTCATCCAACCCATGTTCCACTTGTAGTCAAACCCTAATGCCCCCGATTCAATCATACCCGTCACTTTCGTATCAGAAGAGCTTTCTTCCGCTACCATTATCGTCTCTGGATGAGCCAACTTAATGACAGCATTTAACTTCTGTAAAAAGTAATAGCCTTCAAAATTCCGGTTGCCGCCTTCATGATTAGGCGTCCAAGGACCTTCATCGTAGTCTCGGTAAAGCATATTAGAGACTGCATCCACGCGAATCCCATCTAAATGATAAACTTCGATCCAAAACAGCGCACTGGAGATCAAAAAGCTTTGTACTTGAGGTTTTCCTAAGTCAAAGTTGAGGGAACCCCAACGGATATTTTTGGCGCGATCTGGATCTTCATATTCAAAGGTGGGCGTCCCATCGTAATATGGCAAGGTATCATCATTGATACAAAAATGCCCAGGCACCCAGTCCACCAACACACCAATATTGTTGAGGTGACACGTTTCCACAAATTCTTGAAATTCTTCTGGTGTCCCATAATAAGAGCTCAGGGCAAAATAGCCAATCAATTGATAGCCCCAACTCATTCCCAAAGGATGCTCCATCAAAGGCATAAACTCAATATGGGTGTAGCCTAACTCTTTGACATACGGAATCAACTCCCGTGTCAAATCCGCAAATGAATACGGCGTCCCATCTTCATGTTGGCGCCAAGAACTGGCATGGACTTCATAGATATTCATGGGTCGTTTAAACTGATTTGAACGCTTTTTCCGTCCCATCCACAAGCCATCTTGCCATTTTTTGGGTTTCAAATCATAAACGACTGCCGCATCATGAGGCCGCTTTTCGAAAAAAATGGCATAAGGGTCAATCTTAAAGACCTCACGACCGCTTGCCTGCCGTACTTTAAACTTATAAAGATCCCCGACATTCGCTTGCGAAGTCTGAATTTCCCAAACTCCGGATTCTTCTCGTCGTTGCATCGGTAATGAGTCAGCCCAATCATTAAAATCCCCCACCAGCCACACTTGTTGTGCATTTGGTGCCCAGACGCGAAAAATGAAACGCTCGTCTTTCTGTTTGTGACAACCTAAAAAATGCTGAGAGTAGAAGTTTTCACCAGTCAAAAAACGAGCTTCTGCTTCTGCTACTTGCTGTGTTTTGTCCTCAACCATACCATTGTCCTTTCTCGTCAGCTTTGTTCACGAAATCCTCTTTTCAGTGTCAGCTTTGTTCATTAACTCACAGGAAAACAGGAACCATCATTTTCTAATATAATAATAACACAATCTTAATTATTGAACAGTCCTTATAAGCAAAAAATTCAAAAAATTATGTTAAACCAGAAATGATTATTTAATTCAATGAGTTTACCACAAAAAGCAAACGCTACCATAGCGATGATAAACAGATTTTAAAGAAAAAGAAACTAATAGTAGCTGTTGATTGTTTTTTATCTCAGTTTTTTTCTTTCATTAAAACTTTCGGAACAATAAGCGATTTTCGCTAATAAAATAACATTATCTATAAGAAATCCCCACTTTTATCGCAAGCTTCTCTCTGCAACTTGTGAATCATCCGTCTTCCGATATTTTTCAGAAAAAGCCAGCTTAATTTGCGAAAAGTTTATTTTTAAGCAAACTGACTTTTCCCACGGATTGCGTTATTACTATGAGAAAAATTAACTTGTCGTGTATTGACAGCCCTGTTGTCTCTCACCAAAGTCAAATTCTCTTTAAACGGGTTATGAAAACTAATCCAAATACCACCTTTTTTCCGAAAAACATTCCCCTGTTACTCATCAACTCGGTAATTTAATCATGATAATTTAAATATATTATTAGATTAACTAGACATTTACTTATCGTTTTGTTATTATTCTTGTATACAAATCACAGGAATAGAGGAACCGATATGTCGCAAAAGCTCCAAGAAAATAAAAGCTACGGTAAACTTGCCGTGTTGTGTGGCATTCTTACCGTTGTCTTTTTTTGTTGTTATCTATTTTTTTCCAATCATTATGCTGTTGAATTTCTAGAGACCACCCTGTTAAAAAAAGACATGCTGGAAGAAAGTACGTTATCCCAAATGTTCAACCACCTCTTTGTTTTATTCACAGTACTCTTTAGCGGTTTTCTATGGCAATATTTCAAACGTCCTGGTGATGAAATCTTTCGAGAAGCCTCGAGTTTTTACTTTCTCGCTTACATTATTTTATTACTGCGGACTTTCATCATCGTCTTTCAACCAGAGTCACTCCCTTATATCTTGATTGCTGGTATCCAAATTTTGATTACATCGTTAGGCATGCTTTTTTTCTTGATCACCTTCCTAAACGATCGCAAATATCTGCTGATGGCGATTTTGACAGCCTTCGATATGTTAGGTTACTTGGCAAGTGTTATTTACAGTGTCTTTATGGCGGAATTCATCCTTCCAAATTTAGGAAGTATTTTAGTTGCGGTCACCAATATCAGCTTTTTATCTGCTTTCCTTTACCGTCGAATGCGCCAAAATGATTTAAAAAATAGTTACGCTGCTCGTCAAACACTCCCAGAATAAAAGGAACTCACTGTTATGCAGACAGCAAAAAGAAGCTCATTTACCAATCCCTATTGGAAAATGAGCTTCTTTTAATTGTAGACTAGGCTCCCCTGAGAAAAAGCTTTTAGCGATCGCCTTGTCTTTTTTGAAAGGAGAAATGGCTCTGCCAATCAGAACTTATCAAAATAAAAAGATGTCACCTAAAAGGCAACATCTAGCTTGCTTTGCTAATTATCAATCACCAGTTCACGAATCTCTCCGTTGGTATAGACTTTATAAATAGATTCCATCTTTTTCCGTTGACTGGAGGCAACCACCAAGTAGTAATTCCCCTGTGCATCAAAGTCCATTTCCCCAATCGTCTGATATTGGAAACCTTCCACCGCATGTTTACCATCTTTACGAATAAATGCGGCTGCCTGTGAACCAGATACGATAAAGTTGGCTTCCACTAGCCAATCTAAAACCACCGGAACAATGGTTGAGGCATTCACTTCTTTTTGTTGTTGAATGGCTAAAACAATCTCTGCATCCGAAAAATTAGCTTCATCAATTTGGCTCAGTTGCAAATCACGTCGGGCTTTCTCAACTTCTCCCATGGAAATGAAGGTAATCAAGTCAGCATTTCCTTGCTTTTGTCTTGGCATTTTAGTCGTATTTTCATGTAGTTTTTCCAAAATATAGGCCTCCCTAATCATTCCTTGTCAATGTCTCCAACTACTTACTTGTTGTCTACCAGTCTTGCATCACTAGTGATACATTATAAAAAAACTAGTATTCAGCAAGTAATATCTTCCTCATTTTCTTTACTGATTAAAGTTTACCATGTATTTATTAGATTAACAACAATTAAATTCACTATTTTCTCATTTTAAGAGAATAAAAAAAGCAAAAGTCCTCACTTGATAAGCACCCATTCAAGGAATCCACTGCAATATTTCTGGCAAACTTCACTATACAAGCTAACAGCACTAAAATGAGATTTTGATGTGCTAAATTTGTTGTTTTCAGTTTCCCAAACAAGATTATTTTCAGATAGACAAGGGATTTTCAGTTGATAAGTATTGTTAAAATCTTTTGATAACACCTCTGTCTGACACAAAGCCGTTAAAAAGATACTTGATCGCGGTTGCTTCCCCCGCAAGACCCGGCTAATAATCCACCCTACTTGCCCTAAGAAATACTCTTCATCCACATCTCCCACCAACCTTCTAAGCTGGGAAAATGCTGCTGGTTCCAACAATTGGCGATTCGCTTCAAAATACCCAGGTAAATCCCGGCTATTGAAGCCTTGCGTATTCACAGACCAAATGGCTAATTTCTCATTACTGACCTTATTGACTTGGGCCAAGTTCACGTCGTTAGCAATAAAATAAGCTGCAAAACTCTCAGGAATCTGATAAAACTGTTGCTGATACCATTGGCAGATATCCGCTAGCGAGTAAGTTTCAAATCCTTCAAGAAGTGTTTTCTGCGTATGTGTCACCCCCTCTTGGTAATCACTTCCAGTAAAAACTGGTAATCCCAAGCGGTAGCGGCGCTCTTCACGAAGAATTAGGCCAGCTTCAATACAACTTTCTAAAAACTTAATGAACCCCTTTTCAGAAAACTGCCGAGTTAACTGGCGCAAAGTAACATTCTGATTCTCATACAGAAAATCAGTTAGCTGGGAAAACAAAGGATTACGAAGCAACTGGGTCAGTTCTCGTTGTTTGTTATCATGGATCATTCTCATGGAATCACCGCCATTTCATCTATTGTATTTAAGTGCCAGTTTGACCGCCAGCTAACAGCTTTGGCGTGTTCAAACAAAACTGACACCGACGCATTTTATCATGGGTCAGTTCTCAAGCCAACATAGCCCCTCTCTTTTTACCTCAGTCAAAACAAAACACCCGAACAACTGGACTAGCTTCAGCAAGCAAGCTTTAAAGCTGCTTCCTAAAAGTAATTCCAGTAATTGTCCGGGTATTGAAGATCACATCTGACGCTTCTTTACAAGAGGTGATTAACGATTAAAAGCGGCTGTTAATTGTGGTACCACTTGTTTTTTCCGAGAAACAACACCTGGTAATAACGCTCGGTTGTTTACCAAGGTTGTATCAAACGCAGCTTCCACTTGAGTAAGTTCGTTTCCGACGGCCAGAATTTCAGAATCGCTATCTAAAATATTCGTCGCCACCAATAGGAATAAATCATATCCTTTTTCAGCATTTTCAGTTGCCATCGCTGCTTCTAGTTCATTTTGACGATCAAAAACTTCTTGCAAGTCAACGGTGTTCACTTGGGCGATACGGACAGTTTTATCCGCCATTGGGAAACTTTTAGCATCTAAGTCTAATAAGACAGCGGCTGGTTTATCGCTAAGCTTCGTCCCAGCTTTCAATAGTTCCAAGCCATAGCTTTCCAAGTCAACCGCAGCGATTTCTGCTAGTTTTTCGGCAGCATTAACATCTTCCGGCGTGCAAGTCGGGGATTTGAACAATAAGGTATCGGAAATAATCGCTGAAAGCATCATCCCTGCAACTGCTTGACTAATCTCCGCTTCCATTTCTTGGTACATTTTGTAAATAATCGTACTTGTACAACCAACTGGTTCTGCCCGGTAGTACAAAGGATTCGCTGTTTCAAAATTAGCAATCCGGTGATGATCGACCACGGATAAGATGTTTAATTCGCGAATGTCAGAAACACTTTGTTGAAATTCGTTATGATCCACCAACATCACATCGTTGGTTTCTTCCTTGATGCTAGTCACGACCCGGGGTGCGTTTAAGCCGAAGTAATCCAAGGCATATTGCGTTTCCTCAGAAGGTGTCCCCAAGGCAACTGCTTCCGCATCCACATCCAGGGCTTTTTGTAATTCAGCAAAGGCAATCGCTGCTCCGATCGCATCGGTATCCGGATTTAAATGTCCGAAAATCAAAACTTTTGACATAATTCAAGATCGCTCCTTTAAATGACTTTCCTACTTATCATAACAAAAACCAGATAGTTGTTACAAGTAAAACTCTTGAAAAAAACCGCCTTCCTGAAAGCTCTTCTGAAGCGAAGTAGCAATCAAGAAAACGGTTCGTCAATTTCCTACTTTTGCAACTTAGCGAGTCAAATAACCAACATAGTCAGCCGTATGCAACAACTGCTTGGCATTATTCACTCGTTCTTCCGTTGGTGGTAAAATACCATCCAAGGGATAATCCAAGTTTAATTCTTCCCATTTATATTTACCCATGGTGTGATATGGTAAAATTTCCACCTTATCCACATTATTCAAGCTCTTAATAAAATCATTCAACCGGATCAAATATTCATCATAGTCGCTACGCTCAGGAACTAAGACATGGCGAATCCAGACAGGTTTGCCAATTTCTGACAAGTATTGAGCCATATCCAAGATGCTTTTATTTGATTGTCGAGTCAACAATTTATGGGCTTTTTCATCAATTTGCTTAATGTCAAACAACAGCAAATCGGTGTATTCCATAAGTTCGTTAAATTTAGAAAAGAAAGGTTCTTCTCTGGTAAATGGTTGACCACAAGTATCCACTGTTGTATGAATCCCTTGTGCTTTGGCTTTTTTGAAAAGGTCAATCAAAAAATCGATTTGCAATAAAGGTTCCCCACCACTAACGGTGATGCCCCCTTTTTTCCCCCAATAACTTTTGTAATGACTCGCTTCTTCCAAAACATCGTCAGCGGTTCGTTTACGAGCTTTAGGATTTTGCAACATCCAAGTATCGGGATTATGGCAAAATTGACAACGCATTTTGCAACCTTGTAAAAATACGATAAAACGAACTCCCGGTCCATCAACAGAACCAAAACTTTCAGTTGAATGGACAATCCCATAGACCGGTTGTTCTTGGGTAGTGTTCTCAGACATTTCGCTGATCCTCCTATATTTCGTGTTTAACAGCAACGCCAAAGCCATTAAACGATAACATTGATTTGCTTAAAACAGGCTAAGGTTTCAGATGTGCACCCTAACCAACGCTCCTATTTTACCGACATTTGCCAATTTGGTCACATAGTCCGCTCAAAAGTTGCGAAGTTCTAAAGTTTTTTTGTGAAGAAATCTACAACAAGTAAGATAAAAGGCGGATGAACAATGTCCATCCGCCTTTTATGGGCCTGTTCTTTAACTGATCTTACATATGATCGTGGAAAGTACGGCTGATAACGTCTAATTGTTGTTCACGAGTAAGGTCGATGAACTTAACTGCGTAACCAGATACCCGGATAGTGAAGTTTGCATATTCTTCTTTTTCTGGGTGTTCCATCGCATCGATCAGTTTTTCTTTACCAAAGACGTTTACGTTCAAATGGTGAGCGCCTTGATCGAAGTAACCATCCAAGACATGAGTCAAGTTTTCAACTTGTTCTTCTTCATCATGACCTAATGCATCAGGATTGATACTTTGTGTATTAGAAATACCATCCAAAGCCAATTCGTAAGGCAATTTAGTCAATGAGTTCAAGGAAGCCAACAACCCGTGAGTTTCTGCTCCGTATGAAGGGTTTGCACCTGGTGCCAATGGTTCGCCAGCAGCACGGCCATCAGGAAGGGCCCCAGTTGCTTTACCGTAAACAACGTTTGAAGTGATGGTCAAGATAGAAGTTGTTGGTTCAGAATTACGGTAAGTATGGTAATGTTCCAATTTTTCCATAAAGGTCTTCAACAACCAAACAGCCAAGTCATCGGCACGGTCGTCGTCGTTACCATATTTAGGGAAATCCCCTTCGATCTTGTAATCAACAGCCAAACCAGATTCGTCACGAACTGGATAAACTTTCGCATATTTAATGGCAGACAAGGAGTCAACAACGTGAGAGAAACCAGCAATACCAGTTGCAAAGGTACGTTTCAAGTTGGTATCCATCAAAGCCAATTCAGCAGCTTCATAGTAATATTTGTCATGCATGTAGTGGATGCAGTTCAAGGTATTGACATACATACCTGCCAACCATTCCATCATGTCGTCATATTTTTCCATGACTTCATCAAAGTTCAAAGCATCGTCAGAAGTAATCCCGCGATATTTAGGTCCAACTTGAACTTTAGATTTTTCATCAACCCCACCGTTGATCGCATACAACAAAGCTTTCGCCAAGTTGGCACGAGCACCGAAGAATTGCATTTCTTTACCAGTTTCTGTTGCGGATACACAGCAGCAGATTGCGTAGTCATCTTTCCATACTGGACGCATTACATCGTCGTTTTCGTATTGGATAGAAGATGTTTCAATTGAGATTTTAGCAGCGTAGTCTTTGAATGCTTGTGGCAAACGAGAAGAATACAAGACTGTCAAGTTTGGTTCTGGTGAAGGACCCATGTTTTGCAAAGTACGCAAGAAACGGAAGTCATTTTTGGTAACCAAAGTCCGACCGTCCATACCCATACCAGCGATTGACAAAGTAGCCCAAACTGGGTCACCTGAGAACAATTCGTTGTAGCTAGGGATCCGTGCGAATTTAACCATACGTAATTTCATTACTAAGTGGTCAATCAATTCTTGTGCTTGGTCTTCAGTCAAAGTACCATTTTTCAGGTCACGTTGAATGTAGATATCCAAGAAAGTAGAGATCCGACCGATAGACATTGCTGCCCCGTTTTGTTCTTTAATGGCTGCAAGGTAACCGAAGTAAGTCCATTGTACAGCTTCTGTAGCATTTTCAGCTGGACGAGAAATATCAAAACCATAAGCGGCTGCCATTTCTTTCATCCGTTTCAAAGCATTGTATTGATCGGTAATTTCTTCACGAAGACGAATATCTTCTTCAGTAAATTGGCCATGACCACAGTTCGTATGGTCTTCCAATTTTTTCTCCATCAAGTAGTCAATCCCGTACAAAGCAACACGACGGTAGTCACCGACGATCCGGCCACGGCCATAAGTATCAGGAAGACCAGTAATGATTTTTGCACGACGAGCGGCACGAATTTCTGGTGTGTAAACATCAAAAACACCTTGGTTATGTGTTTTGTGGTATTGACCAAAAATTTCAGTGTATTTAGGATTTGGAGTGTAACCATAGCTTTCCAAAGCTTCTTCTGCCATCCGAATCCCACCATAAGGCATGAAAGCACGTTTCAAAGGTTTGTCTGTTTGCAAACCAACGATTTTTTCTTCGTCTTTTAGGTTTTCGTCAATGTAAGCAGCACCGTATGCATTGGCTGAAGTCACAACATCAGCTTCCATATCTAAAACGCCGCCGTTTTCCCGTTCTTGTTTTTGCAATTCTTGCAGTTTGCCCCACAGTTCGTTTGTTGCTGCTGTTGGTTCTGCTAAGAAATCAGCACTACCTTCATAAGGTGTGTAGTTAGTTTGAATGAAATCGCGGGTATCGATTCCTTCTTTCCAAAGACGACCATTAAAACCGTCCCAGGCTGTTTTGTTCATTTCTTCAACGTTTGTTGCAGTTCCCATCAATGAACCCTCCTTAGATTAACCGCTGTCACGACTATGTAACAGCTTTACGGGATTAGTATAACACATATCTTTACCAATGCAAGGTTTTTCATGAAACTTGCTCAAAAAAACACGAACCCCTGACTTTATAATCATAAAAACGCTTTACAACCGCGGTTTATCCCTTGTTCAGGAATAATGTTTCTTTGGACTTCTTTAAGAAATAGCAACATTTTTTGCAACAAAAAACGTTATTCTGTATTGCTACAGAATAACGTTTCTCCTACAGATTATAATACAGTTTCATTTTCCGGTAAACTAGGGTCTACTACTTCCCTGACAGCAATCAAGGTGCCACCAGCTTTTTCATCAATCGCAAAAGAACCGTTGGAAGTCCGTTCACCGATTGGATAGTTGTCTGTGTTGATTTCCACTTGTTGTCCTTTTTGATTTTGTAAGATAAGGGTTCGATTGTCACCTAAGCCCATATACAAGACGCGATGAGGATTTTTCTTCAACTCCCGCAAGACCATCAGTCCGCGTTTAGCCCGTCCAAGTTGGTTTAATTCTTGGGCTAACATTCTTTTGACTGCGCCACGTTGGGTAACGATCACAATTGGTGTATCCCCTTGTGCTAGGACTAACAAGCCATTAATAACAAAATCGCCATCTTTCAAGTTGATGGATTTCACCCCTGCTGCTTTTGGTCCCACCACTGGGACTTCCGCTAATGGATAGCGGAGACCAAAACCGCGATGGCTGACTAGGAAAATATCCAGATCGTTGGTTTCTGGGACCAACGCCACCGCTAATACTTCGTCAGTCTCATCTTTTAACTTGATACCAGTCATCGGACGACTCTTGTAGGTCCGCCAAGGTTCGAATTCTGTCATTTTTGTTTGCTTAATCAAACCATTTTTCGTTAGTAGTACAAAATTCTTTGTAGGATCCAATTCCTTGTAACTAAAGACTTGCAGGATGGATTCCTCGATGCCAAAGTTCATCATCGTTTGGGAGATATGTTCCCCCATATCCTTCCATTTCAAGTCAGGCAATTCATGCACGGGACGATAGATGACATTTCCTTTATTGGTCACCAATAAGAGATGATCTAAAGTATTGACTTGTTGGGTAAATAACACCAAATCTCCGTCTTTCATCCCCAATTCTTCAGGTTTTGAGGCTTGGTAACTACGGAGACTACTCCGTTTCAAGTAACCGTCACGGGTCACCGAAACCACCACGTCTTCTTGAGCTACTAATACCTCTGTTTCAATCTTGATTTCAGTAATTTCATCTTCAATCTTGGTCAACCGCGGATTGCCATATTGCTTTTTGATTTCTCGCAGTTCTTGTTTGATGACCTTTTTCAATTCACTACTGTCAGAAAGAATTTTGTTCAACTCAGTGACCGTAGCCGCTAGTTCTTCTGCTTCTGCTTGCAATGCCGTGATATCGGTATTAGTCAAACGGTACAATTGTAAATTGACGATCGCTTCCGCTTGTTCCTCAGTGAAACCCAGTTGAACCACTAAATTGTTTTTTGCGTCTTTTTTATCTTTACTCCCGCGAATGGTAGCAATCACTTCGTCTAAAATCGACAGAGCCTTCATCAAACCTTCAACGATGTGTTGCCGTTTTTGGGCTTTAGCCAACTCAAAGCGACTCCGCCGTAAAACAACCTCTTCGCGATGTTGAATGTAACTTTTTAAAATCCGCAAAAGGCCGACTTGTTCCGGACGCAAATCCGCAATCGCCACCATATTGAAGTTATAGTTAATTTGCAACTCAGTGTTTTTGAAAAAGTAATTCAAAATACCTTCAGCATTGGCTTCTTTCTTTAATTCAACGACAATTCGTAGTCCGGTACGGTCAGATTCATCCCGAACTTCAGCAATGCCATCGATTTTTTTATTCAAACGAATTTCATCCATCTTCTTCACAAGATTGGCTTTATTGACTTCATAAGGAATTTCCGTAATCACCAGCTGCTGCTTACCACCTTTGATGTCTTCAATAGCGGTAACGGAACGCAAGATCACCTTGCCCCGACCTGTCTCATAGGCTTTACGAATTTCTTCTTTTCCCTGTAGGATCCCCCCTGTCGGAAAATCCGGTCCAGGGATGTATTCCATGATTTTTTCCAAGCTCGCCTGCGGATGATCGATCAAATGAATCGTCCCATCGATGACTTCTGCCAAATTATGGGTAGGAATTTCCGTAGCATAACCAGCTGAAATCCCTGTCGAACCATTGACTAAGAGATTGGGATATTTTGCAGGCAAGACAGTGGGTTCTTTTTCAGTATCATCGAAATTCCAAACCAAATCCACCGTTTCTTTTTCAATGTCTGACAAAAGCTCACCACTGAGTTTTGCCAAGCGGGCTTCAGTATACCGCATGGCAGCTGGTGGATCCCCATCCATACTCCCATTATTACCATGCATTTCGATCAAAACTTCCCGCAACTTCCAATCTTGGCTCATGCGGACCATGGCTTCGTAGATACTGCTATCGCCATGGGGATGGTAATTCCCCATGATATTCCCCACCGACTTGGCGGACTTCCGAAACGCCTTTTCAAAAGTATTGCCATCTTTATTCATGGCAAATAAAATCCGGCGTTGAACAGGCTTCAACCCATCGCGAATATCCGGTAGCGCCCGTTCCTGAATGATGTATTTCGAATAACGCCCAAAGCGATCCCCCATGACCTCTTCTAGCGTTAGTTCTTGAATCGATTGTTTATGTTCCAAAGTTAAACCTCCTGAAGATCCTATCACGGACCTGTTTATCTAACCTTAGTCCCTACAGCTAAAAGAAGCCTTATCTCTTAGCTGTAGCTTTCGTAGGATTAGAACAAAGATATTTCTCCTGAAGCTCCCATTTCATCAGTTCCATCGTTATCTGCGGTGATTTGTGCGACTTCTTGGGCCCGTTCATCATCATAGACATCCTTGACTTTTGCGGGGCTTTCCTCATCTTTTTTCTCCAAAATGCTGCCATCTTCTTCAAGGGTAAATTGGACATGGCTTTCAATCCATTTTCGACGAGGTTCCACTTTATCCCCCATCAAAGTCGTCACTCGGCGTTCAGCCTGAGCTGTATCTTCAATCCCTACACGAATCAAGGTGCGGGTTTCTGGGTCCATGGTGGTTTCCCACAGTTGTTCCGCATTCATTTCCCCTAGTCCTTTGTAGCGTTGTAACATATAGCCTTTTCCGACTTTTTTTATCACCGTTTGCAACTCTTCATCTGTCCATGCATATTCAACGACTTGCTTGCGGCCAACTCCCCGAGACACTTTATACAACGGTGGCAAAGCGATGTACACTTTACCAGCTTCAATCAACGGTTTCATATAACGATAAAAGAAGGTCAGCAATAAAACTTGGATATGGGCGCCATCGGTATCGGCATCGGTCATGATAATCACTTTATCATAGTTGGCATCAGCGATATCAAATTCTGGCCCCACCCCAGCCCCAATCGTATAAATCATGGTATTGATTTCTTCATTTTTCAAAATGTCTTGCATTTTGGCTTTTTCGGTATTGATGACTTTCCCACGCAACGGCAAGATGGCTTGGAATTTGCGATCCCGTCCCTGTTTTGCTGAACCACCGGCGGAATCTCCTTCCACTAAGAAAAGTTCATTGCGCTTAGGATTACGGGATTGAGCCGGAGTCAGTTTACCCGAAAGTAATGATTCCCCCTTTTTGCGCTTTTTACCACTTCGGCTTTCTTCTCGCGCTTTACGAGCGGCTTCCCGGGCTTCTCGGGCTTTAATCGCTTTTCGAATCAGCATTTGACTCATTTCATTGTTTTCTTGTAGGAAAAAGCCTAATTGTTCCCCTAATACATTGTCCACCACATTGCGGGCAATCGGGGTCCCAAGTTTTTCTTTCGTTTGTCCTTCAAATTGCAACAAGTTTTCCGGTACCCGAATGGATAGGACCGCCGCCAAACCTTCCCGGAAATCAGACCCTTCCAAGTTGCGGTCTTTTTCTTTTAAAAGACCCACTTTGCGGGCGTGTTCGTTGAAAGCTTTCGTCATGGAAGCTTTCAATCCTGCCTCATGAGTCCCACCATCTTTGGTCCGGACATTATTGACAAAGGATAAGATATTTTCAGAATAACCATCGTTGTACTGCAGCGCAATCTCTACTTCGATGTTTTCTTTTTCGCCGCTAAAATAAATCACCGGCGTCAAGGTATCTTTTTCTTCATTTAAATAATCTACAAATTCTTTGATTCCTTCTTCAAAATGAAAAACCTCTTGCTTGGTTTCCTCTCCGCGTAAATCCGTCAGAGTGATTTTCACCCCGCGTAAAAGAAAGGCGGATTCTCGCAGACGTTCTGCTAAAACATCGTAGGAGTAGCGAACCCCACTAAAAATCGCATCGTCTGCCAAAAAAGTTACTGTGGTACCGTTGGGTTTGCGGGTTTTACCGATTTTTTTCAACGTCCCGACTGGTTTTCCACCATTCTCAAAGCGTTCTTGGTACTCGACACCCTCTCGGACGATCGTGACGGTCAACCATTTCGATAAGGCATTGACGACACTGGCCCCTACACCATGAAGGCCGCCAGAAGTTTTGTAACCCCCTTGGCCAAATTTACCCCCTGCATGAAGCACGGTAAAAATCACTTCAACGGTAGGAATACCAGAAGCATGCATCCCCGTGGGCATTCCGCGACCGCTATCTGCCACCGTCACACTATTGTCTTTATTTAAGGTAACTTCGATATGATCGCCAAAACCAGATAAGGCTTCATCCACCGCATTGTCGACTATTTCGTAAACCAAATGGTGCAAGCCCCGACTATCGGTGGATCCGATATACATTCCTGGGCGTTTGCGAACGGCTTCCAATCCTTCTAATACTTGGATGGAAGCATCATTGTATTCATTTCTATTTGTGCTTTTTTTCGCCAAAGCAAACTCTCCTTCAATCCGATTGCGCAAATCGCGCCACATTTTATAATACTTCAAAACAGTCCCAAAAAAAAGAGAAAACCTGTGGGCAGGTTGTCCCGTCATTTATTTCATGATAAAATGACCAAGTTCTTATCATTTACAATCAAACTCAATAAATGGCGGTATGACGCTTTTCTTTCTGGAACAACACCGTTTTCATTCAAACGACCCAGAAATAAAGGGCCTCCTATCGAAACTTTTCCCATTTATTTGGAAAAGAGGTTTCTTATGAAAATCCTATTGCTTATGATCGTCGCCTACCTGATTGGCTCCATTCCATCTGGGGTTTGGATTGGTAAACTCTTCTATGGCAAAGACATCCGTCAATTTGGCAGCGGTAATTCTGGTACTACCAACACCTTTCGTGTACTAGGTAAAAAAGCCGGTATCGTGGTTTTGGCGATGGATATCTTAAAAGGTACCCTAGCCACTTGTCTCCCACAGCTTTTTCATTTTACCTCAAGTATTAACCCACTGTGGTTTGGGGTATGTGCCGTAATTGGTCATATGTTTCCTATCTTTGCTGGCTTCAAAGGTGGCAAAGCGGTTGCCACGAGTGCCGGAATGTTGTTAGGTTTTAGTCCCATCTTCTTTTTGTATTCCTGTGGCATCTTTGCCCTCTGCTTATTTTTCACCAGCATGGTTTCCTTGTCCAGTATGATTGCGGCGGTCTTGATTACCCTATCGACGGTGATTCTACCGATGGTCTGGCCTCAAGTATTACCTAATCACAACTGGCTATTGACGGTAATCGCTCTTCTCATTACCCTCTTCATTTTTTATCGTCATCAAGACAATATCCGACGCATTAAAGCCGGCACCGAAAGTCGCGTGCCTTTTGGCTTAAATCAAAAAAGTAAAGAAAAATAGAAGATGGCTATCTCCCAACAGCTGACCTGTCGCTGGGAGATAGCCTCTTTTGATACCTGATTCAAAGCAATGGCACTACTTAACCGTAATCGCGTACTTAGTCATAAATGTTTCACCGGGCGCCAAACTTTGGATACCTAATTTTTCAGATAACTCGCCGGTTGCTTCCAAAGTATCCGCAATCCCTGCCCACGGTTCAATACATAGAAACGGTGCTTCTTTGGGATAGGGCGACCAGATACCAAAATAAGGCATATTGTTAAAAGCAACACTCACACTATGAGGGGAGCGGTCGCTGGCAATGGTGATTTTAGTAAGGCCTTTTGATTCAAAGACTAAAGCATCGTTGGCAAACATTTCGTGACTTAGTCTTAAATTGGTATTGGTAGCACTTAAGGTTTTTTGAGCCGCATCGATAAACGCCCCTTTTAAGGGCAAGGTAATGCGAGATTTCATCGGTGAAAAGGCCAAATAATAATCCTCAAAAGTCAAATCATCCGTCAATGGCACGTTAAATCCCGGATGTCCCCCCACTGAAAAGAGCAACTCTTTTGCTGCAGGATTTTTGACTTCATAACGCACTTGCAGGCCTTCTCCTCCCAGCTCGTAATGAACATACAGTTCAAAATCAAAAGGATAAACTGCTTTGGTTGCCTCATCCGCTTTCAAACAAAGGCTCACGCGATCGGCTTCTTTGGCTACCACTTCAAATTGACGATCCCGGGCAAAGCCATGCTGAGGCAAGGTGTATTCTTTTCCCTCATAACGGTACGTACTATTTTTTAGGGCCCCAACGATGGGAAACAATATCGGCGCATGACGCCCCCAATATTGTGGATCTGCCGTCCATAAGTACTCCAAGCCCGTTTCCTTATGCTTGATACTGGTCATTTCAGCCCCTTGTTCATTAACCGTAACGATCAATTGGCCATTTTCGATGCTAACTGTCATTTGCCAGACCTCCTAAAATAATCTTTTGCCGGATTCTAAGAAAGAGCGTTTTTCAAATGAAGCGATGCCAAAAACTTATAAAAAACCCAGGGAAAAACCAGTTGTTGTTAGCCTTCTGTGGGCTAGCTTTCCTGTTTTCCCCTGTTGTTATGCATCCCCTACTAAGTGTTAATTCTAACACAGCTTCCTAGCTGTTAGCCACCATTTCAGCAGTATCAGACTGCCTTACCAACTATCTAGGGCTTAATAATTGTGTTTGCTTAATTCTTCCTTGAAACGAGGATTTAAGACGCGTAAATAGGTTCCTTTCATCCCCAATGAACGGGATTCAATAATCCCAGCTGATTCCAATTTCCGCAGCGCATTGACAATCACAGACCGGGTGATACCAATTTTATCAGCAATATTGGAAGCTGTCAGACGACCTTCATCCCCATCTAATGCTTCAAAAATGGCTTGAACAGCTTTTAGTTCGCTGTACGATAAGGTGTTGATAGCCATTTGGACCGCTGTAGCACTACGGACATCTTCTTCAATGTGGCGGGATTTTTGATACAAAAATTGCATCCCAACAACAGTCGCTCCATATTCTGCTAAAACCAAATCGTCTTCATCAAAATTGTCCATCACACGAGACAAAATGATGGTTCCTAATCGTTCCCCGGCACCAAAAATAGGGACTACAGTCGTCAAGCCATTTGGGTATTGTTCGCGACTTTCCACTGGAAAAGCGGTCATGTCGCTTTCAATCGTAATATTAGCTTCGGTTTTACCTAAATGATCCACCATGTCAGTGTATGATTTAGGAAATTGTTTTTCTACAAACATATTTCTAACTCGATCATTGTTAACGTCATGTTTTTCGTTATAACCCAATAAGACCCCTTCACTGCTGATGACGTAGGTATTGGCATTCAATACATCCCCTAAAATCATCGCCATCTTGTCATAAGGCAGCTCAGATTTCATATCAAAGGTGTTCTTTTGTTGCAACAACTCATTGATTTGGCGGGTTTTTTCTAATAATGATGTCATTTTTTCCACTTCTCCTCTTATCAGAATGGCTAACAGACTTTCACAGCTTGCAATCATTAGAGCTCCACCAACCGCTGACGTTTATTGTCATCTCTCAGTAGTCATAAATTTTGCGCGAAAGGTTCGGATAGCCAACTCTAGTTAGACTTTTTAATATAAAAATTGCCTCAATAAACAGCTGCTCTACAAAATATAGCGACTGAGATCTTGATCAGAAACGATAGCTGCCAGTTTTTCATTGACATAATTTTCCGTGATAGTTATTTCACCCATCTGCATATCAGGGGCCTCAAAAAGCAAATCTTCCAATAGTTTTTCAAGAATCGTATGCAAACGACGAGCGCCGATATTGTCTGTGTCCCGGTTCACATCGAAGGCGATTTGAGCAATTTTTTCAATCGCTTCAATGGTAAAGGTCACCTTGATATTTTCAGTAGCCAATAAAGCAATGTATTGTTTGATCAAGGCGTTATTAGGCTCTGTTAAAATCTTGACAAAGTCTTCAGCCGTCAAGTCTTCCAATTCCACCCGGATTGGGAAACGTCCTTGCAATTCTGGAATCAAATCACTTGGTTTAGACAAATGAAAAGCGCCTGAAGCTACGAAGAGAATATGGTCCGTGTTGATCACACCATATTTGGTGTTGACTTGCGATCCTTCCACGATTGGTAAGATATCCCGTTGCACGCCTTCACGGGAAACTTCACCAGACTGTTGGGATTTTGAGGTGATTTTATCAATCTCATCGATGAAAATAATCCCGCTAGACTCAGCTAAACGAATCGCCTCACTGTGAATATCCGCATCATTTACCAATTTAGAAGATTCTTCTTGAACCAAGAGTTCCCGCGCTTCCTTCACTGTGACGGTACGCTCTTGCTTTTTCTTAGGCTTCAAAGCATCCAAGGTTTCATTTAAATCAATCCCCATTTGCTCAAGACCATTATTCATAGACGGGCCTTGCACTTTTGGTTCTTCGATTTCAATGGTGACCTCCCGGCTGTCCAAAAGTCCTTTTTCCAACTGTTCAAAGATAGCTTGGCGATTGACTTTAATATCTTCTGTCAGCTCTTCTTTTGGTTCAGCTGGTTCTTGACCCATTTGGAACATGTTCATCATTTGCTCATAAGGATTAGCCGCTTTTTTGGCTTCTTTTTTGATGCCTGGGACTAATACCTTAGCCAGCCGACGATTGGCTTTTTTGACTGCCCGAGAATAGACGCGACTGTATTGTTCTTTGCGCACGATTTGAATCCCATTTTCCACCAGATCGCGAACCATACTTTCCACATCGCGACCGACATAACCAACTTCCGTAAACTTAGTGGCTTCTACCTTGACAAAAGGGGCTTGGACAATCTTCGCTAACCGCCGAGCAATCTCCGTTTTACCGACACCAGTAGGCCCAATCATCAGCATATTTTTAGGGGTAACTTCTTGTTGCATTTCTTCTTCTAATTGCAGACGGCGGTATCGATTTCGTAAAGCGACAGCCACCGCTTTTTTAGCATCTTGTTGCCCAACGATATATTGGTCCAACTCAGATACGATTTCTCTAGGTGTTTTATTGATTTCAGCCATAATAATCCCTCTTACATTTCTTCAACGATGATGTTGTGATTGGTAAAAATACAAATATCTGCTGCAATATTCAAGGCATTTTCAGCAATTTGGCGTGCCGTTAACTCGCCACCGTATTGTTTCATTGAGCGAGCTGCTGCTAATGCATAGTTCCCACCAGACCCGATTGCCAAAATACCATCATCAGGGGTAATCACTTCGCCGGTACCAGAAACAAGCAACATTTCTGTATCGTTCATCACAATCAGCATCGCTTCCAGTTTTTGCATGGATTGTTGGGTACGCCATTCTTGCGCCAACTCCACAGCAGCTCGTTGCAAATTGCCATTGTATTCGTTTAGTTTACCTTCGAATTTTTCTTCTAAAGTGAAGGCATCTGCCACACTACCGGCAAAGCCTACCACCACTTCGCCATTGTAAATCCGACGAACTTTACGGGCGGTTCCTTTCATCACGACTTGTTCACCCATCGTGACCTGACCGTCACCAGCCATGGCAAATTTGCCATCTTTTTCTACAGCACAAATGGTCGTAGAATGAAATTGTGATTTCATAAATAAACCTCCAGATAGTTAAAAATAAAATTAAGATTCTGAACATTCTCTCCTCTAAGCACTCACTCAAAAAACAGCGCAAAGGGATGTTCAAGCCCGGGGATGGAAATGACGGTAGTTCTTTTGGAGACTCTCTTTGGTTACATGGGCATAAATTTGGGTCGAGGACAAATTTACATGCCCCAAAAGTTCCTGGACCGTCCGCATATCCGCCCCATTATTGAGTAAATGTGTGGCAAAGGTATGCCGCAACATGTGGGGGTGAATCTGGCTATCCAGACTACTCTTTTTAATCACCTGGTCTAAAATATACCGGATTCCTCGTGAGGTCAAGGGATTCCCTTGATTATTAACAAAGATAAAACTGTGGGTCTGCTTTTTTTTGGCCATTAACGTCTGTCGGCCTTCAGCAAGATACTCCTGTAAGGCGCCACGGGCATGCTCACTAAAAGGCACATAACGCTCTTTGTTTCCTTTCCCTAAAACCAGCAAAACACCGCCAGACCAGTCAATATCCCCTAGTTTGAGGTTGGCACACTCGCTGACCCGCAAACCCGAACCATACAAGATTTCCAATAGGCCGCGATTGCGTTGCTGGAGAGGTTCCTCACCAGCAACCGCCTCAAACAAGGCCGCCATTTCTTTTTCATAAAAGAAGCGGGGTAATTTTTGGTTTTTCTTTTTTAAATGAACATAAGTAAAAGGATTTTCTGCAATAACCTCTTCCCGCAACAAAAACTGGTAAAAGGCACGGAGACTGGCGATTTTACGACTAATGGTATTACGACTATAGCCTTGTTCGTTTAAATACGCCAAATACACCCGAACATCCCGGTGATCCAATTCTAAGTAATTACCGTTTCCTGAATCATTCAAGAACGTTTGGAAAACGCTGAAATCTCCTCGATAAGCAGCTACTGTCTTTTCTGAGTAACCCCTTTCAACCTCCAGATACCGATAAAATTCACTAGGCCAATCCATCTTGGACGCCCCTCTCATTTTTAGCCCGCAATAACTGTAGCATAACAAAATCAAAAATACAATTTAATTGTCAGACTTTTGGTAATATTTCAAAGTTCGTTCACAATTACTACAATTGATGACATTTTTTTGCGTAGAAAAACTGCGATAGGTTTGCTACCGCAGCTCTTTTTTAATTAACGGATTGTCGTTTCCAGAGCATTCAACGCCCGTTCCGCTAAGGTTTGGTAGCGGAGTTTTTTGTCTTTAATGCGTTCCGGTAAATCGGGTAACAAGCCGAAGTTGGCATTCATCGGTTGGAAATGTTTGCCTTCTGCATGGGTAATGTAATAGGCCATACTGCCGATAACCGTCTCAGTAGGAAAGACGACTGGCGCTGCTCCTAATGCTAGTTTTGCCGCGTTTAGACCAGCCACTAAGCCACTAGCAGCACTTTCCACATAACCTTCGACCCCGGTCATCTGGCCGGCGAAAAATAGGTCTGGGCGTTTTTTCGTCCCATAAGTTTGGGTCAACAGTTCAGGAGAATTCATAAAGCTATTGCGGTGCATCACGCCATACCGGACAAATTCAGCCTGCTCTAGGCCTGGAATCATTTGGAAAACCCGTTTTTGCTCCCCCCACTTAAGATGAGTTTGAAAGCCAACGATGTTATACAAAGAAGCAGCAGCATTGTCTTGGCGCAATTGGATAACGGCATAAGGACGTTTTCCCGTCTTGGGATCTTCCAAGCCCACTGGTTTCATCGGACCAAAGAGCATCGTTTTTTCACCGCGACCAGCCATCACTTCAATCGGCATACATCCTTCAAAGTATTTTTCTTTTTCAAATTCTTTGAGGGGGGCGACTTCTGCCGTCACCAAGGCTTCACGAAAAGCCGTAAACTCTTCTTTAGTCATAGGACAATTGAGATAAGCCGCTTCACCTTTGTCATAACGCGATTTTAAATAGACCTTGTCCATGTCGATGGAACTTTTTTCGATGATTGGTGCAGCGGCATCGTAAAAGTAAAAGCCTTCTGACCCATTAAACGCCTGGATCGCTTGGGCTAGCGGTTCGCTGGTTAATGGCCCCGATGCCACCACGGTAATCCCCTCTGGTAGTTGGGTGACTTCTTCATGAATCACTGTTACCAAAGGATGATTCTTGACCTTTTCCGTGATTAACGCCGAAAAACGATCCCGATCGACTGCTAAAGCACCTCCCGCAGGTACAGCAGTTTCATCAGCAGAAGTGATTACCACCGAATCCAACCGCCGCATTTCTTCTTTTAAGACCCCTACGGCATTGGCAAGACTATTGCCTCGAAGGGAATTTGAGCAAACCAATTCGGCAAAGTTTTCCGTATGGTGAGCTTCCGTCGATTTCACAGGGCGCATTTCATATAAGCGAACCGGCACTCCCGCTTGAGCGATTTGCCAAGCGGCTTCTGAGCCCGCCAAACCAGCACCGATAACATTGACTGTTTGTGTCATAGCTGTCCTCTTTTCTTTTTCTCAAACATTTGCATTTTTTTCATGGAAAAACTCATACACTCGTTATCATAAATAAAAGTGTATGAGTCATCAAATTTTCTGTTTCAAAAGTTGGGTAAAGTTATTCTTGACTCTAGTATCATATTATTTTTGAACAGGTTCTTCGTAGTCCCCATTGACACAGACCACTTGCTTGCTGCCTTTGACTTTCTTTTCTACCAAATATTGGCCGCATTTCGGACAAGACCGCCCCACTGGTTTATCCCAAGAAGTAAAATCACAGTCTGGATAGCGGGAGCAACCGTAAAAGAGTCGGTTCTTCTTGGATTTCCGTTCGATCACTTGGCCTTTATGACAAACCGGACACTCCACGCCGATTTCTTTCACAATCGGTTTGGTATTGCGACAGTCGGGAAAATTGCTACAAGCGTAAAACTTACCAAAACGGCCTAATTTAATCACCATCGGATGGCCGCAGAGTTCACAGTCAAAACCGGCTGGTTCATCTTTAATTTGGACTTTTTCGATTTTTTCTTCTGCTTCTTTAAGTTCTTTTTCAAATGGTCGATAAAAACGGTCCACCACTTTTACCCATTCTTCTTTGCCCTCTTCCACTTTATCCAAATCATTTTCCATCTGGGCAGTGAAGTTGACATCCACGATTTGCGTAAAATACTCTTCAATCAACGTATTGACGATTTCTCCCAATTCTGTCGGTTCAAAACGTTTTTGTTGCAATTTTACGTAGTAGCGCCGTTGAATGGTTTCCAAGGTTGGTGCGTATGTCGATGGTCGACCCACGCCTTTTTCTTCTAAAGTCCGAATCAACGTCGCTTCGCTATAACGTGCCGGTGGTTGGGTAAAATGTTGTTTTGGTTCAATGCTAACGGATTGCACCACATCTCCTACCACTAACTCAGGCAAGATGTTTTCTTTTTCTTCCTTACCGTCATCGGTACCTTCAATATAGACGGACATAAAACCTTTGAATTTAATCTTTGAACCATTGGCGATAAAAGTGACGCCGTTTTGCTCCAAAGTCACTTTCATGGTATCCAAAATTGCTGGGGTCATCTGACTTGCGACAAAGCGTGACCAAATCAAGGTATAGAGTTTTAGTTGGTCTTTGTCCAAATACTGGGAGATGGCATCTGGTGTCCGCAACACGCTAGATGGTCGAACCGCTTCATGGGCGTCTTGGGCTCCTTGGGCATTTTTGACTTTGGCTTTGCTGTGGGCAGTGTATTCTTTCCCATAGGTTTCATTGATAAAATCAGCGGCTTCGGCTTTAGCGGAATCGGCAATCCGCTTGGAGTCCGTCCGCATATAAGTAATCAAACCGACCGTCCCCTGTTTGCCAAGAGGAATCCCTTCGTATAGCTGTTGGGCGACCATCATTGTTTTACGCGTTCGAAAATTGAGTTTGCGCGCGGCTTCTTGTTGCAAACTAGAAGTGGTAAAAGGTGCTGCTGGATTACGTTTCCGCTCTTTTTTCTCGACTTTCGTCACTTGATAGTCTTTACTAGTCAAACGATCAGTAATCTCTTTGATGCTTTCCGCATTAGGCAGTTTTTTCTTCTTGCCATCCAAGCCCCAAAAATTGGCCTTGAACTTCTTCGTCTGCTTTTTGAAATTGCCGTCGATACTCCAATACTCTTCTGGCACAAAGGAACGAATTTCTTTTTCTCGATCGACAATCATCTTAACTGCGATGGATTGTACCCGACCCGCACTTAAGCCTTTTTTGACTTTGCGCCACAAAATCGGACTGATGGAATACCCCACCAAACGATCCAAGGCCCGCCGTGCTTGTTGGGCATCTACTAGGTCCACATCGATGGCCCGCGGTTCTTTAAACGCAGCCTTCACTGCATCTTTTGTAATTTCATTGAAAACGACACGATTTTTATCTTTTAAATCTAAATTTAGTAGGTAAGCCAAATGCCAAGCAATGGCTTCACCTTCTCGGTCCGGGTCACTTGCGAGGTAAACTTTTTCGGCTTTTTTCGCTGCACTTCGAAGACCTTTGATGACGTCCCCTTTGCCACGAATCGAGATATAATGGGGTTCATAGTTATTTTCAACATCAATCCCCATCTTACTTTTTGGCAAATCGCGGATATGACCCACACTGGCCACGACTTTGTAATTTCGTCCCAAATATTTTTCGATGGTTTTCGCTTTTGCAGGAGATTCCACAATGACGAGGTATTTATATGCCATAAAATAAAATGGCTCCTTCCTATTTCTACTATATTATTGTCACGAATCAAGGTCTTACAAATCGTAGTCAACTATAGCGATTCCCAAAAGGTTTGTCAAGGAAGGGTCCTAAAATTCTTAAAACTGTGGCAACTCACTTAAGATATCCTCCGGGCTGTGGACACATTTGGCACCATCTTGTATTAGATCATGACACCCGGCAGAATGACCCGTTAGTACGTCTCCTGGTACGGCAAAAACTTCTCGGCCATCTTCTAGTGCTTGTTGGGCAGTGATCAAAGAACCACTACGGGATTTGGCTTCGATGACGCACAGGCCTTGCGACAAGCCGGCGATAATTCGATTACGCATCGGAAAATGATGTTTTTGTGGCGTTGTCCCTCGCGGATACTCACTAATTAGCAAATGCTCTTTTTTCATCTTTTGATAGATCGGGCGACTTTGACTGGGATAGCAAAGATCGACGCCAGTCCCCAATACTCCGATGGTATAGCCACCACAAACCATCGCCGCTTCATGTGCGCAACTATCAATGCCCTTTGCTAGTCCAGATACTACTACATAATTTGCCCGCACCACTTCAGGGACCAAAAAATCAATCACTCGTTTCCCATAAGCAGTGGCATCTCTGGCACCCACAAAGGCGACCAAACGCTTTTGCAACAATTCTTTCCGCCCTTCATAAAAAAGCACCAAGGGGGGATAAGCAATCTCCTTTAAATTGGTAGGATACAACGGGGAATCATAGGAAAGGTATTTTTGCCCTAGCATCCGTTGATTGATTTCATCTGGGGTAAGGCTTTGCCAATTTTGTCGGAGGGTTTCCGAAAAACGATTATAACCCAGCACCTGCAAGATTTCCTGAAAGGACAAATCAGACCGCTGATAGTGTTGGGCATACTGCAAAAGGCGCCACTTTTTTTCAATTCCCATTCCTTGACACAAAGCTAATTTTACCAAGAGCACTTCCCGTGACATAAAAACACCTGCTTTCTAGTCTTCTATCAGAAGATGCGCAGAAAGCAGGTGTTTTCGATGTTTTATTTAAAATATTCACTAACCGGCCGAAAGCTGCGTCGATGAATTTCACAAGGACCATATTTTTCTAAGCCTGCTAAATGCTCCTTCGTGCCATATCCAGCATTTTTATCAAAGCCATAGTGAGGATACAATTGATGGCATTCCCGCATTAAATCATCGCGCATTTCTTTAGCTACAATACTTGCAGCAGCAATGGAGACCGACTGCGCATCCCCTTTGATGATTTTTTCTTGCGGTAAGGGGGAATCAATCAACATGGCATCCAAAAGCAGATAGCTCGGTGGCACAGCCAAATCATTTACCGCCATCAGCATCGCTTGCCGACTGGCTTGATAAATGTTCAGACGATCGATTTCATCGTGGTTTACCACACCAATCCCAATTGCGACTGCTTTGTCTCGAATCTCCAGAAATAATTCTCCCCGTTTTTTGGCAGATAATTTTTTGGAATCATCCAGGCCATAGACGGGATTTTCTGGGGATAAAATCACCGCACATGCTACTACCGGTCCTGCCAACGGTCCTCGTCCCACTTCATCAATACCGGCGATAAATCGATGCCCCTGCGCCAACAGTGGCGTTTCAAAACGCAGCATGGCTTGGTATTTCTCTTTTAAAGCTTCTATTTTGGCACAACGCTTATCAAAACTTGCCAGTAACTTTTGGATACCTGCCCGATCATCCAGGCGTAAGGCCGCCACATAAGGATCCGTCACATCTTGAAGGGTGGCTAACTTTTCTTTGACTTCACTTATCGACTCTTGTTTCACCAGATCCAACTCCCATTTCCTCATAGCGGTCCAAAGTGAAGCTCCCTAGTTTATTTTGTCGGACTTCCACCACAACCAGCTCGCTCCCTCGATCATAATCATCTTTATAGCCGCGTTTTTCTGTAATCACCATCAGCATTTCTGCTGCTGGCAAGGCTTCTTCCACCTCTGTCAAACGATAGCGTTGGCTGATTCGTCCCGGATAATAACGAGCAAAAAAATCTAAGCCAAAGATTGCAATATCGTCCAGATGCAATAATTGATCTTTGATTGCCCCGGTTAAAGCGAGTTTTTTCCCCACATCGGGATCTTCAAATTTGGGCCATAAAATCCCTGGCGTATCCAACAATTCCAAGTCCGTACCTGAACGTAACCACTGTTGGCCTTTAGTCACACCCGGTTTATTCCCAGTTTGGGCAATTTTTTTCCCCACCAAACGATTCATCAAGGTGGACTTGCCAACATTTGGAATCCCCACCACCATCGCTCGAATACTGCGAGGTTTTAACCCGCGAGCTTTATCCCGAGCAATTTTTTCCTTTAAAGCCAGTTTGGCTGCTTGAATGACTCGCTTCGTAGCGCTACTATCATGAGCATTGACCGTCACCGCCGCAAATCCTAAACTTTCAAAATAGCCCTGCCACAAGCGGGTTTGCTGAGGATCAGCTAAATCAGCCTTATTCAAAATCACTAAGCGGGGCTTCTGTTGCAAAATTTGGTCCAATAATGGATTTCGAGAAGACAGGGGCAGACGGGCATCCACCAGTTCAAACACAATATCCACAAATTTTAGTTTTTCACTTACTTCCCGTTTGGCCTTGGCCATATGTCCGGGAAACCATTGAATCGTCATTGTATCACTCCTCTTCCTAACCTCCGCCACCCACTGTCATACGGCGGCTGTTGTTGAACTAGTTCACCTCAAAACAAGAGGGCTTCTGGTGGAAGCCCTCTGTCAAGAACATCAATCAAGTTTCGTTGTTTCAAATGATGTGCCAGTGTTTCATCGGGTAATAGACAAAACGAGCTTTGCCTATAATATCCGCAGCCGAAATTGCACCAAATGAGCGACTGTCCTTGGAATTGCGACGATTGTCCCCCATCACAAAATAGCTATCTGACGCTAATTGCACCTCGCCAGTTAAGTCTTCTAGGGTAAAATCATTGGTAAAACTATTTTCCGACTGGGTCTTTTTTTCATCTGCCAAAAAAGGTTCGGCCACTGGCTGATCATTGATATAAAGCTGGTCATCTTGATAACGAAGGCTGTCACCTGGCATCCCCACTACCCGCTTAATATAAGTCGTACCACTAGCCAAACGAAAAACCACGACATCAAAACGTTCCACCTGGGAAATCCGCTCCATCACCACCATGTCATTTTGCGACAGTGTGCCTTCCATCGAATTGCCCACTACTGGGACGGGAATCAATAGAAAGCCCCTGACAAGCATGGCGATGGCGGCAGCGATAATCAAATACTTAATCGACAGCCAAAACAAATCCAAGGCTTCTTTTTTTGTCATGGGGCTCCTCCTTTTTTGATGAATCATTTTTTGGCTAAGGAATTACTTCTGTTTAATAGCCGTTATTTCTTTGAGTGCGGCTTGATAGGCAAAGTCTTGTCCTTGCAAAGCTTTAGCTAACTCGCTTTCGATCGCATCAGCTGTCTCGCCAGTGACTTTCCCAGTTTCTTTGAGTTTATGTTTTTTCTGAAAATCTTTCACAGCTTTCTCAGTGGTCTCATTAAATTGATCGCCCTTGGTTTCATAGCCAAGTGCTTTTAAAAACTGATTCAAATAATCAACTTCAGTGCCACTATCTCCTAGACGGTATTCTTCACTACGAGAAAGGGGTGGCAAATAAGCATAGCTGGGATAATCCGCCTTGATGGTAGGAGTCAAGCCTTTTTCATTGATCCATTTTCCGCTAGGGGTTAGCCATTTGGCCACGGTCAACTTCAATTCGCTCTCAGTATTTAACTCGGCAACTTGTTGCATGGTACCTTTACCAAAAGTTTGCGTTCCAACGATGGGGATGTCCGCTGCTTCATTTAATGCTGCTGCAAAAATTTCCGCTGCTGAAGCGGAATTGCCATCCACTAATACGACAGCCGGTTCACTAATTTTGAAGCCGCCGTCTAACTCCTTACTAGCCACTGTTTCACTTTTATTTCCTTGATTGTCTTCAAATTTAACAATCGTGTCACCATTTTTTAGAAACATACTGGCGATTTCTTCCACCCGTTCCAATAAACCACCAGGATTTTGGCGGACGTCAAAGACAAATGACTGAGCCCCTTCTTCTCGTAAGTTTTCGATGGTTCGTTGCAGCTCTTTGGTAGTCCCTTCGCCAAAAGTAGTGATTTGGACGTACCCCACTGTCTTTTCTTTAGCATCTAGTTCTCCATGAACCGTTTCGATTGGAATACGATCCCGGGTGACAGCTACCTCAAAAGTGTCATTGCCCCGCTTGATCGTTAAATCCACCTTGGTTCCTTTTTCACCACGAATCTGCGACACCACTTCACTCAACTCTTGGCCTTTAGTGGCTTTTCCGGCAACTTTGGTGATGACGTCCTCCGCTTTTAAGCCCGCTTTTTGCGCAGGGGTCCCTTTAATAGGTGTCTGAGCAATGACTGGCTCTTTATCAACTAAGCTCAAAGTGGCACCGATACCTTCAAAAGAATCCGACAAAGACTCGCTTAAAGCACTGGCTCCCGCCTTATCCAAAAATGTTGAATAAGGATCGCCTAACGCCTCAGTCATGCCTTTCATAGCCCCTTGGATCAATTTGTCCTGATCGACTTTTTTATAATAGTTTTGGTTAATCGTATTGTAGAGTTGATATACTTGATCTAACTCAGTGTCATTGGTGGTAATTGCTGAATTTTTATCAGCAAAATCCATAAAGGTTTTGGGGCCGTCTTTTGCTAAGAAAAAGCCCCCTGCACCAAAAATAATGGCTGCTCCCACGACGGAAAGCAGATAAAGTGGCAGAGTAATTTTTTTCTTCAATCTAAGCCCTCCTTGCCTCTGAAATAGTACCATGTTCCACTAAAAAGTAAAAGTAGCAATTCCTTCTGGGGCTGACTGGGAAGGACTGCCTCCATCCATCAATCAGAGCAGCGGTTGCACGCTTTTAGTTAGCGGTTGTTTTCCAAATATTTATCCCAAATTCGATCAAAGATATCCATCGAAGGCAAATAATCGGTTTCCATCTCTAAATAAGAGGAAATTTCGTGGTAGTCTTCACTGTGCTTGGGAAACTGAATATCATGGCTGGCATGAGTAGCAAAAATTTGTTCTTCATCCGTATGACTCGGACCTTTGACTGCCATCAAATAGTGGTAAAAACTACGACGCATTAGTGCTCCCCCCAATGCTCGTTCATAAACTGCTCTCGCCGTGCATGGTTGCGAGCATAGTTTTCCGGATGTTTGCGATAATAGTCTTGATGATACTCTTCCGCCGGATAAAAAGTTTGCGCCGGCTCAATCGTTGTCACGATGGGTTGGCTAAAACGGCCACTCGCTGCCAATTGCGCCTTACTCGCCTCCGCAGCTTGTCGTTGGGCTTCATTTTCGTAATAAATAACCGGCCGATAATTGTCCCCACGGTCTTGAAACTGACCAAAGGCATCGGTGGGATCGGTTTGCTGCCAATAAATGTTAAGTAATTCTTCATAGGATAAAACCGCTGGGTCGAAAATAATCTCCACGGCTTCTGTATGACCAGTGGTATGACTGCAAACTTCCTCGTAGGTTGGATTTTCCGTGTGGCCCCCGGTATAGCCAGAAAGCACGGAATAAACTCCAGGCTGTTGATCAAACGGTTGGACCATACACCAAAAACAACCGCCGGCAAAAATCATTCGTTCCATTTGAGTTCCTCGATTCTTTATTAAGTATCTCAACGTCTTGCCCAATTGTTAGTCGGTGCTAGAGGTTGTAGTGGATTGACTTTTCTTATCCTCCTTTGGCAAATATAAACTAAATTGGATCTCATCGTCCAATAAATTGATGCGGTTGGCTTTAATAAACATGCCATTTTCCAATTGAAATTGATCCAATCGCAATAGCATCGTCTCCGCCTCGGTATCCATTTCAATCCATTCAGGGAACTTGAAACTACGCTTGACCAATTTCAGTACTTCTTTTAAAGGTAAATCCAAAGTACCCACAGACAAACTCTTCACCCGCAATTGGACATTGCCGTCTTCCATCACATAAGGATCAAAATACAGGTAAATAGTCACGGGAAAGCCCAAAACTTTGAATTCTCCGGTCAACATGGCCTCGTTTTCTAACACGAAGTCATATTTCACCTCAGAATCTTTTAAATACTCTTCTAAAAAGAAACTAATCAACTGATTGACTTGAGCCTTGTTACTGGAGATAGTCAAAACCGGATCCCCCGCCCGAACGGCAGTCGTCTTTTGGGTATAATGAGGCTCTCTAATCGAAAAAATTCGCGCAGTAACAAAAAGCCCACTTCCCAAAATCAGCACTACTAAGGCAAGAAAAGCCCATTTCCAAGGGTTTACTTTGAAAAAGGGAAAACGCTTCTTTTTTGTTGGTTCCATCTTGTCATCATTCATTCGTTACTGTCCTCATTTCCTTGTTTCAACCACTCATTTTGGGTTGCTATCAGCTGATCGCGCACCGCATTGGCCATCAGTTGGTAGCCGATATTATTGGGATGAAATTTATCTTCATCATATAAGACATCATTATCCACACGGCCGATGTCGGTCTCATCTTCTCCCGTCGTTTTTGCTTCCTCGGAACTTGTCAAATTCGAAGCAACGCCCACTTCTTGATCTAACCCTTGATACAACAAGTCGTTGATTGGAATAAAATACGACTTGGGAAACTGACGAGTAGCGACTTCAGTGGCCTCATTCCAGTCATCCACCACCTGTTGCATATCAGTGATTTCGGGAAAATTCAAATAAAATGGATTGTAGATGCCAAGAGTGTAAATCGGGACAGTGCTGTTTAAGCTACGAATCTCTGTAATAATTTCCGTCACCCGTTCTTGGTATCTTGCCCGTGGCTTATTAAACTTCTTCATCGTTAATTCAAAAAAACTATTGCGAATGACTTTCATCAAATCATTGCCCCCCACCGTGATGGTGACAAAATCAGCATCCTGCAAATTGTTTCGCAAATCTTGGTCTTGCTTCACCCGTTTCAAAATCTGGTCACTGCGTTCGCCGGAAATGCCAAAATTATCCACCTCAATCGTTTGAAGCTGATAACGAGACTGGATATCTTCAGCTACAATGGGTACGAAGCCCCCCCGCTTAGTTTGATCGCCAATCCCTTCTGTTAAGGAATCGCCCACAGCTACATAATGCAGTTGCTGCTTTCGATCTTTATCAGCTTGCTTGCTAGCTACTGGTTGCAAAAGTGGCTTGGCTGGCGGAAACCCCTGATCCATCACAATATAAACAACCAAGGTTGCCACAATCAAAATAAGGAACTGGATCCCCCAGCGCAACAGGTTGCCGCCTCGGCTTATTTTCAGCATCAAAATCCTCTCCTTACTGATTTCATTGGTAAGCTCCGACTGTTTCAATTAGGCCATCACTTGTTCTTTATTTTACCAAAGGATCGACTATCTTTGGGAAGCGTTTTTGAAATTTTATTGATTTTCAAGAAAAAAACAGCAGACTTTCTGAAGATACTCTAAAAAAAACAGCCACATCCCAAATAACCGAATCCTACCCTTTGTCAGTGATGATTCCCCCAAAAAAGCGGGCAATAAGCGACTAACAAAAGATAGGATTCGGATAATGGCAACTATTTCATCAAGCTAGTTTTCGGTGTAATAGGTCACCGCGAAGGCTCCCTTACCAGTATGGGTTGCGATGATGGGGGTCGTGTGCAAAAGCGGAATCGTCATCTGTGGAAACAGCGCATCCAATTCTTTTTTAAACTGTTCCGTCAGTTCCAACCCTTCTGCATGGGAAATGCCGATTTGTTTGACATTAGGTAGCTTCTGCAACTCATCTTTAAACTCGGCAAACCACTTCATAAACGTTTTATTGCCCCGTCCCTTGACTACTGGCAAAAGTTGCCCATGCTGAAAGTTCATGACAACTTTCATATTCAAGATATTTGAAAGAATCCCAGTGGCCCGACTAATTCGACCACCTTTCACCAGATTGTCCAACGTGGATACACCGATAAACAACGTGGTATTGTCCCGAATTTCTGCTATCTTACTCATAATGGTTTCATAGCTTTCACCGGCTTGAGCCATTTCGGCAGCACGGATGACTTGAAACGACAACCCTTGATCGGTGGTATCGCTGTCAATAACAGTGACATCCGTCTTAGTCAGATGGCTAGCTTGGCGGGCTGCTTCAACCGTCCCACTTAAGCCTTGGGTCATATGGATTGAAATTACGCGACTCCCATCCTGACCTAGTGCATCATACAGCTCGACAAACTCGCCAATCGGTGGTTGACTCGTTTTCGGCAGTTCTTTGGCTTGAGCCATCATGGCTATAAAATCGGCTCCTGGCAATGAATCATCATCCCGATATAAAACGCCATCGATCATCACTGATAATGACATCACATGGATATTTAAACGGTCCCGGACGGCTGGTTCCATGGTGCAGGAGGAGTCCGTCACGATTTTGATAGTTGTCATTAAATTCACTCTTTCTTTTAAAACATGGCGTTTTCGTGTTAGAATACGATTAACGCTTATGGAATGACATAAGTATAACAGAGTAAAAGTCTTTTTTCATCATTTTTAATACAAAGGAGGTCCCCTTTATGCAAACCAGTCAGCCTTCACGTAAGTACCTAATCGTCAATGAAGTCTTAAATGCTGTTACTCACGGGATCGGTTGTGGTCTCAGTGTTGCAGGTCTAGTGGTACTCTTAGTCAAGGGTGCCAAGTTGGGTTCTCCAATGCACATCGTCTCCTATGCGTTGTACGGATCCATGATGATTTTACTATTTCTATTTTCCACCTTGTTTCATAGTCTGATCTTTACTAAGGCAAAAAAAGTCTTCCAAGTGTTTGACCATGATTCCATCTTCTTATTAATCGCTGGTAGTTATACCCCCTATTGCCTTCTGAGTATTAAAGGTTGGCTAGGTTGGGCCTTGTTCGGTGCAATATGGGCCATGGCCATCGGTGGGATCGTCTACAAATCCATCACTTTGCACAAAAAGGAGACCGTCTCCAAAGTCTCCACAATCATTTATATTATTATGGGTTGGCTATGTCTAATCGCCGGACCGAGTCTGTATCACTCTTTAGGAAGCGTCGGTTTTTGGCTTTTGGTAGCTGGGGGCATCTCTTACACGGTAGGAGCTGTGGTTTACAGTTTCAAGCAACTTCCTTTCAATCACGTGATTTGGCATCTCTTTGTCATGTTAGGCGCCGGCCTGATGTACTTTTCGATTTTACTCTATACGTAACTCATAGGGGCTCAAGGCATCCAGTAAAAAGGTGACAGTCCTATATCTAAAAGCAAAACAGCGGGAATCCTCTTGATTAGAGGGTCCCGCTGTTTTTTCTCACTAAGGTTTCCGCTGCCAGGTCTCAAAACGGAAAGGATACTGGTTTTTTTCATCTTGAACCCCGGCAATATTAGATACCAGTTCATAAGGTGAACAATCTATTTTAGGAAAATAAGCATCCCCGGCAAAGTCACCGGTGATGACCGTCTTCAGTAACCGATCGTAATAAGGCTCAAATAATTGATATACCTCTGCACCCCCAGCGATATAAACCGGTTGTTCGCTATCTTTGGCCAATTGCAGCACCTCGGCTTTCGAATGCAATACCTGAACATTCTCATGTTTCACTTGATAATCATGATCTCGCGTCAGGATCACCGTTTTGCGCCCCGGTAACGGACGCCCCCCCATCCCTTCAAAGGTTTTGCGTCCCATCACTAGGGTATGACCGATCGTTTGTTCTTTAAAATATTGCAAATCCGCCGGCAAACGCCAAGGCAACTTCCCTTGGTTTCCAATTAGACCATTTTCTGCTTGAGCCCATATGGCGATCAACATTTGCGCCACCTCCAATTTTATTTATCCAAATCAGCCAGACTTATACCGCAATCGGCGCTTTGATGGCTGGATAAGGATCATAGCCTTCGACCGTGATGTCAGCCATCTCAAAATCAAAAACTGATGCTTTCTCTTGATTCAACACCAATTTTGGAAATGGTCGGGGGCTACGTTGCAGTTGCTCTTGCATTTGTTGGATATGATTATTGTAAAGGTGGGCATCTCCTAGGGTATGAACAAAATCCCCGACATCCAGCCCACATTCATGGGCAATTAAATGGGTTAACAGCGCATAACTAGCAATGTTAAAAGGAACTCCCAAGAAGACATCCCCACTGCGTTGATACAACTGGCAAGACAGTTTATTGTCATTGACATAAAACTGGAACATCGTATGACAAGGTGGCAAGGCCATCGAAGGTACATCTTCGGGATTCCAAGCTGAGACTAGCAAGCGCCGGGAATCGGGTGTGTTTTTGATCATCTCAATCACATTTTTCAATTGGTCAATAAAGCCACCCTCCTTGGTTTCCCAATGTCGCCATTGCGCACCATAGATATGCCCCAAGTCACCAAAAGTTTCGGCAAATGCGGAATCATTCAAGATTTTTTCGCAAAACTTACGACTTTCCTCTTGATACGCTTCATTGAAGACTGGATCCACCAAAGAGCGATGCCCAAAGTCTGTCATGTCCGGTCCTTGGTAGGCCGGGCTCTTAATGTAGCGTTCAAAGGCCCACTCGTCCCAAATATGATTGTTGTGTTGCAACAAATAGCGAATATTGGTGTCACCTTTTAAAAACCACAACAATTCACTTTTAATCAAACCAAAAGGTACGCGCTTAGTCGTCAACAAGGGGAAGCCTTCACTTAAATCAAAACGCATTTGGTATCCAAACAGACTTCTCGTCCCGGTACCAGTCCGGTCACCTTTTTGATGGCCTTCCGCTAACAGTTTTGCTCCCAAATCCAAATATGCTTGTTCCATTTTTTGCCACTCCTTGTGTTTTACTATTAATAATTCCAGCTTAATCAGCAAATTCGCTCAAATATTCCCAGCGATCCATCTTCTCCTCTAGCTGCGCTTCCACGTCAGCTAGTTGTTTTTGCAATTCGGATAACTTCGTAAAATCTGAGCCTTGATGATTCATGGCTTCAGTCAACTCGGCTTGCTTCTCTTCCAATCCAGCAATTTCGTCTTCGATTGTTTCCCATTCCTTTTGCTCCAAATAACTAAGTTTCTTCTTTTCCTTTGGCTGAGGTGAAACTGCTTTTACTTCTGATTTTTTTGTTTCGATAGGCTTATCACTTGTGGTAGGTGCTGCTTGTTTTGCCAGATAATCCATAATCGAGCCATAGTAGCTGTCGATAATTCCTTGGCCTTTGAACACCAATAGTTTTTCAGCAACCTTATCAAGAAAATAACGATCATGAGAAACGGTAATCACCGCTCCCGGGAAAGTTTGCAGATAATCTTCCAAAACAGTCAACGTGGCAATATCCAAATCGTTGGTGGGCTCATCCAATAGCAAAACATTGGGTTGGCCAATCAACAACTTCAGCAAAAACAGGCGCCGTTTTTCTCCACCAGATAGTTTGCCAATGAGCGTCCCATGGCTACTCCGAGGGAAAAGAAATCGTTCCAATAACTCCGCCACGGATATACTTGAACCATCTTTTTGCTGGGCTTCTTCCGCCACTTCCTGCAAATAGGAAATCATGCGCTTGTCGTCGGCCATCTCTTCATTAGTTTGGGTGTAGTAGGCCAGCCGTACCGTTTCCCCCACGATTAACTCACCCGCATCTAAGGGGAGACGCTGGGCTAAAATATTGAGAAGTGTCGATTTACCGGCACCATTTTCTCCCGTAATCCCTAAACGTTCTCGAGATTGTACCAGCAAATTTAAATCCTGTAAAATCACTTGTTCACTATACGCATAGCTGGCGTTTTTTAGTTCTAAGACTTGTTTGCCTAGACGTTTAGTCGTCAATTCAATTTCTACTTGGCCATCTGTCTTGACCTGATTCAGATTTTCTTTTAAGTCTTCAAAACGGTGTATCCGAGCTTGTTGTTTCGTGGTTCGCGCTTTCGCCCCCGCCCGTATCCAGGCTAGTTCTTGCTTATAAAGCTGTTGGCGTTTTTCTTCTTGTTGACTTAACTGGCGTTCCCGCTCAGCTTTGGCCACCACATAAGCTTCATAATTGCCGGTGTATTCCAATAATTCGCCATGGGAGAGCTCAAAAATCCGGTTAGTTACCCGATCAAGAAAATAACGATCGTGCGTCACCATCAAAAGGGACCCTTGATATTGTCGCAAATAGCCTTCTAGCCATTCAATTGCTTGATAATCCAAATGGTTGGTGGGTTCATCTAATAATAGCAAATCCGGTTCTTGAATCAAAACTTGCGCCATCCCGACCCGTTTCTTTTGACCACCAGAGAGTTCACCAATTTTTTGATCCAACTGACTAATGCCCAATTTTTGCAATATCGTTTTGGCATTGGTATCCACTAACCACGCGTCTTGTTCATTCATGGCTTCTTCCGCTTGAGTATAGCGTTTTTGAACGGCTGGATTGCCGCCTTCCTTCGCCAAATCGACTAAAGCTTGTTCGTAGCGGCGGACCGTTTGAATAATCGGAGCATTGCCATTAAAGATGGTTTGTATCACCGTCAAAGTTTCATCAAAATTCGTTGCTTGAGGTAAATAACCGATTTGGTAATCACTGGGCTTCAAAAGGGCATCGATATCCCCATCGCCTTTATCTTGTCCCGCCAAAATGGCTAACAAACTGGATTTCCCCGTTCCATTTACACCTATTAAACCGATACGATCTTTTTCGTGGATCAAAAAAGAAATCTGCTTAAAAAGGGTTTTTTCACCGTAAGTTTTGGTCAAAGCGGTGACTTTTAGTTCTTTCATCTGATCCTACTCCTGTTTTTTTATTAGGCTTTAAACCTTGCTTGCATCATTGTATCACAACTCAAACAGCTTAGATAGCGTTCGATAAAGCATCGTAGTCTCGACGGACGTCAAGTTCACACTAAAAAAGACAAGCTAAACTGACTCGCTAACTAAGCGAAAATTTTACTTGTCTTTTTGAATTTTTTACAAAGTGTCACAAAGATAAAAACGACTGAACCCACCTCTGAGTTCAGTCGTCTATTTGGGATTACTTAACGATCAGCCATAAACAAATCATAATAAGCATCCATGATTTCTTTGGCAATATCGGAGTTGATGTGTTGGTCCTCGCCTGATAGGAATGGTAAGACTACGCTAATCGCAATTTCAGGGTTTTCAACTGGTCCGTATGCCACAATATTACTATTGATAGTGGTTTCCCCATAGGCACTTGTTTCGGCAGTACCGGTCTTAGCCGCTAAATCCATTTTGGCTGTTTTTAACTTGGTCGCTGTAGCAAAAATATCTGTGCCATGGACAGCATCGTAAAATCCGCCACGAATAATTGCCATTTGTTCCGTAGATAAATCCACAGTATCTAAGACAGTCGGTTCAATTTTTTTCACCAATGAGCCGATATTACCTTCTGCATCATTACCGTAAATTCCACTAACCACGTGAGGTTGGATTTTCTTGCCGCCATTGGCGATGGTGGAGACATATTGTGCCAACTGCATCGGCGTATAGGTATCAAACTGCCCAAAAGAAATATCGAGAATTTTCCCCCCATCTTCTACTGGATCAAGATTACGGACTGGCGTTTGAATCCCACTCGTTTCATTTGGTAAATCGATACCGGTTTTAACGCCTAAGCCAAATTCCGCCATCGCATTTCGCAGCTCATTGTACAAAGGTCCCTGTTTTGCCACACCCATGATTTCCATATCTTGGGAATAATTTAAGCCCATCATCTTCAAAACAACTTGTACCATATAGGAGTTGGAAGAAATTTCCAGAGCTTTCCGGGCATCTAAATCCCGATTGGCTTCTCCTTTTTTATTGTAAATAGAAGCTTTCACTGGTGTCCCTTTGATGTAAAGAGGCTGATCATACAAGGTTTCATTGCCCTTCAAAGCGCCATTTTGCCAGCCAGCTGCCAGCGTACCTGCTTTGACGACAGACCCAGGTACAAAAGAAGAGGTAATGGTCCCCAAGGCATGTTCTTGTAATTTTTTCGAATCTTTTTCGTGGGAATACCCCACCATGGCTAATACGCCACCGGTATTCGGGTTCATGGCAACTGCGTAAACCCCAGGTGAAACGGCGGCTTTCCCATTATCAATCAACACTTGGTAATTGCGTTTGACGATTTCTTCCACTTTTTTCTGGAACTCACTGTTGATGGTCATCTTCAGATTATCCCCTTTTTCCCCTTCAAAAACTTGTTTTTGCGAGGAAATATTGCCGTTGCGGTCAAGGGTAATTTCCGATTGGGACTTGGTACCTTGCAAGACCTCTTCGTATTGCTTTTCTAAATAACTCGTTCCTACCCGATCGTTACGAGCATAGCCTTTTGCTAGATACTCTTCAGCGTCTTCTTTTTGGAGCCCGGTGGCGGAAACCGTCCCCAAGATACTACGAATGGAACCATTTTCTTCTGCATACTTACGAGACCAATCTGTCCCCGTGGAGATCCCCGGCAATTCAGAGGCGCGTTCGGCTACGATGGCTAACTCTTCATCGCTTACGTCACGATTTTTGATAAAGACGGTGTTTAAGGCCGTCGCGCTATTCATGGTAGTAAAAATCGCAGTTGCTTGCAATTCTTCATCTGAAAAAGCAATTTCATCCTCTTTAACTTTTGCAACCACTAACTCATATTCTTTGGAGCTGTCGGCTTTGATGATTGCTTGCTCTTTGTCTGTCAAACGTTTATAGGCTTTTTGGAAATTGTCTTTATCCGCCAGCCAATAGTCAATTTTATCCCGCTTGCCTAACTCTGCGTCTTTCAATTTATCAGGAATCGATACCTCAATCAATTGATTAAGTTTTTCGGCTAACGTACGCAAATCATCAGCAGTCATCCGACTGCCTCGTGTAAATGTAATTGCTGAATTCGCTTCATTTTCGACTAACGGTTTACCCGTGGCATCATAAATCACCCCACGAGGACTCGAACCCGCGACTTTTACTACCGAATATTCCTCAAGCTGCTTCGTAATATTTTTGCCATTAACAATTTGCAAATAGCCCAACTGAATGATTAAGGCAATAAACAAGCCAAAAATAATGAAAAATAAAAAGTTCAACCGAAAAGGAATATGCGAACGACGCCCACCACCTGATGGTTTCGGTTCACTTGTATTTCCTAGTTTTTGCCAAAAGTTACTTTTGCTTTTTTTCATGTTCCAAATCCTTCCAGACAATTGTTCTATCCGTCTTATTCTACCAAAAAACCTCATTGATGGCAGTAAAAAAACCGAACTAAAGAAATCCTTTAATCTTTTAGCAAATAATGTTTCACAGGTTTCATGAGATTCCTCATTTTTATTACGCATTTATCGATAAAATCAAGTTTTCATTCTTTTATTTTCTAATCATCTGTGAAACAACTAAAAAATAAGAGGCAATTGTGGAAAACCTGCTGTGGAGAACTATGCTTTTGTCTTAGCCTAAGGATCAAGATACCGTCGTTTACCAAGAGATTCTCCTCTAGCAATCCCCTCCCATGTTTCATATAAGAAAGCCGGCGGGACTTACTTCCGGAGGATGCTTCGGATGGTAGTGGGACTGGTAAATGCCAACTAAAGAACCGTTGTCATTTTGCTAGCTCACCTTAGCGATTTTTGCTTAGGTGAACTGTATGTGATATGCTCCTTTAGCCTTCGGACATCCTTAACACTACTACCCGAAGCATTCTCCTCCAGCAAGTGCGCCCTGTTTTATCGATAATCAATTTATTCCTTTTGCTTCATAAATCCAGCAAATTGTTTTCTTGTAAGGTAGCAGATATACCGTGAAAAAGGTGAAATTTAGCTCCGTAGGAATTGCGTTGACGGTAGCTAGACCGGCAAAAGCCAAACGAAAAATCTGTTTGTCTTTTGCCTTGCGCATTCAAACTTAGAGTAAGTGGTGCAAGCACCACAACTCTAAGTAATTCATTACGCATCTTTAGAGCTACTGTTAAACCAATTCTACTCTGCTAAATCTCACCTTTTTCAGATATCAAAATATCGGTATGATAGGCCACTTAATTACTGATATATCAAGCTTTTTGTAGCTCAATTTTTTATAAGTTCTTTATCTATAAAAAAGCTCTGAAAACAATTAAGGACTGTTTTCAGAGCTTTAAGTTAATATGTTTCAGTATAATCTTCTTCATAGCCAGCATTGGTATCGTCGTAATAACCCGTTGCTGGATCGGTTTCAACAGCATTGTCAGAACCATTATCATCGGTATATCCAGGATCTTCGGCGTATCCCGCATCACCTGTATACCCAGCTTCTTCCGTATAGCCGGCATCCTCCGTGTAACCGGCACCCTGGCTAGCGGTTCCCTCTTCATAATCGTCGGTTTCAGTATACCCGCTAGTATCGCCACCGTTAGCTTGCAAGGTCTCTCCCTCGGTCACGCTAGGATCGGTTTCGCTGTCAGAATCATTATAAAAGCGATAATCGGCATAACCATCAGTGTATTGATCTTGTTGCGGCAAGGTTTCACTTGGTTGAATACCCAATTGTTCCTTCAAAGTATTCTGCACGTCCAACAGGCTATCCATACCCAAAAATTGATAGTAGATGCCGTTGTACATGTCCCCTTCTCCTTGTAACTGTAGCTGCTTAATCTTACTAAGCGCATTACGATAGTGGTTAGCTATATCTAGCATATCTGCCCAAACTAAATCTGTCTTTGTGTTCTTTTCCACAGCCTTCAAGATTTTTTGATAGTTAGTCACACTGTCCAAGGATAGCACTTTTTTTACGATTTTTTCAATGACTTCCCGTTGCCGTTTTTGGCGGCCAATATCCCCGTCAGGATCCCCCATACCAGTAGTTTCATCATACTTTCGGTAACGTGCATAGGACAAACCCTTTGTTCCATCCAAATGGTAATCTGTGTCAGCTTGTAACTCTACACCATCTAACTCGAAATGATATTTGTTATGAACATCAATTCCGCCTACCGCATCGATCAAATCACTTAAACCTTGCATATTAATCGTCACGTAATGATCGATAGGAATGTCTAGTAAATTTTCCACCGAATCCATCGCCATTTCCACGCCACCAAAAGCATACGCATGATTTAGCTTATCCATGGTATCATGGCCAACGATTTTCGTGTAAATGTCCCGGTCTAAACTAACAATAGTCGACTGCTTCTTTTGAGGATTCACAGTCACTACCATCATCGTATCTGAGCGACCTTGCTCTGTCCGGCCCATCGCTCCAGTATCAATCCCTAATAACATAATCGAAAATGGTTCTTGAGCGTCAATATTGACCACCGTCTGTCTTTTCGTTGTTTTCCGGTCAACTTTTTCAACGATCGTATTAAAGGTTCGACTCGTATCGTAATAAGCTTTAATGCCATAAGCTGTAACTGCGGTAACCACGAAAGTTATGACACCCATGATCCCAATGATGATTTTTTGCCATGTACGCATTGGACACCTCATCTATTTATTTTGTGAAAAAATTTCTGAATAACGAATAAATTTTGCCACAACCAGCAACATTCAGCAACGGCGAAATCCTTTTATTACACAACTTTAACATGAATGAAACATATCTGTTACACTTCAAGCGTCTGAAATGACTCACTTTCTCAAGGATAAATAGCCGGATACCACGGGATTAACTAGAGCTGGGCACCCCTTTTCTCCCCGTCAGCTTAAACCAGCAGACTATTTTCGTTGATATAAATGACCCGTGCAACTTTTTTGGAAAAATAAAAAACCTACAAGCCTTGTTTTAGCAAGGCTTGTAGGAACTGCTCATCAATCAGTGATTATAATTTCGTCACTTCTGCAGCTTGTGGTCCACGTTCACCTTCAACGATGGTGAATTCTACGTCTTGACCTTCTTCAAGGGATTTGAAACCGTCACCTTGGATTGCTGAGAAATGTACGAATACATCATCCCCGCCTTCAGTTGTGATAAAGCCAAACCCTTTTTCGTTGTTAAACCATTTCACTTTTCCTTGTTCCATGTCTTGTGTAGCCTCCAAAAAATTAATGACCGATTGCGAATCGGTAAATTAATTATAACGAATAATGGAAGCGATGACAAACTATTTTTCCAAAACATAATCCGTCATCACAAAACCCTCCCCGATAGCCACTCGCTGTTCTTTTACAATCGTAAACCCTCGGTGCTGATAGACCGCAATAGCATTTCGGTTGGCTTGATTGACTCTTAATTGTTGCTTTCTTTGCCAAGTCTGCGCCAAATCATCGTACCATTTAAAAATTTCCGCCATCAAACCTTTTTCCCGATAAGCTTGTTTGATATACAGTTTGCTAATGTATAAAATGCGGTCATCTTTTAATTCATACGCCGTATACCCGACCAACTCCCCCTGCCACCATAATCCAAAGTAATGAGCCCCTGCAGCAATTTCTTTTTCAATCACAGATATCGATTGATAGTGAATCAGCATATAATCCACTTGCTCAGGGCCAATCATGGGGGTAAAGACTTCCCTCCAGATTTCTTCGACAACGGGGAATAAGTCACTGATTTCATCGAGAGTCTGCACTGCTGTCCGTATTAACATATCCATCAACTCCACAAAAAAAGATGAAGAAAAACGACTGTTCTTCTCCATCTTATTTTACTTTAACTATTTGCTATTTTCAAAGAGTTCATTGACTTTGTCCCAATTGACTAAGTTCCAGAAAGCATCAATATAATCTGGGCGCACATTTTTGTATTTCAAATAGTAAGCATGTTCCCAAACATCCAAACCGATAATCGGCGTCTTGCCTTCCATTAATGGTGAATCTTGATTTCCAGTAGAAGTAATGGCTAATTTACCTCCATCAACTACCAGCCAAGCCCAACCAGAACCAAAACGACCGGTTGCTGCGGTCTTAAATTCAGCTTTCATATCAGCAAATGAACCAAATGCTTCATCAATGGCTGTCTTGATCCCGCCAGTAGGTTCTCCCCCAGCATTTGGTGCCATAATTTCCCAGAAGAAGCTGTGGTTTGCGTGTCCCCCACCGTTGTTGCGGACAGCGGTACGAATATCTTCGGGAATTTGATCCATATCTGCAATCAGGTCTTCTACAGATTTTTCTCCTAGCTCAGGATGTTTTTCAATTGCTGCATTTAAGTTTGTCACATAAGTGTTATGATGTTTATCGTGGTGCAAATGCATCGTTTCCACATCAATGTAAGGCTCCAATGCGTCGTAGGCATAAGGCAAATCTGGTAAAGTGTACGTCATGGTAAACCCCTCCAAAAAATTGTATTATTTTATCTTACAATGTAAACACTATCAGAGAAGGTCCAGGAGTTCAAAAGATATGCCTAGCATTGATTTTACCAGCCACAAAGACATTTTAGTAGACTTTTATTCTCCTTGATTTTATCATTAGTATTTTCTACTAATTACAGAAAAGGTCCGATTTCTTCGGGGATTCTTTGCTAAAGCGGTTGTAATTCCCGATAGCCTCGACTAGAATAAACAGTAATGAAATTGCTAACAATCGATTTTTCCACCGAAAAGGAGTTTTTCCATGAAGATGCGTGAGTTATTTACCGCTTCCCTGTATCGTTTCAAAGAACTAAAAAATGCTCGTTTCATAGGTTTTGGGAAAGCCTTGGTTTACCTCATCTTTCTCAGTTTCATTCTAGCCATTCCGATCACGGGCCATGTGTTATCCTTGTTTAACGATCTCAAAGCTGACGGACAAGAAATTGCCGAAAAAATTCCCGACTTTACAATTGAGGAGGGCAAACTGGCTCCCACTGGCGATTCAGAGGGGTTTATTTATCAGACGGATTCAATTATCTTCACTTTTGATCCTGCCGGCAAGCGTTCCCCTGATGACATCACCGGCGATTTGCTTGGTAATTTTATCAGTGTTGGTTTGTTACCAGATGAAATCGTCATCGCTTTACCTACTTCTGGGATTACCACTTCACTTTTGGGCAGTAATCATTTGGAATTTCCCTATGCACAAGGCCTAACCCAGTTAAACGGCAACCATCTCCGGGAATATCTATCAGAAAAGACCATTCCTTGGTGGCTAATACTGCTGATTGTTTTGGTTTCCTTGTATCCGGCTTTTATCAACTTAGTAACAACCATCTTGATAGCGTGTATTGGTGCTTCCATTCTGTCAGGGATGCGCAGACTGCAGGTTGGCTTTTTGGAGAATCTCAAAATACTCATCTTCTCTGCCACCTTACCGGTAATTCTCGCAGCACTTGTCAGCTTTTTCAGCTTAAGTTTTGATACTTCATTATTTATCATCTTAGCCAGCTTATTTATCTACAACCAAGCTGCCAAAGGTCTACCAAAACGAGAATCGCAGGTATAACCAAGCAAGTGACTGAAACAATTTCTTCCGATTGTTTGACAAAGGCATTTTCCTAAAACTGGGAAAATGTCTTTTTTGGTATCCTCTGTTACACTTAATGTAGCTTGCTAATCAATCGCAACTTGCCAATAATAGGAAAGGAGCCCTCCTTATGTCTGCTATCATCTTATCAGAACACGATTTTCGTCAAGAATTTCGCGAAAAAATCCATGCCATCGCCCCTGATTACCAATTTGTCACGGATACCCAAAACCTGGACTGGTCACAAGTTATCCTGACGATTGGCTGGTCCTCTGAATGGGAAAAGCCACTATTAGCAGAAAACCATCACCTCCGCTGGGTCCAAGCCTTATCAGCAGGAGTGGATACGCTGCCATTAAATACGTTTGCGAATCAAAACATCCAGCTTTCTAATGCTAGTGGGATCCATGCCCAAGCAATCGCAGAACACGTACTAGCTGCGTTGTTGATGGACACTCGAGGCTTCACCCAGGCAGTAGTAAACCAACGCCAACACAGATGGGACGCTGAGACGATTGATTTTCGTTACCTCGGAGAACAAGAGATTGTCATTGTTGGTACCGGACATATTGGTCAACAATTGGCCCGTCTTTTGCAATATTTTGGAGTTGCTCCCATCGGTATCAACACGGACGGTCACCCAGTGGCTGGCTTTAGCCAAACATATTCCCTCCAACAACTGCAACAAGTGGTGCCCACTGCAGATTACATCATCAACATTCTACCGCTGACGAAGCAAACCTATCATTTGTACGACGAAGCTTTTTTCCAGCAAATGAAAAAGAGCGGGGCCTTTATCAACGTTGGCCGGGGACCAAGCGTGGTCACTTCCGCATTAGTCACCGCGTTGCAAACTGGTGCGATTCGCCAAGCAATGTTAGATGTTTTTGAAGAAGAGCCGCTGCCTGCCCACCATCCCCTCTGGTCTTTGGCTAACTGCGTGATCACTCCCCATGTATCCGGGGTTGTACCCCATTTCCAAAAAGTCTTTATGGAGATTTTTTTAGACAACCTCCAACAATTTGTCACCGACGGCCAACTCGCCCGCAACCAAGTCTCGTTGAGGGACGGCTACTAACTATCTTTACAACAATTTCAAAAGGCGCAATCCCCGTGTGAGGGATTGCGCCTTTTATGATATTTAGAACGAAGGGTCCGTTTCTTTAACAACTAGATCTGCTTCCGTTTCTTTTACTAAATAGACCGGGCGTCGTTTCGTCTCTAAGAAAATTTTACCGATATATTTCCCGATAATTCCTACACAAAGAAGTTGTAAGCCGCTGACAAACAGTAAAATCGAGACTAGCGAAGGCCAACCCGAAGTCGGATCACCAAAAACTAACGCGCGGATGACAATAAACACCAAAGCCACTAATGAACCTAGACAAGAGATGCCCCCAATCACCGAGGCGATGTTTAGTGGAGCTTCTGAGAAATTCACAATACCATCGATCGAGTATTTAAAAAGACTCCAAAAAGACCAGGATGTTTCTCCTGCCACTCGTTCCCGATTTTCATAAGCTAAATACTTGGTGTCAAAACCCACCCAGCTAAAAATCCCTTTTGAGAAGCGATTGTACTCAGTCAATTCTAAGACTGCATCCACCATCTGCCGCGTCATCAAACGAAAATCTCGAGCACCATCCACCATTTCAGTCTGCCCAATCCGATTCACCAGACGGTAAAAAGACTTTGCAAAAAAACTCCGAATAACCGGCTCTCCTTCCCGATCTATCCGTCGTGTGCCGATGCAGTCATAGGCTTCTTCTCTAATCAACCTTAGCATTTCTGGGAGCAACTCCGGTGGATCCTGTAAATCAGCATCCATCACCGTCACAAACTCCCCTTTAGCAGCTTGTAATCCGGCATAGAGTGCGGCTTCTTTACCAAAATTACGAGAAAAAGAAATAAAACGCACCGCTTCTGGCTGTTGGCGATACAAGTCTTTGATCACGGATAAAGTCCCATCTTTGGAACCATCATTGACGAATATATATTCTAAGGTTTCCCCCATCTGCTGGTTCACTTGATTGACCGCCTTAACAAACAATGGCAGGGTTTCTTCTTCGTTGTAACAAGGAACAATAATCGATAGCATGACACTTCAGCCTCCAATAACCAAATTATACCATATCTTGGTCTTGAGATTGTCAAAGATTCCTGGCTGCGAGTAGAGCAAGACTACAAAAAACCGGAAGTCTACAACTCCCGGTAACATGGCTATTCCTCAGTAAAACCGTATTTTGGTTCCCCTAATTTATCATCGTAATCGACTAGCAAATCATAGCCTTTAAAAAACCATTCATCGGCTTCATCTGCAAAAAAGAGCAGGCCTTCTACTGTTGTGCTTGCGATCGGTTTTTCGGGAACTTCAACACTCATTCCTACCGAAAAACCATCATGAATTTGGGTTTTACCATAAACTTTTCCGAAAAATCGTACCCCATGGCCTGCTGGAACTTCTAATTCTTCTTTAAACCAAGCCAAGGCTTTTGGTGTAATAGTTATCTTCATTTTACAAGACCTCCTAGTCATTCATTTTATTGTCTAACATGTCGACATCTTCGGTTGCCCCAATCACCAACAAATTGTCGTTTCTTTGGACAATCTCATCGGCAGTAGGTGAAACCACAACGCTACCATCTACGCGACGGATAGCCGCTACCGTCAAGCCAAATCGTTGGCGAAAATTGAGTTCCAACAAGGTCTTATCAAAAAATTTGGGATTGGAGACACGGATTTCAGCCAAAGAATAGTCGGCGGACAATTCGACATAATCTAAAATATTTTTGGAAACTAAATTGTGGGCAATTCGGATACCCATATCGCGTTCGGGATGAACTACCCGATCAGCACCAATCTTTTCCAGCACCCGAGCATGGTATTCATTTTGGGCCTTCGCTAAGACGTTGGGTACGCCCATCTCTTTAACCATCAAAGTAACTAAGATTGAAGCTTGGATGTCCTCTCCAATAGCCACAATCACATGGTCAAAGTTACGGATCCCTAAAGATTTCAAGGTCATTTCATCTTGCGCATTTCCTACCACTGCATGAGTAGCAATGTTCATATACTCATTGACCCGATCTTCATTGCTATCAATAGCGAGTACTTCCTGTCCAGATTCGATTAAGGTGCGACAAATGCTACCACCAAAACGCCCTAACCCAATAATTGCATAATTCTGCTTCATAATTGACTCCTTTTGTTGGACCTTCACTTCTTGGGAATGCTAAACGGTCACAACGCATCATGATGTTTTCAGTATAGCAAAGACCCCGCCAAAAGACTAATGACGAGGTCTATTTTCTTACTTCATCAACCCATGCTTAAAGGCATAAATCGCCGCTTGGGTCCGGTCTTCTACTTCTAATTTTGATAAGATATTGGAAACATGGGTTTTCACCGTTTTTAAGGTGATATAGAGTTCATCAGCAATTTCTTGATTACTCATCCCTTGCGCAATCAACATCAATATTTCCAACTCCCGGTTGGTCAAATCATCATGCAAAATCTGATGGCGTCCTGTCAGCTTATCCATCATCTTAGTAGTCACTTCTGGTTCCAATACTCGTTCTCCGCGTTGGGTGGCACGGATGGCATCGGCGATTTCATGAGCGGTAGACGTTTTTAATAAATACCCCGCAGCCCCGGCTTCAATCGCCGGATAGACTTTTTCATCATCGATAAAGCTAGTGACGATCAAAATTTTCGCTTCAGGCCAATCTTTTAAAATCAACTTAGTGGACTCGATGCCATCCATCTCTTCCATCACCAAATCCATCAAAATAACATCTGGCCGTAAAGCCAAGGCCTTTTGATAGCCAATTTTGCCATTCTCCGCCTCACCAATCACTTCAATGTCATCTTGAATGGATAAATATGACGAAACCCCCAAGCGTACCATCTCATGGTCGTCAACAAGCAATACCCGAATCATTTGTGTTTCCCTCCATCTATCAGTTTCATATACCAAATCGTAACAAGTAAAATCGCCTTAGTTTCCATCATCAAAGGCATTAGGCTGGTTAACCACTGGTACTTTGATTTCAATACTGGTACCTTGACCTTTAAAACTAATGATCTTCAACGTACCACCAATGCCAGCAATTCGTTCGCGAATATTCATCAAGCCGTAGCTACCGGCCTTTTGTTGGCTAGTATCAAACCCTACCCCATCATCAATCACCCGCAACAGCACATTTTGATCGATTTTATGGAGGTAAACCTCCAACTCTTTAGCTTTGGCATGACGTAACGTATTGGACAATAACTCTTGAACCACCCGAAACAATTGGTCTTCAATCCCCGTGGGTAGGGAAACATCTTCTGCGTCCCATTTCAAATCAATTTTAATTTTTGACTGTAGTTCTTTTAGTAACTGCTCGATCCCTTGGCGTAAACTCTTGCCTTCCAAACTAATTGGTCGTAAATGCAACAACAACGCCCGCATTTCGGATTGTGACGCATTGATAATATCTGTTACCATAGCCAACTGTTTTTGTTGGGTTTCAGGAAGATGATCTTTTTTAGCCTTTTCATTGATGGCCGATAACATCATCATCGCAGCAAATAACTGCTGGGATACAGAGTCATGGAGTTCACGAGCCAAACGATGACGTTCGACTTCCAAAATTTCTTCTTTCGTTTGACCATCTACCAATTGCGGACGACTATTAAGCAACTGCAATTCGCCAGACATTTCCTGCATTTTACGGGCGCATTCCCGGATATCTTTATCGATGGTTTCTACATAATGGTTTTCTTTGGAATGAGGTATCTCCTCTTGAATCAAGGGGCTTTCATAATTGCCAGCTGCTAAAAGACGCAGCTTTTCTTCAATATCACCGTAAATCCTCTTACGAAACAATAAAATAAGCAAATAAGCTAAAAATCCGAAACCAGTCGCTATGACCAAAATATAGAAAAGCAACGGGATAAAAAAGACCCGCGTCTCCACTAACACTTTCCACCAATGGGCAATGTGATAGGCATGGAGAAAGGAAAACAAGACCAAAATCAAGGTCAGAAAAGTCGTGATGCCCACATAAAAAGCCAGCATCCCTTTGGAAACTCGAGCGATCATACGCGAATCACCTCGACATCTCCTAATAAGGTATTCGTGATTAATTTGATTCGCCGTTGATTCTCATCATAGTCTTCACTATACATTTTGACAGATTCATTCCGCAATGTCGCCTGTTGGCCCTCGAAGACCAAATCACCGGCAAACGTGGCATGTTCAATCATAATACCGACACCGGAAGGCACCAATACCCGCGTACGCCCAAAGCCTTTTCGTAAAACCACGACATTATCCCGTTTGGGCAAAATAGTATTGCCCAAGTCGATGATGGTATCACCAGAAACCATATTGATATTGATATCATCCCATTCATACACCTGGTTGCCAATACGTTCATTCCCAAACAGGGGTTGTTTCACTTTGGTCCCACTATGGGCATCCGGTTCCTGGGCATCCACCATCACCATTTTTTTCTTGTTCCAAAAAGCATTTTTTGAAGGGTCAATCCCGGAGACTTCCACTCCCTTTAACCCAACAAAGATGATGCCAAAGACTAACATAATCCACAGCGCTGGACTGGAAACGAGACTCATGAAGATACATAAGCCTCCCACTACAAACCAAAAACTGCTTTTCCCCTTGTTTTTCTTTAAGCCTAAGTAAATACACAAAGCCCCAAACAGTAGCAAGATCAAAAGCTGCGGACTCGTGATGATTTGCCAGACTGCATAGAGTAATAATAAAGCCTCCACGATGAAAAAGAAGCGCCAAGGACTTTTCATAAAGGCCACCTCCAAAACTTGATACGAAGCAGAAAGTCATCTCTTCGTTTGAATCTAAGACACAGATTTCTATTTCTATCATAACTGAAAAAAGCCAAATTATTATCAGACTTAAGAATGAAATTGCCTAAAAAGTAAGGCATCAAGGCAACCTTTGTTTCATAAGTCCTGATCTGTTTGCTTTTAAAGCTTAAAAATAGGATTCACCCTATAAGTCCCTAAATAACCGAGGACTTATTAGTTTGAATCCTAAATAGCTAGCTAGCTCTAGAAATGACTAGTTTTGTTCAACTTTGACAATTTTCACTTGCATGTCGCCACCAGGAGTAGCAATCGTTACTTCATCTCCCACCCGCTTACCAATTAAAGCTTGGGCGATTGGAGAATCATTGGAAATTTTTCCTGAAAAAGGATCTGATTCTGCACTACCAACGATGGTGTACTCTTCTTCTTCCTCGTCAGGCAATTCTTTGAAAGTGACTGTTTTACCGATGGAAACTTCATCAGCATCGACCCCATCATTATCAATGATTTGAGCAAAACGAATCATATTTTCTAAAGTGGTAATTCGCCCTTCAACAAAGGCTTGTTCGTCTTTTGCTGATTCGTACTCGGAGTTTTCAGAAAGATCGCCGAAGCCACGAGCAATCTTAATCCGCTCGATGATTTCACCACGTTTGACAGTTTTTAATTCTTCTAGTTCCTGCTCCAGTTTTTCTTTTCCGGCTGCAGTCATTGGATATACTTTTTCTACCATTGTTCAAAATCTCCTTCAATATTGATCCGCTTCCTGCTATTTTCGGCACCCTTTCGAAAAAGGTTGTATCAAACAATTGATTTTGCCTAGGAAATAGCCAATAGCAAAGCGTACTTAATCATTGTCCATTGATTAGATGCGCAAAAGGTAATCTTTTGCGCTAGTTTCCGACACCACCAAGACATCTCTAACCGCTTCTTAGTGATTGCGTTCTCATGTCGGAAATAACACTCAAAAGATTACCATGCTTTATCATAAATGTAAATTACTTTTGGAACTTTTATTCTCCCTCAGACTCGCTGTTCTCGTCACCTGTACCATTAACATATTGATCCACCAATGCTTGGTGTTCTTCAAAGGTTTCCGCATAGTAGACCTGTCCTGTCTTCAGATCAGCAACAAAGTAATAGTAGTTGTTGGCTTGCGGGTTCAGTACGGCCTTGATAGCTTGTTCACTTGGGTTATCAAATGGTCCTGGCCCATAGCCTTGATTGACGTAAAGGTTGTAAGGAGAATCTACTTGGGTATCTTCCAATGTAACCAGTTCTTTGTGGGTATCCAACGCGTAAAGAATCGAAATATCCGATTGCAATGGCATCGGGGCTGCCAAGCGATTAAAGAAGACTTGAGCAATCTTACGACGATCATTTTCGTTATTTCCTTCTTTTTCAACTAAGGAAGCCAATGTCAAGACTTCTTGGACACTTAAGGATTTGTCTTTAATTTCTTGGTAGTAGGGCGTCATCACAGCATCTGATTTTGCGACCATCTGAGTGACAAACGCTTTTAGATCCGTACCTTTATAGAAATCATAAGTGGCTGGGAAGAGATACCCTTCCAAACGATAGCGAACCCCTTCTGCTTTTGATGCAGACTCCAATAGATTCGGATATTCCTTCAGCAAATCGTTAAAGAAATCCTCATCTTTCATCAAATCAAGGAACTCTTCTTTCTTGATTTTCAGATTTTTCTCGATGGCATCGCCAATCTGATCGATAGTGTAACCTTCAGGAATCGTCAACTTGACATCGGCTGTTCCTGTCCCAGTCCCTCCCTGTAGGACTTTACTGATTTCATCTAGCGTCATGCTTGGGGAGAAATTATAGTTTCCTGCTTGAAATCCTGTCAAATTGTTAAACTTCGTATAGTAGTTAAAAATCATGCCGCTTTTGATGATATTCTCTTTTTCTAGAATTTCCCCAATGGTTTTATTGGAGGAACCACTAGGAATTTCCACTGCTATTTTCGCGCTTTTTCCGGTATCCAAGGGTTTCAACCCTGAAGAAATATAGCGGTAAACTGAGAAGCCTAAAATCCCCCCGACAAACAATAGGGTGATCACCACAATCGTCACGATTTTATTGACTACCCGATTTTCTTTCTCACGAGATTTTTTTCTCATATATTCTTCCTGCTTTTTTTCATTTTTAGGCCCATTACTTGTCCGTTGCACCGGTGTTGTAGCCTTTACCGTTTGTGCTTTTGCAGCACTTTTCGGCGAGCTTTTTGTTTTGGCTGCAGCCGTCTTTTTCTGTGGGCTTGTCGCTTGCGGTTTTACTTGCTTCGCGGTACTCGATTGAGCTTGTCTGCGGGTCCCCACCGTGGTTTGGGATTGCTTAGAAGCTCCTTCACGCCTTGGGGTAGCTGTCGCAGGTTTGCTTTCCGAAGAGGTCGGTCTATTCTCAGGATTATTCAAAGATTTCATAATCTTCTCTTTGAAAGACTCCTCTTCTGGATGTTGTTTTGACAAAACAACTCCTCCTAACTTCTGTATACTGGCTTGTACCATTATACACGAAAGTCAGAAGGAGTAAAAGTCAGAAGGAGTAAAAGTCAGAAGGAGTAAAAGTCAGATTTCGATTTCGTAAGTTTTCTGAAAACCTAAGAAGGTGTTTTTTTGACACTTTCGCCGTTTATTGTTGTGGGACGTTAGCAATTACACAAGCTTTCCTGCTCGCGCATTGATATACCCCACCCATTTGCCATGGCTATCGTACAAGGAATAGTAGGTACTTCCATTGATATGTTTGTATTGGCCTTTAGCAAGATAAACCTTATTGTAATGATCTTTTGAAGTTGAACGTTTTAGCCATTTAAAACTACTCCAGATAGTATAGTTTTTACTAGTAATTTTGAAGTTACGACCGAAATGAATATAAGGTCCTTGATCAGCCGTCTTTTTTGTACCAGCTTTTTCGACATACCCTAACCATTCATTAGTATTTGGCTCATAAGCAGAATAATACGTTTTACCATTGTAATGTTCATATTTGCCAGTAACTTTCAAAACTTTACCTTTAAATTGGCTAGCTTTGTGTTTAACGGTTTTAGTGAAATCTCCACCATAGAGATTTTTGGTCCCTGTTAGAGTCATATACTCCTTGAAACTTGCCCAACTTCCCCCTGCACTGGTGGATACTTTGCCACCGTTAGCATTGATATAGCCAATCCATTTACCGGTATGGTCATACAAAGAGTAATAAGTGCTTCCGTTTAAATGTCGATACATCCCTTTAGCTAAATAGGTTTTACCAAGAACTGAACTAGCTGACAAACGTTTGCGCCAACTAAAGTTTGACCAAATGGAATGATTTTTGCCAGTAACGGTAAAATATTTCCCATAACTTCGATAAGGTCCCTGGTCACCAACAATTTTAACGCCAATTTTTTCAATATAGCCAAGCCACACTTTACCATCCTGATCGTAAACAGAATAATACGTCTTGCCATTAAAGTGATGGTACATGCCAGTGACTAATAATTGCTGGTTTTTAAACTTCGACGCATAATTTTTCACTGTTTGCGTGAAATTAGAAGTATAAAGGTTTTTTGTTCCCGTCAATGTCACATATTTTTGATATTTATGCCATTGCCCACCAGCACTATCCGTAATCTTGCCAAAACCCGCATTGATATACCCTACCCAATTGTCTTGATTATCATAAAGAGTTAAATAGGTTCCACCGTTAATATGTTGGTATTTACCTTTAGCATAGTAAACCTTACCAATATGGTTGTTAGTACTATCTTTTTTACTCCAGCTAAAGTTGCGATATATATTTTGATTCTTAGCTGTAATAGTAAAGTACTTCTTCAGGCTGATGTACTTTCCTTGGGGGCCGTATGGTTGCGTTACTTTTTTGGCATAATCAGAGGACATATCAAAAGGAAAGCTGATACCTGGGAAATAAACTTGTGAGGTCCATTGCCAAGCACCGTAACTGGTATTGCGTTGTTCTTTGACAGTTGGTACGGGGTATTCGGCAATCCAACAATTTTGATAACCCAATTGTGAAGGGCTTAGTTTACCTGCGTTGACCCACCAACGACCGATATAATGTTGGCCATTTTTGTAACCGAGGCGTTTTAGCTCGTTGACAAAAGCCAAAGAGTTTGCGTTGTGGTTGGTATTGGTATCATATAAATATTGATCTTCAATGTCGTTGAACATGATCGCATCGGAACCTAGGTTTAACTCATCCGCATATTTCGCAAAGTATTGGGCTTCCGCTTTAGCTTTGGCAGTGGAAGTAAACCAACTATAGTGATAAGCATGTACCACTAAACCAGCCGCCTTGGCATTGTTGATTTGACTTTTTGCATAAGGGTTTCGATACGTCGTAAATTCTGTTAGTTTCACAACGACCGCTTTTACCCCATATTTTTTCAAGGTCTTATACTGAGCTACACTGATATTGCCATTGTGGGAAGAAATATCCACAAAGTCCATGGTTGGCGTATTACTATTAGAATCTGGATAAATATTGGTCATCCGGCTAGTCGCAGCTTGTGCTTGAATCGCTACAACATCCTCGGCTTTTACTCCAGGTGCCGCGGCTCGAGCCTTTGTTTCGGTTGTTTTTCCAGTGATTGGATTACTTTCCAAGTCTGAACGCTGACGCAAGTAAGGAAAGACATCGCTGGCAGCCATGACTTCTTGATTCAAACTTGCCGTCAAGGCAGCAACCTGGGATGCTGATGACTGAGTTTCAGCTTGCGGTTCACTGGTTGTAGTTGTTTCTGTAGCAGTAGATTCAGAGCTTACCGTCTCAGTACTTTCAGAGGAAATGGTACTTGGCCTCTCCGTAGCGTTGGTTTCAATACTACTCGATGAAGCTGTTGTATCAGTAGTACTCGTCTCACTACTTGCGGTAGTTTCAGTCGTGCTAGCTACCGTTTTTTCCTGACTGCTACTGCTTTCTGATGTCTCAGATTGATTGACACTACTTTGAGTCACGGAGTTTTCTGTTGTCAAAGTCGATTGAATCAGGCTTGCCGATGCATCAGATGTCTCAGCAGTGTCTTCTTGTGCCAAGGCATTGACTGGCATAGCGCTCACCATCAGTGATACGCACAGCAACAACCCCATTTTTTTCAGTTGATTCATTCGTTAATCCCCACTTTTATTTTTTCTCATCTTATTATACATGATTTATTATCATATTCAAAATATTGATTCAACGAACTTTTTTGCTTTTTTGAAGAAAAAAGCCCCTTTTTTCGAAAAATACAATTGTCATCTCCCTCTAAAAAATCTACATTTGCTGGTTACATCAACTTTTTAGCCTCTTGCTTCAGTGATAAAAATCCCTCGAATAAAAATTCCTTTTAATCGTCAAACGTCTAGAACTAATGTTATAATTCTAATTGAAAATACAGAAAAGAAGGAGAACCCTATGAAAAAGTTGTCTTGGAAAAAGAATCTTAGCTTAATCGCCGCCGTTGTTGCTTTGGTTACCGCACCGATGGCACAAGCTGCTGAAACTGTGGGGAGTGTTTCAAAAGCAACTGATATGACTAGCACCACTCTTCTTGATACTGAGGAATCATCAGGAACTCAAACCGATTCCCAGCCTAGTTCTGACAAAACTAGCAGTGAAACGACTGAAGTCTCAGCAACCGAATCAGAGATAAGTAGCGCTTCGGAAACTTCCAGTGAAGCCAGTAGCCCCCCGGAACAAATTACCACGACTACTGAAGTCTCAGAAACAACCACTAGTGAAAGTTCCAGTGATGAGACCAGTGAATCCGTCACTGAAAGTACTGAAGATACCACCTCTTCAAGTACGCCATCACTGTCCACGCTCGCTCCTGCCCCACCAGCAAAAAAACAAGTGGCTCCTTTAGCTAATAGGATTACTGTTGACCATACCACAACCTTACAGCAGTACGGAAATCTTGACGGCCAACAAATATGCTATCAGTTGACAGATCAAACAACACTGACAACAACAGCTACGACCATCAGTGGCTTTGTAGAGGTAACACAAAAGCTTAAAACATCAGCGGGGCTCTTTTATCAAATAAAACAAGGCACCATCACGAGCTATGTAAAAAGTAGCGGACTAACGATTAGCGCCACTTTTACCAAAGCCAACAAAACATTATATTACACGATAACAAATAATAAAAGCACCTATTTTAAAAACGAAGCGCTAACAAACGCCCTTTCAGCTAGCAAAATGCTTGGAAATACTTATAAAATTACTGGTGAACTTAAAACAACCGCTGGTAAAGTCTACTATCACTTAGTTGACAATAACAACCGACAATTGGGTTATGTCCTGAAAAATACTAGTAATACCTCGACAAAACCGATTGGCTTAAAGCAAGCTGCCAATGGCTACCTAGCCAACCTTAAAAAAGGACAAAATTTCTTTGCCACCACCGATTTGACCACCACCGAAGGCAAAAGTGATGCCTACGCTGGTGAAACTCTGAAAATCATTAGTAAATACAAACATCTCAATGGCAAAACCTATTATCAGTTACAAAACGCCGCTAAAAAAGACCTTGGCTTACTGGTGAGTACCGCTGGAACATTTACCAAAAACCCCCAAGGAATCAAACAAAACTATAAAAAATACGTTTCCATCACCAAAAATAACTACAGTATCTGGAAAGACTTTGCTTGGCGCAACAAAGTCCCAACAAAAAATTATTACCACCAAACGCTAGTCACTGATGGCAAATATGAACATTTTAATGGTGAGACTTACTATTCCCTTCGCACGAATTCTGGTGCTTGGGTTGGCTACCTTAACGCAAGCGCAGTCACCATTGCTAAGAATCAAGGAGGCATTTGGTACAAAGAAGCCCTCTATGCCAATAAAAAAGGCGGCAGCTACACCCTGTGGGGCAATCTCACCTTTACGAGTAAAAAAGGGACCAGCAACAGTTTCAAAACTAAAACGGTGCAAATCAAAGGTAAATATCGCCACTTTAATGGCTCGGTGTACTATTCCCTCTATTCCGGTGGCAAATGGCTTGGCTACATCAATGCAAAGGGTGTTGCCACCACAAAAAACCGCCAAGGAACTTACCAAAAATTCAATAAATATGTCACCATCAACAAGCAAAACTATCCAACTTGGACCAGCTTTACCTTCAATAAAAAGTCGACTAGCTCACCAAAAGCCCAGTACACGTATCTCGCCAAGGGCGCCTACTACCACATAAACGGAAGTACTTACTACAGTTTGTACAATTCCGCAGGCAAATGGTTGGGGTATATGAATGCACAGGGTGCGACGGTGGCAAAAAATGCTGGCGGGATTTGGCAAAAAGCCAACCTCACACGAAAGATTAGTAAGAAGAACTACAGCATTTGGCGTGATCTTTCTTTTAAACAAGTCAAAACCACTACAACAAAACTTTACCAAAAACAATATCTAGTAACCGGCCAGTACCGGCATTTCAACGGTAGGCTTTATTACTCCCTTTATTCTGGCAATACTTGGATCGGTTATGTGAATGCGACCGCTACTAGCTCGCCTTATACCATCTACTCCACCGTCAATACCAATCTTTACCAAATCGTCAACTCCAACAGTGGATATTTCTACAGCAAGGCTGATCCCGGAAGCACTAAAAAAGGACCAAAGTCTTACATCTACAAAAAAATGGTGCGAGTAACGAAAATTGCTAAAACCTCAGATGGGACTTACTACTATGCTACTTTACCTGGGTCTGGTACTGGATTAGGCTGGATTAAAGCTAATCAAACATACAGTGTACAAGATAGCTATTACTTGTATGCCACCGGTGGGAACTTCCCTTCCCTAAATGTCAGCAATTTGAATATCAAAGTATCGATTAGCAAACAGCGGGTCTATATTCGCTCAGGTTCTAAAAATATTTATACTATGCTGTGTTCCACTGGCTTACCTGGATCCCCGACGCCAACTGGCAACTTCCGCATCCAAGCAGAAAAAGGGGCTTGGTTCTGGGGTCCTACTGGTGGTGCAGCCTACTATCGCTCCTTCCATGGTCATGGTGTCTATCTCTTCCACACCGTTTGTACGACTGGACCAGGTCGGATTGGTTCTTACTACCATCCAGAAGCCATGAAACTTGGCTATCGGGCATCCCACGGCTGTATCCGTCTGGCAGTAGCCGATGCCATCTGGTTTTATAACAATATGCCGTACAACACACCGGTCAGCATTGTTAATTAACCCCTTCATCAATAAGAAAAAGCGAAGTAGCAAATGACACGCTACTTCGCCTTTTTTAAGTTTAAGAGTCGCTGTTGCCAAAGCGGCGTTTTAACCACGCTTTGCCACGATTTGAAAATTGCCGCACCCGCTTTTCCGTGCGGGTCAGGCGACTTTTTTCTTCATTTAGTGATAGTACCGCTGCCAAGTGACGCAACGGTTTTGGTTGATAAGGTAAGTCTGTTTGCAAACCCTCAAGAATTGCTCCATAGGCGATTGCCGGTTGATATTTTTCTCTGGCGCTTTTCGCTTGTTTTTTTGCTAACGTGACTGCTTGAGGAAAGTCCGCTAGCACCGCTGTTAACTGCTTTTGCAAGGCAGCAATATCACCACTAGGATAAAGATGGCCCCCACCAAAGTGATCATAGGCTGACAAATGTCCTGGGTTATCTGAGAAGATTACAGGAACGCCTTTTAACAAGGCTTCAGCATACACCAAGCCAAATGTTTCCATAGCGGAAGGTAGTACACAAAGGTCTTGATCTTTGACTTCAACCCAGGGATCAGCCTTGCCTCCAGTAAACGAGACATCCTTTAAATGGTGACTGCGAATAAACGCATCCACCTTTTTTTTATACTCATCATCCCAGGCACCGATGAAAACTAGTGGTGGCCGGGGTTCAGACAACCGGTGATAAGCTTCTAAAAGTTCCAACTGATTTTTGCGGGGGGTTAACCGCCCGACTGAGACGATTCGCCGTTGCTGACCTTTTTGGGGTGTCGTGGCACTAACTTCGGTATAAGGAATGAAGGAACGAACCACTTTACTTGGCAGCTTTTGTTGTAAATCAGTCGTTAACTGTCCTTTCACAGCAAACACAGCTTCACTATTTTCCGCGACAAAATCCAGTTTGTCCAAATAATAAGCAAACTCATTTTCGGGAAACTCATGAATCAGCCAAAAATGGGGCAAATCTTCGCAAGCTGCCGCCACCGCTCCTTGAAACATATTGACAGTATTGGTGATAAGTAAATCAACTTTTTCGGATACCAACAACTGCCTGATCTGAGCGATGTTGTCGCGATAGCTAGCAGCTCGTTCCCCTGCTGTGCCATAAGTCAAACCCGGTGCTTCTTCCCACCACCACTTATTTCGCGGCAGAAAAAAGACGGGCACATCAATTGTCGCAAATTGTTCCCGATAGCTCTTTTCCAGATGAGGAAACGAAGCAGGTGCGACATTGATCACTTGATAGCCTTCTGCCTTAAGGACTTTCATCAAGTAAAAAATAGAAATTTCTGCTCCGTTGTCAAAGGTCCCTGTTGGAGAAAGAAAAGCAATTTTTTTCACTATTTATCCTCCCTTTCTGTGGCAAAGGCTGCTTTGACAAAAGCTGTCAACTCATCGGTGTGATCAGTTGTCACACAGTCTGCCGTGACCTTTTTATAAGCTGCTTCAGCAATTTGTTGTCGCTTTTCTGGATTAGTGATAAGCTCTCGCAAGCTGGCTTCCCACTGATCGTCACTGACTAAAATCCCCGTTACCCCATCGAAAACCATTTCCTCAAAAGCTCCTAAGCGACTAGCACAGGTAGGCACCTTAACCAAGGCTGCTTCCAACCACTTGATTTCCGATTTGGCTTGATTAAAGACCGTGTTGGTTAAAGGTGCCAAGTTAATATCCACTTGGCTAATCAAGGCGGGCAACTGCTCCCACTGAACATAATCGTGGGTCACAATCCGGTCATGAAAAGGTTGCAATTCTGGTGGCAATTCTAGATAACCAACAATATGAAGTTCGACTGTTGGAATTTCCCCCATCAATTTCACCAAGGCTGGTTTCACCAATTCAAAGTTTTCATTGTGGGTGATGGAGCCAGAAAAATAACCAATCCGTACTTTTTCATCCTGAGCAGGATACTGATGTTCCACGCCTTCACTGAGGGTCACCAACTCAGCTGAGGCCAAGTTGCGATTCATCAAGACTGGGGTGCGATAATGGCTCAACTCTGTCTGCAAACGCGCTGTCGTGGTGATAGCCCCGTCACATAGAGCAAGCATCTCACCGTAACTTCTAACATTTTCATCATAATCCGCCTTCGCACTTGGAGACAGCCCTTTCGTATAAGCCAATTGGTCAGTGTATTTCGGATCGATCACCAAATCATCAATATCATACAAGACGTTGCGACCAAAGTGGTGGGCCACTGAAACCAGTTCTGTTAACAGCGGAGTGATGCTACAGCGATAGATAATAATCACCTGAGCCTGCTGGGCATCTGACAAACGAAATTGGGACTGATCCACAACTTTCACCGGGTAGCCCAAGGAACGCAGCTGTTGGGCTTTATTTAACACCCGATAGCGCGTGCACTGAGGAATCCGGTTTTCGACTCCATCGATGATCAGCACTTCCCGTCGTTGGTCCTTCTTTTTGATAACTGCTTGCACTTCTTCAATTACAGTCATCGGAAATGTTGTTTCTTCTTTGATATAACGTAGCAATGCTGGAATTTCTGATTTGCGTTTAAGCCCTTGCCACAAAAACTTATCATCAGAATCATTAGTAAAGGCACTGAATTTCACCAAAGGAATGCCTTTTTTCACCATGGTCAAAGGATGAATATACATGGCACTATCCCCATTGTGATCTAACAAAGCAGCTGATTTAAATCCTAAATCGGTAAAATGGCGGGTGAAGACCGTCTCATGGTAACCGATCGCTTTTTCTCGTGAATCAGTGTCGGTCAATTGTTGCCAATACTGCCAAAAGCTATCACTTTGGAGCAAGCTTTTTTCGATCACCAAAAAGTAGGACTGTAGATGTAAGGGAATGTAGCCATAAGGATTGACCCCAGTAATATCTGGTTGCTCTTCACCATAGGAGATCCCCCAGAAATCCAATCGTTTTGCTGCCATTTTTTTAAAAGTCTTTTCAAAGTCTGCAAAAGGACCGATATTGGTATCATTCACCAAGAGCAATTGGTCCCAAGCTTCCAAGCGCTCCCGTCCCAGTTTCAAAAGACCCGCTCGAAATGCTGCTGTGTCGTAGCCGCTATTTTCCCGACAAAAAACTTCACCATAGTTTTCAAGTTCCTGAATATCAGCCGAATCCAACCGACCGTTGACGACGATTAAAACTTCCTGGCACAAAGGAGCCAAGCTAGCGAGAAAAAGCTTTTTATAAGTTTGTAAGGCAGGTTGGTCCTCGTAAATCACATAGATCAATTGCCGTTTCGGATTGAGATAGTTATTTTCTTTTCGTTGGAGCCAGCGATACGGACGGTAGAGATAACGCGTCGGTGCTGGCAGTTTTTTAAGCGTCCGTTTTCCTTTAGCCAGAACCCGTTTCACCAACGGCTTAGCTAACCGGGGATTGCGTACTAACCTGACCCCACCTTTAAGCGGTCGGATTAGGCCGTTACCCAATCGATAGGAACGGGAATGAAGCAATTCTTCTTTTTCTCGTTGTAAAATTGCCACTTCACTAGTCAGACGACGCATTCGCGCTTGATAGTCTTCCGGACCATTTTCTAACACTTGAATATAATTCGTTAGTTTGGCCAAATGGTCAGTCAAATCCCCTAAGCGATCTTCCAAAATCATCGTATTGTTTGTGATTGCTTGAAATACTTCGTCTGAATAATGAGATACATGTTTTGCTAAAATATAGAAGTAGACATCATAAAAAGCCGCCCGCTGGGTATGATTATCCCGCCGCGAGGTCGAATCCGCCAAGATGCGATAATTTAACCGGACGTCTTCTGCATAACTGGCTACCATCTGCTGGTTTAAGATCAGATTTAACAAGAAATCCCAATCCTCTAAAAACTTACGATTTAAGGCCAAATCATACCGGGCCTCACCAATTTTGCTTCGCCGTAACAACGAGCAATTGTCGATATAATTATTTTCCAACAAAGCGGTCAATTGAAAGGGGCGACTCTTGACATAAGGTTGATTTTCAGTAAAATCCCACAGATTCCCATAGACGATGTCGGCTTGGCGCTCTTGGGCATGGTTGACTATTTTTTCGATATAATCAGTTGGTAGATAGTTGTCACTATCGACAAATAACACAAAATCTCCGCTAGCTGCTTCCAACCCACGATTACGTGCGACGCAGACACCAGCATTTTCTTGACGCAAAAACGCTGTATCAGAAAAAGGCGATCCGCCAAGAACTTCTTGGATGATCGCCGCAGAGGTATCCTGTGAGCCATCGTCAATTACCGTCAAGGCAATGTTCGAGTAGCTTTGGTGAAAGATGCTCAGCAAGCATTGTTTGATATAACGCTCATGATTGTAACAAGTCACAATGACAGAAACAGTTGGTTCCATAGACTCCCTCTTTAGCTGTTAATAATTTTTTGGGACACTCCTGGTTAAGCGTCAAAAAGACCGATTGCTATTGTTGTACTTCCCAGGTACCATTGGCAGTCAAGACGCCGGTTGCCGCATCCCTTCGACTCTCATTTAAGTCTTCCTCCGGTGATAAGATGATCACCGGTGAATTGTCCGGACGATTGAAGGCTAACGGCCGATGCTCCAAGTCTCGCACCGAGACAATCAAGGCCAATTTACACTGGTTGATATGATCCAGACGGCACCGATACCGCATGACCTTATGCCCCACTCCTTTTGTAGCTTGATCAAGGGAGTTGTCGTTATACATCCACATGTTACGATCAATATCAGTCAGGGAAAAGGCAATATAAGTACCTAAATCTTCATTTACATCATAACTGATTTCAAATTCGACAGTCCGATCAGTTGCCCCTAAGATTTCCGGGGTACCCATCGTGATTTGGACATTTTCAATGGCTTGGGTTTTCCGGTCGGTTTCTTTTTCAGTCTCCGCTAATACCTGAGCACCGGAGTTCATGACATTGTCCAAGGAATACTGGTTAGCCACTTCATCAGGTGTGCCCAAGACTTTCACGAGGCCGTTATCAATCATCACGGCACGATTGCAGTATTTCCGGACAGCATCCATGGAATGGGTTACCAAAATAATCGTTTTATTGTCTGCCCGCGCCTGCATAAAATAATCATTACACTTGCGTTGGAAGGCTTCATCCCCCACCGCCAACACTTCATCTAAAACCAAAATATCACTCTTGGCTTGGATAGCGACAGAAAAGGCTAAACGCACCTGCATTCCACTAGAATAGTTCTTCAATTTTTGATTCATAAAAGCCGAAAGTTCGGCAAATTCCACGATATCATCGTACATCACGTCGATTTCTTTTTCCGAGAAACCCAACATGGCACCGTTTAAATAAACATTTTCCCGACCGGTTAACTCAGGATTGAAGCCGACACCGAGTTCGATAAACGAGACCAGGCGGCCATCGATGGTCACCGTTCCCGCTTCCGGCCAATAAATTTGGCTAATAATCTTGAGCAACGTGGATTTACCACTGCCATTACGGCCGACAATGCCAAAGAAATCTCCTTTATAAACATCAAAGGATATCCCTCGTAGCACTTCTTGTTCCCGATAGCCTTTGATTCCTTTGAAAAAATTGATGATCAAACGCTTCAAGCTGTTGGTGTTCTCAGTGGGAAGTTTAAATGATTTAGTTATATTTTTGATACTGACTGCTGTTTCTTTCATCAGATAATCTCCGCAAATTTTTTGGCATGTTTTTTAAAGTAACGATAGCCCACCACTAAAAAGAGCCATGGCAACAAGTAAGGAATAACTACTAGCCATTTTTGGTCCACTAATTGCCAGATAGTCAAATTGGCAGGGCTGGTTAAGAGGTAACGTAAATCTTGAATGATTTGCGCCATCGGATTGAACAATAACAACTTAGCAATTACTTCGCTTTGGGCTAAAACCATGCTAACCGGATAAATCAATGGTGTACCGTACATGCCCACTTGGATGATAACTTCCCAAATCGGCCCCAAATCACGGAAACGCACATAAATTGTCGCTAAGATAAAGGCGACTCCGAGAGAAAAAGCGTACAACTCAAGCAACAACAATGGAGATAAAATAGCCCATCCAGAGATTTCTACTCCGTTAATCAAGCCAAAGAACAAGACAATCACGAGACTGATTAAAAGATTAATCAAAGCGTTCAAAGAGATTGACACGACGATGATTTCAGTCGGAAAACTCAGCTTGCGAATCAAGTCTCCCCGACTAACAATGGACATCATCCCCAGATTGGTGGTTTCCACAAAAAAATTCCATAAAACCATCCCCAACAACAAGGCGATTGCAAAATGAGGCACATCCGCACCAAAACGCAAAAATTTAATAAAGACGACATACATGACAGCAAATAACATTAACGGCTTTAGGACCGACCAGATATAGCCAATCACACTTCCTTGGTAGCGAAGTTTAAAATCGGTTCGAACCAATTCTCTTAATAAGATTAGATTTTTTCTTTCAAACATGCTGTTCTCCTGCTCATAATTGAAAAATACACCCTCGCCTAACAACAATAGTCAGCTGCAAGACGTATTTTTACAATTGTTATAGAAACGATTATACCGGACAAAAGCGTCAGACTCAACTGCTCTTGATTAATCCTTAAGCTGTTGACCTTGGGCTAACATCTGAGCTAGCGCTTCTTGCCAAGTGGGAATCGTAAAACCTAACCCATGGGCTTTTGATAAATCAAGTACCGAATACTGTGGACGTTGGGCTTTTTGGGGGTATTCAGCAGAAGTCACTGGTGCAATCTCCACCGAGCGCCCTTTCAAAATCTCTTTGGCAAACTGATACCAACTACATTGTCCTTCATTGGCCAAATGATAGATGCCATAAGGCGCTTTTTCGCGGATGACAAAAGTCATAAACTCCGCCAACGTTCTCGTCCAAGTTGGTCGGCCGATTTGGTCATCAACAACCGTCAATCGAGGATGACTCTCGGCTAATTTTTGCATCGTAAAGACAAAATTGTGTCCGTAATTGCCGAAGACCCAAGAAGTCCGGATTATATAATACTTAGTTAGCGTTTTTGCCACGATTTCCTCGCCTAATAGTTTTGTCCGCCCATATTCATTTAGCGGATTGGGTTTCGCATCTTCAGGGTAGGCGCCTTCTTTTAGACGGCCATCAAAGACATAGTCAGTACTAATATAGACCAATGTCGCCCCCACCGCTTGACAAGCATTCGCTACATTTTGCGTTCCAGTCCCATTGATTTCTTCATCTAAATCTTTTGCTTCATCCTCTGCCTTATCCACCGCAGTATACGCCGCACAGTGGTAAATTACTGAAGGCTTCACTTTGGTAATATAAGCCATCGTTTGTTCCCCATCGGTAATATCCAATTCCTTGGCATCCGTGGAAAGATAGTCCACCCCTTGTTCATCCAAGAGTTTTCGCAATTCAGTGCCCAGTTGGCCATTGCCACCAGTAATTAAGATCATCGTTATTTCCCTCCAGCATTAGTATGTAGCCTTTTCCCTGAAACTTTCACCCTCAGAAAAAGGCAGGAAGCTCCTGCCTTTTCCAAGAATCATTGGCCATTTTCTGCGTATTTCGCTTCAACAGCTGCTTTTTCTGCTTGCCACCAGGCTTGATTGTCTGTGTACCATTGAATCGTGTGGGCCAAGCCTTCTTCAAAATTAGTAAACTGTGGCCGCCAACCCAACTCGGTTTCCAATTTCGTCGCATCGATGGCATAGCGTAAATCATGCCCTGGTCGATCCTTCACATGATCATAATCATGAGGGTCTTGTCCCATCAAGGTCAAAATATCTTCCAAGACTTCTTTATTATTTTTCTCACCATTTGCACCAATCAAGTAAGTTTCCCCAATGTGGCCTTTTGTCAAAATCAGCCAAACTGCGGCTGAATGGTCCTCGGTATGAATCCAGTCACGGACATTTTTACCATCACCATACAATTTTGGACGATTCCCACTTAGAATATTAGTAATTTGCCGTGGAATAAATTTTTCAATGTGTTGGTAAGGTCCGTAGTTATTGGAGCAGTTTGAAATCGTCGCCTGCAAGCCAAAAGAACGTACCCATGCTCGAACCAGTAAGTCTGAACCAGCTTTAGAAGCGGAATAGGGACTTGAAGGGTTATAAGGGCTTTGGTCTGTGAATTTTTCCCCCACGCCTTCTCCATGACCAGGCAAATCTTCTCGCAACGGTAAGTCACCATAAACTTCATCTGTTGATACATGATGGAACCGTACCCCATGTAAACGACAAGCTTCCAGTAGTGTATAAGTCCCTACCAAATTTGTTTGGATAAACGGTGAGGGATCTTTCAGGGAATTATCGTTATGGGATTCAGCCGCATAGTGGACGACAGCATCTGCTTTGGCTACTAATTGATTGACCAATTGGCTGTCAGCAATATCCCCCACGACCAATTCTACCCGATCTTCTGGCAGCCCAGCTAAATTGGCGCGATTGCCGGCATAGGTTAGTTTATCCAAGACCGTCACGTGAACCTCGGGCTGATGTTTCACCACATAATGAACAAAGTTGGAACCAATAAAACCGGCACCACCTGTTACGATAATGTTTTTCATGTTAAAACTCCTTCAAAGCATTTTCTATTTTTTCAAAGTTCGGCATCCTTAGATTTCGCCATAGACAAATGGATTATGACTTTCAAATTCTTTAAAGCTTGGGTGGTGGCGATCTTTTTCCGAAAGAATGGCTTTCGTTCCATTCAGTTGCCAGTTCACCGCCAAAGTCGGATCATCAAAAGCAATTCCGCCGTCCGCGTCAGCATCGTAATAGTTATCACATTTATACAAAAAATGCACGTCTGGGGTCAAAGTCAGAAAGCCATGGGCAAAACCTTTGGGTACCAATAATTGCCGCTGGTTGCTAGCGGATAGGATAAAGCTTTCCCATTGGCCATAGGTGGGGCTACCTTTGCGCAAATCTACAATCACATCTAATAAGGCTCCCGTTACTGCTCGAACTAGCTTGGTTTGAGCGGCTTGTCCCCGTTGAAAATGCAATCCCCGTAGCACGCCCGGTTGCGTCGAAAGGGAATGATTGTCTTGTACAAAATGATAATCCAAACCAGCTTTTTGAAAATCAGCTTCGGAATAACTTTCCATAAAGAAGCCTCGGTGGTCGCCATAGACAGCCGGTTCCACGATATACGCATCCGTTAAGGTCGTAGCAATTTTTGTAATTTGTCCCATGATTTATAACTCTCCTACTAAACGAAGCAAATACTGCCCGTATTGATTTTTTTTCAAAGGTTGCGCCAAAGCAATCAGCTTCTCTCGATCGATGTAACCCATCCGGTAGGCGATTTCTTCCAAACAAGCAACTTTCAAATTTTGGCGTCCTTCGATGGTAGCGATAAAACTAGACGCTTCCAGTAATGATTCATGGGTACCCGTATCTAACCAGGCAAATCCCCGGCCCATCACCTCTACCGCTAATTCTCCGCGCTCCAAATAGGCTTGGTTGACATCGGTAATCTCCAACTCACCCCGTGATGAAGGTTGGATTTGTTTGGCAATCTCCACTACTTGATTGTCATAAAAATACAAACCAGTCACAGCATAATTGGATTTTGGAATCGTTGGTTTTTCTTCAATGGAAACGGCATGCATCTCATCATCAAACTCCACCACGCCAAAGCGTTCTGGATCATTGACATGGTAGCCAAAAATCGTCGCCCCATGCTCTTTGGCCGCTGCTCGTTGCAACATTTTCGATAAGCCACCACCATAATAGACATTGTCTCCTAGAATAAGGCAGACACTATCCTCACCGATAAAGTCTTCACCAATCAAAAAAGCCTGGGCTAAGCCATCGGGACTCGGCTGGACCGCATACTCAATAGTCAAGCCTAAGTCGCTCCCATCGCCGAATAACTCTTCAAAACGCGGCGTATCCTGTGGAGTTGAGATGATCAAGATTTCCCGAATCCCTGCCAACATCAGCACGGACAACGGGTAATAGATCATTGGCTTGTCATAAATCGGCATCAACTGCTTTGATGTTGCTTTGGTCAATGGATACAGGCGCGTCCCTGAGCCGCCTGCTAAAATAATGCCTTTCATAAAAAAACTCCTTATTGGGTTATTTACAAAGACCGTCTTTCAATAGTGAAGTGACATACACTACTCGTCACTGTTATCACCTGATTTTTGCCTTCACACATCCAACATTATCTCATAAAAATAGCTATTAAGAAAGATGAAACCCGTAGCTTCCCTTTTCTCGATAGCCAATCTTTTTGCAAGCTCAAAATTTGTTTGCACTGCTACCAGCGTTTTTTCCGTCTAGCTAAAGCCAAAATCAAATGAAATCGCCAAGAGATTTTTTGTCGTAAACTGGTAGTGGTTTGTAACTCACTGGCATTGTCACCATGTCGCCGGTATAAGGTTAACGGTCGCTGAAGTAAGACAATGTCCGGCTCAGCCAGCAAGCCAATCCACATATCATGCATCGGCAGCTTTTCAGGAAACGGTAGAATCTTTTCTTTCAGCTGACTTCGAAAGGCCATACCGGCACCAATATAGCCATTTTTCCAGATATTGCGCCAAAAACCCGTTTTAACTTGCTTCATCTGAAAAAAAGAAGGCTCAAGGGGATGCAACTCAACATCCGTTACCGTCAAATCACCAATCACTACTTGAACTTGCGGCTGCTCCCTAAACACCGCCACCATCGCAGCGACTTTCTCAGGTAACCAAACATCATCTTGGTCTGCTAAAAAAATAATTTCTCCTCGCGCCTGCTTAATGGCATTTTCAAAGTTGCGAATCAAGCCTTTTTTCGGTCCTGCCACCAGCCGAACGCGCAAATCAGCTGCTTGATAGTTTTGTAAAAGTTGCAAGGTGGTATCAGTTGAGCCGTCATCTGATACGATGAGTTCATCGGTGGGTTGCAATTGCTTCAGGATGGAATCAATCTGAGCCTCTAGATATTTCTCGCCATTAAACGTCGCCATGCACACGGAAATCACGGCTGTTCCTCCTTTAACTGTCGATACGCTTGCCAGGTAAGGCGCCAAATTTGACGATTTTTCACCGTCAAAAATTGCTTCATCCAGCGACGTAAGAGTTGCTGACGGTGTCGTGGCAGTAGCTCCCGATCATATTGTTGATAAAATAAAGTTTCTCCTGCTAGGATTGATTGGTACCGGGAAGTGCTAACTTGTTGATAATACAACACGGAAAGGTCATGAGTCATTTTTTCCTGAGACACGGCCACAGCCTTGCCAGCTTGAAACAACCGCCAGAAAAACCAATGATCAAGAAAATCCAGCGGGAAAGCTTCATTGAAACCGCCAATTTCCTCCAAATAGGCCAAGGCGATTCCACAACCAGAGTTTACAGCCATCACACGCTGATACTGGACCCCAGAGCCAATCGGTTTTGAATACCGATCGATATATTCTCCAGCGGCCAGAGGTGATAACTGTCGCTGACCACTAAACAAACGTGGCACTACTACCGGAATCTCATCGGTGAAGGAAAATGTCGCTACTTCCTCCATATAGCTTTTCGTCAACTGGGTATCTTGATCTAGTAACAGCAGACGATCGCAACCTGTTTTACGCATTTGCGCAAATGCAAAATTGTAGGCTGAAGCCAAGCCCGGATTGGTAGCATCATGGTGATACAATACATGCGCCAAATCAAAAAACGGATGCTGTTGTGGCTGAGGACTATTGTCATAGAGTAGCACCCTGGCCTCCTGAGTCGCTAAAAAGTCCTCTAAAATAGGTAAAAGTGGTGACTCCTGCCACCGTTGCCGGTACAAGACCACCACTATCATAAGACGAGCCATTAGAAAAACCTCCATCCCCATTTGCTGAAAAACTTGCCCATGGATTGAATGAAAATCCGAAACAACCGGAAACTTTTATGGGCCCCTTTCCCATACAAATGAGTCACTTGAGCTTCTGGCGTATATAAAATCTGCTCACCGGCTTTACCAAAGCGCAAGCACAAATCATTGTCCTCAAAATACATAAAGAAGCGCTCATCAAAACCATCGATGGCTTTAAACTTCGCCACATCTACCAACATAAAGCAACCAGAGCCCATCTTAATAAAGCTGTCCCGGTCTGTAGGTAAATCACGGCACTCAAAATCCGCCAACCGTTTATCAAACAAACGGTTTAGAAAACGAATGGAAACAAAGCGTAAAAAGTAGTCAAAGACCGCTAACCGATGGCGTACTAAATGTTGGGTGCTCCCATCCAAGTTCAAAACTTTGGGACAAACCGCCGCCACTTCTTGTTGCTTCATCTTTGCAATCATCACATCCACATCGGCTTTTGTCACCAAAATGTCGGGATTGCAGATGATAGCATAGCGATTTTTCGCAGGTAATAATACTTGATTGTGCCCATAGCCAAAGCCTTGATTTTGCTCAGCAGCTAGCAAGGTCACAAAGGGATAGGATGCGATTTTTTGACGATACTCCGCCTCGGAACCATTGTCATAAACCACCACTTGAAAGTCACCACTAGGGATTACTTCGGCAGCCAGACGGTCTAAGGTTTGGAAGATATCTTTGCTATTATAAGTCACAATACTAATAAGAATTTTATCCATCTTAACAGTCCTAAACATCTGATTTAGCGCTACTCTTCACCATCACTGCACTTTTTTTGTAGCTGGAGCAACCGCCAAGCCCAAAAAGCAAAACATGATTGGTACCCATTGAATCACCATCAAACTATCTTCCATAAAGCCATATGCTAAAGCTAGGAAAAAGGCAATTAGACAGCTGATCTGTTCATGAGAAAGAGTCGCCATTTTGTTTCTTAATTTTAAAATAGTATAACTCAAACCGGAACTCAAGAAAACATAGCCAATAACTCCAAAATTACACAATAAGTACAAATAACTATTATGAGTACTAAACAGGTGCGGCCCGTAAAGAAATGGCTTCTGTCCAGTAAAAATTGCTCGTTTGCTTGGTAACCATTGTTGGAAAAAAGCATGCCAAATATTTTCACGATCAGTAAAAAGGTTCATGGAAGGTGATTTGGCAATAAACCAGGTTACAAAAGGTGCTAGCAAAAACAATAATGGAAAGCCCCACAACCAAAAGCGGTGTTTTTCTAAAAATTGTTTTGGCAAGACCAAATCTAAGAAGATAAACGCCGCTAAGACTAAAAAGGAGGTCCGCGATTGACAGCCCCAGGTTCCAACCAATCCTAGCAAATACAACAAGCTTTGCCAAATTTTACCGCCTTTTAATTCCAAAGAGCGAATCATCAGCACCGAAAGAATACTTGAAAACATGATTACTGCACCAATGACATTGACATTGATCCAAATCTGAATCAAGGAATTGTCTAATGTAAAGAAGTTACCAATCAAGCCGGCATTAATCAAGTGTTTAAATAAGCGGAAAAGCATCAACAATAAGATGATAACATTTATCGCTAGCATTAAGCTTTTATCCACTTTGTCAAAAGGGACTAAGCGACAAGCCAACACAAACAGAAAAATCACTGCCGGAATAATGGACATATCAAGGGTTGCCGCATTGCGATAGTCAGCGGTGAAAATATTCATGATGGAATCAGCAAGGGCTAACCCTAAGAACACCCAGTCACCACGAGTCAGCTTTTTGATATTTAGCAAGATAACCACTATCATCAGGCCACCTAACCAATAAGCAAAATCACTAAAAAACGGATCAATCAACGGATGACTGATGCCCAATAACCAAATACTATTGGAAACTCCAATCGTAAACAAAATCAATAACGTACTTACTCGGTGGATCACTTTTTCCATAACCCTACTTCACTCCTGCTACTCTCAACTTTTCAATACAACCTAGTATACAATAAAAGTCGCTATCTGTCCGTCTTCTTTACGAAATCCTTGCTTTTTCTCTGGTGCTTTGCCGCATTAATGGCAACAACAAGTAAGAAACTAGGTTTGGTACTTTTTAAAAGAATGACCACTCTTTAAAATTTCATAAACAATTTACTGAAAACCTCAGAGAGTCGGTTGGTCTTACTTCCGGAGAATCTCCCCGGGCTGTAGTGGGACTGACAACTCAGTTTCCAGGTCGCTAAATTTCACCTTTCTCGTCAAAAAAACAGTGGGCGCCCTCTTAAAGAGGAAACCCACTGTCAAAGCGTTTTATTTATGGATAAATCCGGTTTAGCAAACGCGGAAACGGAATTGCTTCTCTGACGTGTTCAATTCCCGCTAACCAAGTGACTGTTCGTTCTAAGCCCAAACCAAAACCAGCGTGAGGCACAGAACCATATTTTCGCAAGTCAAGGTACCAAGAATATTCATTTTCATCCAAACCATGGTTACGAATTTCTTCCAATAAGTATTCGTAATCCGTCGCCCGTTCGCTGCCCCCGATGATTTCACCATAGCCTTCTGGTGCAATCATATCGGCGCAGATGACAACATCATCCCGAGTTGGGTGAGGTTTCATGTAAAATGGTTTGATCGCTTTTGGATAGTTCAAAATGAAGACGGGTTGGTCAAAGGAATTGGCGATAAACGTTTCATGAGGTGAGCCAAAGTCATCCCCCCATTGAATATCATCAAACCCATTTTTTTGTAACAAGGCCACCGCATCATCATAAGAAATCCGTGGATAAGGCAATTTGGTATATTTTTCCAAGACTTCCCGATCTCGACCTAAGACATGCAAGGCGTAATCACAGTTGTCTAAGACGCTTTGCACCAAAAAGGCAACGTATTGTTCTTGGACTTCCAAGCTTTCTTCTTGATGCGTAAAGGCCATTTCCGGTTCAATCATCCAAAATTCGATCAAGTGACGGCGGGTTTTGGATTTTTCTGCTCGGAAAGTAGGCCCAAAGGAGAAGACTTTTCCAAAGGCCATCGCAGCGGCTTCCATGTACAATTGGCCGGATTGAGACAAATAGGCTTTTTGATCAAAGTAGTTGGTCTCGAACAAATCCGTCGTCCCCTCTGGCGCAGAACCAGTTAGAATTGGTGGATCAATCTTCACAAAGCCATTATTGTTGAAAAATTCGTAAGTCGCCCGAATCAACTCGTTGCGGATTCGCATGATTGCGTGTTGTTTGGAAGAACGCAGCCACAAATGACGGTGATCCATCAAAAAGTCTGTGCCGTGTTCTTTTGGTGTGATGGGATAATCATGACTTTCTCCTACCACTTCGATACCAGAAATGCCGATTTCATAGCCAAATTTTGAGCGACTATCTTCGCGAATCTCACCGGTAATCATAACGGCGGTTTCTTGGTTAAGGTTTTTCGCCAATTGGAAGACCTCTTCTGGTACTTCGCTTTTAACGACGACCCCTTGAAAATAAGCGGTTCCGTCTCGTAGCTGTAAAAATGCGATTTTACCACTGGAGCGTTTGTTAGCCACCCAAGCACCAATTTGAACTGTTTGGCCCACGTGGTTTTTCGCATCAATAATTTGAATTTGTTCCACAGTTGTCTCTCCCGTCTTTTTGTTATCAAAACTGATTTTAATCGTTTACCGCTGAATTTTCAACAACCAACCGTTTTATTTAGTGACTTCTGAAAAAAATCTCACCAAATTTGGCGCTTTTCCCTACTCCGTGAAAAAAAACAGCGACCCTTTTCATGCCAAAAGACTCGTAAAAGCAGAAGTTCCTGACAAGTTTGCTGCAACTTGCAAGATCACCCAACTTTTCGAGTCTTTTAACAGGAAGGCTAACGCCACTTTCGCTTATTTGATGCGTTTTTTCTCAACGAAGGCCGTGATGCGCTTCACAGCTTCTTCTAACGTATCCCAATCAGCGGCATAGCTGATGCGCAAGTTTTCTGGTGATCCAAAACCAGCCCCGGTTACCGTAGCAACGTGGGCTTCTTCCAGTAAATCATTGACAAAAGTCGTCACATTATCATACCCACACAAGGCCATCGTCCCTGCGACATTTGGGAAAAGATAAAATGCGCCTTGTGGTTTGGTCAACTTGACTCCAGGAATCGCTGCTACAAGTGGATATAATTTATTTAAGCGGTCTTCAAAGGCCAATCGCATTTCTTCAACGGAATCTTGTTCTCCTGTCAAGGCCTCTAAAGCAGCGTATTGACTGGCAGCAGTCGGATTGCTGGTGGACTGTGAAGTGATTTTGGCCATTGCAGCAATGATTTCCTTGTTACCAATCGCAAAACCGATCCGCCAGCCAGTCATTGAATACGTTTTTGATACGCCATTGATGACTAACGTATTTTTACGAATGGCTTTACTGATGGAAGCCATTGGCGTGAAATGATTGCCGTTATAAACCAAACGACCGTAAATATCATCCGCAACAATCAAAATACCGTGTTCTACCGCCCATTCTCCAATGGCTCGGAGTTCTTCTTTAGTGTAAATCATCCCTGTTGGATTTGAAGGTGAATTTAACAAAATCGCAACAGTTTTCTCACTACGAGCTGCTTCCAACTGCTCTGGAGTGACTTTGAAGTCATTGGCCATTTGCCCTTCGACAAAAACCGGTACTCCTTCAGCTAGTTTGATTTGTTCCGCATAGCTTACCCAATAAGGAACAGGGATGATGACTTCATCACCGGCATCCAAAATTGCTTGAAACAACGCATAAAGTGCAAATTTAGCCCCATCGGTAACGATGGTTTCTTCCACTTGATAATCCACACCATAGTACTTTTTCATATAATCCACGACTGCCCGGCGCAGTTCAGGAATCCCGGCTGCTTGGGTATAAAAACTAGCTTCCCCGCTATGGATGGAAGTAACCGCCGCTTCCTGAATATTCACTGGTGTCGGAAAATCAGGCTCTCCCACTGTCAAACTCAGTACGTCATAGCCTTCAGACTTTAGTTGTTTGGCTTTGGCAGCTGCCGCCAAAGTTACGGATGGTTCAAGCTTTTGTGCCCGTTGTGATAATTTCATAAAAACATCCCCGCTTCCCTTTTATTTATCCAAACCCCAAACTTGTAACCAATCAGCAACCATTGAAAATCTTGAATCTCCCACTTACCGTTGAAACTCTCAGCGGTCTTAGCTTGGATTCTTTTCAATAAAGTAAACTAGCTTTACAAGTTTCGTTAAATCCCATGAATTCTTTTAATTTCTTTGCCATCAGCAAAGGATAACAATACATAACCAACTTCATCATTTTCAGTGGTGGTCGCCACTTCCCACACCGGTTTTTCTTGGAACATTCCTAAGCGGGCATTGGTAACATAGTCATCTGGATAGGCTTCGGCAGTTTTACGCAAAGCTTGCGTTTCAGTGATGCCATCTGCTTGCTTCAAAACTTTAATCTTGTTGCCTTCTTTAGGGAGAATCACCGCGATCTCATCGCCTTTTTTATCCTTCCCAGTCAGACTGAAATAAGTTTCTTCTCTTGTAAACCAGTAAAAATTATCAACGGTAGCTAAGTCGGTATATTTTTGGGCTAATTCCGTTGCTTCTTCTTGGGCTTGTGCCATCGGTCGCTGGCTGCGGTACATCAATACCGAAAAACCAATCAAGACCGCGATCAAAAAAACAGCAACTCCCATCAAAATCCACTCTAGACGATGGCTTTGTTTTGTCTCCTCCATAATACTTGCACTCCTGACTACCTACAAGCAGGGAAATCCGAACATTTAGTTAGAATAATTCAGCTTCAACCGTTTTCTCGTAAGTTTTTTTCATTATAGCAGATTTTTTTGAATAATTAATCATCTTTTTCATCATTTGTAGGATTTCTTAAAAAGCGGGTCATTTCCGCTTTTAATGCAACGGGGGAAAGTTGCATTAGCGGTACCTTTCTCGGGAAGGCCTGAGCCAATTTGCGACCATACTTCGTCGTCACTAGCCGACGATCCAAGACGATCATCAGCCCCCGATCCTCCGTACTTCGGACCAAACGTCCATAAGCCTGACGCAGACGTAAAGCCGCTTGAGGGATTGCTTCTTCGCTAAAAGGATCCAAACCTTGCTCTTTCAAATATTGGTTACGGGCGGCCACCAATGGACGTTTGGGATTGGTAAAAGGCAAGCGCGTAACAATCAAAACCTCTAATCGTTCTCCAGGCAAGTCGACACCTTCCCAAAAACTATCCGCTCCAAATAAGATACTGTCTTTTGAAAGACTAAACCGGCGCAGCAATTTTTCGCGACTGCCCCCAACACCTTGCGCTAAAATCTCCCTTCCGGCAGCCAAGAACTTCATATGCAGCCGTTCATAGACTCTTTGCAACGTATCGTGGGAAGTAAACAACACGAGAATCGGTTTAGCCACCGGGGTGACAATTTCCTCAATGTACTGAGCCAGTTGATCAGCATATTCTTGAGGAGGCAATTCATGAATGGCAATCCCTTTATCCGGTAAAATCACCCGGGTCTGTTTCGGGTAATCAAAAGGTGCTTGGATAATTTTTACCGGTGCTTCAGGAATTCCCAAGCGAGTCGGGAAATAATGGCGATTCCCACCGATTTTCAAGGTACCACCAAGGTAGAGAATCTTATCATAACGAGAATACCACTTCGTTTTTGGCAATAACGGTGCTGCGAAATCCGTCAATTGAAAAACCGCAGTTATTTGATTGCTATGGGGAACTAACCAGTGCACCAATTCTTTTTGCCACTGGGTAAACCATCGAGTCAAAATTTCTCCTTCTGCCGAAACTTCCGCTAATAAATCCAACAGGCTTTCCAAGAGCACTGTTTCAGACGGCAGCCAACGATTAATCCAGGACTGGACTTGTTGCCGCAAAGATTGCGCAATTTGTTCTGCTTCTTCGTAATACAAGAGCAACTTGGCTTGTGCTTTCCGAGGGGCTAAATCAAAGCTGTCCAGCTCTTCTTTAGTCACGATTTGTTCTTGTGGGCAGTCCGTCCCTTCTGTCTTCAACAAATGGGTCACTAAGATTTCTTGCATCTCCACCAAAGCTGTCAGTTCTTGCAAATACAATTCTAGCTGACTAATAAATTGAGGTTCTCCTTGAAAAAGCTGCATTAGCTGGGTAAATAACCCCGTCTCTGAGGTCAACCCCCCGACTTGTTTACGAAAACGAAACGTGGAAACTTGCTGTCGACCAGCCTGTTCACAAATATCAGGCAAATGATGGGCTTCATCAATCAATAAAAAGCGACTTTTAGGCAGCTGCGGGCGTTCTCGCAAAGATTCCCGCGCCAAAAAAGCATGGTTGACAATCAATAGGTTGCTTTGACTCATGCGTTTATGCAAAAAGCGCAGAAAATCATGAGGATAGAAAGGATTTTCCGAATCTAATAAAACCGTCCCTCGATGCCCACAATCTTGGAAAAAAGGATGGTCTAATCGAAGCAAATTTAACTCGTCAAAGTCACCGGTGACCGTCTTTGTTAGCCAAACCAGCGTCGCCATTTGATACAAGCGGTATTGTTTTTGCTGTGGCGGCATTTGCAAGGAAATAGCAAAACGTGCCAAATCCAAATAATGCCGTTGCCCTTTGATCACGGTGGCCACTAACGGTTGCGGTAGCACTCGATTGATAAGTGGCAAATCTTTTTGGACCAACTGATCTTGCAATAATAAAGAGGCAGTACTGACAATCAGCGGTTCCTCCGGTGTGGCTAGATAAGCCGCCGGCAATAAGTAGCCGATGGTTTTTCCCATCCCTGTCGCTGCTTCAATAAACAAATCTTTCGTAGTCGGCAACCCCTCCGATTGACTGTCAGAAAAATGACGATAAACCAAATTCATCAGCCGCGCCTGTTCTTTATAAAAGTGTAATTGTCCGTTAAAAAGCTGTTCCTTTGCCTTCTTTTTCAAAGGATAGATACTCTCATAAAGATTTTTTTCAAACAAGGGCAAGGTTTTTTTTCGTAGTGCAATCCCGTCAACTATCAGCAAATTGTCTGCCAAGGGAGGATTTTTCCGGCGCATCTCCATGAGGTTTTTGCGGATAAACATCCCCGTCTGCATCCCCATCATATCAGCAAGATTAGCGATTCTTTCCATCGTCACTAAAGGCAACTCCCGCATAATTTGCTGAATATACAGCAATAGCGCGGCAGTCACTTCCGCATCACTATCTGCTTGATGTGGATTGTCGTGGTGTAAACCGAGATTTTCAGCCAAATCACCCAAACGAAAACTCGTGGCGGTGGGCAGAAAGACTTGTGCCAGTTCCACCGTGTCAATCCCCGGAATCGTCATCTCCGGTACCTGGCACCGCCGAAATTCGTGATTTAAAAATTGATAGTCAAAATAAATATTATGGGCAACAAAAATCGTATCCGCCAACAAATTGGCAATAGTTGGCGCAATATCTTCAAAATAGGGAGCCTTTTGTACTTGACTATTGCTAATTTTGGTCAAATTTTGGATTTGTTTTGAAATTCGTTTTCCCGGATTGACATCAGTGGCAAAACGATTGATCACTTGGCCATTTTGAATCAAGACACAGCCAATCTGGATAATTCGATCAGTTTTCGGATCGGTACCGGTAGTTTCAATATCCACCACCGCGTAAATTGCCTCATGAGCCATCTTTGTCATCCTCTCTATTGCATCGAGAAAAATTATACTACAACGGCAACACTTGGGGCAACCAAACGTCCAGTGCCTCCCTGCTGAGATCAAAGTCATTTTGATGTTTAACTTTTATACGCTCTTTATTGGTTAGAGTGTCAAAAGTACTTTTCTAAATATAAGCACCTTTAAGTAAACTATAGGAGAAAAGCAGCCTTCCTATCGTTTTAGGTCTGGTCTCCTCCTTGATTGAGCTTTTTTAGATAAGATATGGGATTTAGTTTTTCAATCATTTTGTCTTGTACTTTTGACACCCTACCTTTAGCTATTAAAAAAAGCCTGACGGGAATCCCGTCAGGCTCGTTGTTTTAAAATGGATTAGCCTTTAACAACGTTTGTTGCTTGAGGGCCACGTTGGCCGTCTTCAACGTCGAAAGTCACTGTTTGACCTTCTTCTAATGTTTTGAAGCCGTCACCTTGGATTGCAGAGAAGTGAACGAATACGTCGTTGCCGTCTTCTGCAGTGATGAAACCGAAACCTTTGTCAGCGTTGAACCATTTTACAGTACCTGTTTGCATATTAAATATCCTCCTGTGTGGGGTTTGCCCACAATTTGTTTTGCGCAATTTCATGTATCGGGTGTCAATGGGGATGTTTAACTATGGAAACAAACCATAAAAGCCCTTCACTAAAACTACAATTTGTATTGTAACATAGTTTGCAATTATTACCTAATCTTTTTAACAAAAGTGAAGAAAAATCCCCCCTCATCAGAAAAAAGACTGATGGGAAGGGATTTCAAATCTTAAGTTTTAATAACGCAAGATGGCTACGAGACTCTTTTCATCTGGCGCATCAGCTTGGTCAAGAATAAAGACTTCACCGCCGTTTTTCACCACATAGTCTGCCATCGTATTCAATACTTGGCGTCGATCATACTCAGTATCAGGGTCTTCCCCAAAGCCGTCCACCAAATTACTGGTAGCGATAAAGAGATGGGAAATCCGTCCCTCTTTGGCAGCAGGTACGATATCCACCAATTGGTCCATAAATTTCTTATCCATCAGCTTTTGATAGGCTGCGATTTCTTTTTCTGCCCGTTGCTTAGCTACTTCACCAATTTGAGCTGCGATGTCTTGAGTACTCAAAGAGGCCGGAGAAGCACTGATGGCAACCTCACTACTGAAGAATGGTACTTTGGCATATTTTTTGAACATTGTCTGATTTTCTGGCAAAGCAAACAAGTACAAGGGGTAGTTTTCTGGATTGTCAAAGTCCTCACGTAAGAAGATATCCACTGCTTGATAATAGTTTTTCCAGTCGATTGCCACTTCTTCGTCTTTGGCGCTCACCCCATGATAGGCAACCCCTTCTTTATTAGAACCAGATAGACTCCCTAGGGTACGATAATTCAAACTACCACCAGTCAGCTCTTCTCCTAAAGCTGTCGGCACATCCACTGGCGCCCCTTCCGGAAGCTCGACTGGCGTTACTTGTTGATTGTCGACAAAATAAAGTTTCAAGGAATCGCGGTTCAAAGCCAAAAGATAGTAAGTATAGTTAAACTGTCCATTTTTGATAACACCTAACAAGTAAGGCATATCCCCGACATAGTATTGGTCATCGATGGGAATATTCATACGATGCACCACGGTTTGTTCTTCAGATAAAAAGATCGCTACGCTAGTTTGACCACTACGCCAAAAGGACTGATCTGCCAAAATAGCATCAATTTTTTCCTGGTAGGTATTCCAATTCTTGTCGGGATATTTCTTTTCAAAACGTTTTTTGGCTTCTTTGGCAAAATTCTTGAACTTGATTTGGTCCTTCTCCACATCCTGGTGGGCCACATGGGTGTTGAGCATCACAGAAACAAAAGGTCCTACAGCATTTGCTCCAGTCAACTCTGCCAATACTTTCTTGCCTGCTTTTGTCATAAACGATTCCCTCCTATTGTTGATGCTTTGTCCTAGCTAAATAACTAGACAAAGCTCCTTGCCAGTTTAAATACGATAAGTTATACCGTATTTAAAGTTTAACACGCTTACATTTATCGATAAAGTAAAACGATTGCTTAAAAATTGACCGATTTAGCAAAACTGCCTGACTAAAAAATAGATAAACCTTCTGGAACAGCCCCCAGGTAGCTGGAGAAGTGCCAATCACTAAAGAACCCTTGACGGTTGGCTAATAGATCTAGATAGTGACCGTTAAAATAATGCAGTAATGACAAATTCTTTTTCAGTTAGTCGTCTACTTTAGCTAGCGCCTTACCGATTTTAGAGTGTCATAAATTAACTTTACAATTTTTAGCTACTGTTCGCTTTACAAATGCAAACATATGTTCTTATAATAAAAGAAAGGCGTTACTCACGAAGTCACCCTTAACTAGTGAGTTGCTCCCGAGGGTATTTTAGATCGAAAGGAGGTGTCTGATTGATGCAGCGAGGATTTGATTATGCCACCGAACCTGTCCGCGATATTTTATTTATCGATGTTAAATCCTTTTATGCTACCGTGGAGTGTGCCCTGCGAGGATTGGATCCCCTGACGACTCTCCTTGTCGTCATGAGTACGGCCGACAACACCGGAAACGGTCTCATTCTAGCCTCTTCCCCCATGGCAAAAAAAACACTCGGCATCACAAATGTCACGCGAGCCGATAATCTACCCGCCCACCCTGACTTGATCAAAGTCTCTCCACGCATGAACCTATACATCCAGGAAAATGTTAAATTCAACGCTATTTTTCGTAACTATGTTGCTGACGAAGATTTGCTGATTTATTCCATCGATGAATCCATTCTAGACGTGACTGCCTCATTGAATCTCTTTTTCCCTGATTCCACCTTGAGTCGTAGTCAAAAACGTCACCTCTTGGCCCGGCGGATTCAAGAAGAAGTCTTGGAAAAACTAGGGTTAGTCTTGACAGTCGGGATTGGCGATAATCCTCTTCTGGCCAAACTCGCCTTGGACAATGCCGCCAAACACAATGACAACTATCAAGCCCAGTGGACCTATCAAACCATTCCTGAAACCATCTGGAAAATCCCTAACATGCAGGACTTTTGGGGCATCGGCCGGCGCATGACCCAAAATTTTTATCAGATGGGCATCGATAGTATCTACCAGCTGGCCCATACTGATCCTGAACTCCTACGCCAGCGTTTTGGCGTCATGGGTCAACAATACTATTACCATGCCAATGGAATCGATCGAACGATTTTGTCAGAAAAAAGTCCCGTGGTGCAGGAAAAATCTTACGGCAATAGCCAAGTTCTCCCCAAAAATTACGTCAAACAACAAGAAATCGAAATTGTCGTCAAAGAAATGGCTGAACAAGTTGCCACTCGCATTCGTCGCCATGGCTGCCTCACCCAGTGTATCAGCTTGTTCATCGGTGTCGCCCAAGGAGAGACCAGAGGTGGGTTTTCTCATCAGATGAAGATCCCTGCTACGGATAGCACCAAAAAACTAACCGCCTACTGTCTTCAACTTTTTCGCAAGTATTATCGCGGACAAGTCGTGCGCCATGTGGGCATCAGTTATTCGCAACTACTTTTCACTAATAGTCGCCAACTGAGTCTGTTTGAAACTCCCGAAAAAGCGGCAGCCGATCAGCGCTTGGATCAAATCATCGACAAAATCCGTAGTAAATATGGCTTTACCGCAATCGTCCACGCAACAAGTAAATTAGATGGCGCCCGTAGCATTGCCCGCTCCCATTTAGTCGGCGGACATGCTGGTGGTGCAGGAGGATTAGATGGCTTATGACAAACGAATTACACCCTTACCAAGATCGCAAAAAACTTAAATGGAACGGTTTCTACCTTTCCGAACACACCAGTCAGTTGGCCCTTGAAAAAAAAGAACGCGCCCTGACTTGGCCGGCCAAACCAATGATGACTACCGAAGAAATCGGCGCACTTTTGAGAGAAGCCCAGATTAAAGATCGGGTCATTGCTCTTCAAAAAGAAGAAGTCGATCCAGAAGGTGGCTATTCACCAGATATTGTCGGCAAAATCCGTGGCTATGACGAACTAGGCATCTATATCGCCGAAGAAAAAATTCATTACGACGAAATTCGACACGTCGCCTTCCATACCCTACACAAATGGAGCGATTTGGATTAAAAAAAGGCTGTTTAGAGATAGCACCATCTCTAAACAGCCTTTTACTAATATCCTCAATCCGCAAATTAACGATTGATTGATTGTCCACAACGATACAAGGTATGACGCATCCCTCGAATTGCAATCGAGGTTTCAAAAATATTTTCCACCGGTGCTAATCCACCATAGCCGGCATCGCCAATGTGTTGGATATCGACACCACAAGTTTTTCCAGTCAAAGCGATTTGACGCAAGGTTTCTGGACGAGCACTTTCCTGGCTCGTGCCAATGGCTGTCATGGTAAGCAAATCCCGCGCTTTAGCAAATTTGACAGCTTCGATTAAATCTTGTTCCAAAAAGCCTTGAATTGTTCCCACTGCTGGCATCAACAAAATATCTGCCCCAGCCTCTGCATAAGCAGCAATCGCTTCTTTAGTAACCACTGGTTCGTCGGAGCCTGCACTGTGCATCTTACCAGCGATAATTAAGCCGGAAAAATGTTCTTTTGCAATCTTCACAGCGTCAGCAATCGCTGCATTGGTCACGCCCGTCCCTGGGTTGCCAGTAAAACAGATGAAATCGACTCCCATTGCTTCTGCCTGCTTGATGGTTTCCACCGAACTCGTCCGCCCTTTGGAGATGACCACTTGTTCACTCATCAAATCTAAGTCGTCTGGAATTGGTTCCAAATTAATCCCAATTGGTCGACCGGTAAGTTTTTTCAATATTGGAATTGGGTTTTCAATTTTAGCGGATTCGTCCATTACCCGCTCGAAAGATACTCCAGGTACTCCCATAACCACTGGATGGAAACAATCAAACCCATTCAATAAGATTAGATCCGCGCCAAAAGCTTTTGCCACTTCCGCATTAGTCAAATCACCGACTTGTGGCATCGTTCCTACCACATTTTCAACACAAATCGTCCGGCCTTCACTGGCTTTGATGGACTGTTTCAGTTCGGCCCCAGTCATCTGTGCGACTTCACTAGGGGTTGCACTAATCAATCGTTTTACCATTTTCTTTCCTCCTACACTCTCTAAAAGTAGTTCCCACCCAGCATTAGTCAAGCTTTTTGCCTAGCAAAACTAGGAAAACCACGGCTACTACTTGAAACTCCCCATTAACAAGGTTAAAATAAACCATACCTTATCCTTGTTCCCTTAGTTAAATGGATATAACAAATCCCTCCTAAGGATTAGTTGCTGGTTCGATTCCGGCAGGGAACGTTTTCTTTCTTGATTATACAGTCTGGATAAAATTGTTGCAATCACGCGGTCTATCGCTATTTTAGCTAGACCACTTGGTTGCAATTTTAGTTTACTGACAGTAATTTATACAATGATAACTAGACCTTTACCAAATAGTAAACAGCTATTTCTGCTGCGATTTCAAAATCAAGCCAGGCAACCCGACAAGATGATTAGCCTGTTAGTCTTTATATCCCCCCTGCTCCTCTTTTGCTTAAAATCCTCCCACGAAGTTACCACGAACCAATCTGGTCACAACCAAGCTGACGGCTGTAAATAACGGTCTATTCCATTAACTTATACTTTTTTTAAATGAAAAAAATTTTCTTTTGATTGCTTGTGAAAAAAAATACGTCATAGCCTCTCGCTACAAAGACGTAAGGCTCGTTTTTTTGAATTTTCCAGTAACAAAACAGCTATTTATCGTTAGAAAATACACAATCTAGGCACTAGACCCACCATTGAATAGGTGCTAGAATACCACTATAGAAATAACAAACAATTTAGGAGGGATCGCTATGAAGCAGCGTAAAGAAGAAATTCTTGCTCGACGCATGAATCAATACAAACAATCACGGGAAGCAGTTGTTAAATCTGCCTTAAAAGAACGAGAAGTCAACTGTGATGAAACAAAAACACCTGCTACAAAATCAATCCGCTTTAAATTTGTTCGAACAACTATCAATACTCCTCAGTAACCTGTTAATTTTAAAACTTCCCACTTCCACCTTGCTTTTTGCAGGTGGAAGTTTTTTGATTTGTTGAAAAAACCGCTAATCAGGATTTTCTGACTAGCGGTTTTTCATTTTTAAAAATAATCTTCCAAAATTGGTTTTTGGTCTGGCAGAATGGCCTTCAAACTTTTTAAAGTTTTTTTATCTACCTCGATTAAATCGTGAAAAGCCAGCGTTTCTGGGGTTAAGTATCCCATAAATAATTGGCTGAAGCGTTGGATAGTCAAACTCACTTTAGGAAGCTGAGTCGTAGCAACTTTAGCAATTGTTACGCCCTGCTCGCCCTTTTGAAGTTCAAAAAGACCGTTATTCCATGGAGCATAGCGATCTTCAACGATTTCCAGTGCCAAACTTGCTGGTAAGTCAGCCACTTTTTTCGTATCTTTTAGAAAACTTGCTACGTCCACCACTCGGGCCATCATTTCTGGACGCACCCGAAAATCCTGTAAGGGAACCTGGGTCAAAAATTGGAGATTTTTCCCATCATATCCCATCTCATAAAAAATTCGGGCAACAGAGCCACTATGGGAGGCTACAAATCGATTTAATCCCCGAAAGGCCTCACCACTTAACCAAGTCCATTCAGCAATGGTCATCAGGCCTGGTTGCAAAAGATAGACCAAGTAACCTTGAGGATTTCCATTTGCATCGTAATAGATTGCATACTGATAATCCTTACGTAGTGGAAACTTAAAGTCTAGCCACCAGCTGTCCCGTTGCACCCCACCTTGATGATGGCGTTGAGCTTTTGGAAATAGTTCTGAGATGATGGGTTTGGCCTCTTGCCAATCAAGGCGCCGCAACGTCCCTGGTACTTTTGCCGAATCTGGCCATTGGTTTGCTGGTACATCATAGACCGCCCGTTCAAAAATCAACTCATAACCATAGCGGCGATAAAAAGGATAAGAAAAAGGGGCTAAATAGGATAAATTGGCCCCTCGCTCGCGAGCTGTCGCCAAAAGTTGTGTCATAATTTGGTCAATCCGCCCCTGACTGCGGTATTCCGGATAGCTAGCTACAAAACCAACGCCTACCATCAGATGGGTATCTCCGAACAAATCCACAGAAAAAGGGGTGGCCATCACTTGACTAGCCAATTGGCCTTTGTCATCAAAGGAACCAAAATTCCAGGAGTTTTCCGCTAACATCTGAAAACGTTGGCGATTCTTTTCAGACAACTCCCATTGAAAAGCGTAGTGCACCAGTGCCATCATCTGATCCACATCAGCTAAAGTCATTTCTTTTACATCAGACACGTCTGTCACCTCATTTAAGTTTGTTCAAAACAAGAGCCGGCATGGCTTTGGCCCATCAAGGATGAGTCAAAAGCTACCGGCTACTCTTATGAATAGGATTTTTCGATCATAGTCATCATTTTTTTAAAGTTTCGCTTCTTAAAGAAACCGATGACGATCCCCATTACCATATCGTTCATCTGTTGCATAAACCCAAAGGATTTCATCGTTTCTTCGTAATGGACTTTGCAGCGGTCGCCACCTAGGTCCTCGATTTCATAACGTACGACAAAATCGTTTTTGGTCGTCGAGGTTTTAAATTGGTAAATCTTATTTTCCTCGACTTCCTGAATCAAAATTTTCGCCCGGTTAAGTTTAGAAAACTGTTTGACGTATTCGTAGTTTTTTAGGCGGCTACGTTTGATGTCTTCACCGGTAACGGTCCGAATATCAAAAATAACTGAGTCGATAATCTTATCGTAAAACGCCTTAGCGGGCATCTTAAGTTCTTTCTCGATGATCATCTTTGTCGTTGCCTCCTTTTAACTTGTTGTTTTTAATTCCTTTGCGAAAGAGTACCCCACCAACGATGAACAATGTGATTGCCACCGAGATCCAATTCCAATTCCAATTGGCATTGTTGGGATTCATACTGGAGACCATCACCAGTAAACCAATCGCGATGAAAGCCAATCCATATTTATCCATAGTGATTTTTCCTCATTTCTATTTGGTACGCTATCAAAAATAAATTAGATAGCAGCTGCTTGGAAGTACAACACAGAGCCCCAAGGTTGTGCTTTGATCAATTTTTTAGCCGCTGCTGCAGCTTCTGTCGGATCACCGGTCACTTCAAAAATCATCTTGATGCCTTGTTTTTCTTTAAACGTGTAAGTGAAGTCGCCACCATTATACTCATTTAATAAGTTTTGAATTTCTGTTTGTTGCATAGCACTTGCGATTGAAATCATAATCTGTTCCTCCTAAAGTTGAAAATCATAGTTTGGCGACGACCATTACAATCATCGACCCTATGTACAATTATACACCATTGACTCTATGAAACGAACTTTTGCACTTAAAAGAAAAAGAAACCACCGCCACCTCTTTAGAAGCGGTGGTAGTTTCTTTAGTTCGTCATACTCTTAGTTTTCTTCACCTAATGAAGGATCCATTTTGTTTGCTGCCAAGACGAATGGCAACCAGATGAAGAAGGCAACAACCATACAGATTAAGGTTACGATTGGTGCTTTCCAGTCCATAGTTGCAAGGAAGGACATCAAGATTGGTGGCACTACCCATACAACTTGTTGTGATACTGGAGCGACGAAACCAGAGACAGTTGCTACATAACCGATCAAAGTTGTTACGATTGGTGCTACGATGAATGGGATAAAGAAGATCGCATTCAATACGATTGGCATACCAAACATAACTGGTTCATTGATATTGAAGATACCAGGTCCGACAGACAGTTTTGCAACAGTCAAGTAGTCGGCACGTTTTGAGAACAAGAAGATCGCAATCAACAAGACGATGGTACCACCGGAACCACCAAACATGGTGTATACGTCAAAGGAACCACGCACCCAGTTGTAAGCTTCGCCATCTTTCACTGCATCCAAGACCGCATCGACACCAGTTTTGCCGTTGTAACCATTTTGGAAGATGTTGACGTTTTTAAGTTGGGCAACACCCCAAACACTTTCCAATACTGGAGACATAACGTTGGTCCCGTGAATACCGAAGAACCATAATACTTGGATCATCAACTGAACGACAACCAAGATACCGAAACCTTGGGATACCCCTAAGAATGGTTTCGCAATGTATTCTTGAATCAAGTCAATCAACAATTGGCCATTGGTTACTTTACCAACAACAAAGTTGATAATCGCAACTACATACAACCCAATCGCTGCTGGCAAGATTGCCGCGAAGGCGTTGGATACTGCTGGAGGAACTGAATCTGGCAATTTGATGGTGATGTTCTTTTGCATCAATTTTGCATAGATAATAACTGCAATCGCACCCATGATCATGATGGTGAAGTAACCATTGGCATTCAAGTGATCCAGTTTCAACCAACCCCAAGCATTGTTGGTGATGGTGTCAAATTCAGAAACTTGACCAGTTACTGCATCAGTCACAGTTGATGAACCGATGACAGAACCAGTACCATCGCCTGCTGCTAATGCATCTAAAGCATCTTGTGTCAAAGTCCCTTTAGGAACATTCACAGTTGCGCCAACAGAGAATTGTACACCTTGCAAGAAAGCGGCAATCGCTACGATACCACCGGCCAAGTCATTGACCTTGTAGGCACGAGCCAAGTTGAAGCCCCAAGAAAAGGCGAAGATGATACCAGCAACGGCTAAAGTACCGTTCCATACATAGCCATTGACCCCGATGATTTCACGAATGACAGGAATTGTATTTCCGTCATACCCATCGATAAACTGAGTTGGCAAATCTCGAATAATAGCATTGATCATTACGGCGACCGCACCGGCCATTGTTGCTGGCATTGTTCCGATAAATGCGTCACGCAGTGCAACTAAGTGTTTTTGTGCACCGATTTTCGCAGCTACCGGGAGGATGTGTTTCTCCATCCAGGCTGTTAATCCGTTCATTTTTTTCCCTCCTAATTATGAAAAACCATTTTATATGAAAGAATTCCTTCATATCAATTTTTAGGAACACACGCGAACCAACAAGCGTGTCCTCCGGTAAAGCGCACACATTTTTGCTATGGCACCAAAGCTGAGGTTTACTCAGCGTCGATGCGACGGTACAAGGCGATGATTTCTTTTGCCAAATCAGTAAAGGCAATAGCCGTCATCAAATGGTCTTGACTATGAACAGTCAATAAGGTCACTTGGACATGGTCCCCTTGTGCTTCTTGCGTCAACATCCCTGTTTGGGCATGGTGCGCTTCGGTCAAAGATTTTTCAGCATCGGCAATTTTTTGATCGGCCAACTCGAAATCTCCTTGTTTAGCTGCTTGGATAGCCTCCATAGCATCACTTTTTGCGTTACCCCCATACATGATGAGACCCATGATGGCTTCCAAATTTGGTTGATCTTCCACGTGACTTCCTCCTTAAATAATTCTCGCTGACGGTTTTTAGCTAGCCAACGATTTGTGCTGATGAGTTGGTTATTCCCCCATCAATTTTTCAGCTTGTTCCAAAACTTTTTCGCCGTTCATCATGCCATAATCAGCCATGTTGATGACATCCAATGGAATTCCTTTAGGCGCCAGCTTTTGCTCAAACTGAGCTTTCATAAAGCGGACTTGCGGGCCTAAAAGCAATACATTGACATCTTTTTCTTCCAAGCTGTTATCCGCATCAGATGCTGATACTGCAAAAATATCCGCTTCCATTCCTTTTGCTTCAGCAGCTTTTTGCATCTTTGTTACCAACAAACTGGTACTCATCCCGGCAGAACAAACCAACATAATTGTTTTCTTTGCCATTCGCCTCACCTCTTTCTCATTTATTTTACACTTAACTATAATGCAAGAAGCGTGCCAACTTTACTTTTTCTTAAAAAAAGAGCAAAACCTTGTAAAATCAAGGTTTTGCTCTAGATCGTTCGAACACACACTACTGCTTTTTCGCTTACACACTAATATTCTGTGTAAATTTAAAAGGTGATTGCAATTTATTTTCCAAAAGCATCTGCGTCAAAAAGGCAATTTCATCTTCTGGTAACTGCATTTGATAATCTTTTTCCAAAGGCATCAAATTCGTGGTGACTAAATCATTTTCAAGACGATATTTTTTGACAAAAGCTGGTAGCTCTTGGAACGTCCGGGTAGCTTCCCCTTTCAGGATACCATCTACCAAAAAGGCGATATGGACTAAAATGCCGGCTTCCACACTAGGTTCCACCACTGCGTGCATTTGCTCCTGAATCGTGCGCAATGCTCGTTGTAATTTGATCAATAATCCCGAAACGTCCGGAACTTCCGTCAAGGTGTTTTCTAATGAGGCGATAATTTTTTTCATCGGTACTTCATCTGAAATCACCCGTTGCAAGACTTTTAATCGTTCATTGTCAAAGACTTCGTAGGCGGAAAAGAAGGGAATGTTCTGATACTCAATTTCCACGGTCCCGCAGATGGCTTTGATTTCGTATTCTTCCATCAATGAATCAATATGCTGGATAAAAACCTGCCGCTCAATAAATTGCATCTGGATAATTTCAACAGCTTGTTGATCGACAATGGGTTCAATTCGCTGATAAAGCTTATTTGCAACCCCTTCACCAGTGAAACAAGTCACCACGACCGCTTTTTTCAGCTTATTCTCAGAAACCGGTACATGGCTATTGTCTCGAATGATGGAACGGAAGGATTGCATAATATTTTGATAAATGTCTTCCAAGCTGCGACCGATATCCGCCATGCGCAAGGCTTCAACAACAATCATGGTGCTAGTCATAGAAATAGCCTTTGTCCGAATACCGGTTTCTTTAAAAATCAGATCCGCAAACGAATTTAAAGAACCCATATCCGTCAATAATAAGAGGCCATTTTTCAGTTTGTCTTTATTGGCTAAGACGTGCTCTAATAGCTGACGGTACATCTCTTGGACTTCCATATCTAAGCGCATATTCATCCCATGCCCACTTTTAGTACCTAACAGTTCCTGGGCTGCCTCCAACATGCTAGTGGCAGTGGCCTTGCCATGCATCAATACCACTACCGAAACGCCTTCTGTCATGGGCTTGCCAGTATCACAAACTTGAATCGAAAGAAACATACTGATAAAGCCAATTTCATCAAAGGGAATTTCGACTTGGCATTCTTCTTCTATAATAGAAGAAAGATCTAGTGCCACTTGAAATTCTTTTTTCAAATGCTTACGGACGTTGTTGAGATCCGGATGAACGATAGGATGCCCTTCGTGGAGACGCTCAATAGTGCTTTGTAAGTGCAAGGCAAACGCAAAACGCGCTTTTTCATTGAATTTCCGATCCAAGCGTTTTTCCGCTGTATCATAGAGTTTGTTGGTAAGACGCCATAAATCTGGTGGTAGTAAATCTTTGTGAATCGAATGTTCGGCTAATTGTTCCACATACGTTTCAAAATAAGCGTCCACGTCTTTCATGATCAACTTTTCCAAGTCGATGGTGGTCACTCCTGTTTCGGCTAAATCAGAAACTTTGGCTTCAATGGCATTGTAGACTTGCATATTGCGCTCAGGATCATGGGACCAAACGACTTCGGCCTCCCCTGGTTCAAAGCTTAAATATTCACCTTTACCTTCTAAAAACTGATCCAGTCGATCGGAGACTTCTTTGACTTTTAAAAGACCTTTTTGGACTTGTAAAGAGCAGTCTTCTTTTCTGATTAGCAAACTCTGCTGTTTGTGAGTTCGATAATGAAGAAAGGCTTTTGCACACACCAATTTCAAATCCCGCTTAACCTGTCCAATATTTCCTTCCGCATCATAGAGCATAAAAGACAAAATCGCGGCTTTTTCCACTTCAATCCGTTGAATCAAGCGGTTGGCTTCTTGCTTGATAAATAAAGTGATAATTTCATAGCGCTCATCTAACGAACGTTCTGACAAGCTAGGCATGGTGATGGACACGGGAATCCGGCGATTAAAGGTGGTCAAAAAATTATCTGAAGATTCCGTGGTGGCTCCAATGATTTGTACGGAAGCTTCATATGTCTCGACACTTTCACCTAAAGGTCGGTAAACGCCTTTATCAATGAAGGTAAAGAGCATCTCTTGCCCTTCTGGTGGCAGGCGGTGGATTTCATCAAGAAACAAAATCCCCCCATCGGCCTTGGCAATCAATCCCGGATTGTCAGCTTCGGCCCCCGTATAAGCACCTTTTTTAATCCCAAAGATATGACCGAATAACAATTGCGGATTTTGGGCATAATCCGCACAGTTAAAGGAAACGAAGGGGGCATCTGACGCGATCGTATGGGAGTCTAAAGCAAACTGATACATACATTCCGCAAACAAGGATTTCCCTGTCCCCGTTTCCCCAAAAACGATGGTATGTAGGCCTCGTGGTGGATATAAAATGGCAGCTTTCGCCTGTTGGATGGCAACTTTGAGAGAACCTTCCACTCCCACTAAGGAATCAAAAGAAACAGCAGAAGAGGTATCCACGTGAACTTCTTCTTCCGTCAGAGGTTCATAGATCACCGGCCGGCCATTAATTTTACGTACGCGCTTTTCTTTGGCGAGCTCATTGAGATATCGGCTAACATTGCTACGGTCAATCGTCAACATTTCCGCTAATTGTACCGCCGTCATTCCTTGTTTACGCATCTCCAACGTATGGAGAATTTCTTCTTTCCTTGAATTCATGCTGGTCTCCTTCATGGAAATTTCATTATTACACAGTAATTTTATCATACCTTGTCTGCCATAGAAAGACAACTGCCATTTTTTTACACAGTAGCGCTATTTTAAGTTTTGATAACGTCTACACAAATGAGAATTTCCTGATAATCGCAAAAAAAAGACGCTTATTTGCGTCTTTTTCCTTTATCTTTTTGTTTTTTGATACGATTTTTCGATCGTCGAGGCTTGGTCGTTGGCCCTTCAGTGTGTAAAGCTTTCTCTTTCAGTTCAGGCGTAGTTTGTCTTTTGGTAATACCGGCTTGTTTAGGTTGCGAAGGTTTTGCTTCATGGTGAGTTTCAGTAGGCATGGCTTTTTCTTTGACCGGTGCCTCCATTTGAAAGCGACCTTCGTACAAATAAATTTCTTGCAACTGGATACCCGTATGTTTTACCAGTTTTTGTAATGCCTTTTGTTGATACTCGGCAATCACGGTGACCACCAAGCCCTTGCGACCCATCCGTCCCACGCGACCCGAACGGTGGAGATAACTAGCGGCATCTACAGGGATACTTTCGTTCACCACCAAATCTAATCCTTCAATATCCAACCCACGAGCGGCGACATCTGTAGTCAAAAGACCGCTAACTTTTCCTTCCCGAAAAGCCGTCAAGGAATGTTTTCGCAAAAGCTTGCCTTGATCGGATGCCAAGGAGGCTACTGGTAAGCCATGAAACAATAATTTTTCTTCTGCTGCACCTAAATCCGCTAGTTCATTGAAGAAGATCAAACAGCGTTGATTTTTTTGATTTAAGACCCGACGGAGGGCATCGATTTTCTTACGCTGTGGCCAAACTAAGTAACAATGTTTGACCTCCCCCTTGCTAGTATCAGTCGCTGTCACATCCACCACTTCTAATTGATGCGCTGTCAATGTTTCAATCTCTGCCAACGCAGCGTCAGCGGTAGCCGAGAAAAAGCTTAATTGACCAGTACGGGGCAGATGTTTGACTAAGCGCAACAACAAAGGTTTAGCAGCCAATCCTAATAATTGATCGGCTTCATCTAGCACTGTAAAACGAATTTGATGGGCTTTCAACTTGCGATTATCCATTAATTCCACCAGGCGTCCAGGGGTACCAACGATAATTTCTGGATGGGTTTTCAGCTTTTCCTGCTGCCGTTTTTGATTGGCACCACCGATAACCGTGGCTGTCTGAAGGCCTAAATCCCCTCCCCAAGTACGCGCCACCGCGGCTACTTGCATAGCCAATTCTTGCGATGAAGTTACGATTAATAGCTGTGACCCTGCTCCTTTAGCCACTTTTTGCAGCAATGGCAACAAGTAAGCGATGGTTTTACCGCTTCCTGTTGGAGAAATTCCCACGACATTTTTGCCTTCTTGTAAAGGAAGATAGACGGCTTCTTGAATCTCGGTAGCTGTCGTAAAGGTTTCGCGCCAGCGTTTTTGCCAACTTTCAGGCAGGTTAGTTTGAATCATGGTCGACCTCATTTTCTGATGTTTTTAAATCGGCGTCAAACACCACACCGGCTTGTTGACGTAATTTATAGATGACTTGATTGATATTGCGGGAAAGCTCCACCCATTCCTCGTATTGCAGGCCCAACTGAGGATTGGTAGGATTTTTCATGATGTTGGCAAAGGCGCTCGCTTCTTCAATCATCGGATTTGACAAGGCTGTCACGGGGATGACTTGCTTTTCGCCGGTTTTTCGTTGATAAAACACGACTGAATCGAAAGCATTGATACCACTTAATAGCAAAGTGCCATCTGTTAAGTAAATTTCTGATGGTAAAAAAGAATCAGCAATTTTTCCTTGTTGGATGGTAACGTCAAAAGAATCATAGCGTAAAATAATCGTCCCCATCCCATCGACGCCTGTTGCGATTTTACGAGCAAAGTAATGGACGGATTGTGGCATTCCAAACCATCCCAGCGCCGCGTAAAGTGGATAAACCCCTAAGTCTTGCACCGAGCCCCCCGAAAAATGTGGTGAGAAAATATTCGGTTCCCCCCCGGCTAAAACAGCGTCGTAACGAGAGGAATACTTCATGTACGTAAAGTTCGCCCCTAAAATCTGATCGGGTAACGGTAAAAAGTCGGCAATTTTTTGAAAAGCCTTTTCGTGAAGATTCCGTGCTGCTTCAAAATAAAAGACCCCTTTTTGATTGGCACATTCGATAATATCTGCCATTTCAGTCGGCGTCGAAAAAGCTGGTTTTTCCACGATGACGTGTTTGCCAGCCAAAATCGCGGCTTTTGCTTGTGCATAGTGCAAGCTATTGGGGGAGGCAATATACAATACCTGAATCGCGGGATCCGCTAAAAACTGTGTCATATCCGTATAATAGCGAATGTCTCCTTCATACTTTTCCCCAAATTTTTGAGCAGTGGCCTCTTTGCGGGAATACACTCCCGTCAAACGATACTCTTTGCTGGCAATCGCAGCTGCAACAAACTGATGGCTGATCCAATTGGTCCCAATTACACCTAAATTTAACATGTTCCTTTCCCTCCTCGTACATACTCTTCTCTTTAACTAGTTAGCAAGCGGATGTCCTTTTAGCGGGTACTAGCTGGGGGTTCATTAGGGTCAACAAAGGGGTAATCCAGCTCAAAAGGAATTTTTTGATCAATAATCACTTCCTCTGGGCTGACTTGACAGTTGTAAGCCAGCACTTCTACCCCATTAACTTGAGCCCTGGCTACCGCTTCTCGCAGGGCTGGCTGCATCGCTGTGTGAATCGTTGCCAGTTGTACCTGTTGAAACTGGATAACAAATAAGACATAGCTAAGGTAGCCGGCTTGACGACTATCCGTCAACTCCCGCACATGTTTTTGCCCCCGAAGCGTCGGCGCATCCGGAAAAGCGCCAATTTCTTGATTCTCTAGGGTCATCCCCTTGACTTCGATAAAGCCCCGTTGATTGCTAGCTGTTTCAAAATACAGATCGAACTTAGAGTGTTCAAAGGTGACTTCCGGCTTAATTAAAGTCAAGTCGCCACTTACTCCCGGTAAGTCAATTCGCTGATTGAGCAAACCTTCCAAAGCTAATTTATTCGGCAGCTGACTATCAATGTTGATCCACTGCTGACCTTTTTGAACAGCTAATAAATCGTAGCTCGTCTTACGTGTTGGACTGGGGCAGTATTGCAACACTACCAAGGCTTCTGGTAATAATAGTTCCTTGCCTCGTCCAGTATTTTTCACATGCACCACGACTTCTTTGCCGTCAGCTAGACGACAGCGGGCGATAAAGCGATTTTCTCTTATAATAAAGTGGGCTGTCAACGTATTTTCGTATTTCATTTTATTCACCTGTCAAAATACTACCATAAAAAGCTAAAGACTTGTTAAAATCCACCCTAAGACCGAGGGCTTTGAATTTTTGTTATGCTATACTTTCAAAAAAGAACTGAGGTGGTTAGTTGAAAAAACGATTTCCAATCCTGTTGGGCATTTCGGTAATTACTGGGGTGGTGAGTTCGTTAGTGGTCAGACACAAAAAACAACCTATTACCAATTATTATCATGACTATGTCGGTACCTGGCGCTATCAAAAAAATAATCGCCAACCAGAAGTCGTCGTCTCCGTCACTCCGGAATACCAATTACTTTTTCAAGATCGACCGGAACCTGTCGCCATCGTGGAATTGTCCCCCCACCGACTGGTTTTTTTGGACAAAATGGGCTACCACATTATTTTTGAGAAAAAAGGTGACAAGCTGACCTTTTATGATGAAACAGATGGTACCAGCTATCCTCTCACACCAGTCACTGCAGAATGAAGGCATATTGTTTTTGCCAAAGTGAAATAACTGTTATAATTAAATTGTAATCAAATTCGTCATCTACTATTGTTTAAAGTATGCATATACAAACCGAAAAAGGAGGTTTTTGCTATGTTTATGACTTTAATTACCTTGTTTTCTTTGCTGTCGTTGTTAGTCATTTTAGGAGTTTCGGCTTTTGCAGTCGTTCAATATATTTCCGCCGAAAACCAGATGGAAAAAGTACCCGTTCGTATCAAGGACGACTGTGAGCGACGTCACTAACTAACCTTCCAGAACAATACTCAGTCAAAACTGCCCTATTTGATAGGGCAGTTTTTTGTAGAGAAAGAACCTATAAAAAATTATACTCCAAAAAGCTGTTGTATCAGAAATTAAGTGGCGGATCATACCGTCATTTTGATATCACGAAAAAGGTGAAATTTAGCGCCCGAGAAATTGAGTTATCAGTCCCACTACTACCTGAAGGATTCTCCGGTAGCAAGATCCACCGGTTTTATAGACTAAGATGAGCTTAAGCCTACCTATCCCTCTACTCCTTAAAAGTCTGCAACTAGCCGCGTTATGCTTGATTTGGACAGCCCAGAGATTAACTGACTTGTATGATTAAAGCTTTTATCAAAGCATTCCCAAAATTTCCTCAGAACAATGCCCTAATCAACGATCCTATCATGTTTGATCAGTTTTTTGATTGCTAATACGCAGCTTTTTGCTGGCATCGATTTGTTTTAGCTGTCCATGTTAGTTGAATCCTCCTGTGAGAATTTATTAAACTCACCTTTCAACGATTGAAACTGACTAAAATCTTTGTTAAACTTTGGTTTTGAATATGACAAAAACCTTTTTACAAAGATAGGAGCTTCAATATGACAAATCGTGTTCGTCGTTTTTTAATGCCAATCATGGCCTTACTTTTGGCTGTTTCTGGTCTAAGTTTTTCATCTGCTGCTCAAGCGGCGGAAAGTAATTTTTCAGTGGCGGCCAAAGCAGCTATCGCTATTGATGCGGAAACTGGTAAAATCTTTTACAATCAAGATGCGGATACCCCGATGGGAATTGCTTCCATCACCAAAACAATCGGTCTTTACCTAGTTGAGGAACAAATCAAGGATGGCAAACTGAATTGGGATGATCCCGTAACGATTTCCGAAGATGTCGCTGCCTTGAGTGTCGCCCCTGACCTTTCCAATGTGGCGTTAAATGCCGGCGAAGATTATACGGTTAAGGAGCTTTTTGAAGCCAGTATCATCGCCTCTGGGAATGCCGCCATCGTGGCGCTGGCCGAAAAAATTGCTGGTAGTGAGCCTGAGTTTGTTGATCTGATGCGGGCGAAAGTCGAATCTTGGGGAATCACCGATGCGACTTTAGTCAATGCTTCTGGGCTTAACAATAGCTACTTAGGTGACAATATTTATCCAGGCACCTCTAGCAAAGATGAAAACCTCATGTCGGCCAAAGATGTCGCCATCGTGGCTCGTCATCTAATTACCGATTTTCCTGAAATCCTAGAAACTTCCAAAACACCAACAAAAGTCTTTGGTGAAGGGACCACTTCCCAAGTAGAAATGGTGAACTGGAACTGGATGTTACCTGGCTTTTTGAACTACAAAGAAGGCGTCGATGGCTTGAAGACTGGGACCACTGATTTAGCCGGTGCCTGTTTTGTAGGAACGATGGTGAAAGACGGGCAACGGATTATCACCGTCGTCCTCAATGCTACCAACCATGAATCTGATCCTAGCGCTCGCTTTGTGGAAACCAGCAAATTAATGGATTATACTTATGCCAATTGGAAACAAGAAGAAGTCTTACCTGCTGATAGCCAATTGCCAGATATGAGGACCATTGCAGTCAAAGATGGGGAAGAGTTAACTACCAAAGTCGTCTTAAAAGATGCGGTAACTTTGTGGGTTCGCAAAGATATGGATAAGACCAAATTAACCCTCACCCCCCAATTGAATAAAGAAGCCAAAGACAAAGAACTAGAAGCACCAGTCAACAAAGGAACCAAATTAGGAACTGCCACTGTGGCCTTAGCCGAAGATACGTTGGGTTATGTCGATGATACCAGCCATAGCTCAGAAATCATCGTAGCTAAAAGTGTGGCAAAAGCCAATTTCTTTGTGATTTTAGGGCGAAATATCAAAAACTTCTTTACTAACTTATTCTAAAAGTCAGATGCAAAAAACCGGGTGGCCTTGCTACCCGGTTTTTTTAATGCACGCTGATGTCACCTTTATCTTAAGTCTAGTAATCTTTTTAGCGTTACCACCCCCACCGCCTCAGTGATAACGATGCGATTTAGCGGAGACAGATTGGTCTGGGGCTAAATTACATCTTTTACTAGCTTACATTTATCAGACCCGAATCTCTAAAAAAGAAGACTGAAACTTTAAAGCGTCTCAGTCTTCTTTGGCTGTAATTATTTTTGTTGGAAAATACAAGACGACTTCCCCGGCTTCAAAGTCCGGTTCGTAATATTCTTGAATCGCTGCTACTAATTCTTCACCTTGTTGAGGAAGAATCTCTGTTAGCATTTTTTCCGTCATGGTGTTTAGCTCTTGACTGTTGGTCTTGACGATTAAATACTCCATCGCTGGCATATCCCAACGGTACCAGTCCACCGGTGTTGGAGTATCACTAGGTACGGCCAAGCCTGCCAAATAATAGCCAACTTCTTGCCAAGGTCGTAACCAAGCGGTGGTATCACTCATCATTCCCCATAGCTGGAGATCTGTCAACATATCCGGCTCCAGTACCTCTCCCAGTTCATCAAAACGAGCATTGGCAGCTTCCCACAAAGGCGGTACCCAAGAGGATCCCTCCGTTGCCAAACCTTCTCCTAATTTTCCAATTACTGTAAAGGCCGGTAAGCGAACCTTTTGAACCTCACCAAACTTCATCTTAGCTCCTCCTAACAACTTTGCTCATCCCCTCCCGTTTTGCTGCTAGCACTCATCCTCAGTCCCCCAGCTAGCTTTTCCGGCATGACCTTCGTCAAAGTATTTCAGGCTTTCTTCTATTGTACCTTAATCCCACAACTTTTCGTAGTCTGACTCATTTTTCAGGAAAAACTGCTAAAATTTGCTATACTAGGGAGTAAATAATAACGAAACGAAATTCTTTAGTACTACTTTTTTTGAATTTGTTAGGGGGACACTGGTATGTCAAACTTTATTCCGGAAATTATCTATGCCATTGTTTTTATTGTGGGAAATCTGACAGTCTATTTTTGGCGGCGTAAAACAGATGATCCGGATATTTTCTTTTTCTGTTGTATCTGGTCTTTAGCTAGCCTATTTGTCTATTTGGCAGCGATTGAAATTCCTAAAGGCTCTTTTTTTGTTGTGATTCCACTACTTTTTTTAGGGCTCTTTTTGCAATCTTATTTTCGTAGCAAAGCACGTTTGCTCAACGGCTTCTTATTCAATCTCTTCATCATCGTGTTCGGTGGGTATTTACTTTACAATATCTTTACCACCACCAGTATCATCGTCGGGGGCTTATTGGCAGTCGTCTTAGTTGCTTTTTTACTCATTGTGTTTTTTGGAATTGCTGCCTTGTTGATTTTTCTCTATTGGAACGCCATCGTGGTGATGAAAAAAGAATCCCATTCCCTGGCAAACTTGTTAACCTTGTTGTTAGCTATTTTTTTGACGGTCTATCTGGTCTATGATCATTTTATCGCTCAACAGCTTCCCCTGTGGCTTAGTGGCTTCTTGAGTTGCTTGCCTTTAATTATGGGTTATTTCTTTCTGGTTTTCTTTAACTTCTTGACCATTTCGCTGCTGTACCAGTTTAACCATCCTCGATACGATCAAGATTACGTGATGGTTTTAGGCGCTGGCTTACTGAATGGTGAAAAAGTCACACCATTACTGGCAAGACGAATTGACGCGGCCATTCATTTTTATCAGGCACAGCAAAAGGCGAAAGGCAAACGGGCCAAGCTGTTGATGTCTGGTGGGCAAGGTCCTGATGAAAAAATTTCCGAAGCTCAAGCAATGAAGAACTATGCGCTAAGTCAAGGAATTCCAGAAAGTGATATTTTATTGGAAAACCAATCCACCACGACGCTAGAAAATATGCGCTTTTCCAAAAAAATCATGGAGGAACATTCTCCTAATGGCTACAAAGCGATTTTTAGTTCCAATAACTATCATATTTTCCGCGCCGGTATCTTCGCTAACCAAGCCGGTCTTGCGGCTGATGGCATCGGAGCGAAAACCGCCTTTTATTATCTGCCAAATGCTTTTTTACGCGAATTTGTTGCCATTGTCATGATGAACAAACGCCGCCACTTGTTGGTGGTGGGAGGAATTGTCGGTTTGACAACGGCGGCTACTTTGATTCGCCTTTTAGTAAATTGAGTTCTTAGCTTAGCGAAAAAACCCTGCTCAGCTGATGTGAGCAGGGTTTTTGAAATTACTAGATGGATTGTTTTTTAGGAAACCACTGATGCCATTTATTTTGGAAGCTGGCTAACATTGGTTCGGAAGCTTCTTTGATGGCACAGTATTTATCCACCAATGTGACAATGTAACTTTCCTTGTATTTCGGTGGCGCAATAGTTGCTCCCCACATATGTTTTAAGATGATGTCTCGTTCCAAATCTGACAACTCGGTAATCTTCTCCGCGTTTTTTACAGCAATCCGTGGATGCATATACGCGTGGCTTCCTTCATCAAATTTCGTCGTACGCCAGTCATAATAAAACAAATCGTGAAGTAAACCAGCTCGTGCGGTGGCTTTCGCATCGCCACCCCATTTTTTAGCTAATTTATAACTATTGTATGAAACGCTTAAAGAATGCTCCAAACGAGTGGAGTTCACATGTTGGGTGTAGTTTGCTAGTTTTTGAACCGCTTCAGTCGCTAATAAGTCTTGGATGTAGCTCATATATTCTGGATCATTTTGCCATTTTTCGGTCATCAAGTCGCCGTCCCCTTTAGGTTAAATGTACTCTTATGAAACTGGATTCATTATAGCACCCTTCAGCTTACAGGAGTGTAAGACAGCGTTAAGCTTAAGACATCTTTAAAGACTACCTGCAAAATGATACATCAAAATCCCTGCTGCAACGCCAACATTTAAGGATTCTGCTTTTCCATAAATAGGAATATAAAGATTAAAATCCGTTATATTTAACAAATCCTTCGCAACGCCTTGTCCTTCATTTCCCATCAAAAGCGCTACATCCGCCGTTACCTTCACCTCTTGAAAAGGTTTGGCATCCACATTCAACTCGGTACCATAGACGGGGATACTCAGTTGTTGTAGCTGGGGAATCAGCTGTTCCAACTGGACATTCACAAGGGGTAAATGAAAATTACTCCCCTGCATACTCCGCAAGACTTTGGTACTGTAGGGATCCGCACAACCGGTTCCCAAAGCCACACCGGCAAACCCGGCAGCATCTGCAGTCCGCACCATCGTCCCTACATTGCCGGGATCTTGGACCCGATCCAGTAGCAACCACCGGCCACTGAAATCTGTGATTATCTGCGTTTTTTTGCTGACCACCGCCATTATTCCTTGAGGCGTAGGCAAATCAGACAGACTCCTCATGACTTCATCGGATACTTGATACAAGGATTCTTCCCCTTGACGAGCCAACCAGCTCCCCCATTCCCGCAGACCCCGCTGAGTAACTAGAATCAGCTCTAAGGTTTCTCCCCAACGTGCTGCTTCTTCTACCAGATGAAACCCTTCCAGTAAATAGCGTCCCTGTTCCTCCCGATGTTTTTTTTGATGGAGTTTTCGTAACTCTTTAATCAGCGGATTTTTGCTTGCCTGAATCTCTTTCATAGGTATCCTCCATTTCTTTGCCTGCATTATAGCACAATTTCCGGAGGCTTCACTTGTTTGCTACGGAAAAAAACGCTATCATAAAGTTAGCTAAAGGAAAAAGCGAGGTGTCTAATCATGAGAAAAGTCCATATGAACGTCTCAGGGCGCGTCCAAGGTGTTGGCTTTCGCTACACCACTAAGATGGTAGCTGACCAACTAGGCGTCACTGGGGCCGTCTGGAACGAAGCGGACGGCTCAGTGGGTATTGAAGCCGTTGCTGAAGATAAGGTGTTGGAGGATTTCATCACTGCTGTCCGCAACTCCCCTTCTCCCGCTGGCAAGGTAGCTCGCCTGACAATCCATGATGATCCCCGGATTAAAGAACGAAAAAGTTTTGACGTCAGTTACCCTCCCCAGTAGCCCAGATGAGCCCTGGACCACCTCTGGGACAGATGAGACTTTTTCGTGAAGCCGTTGAAATCAACGGCTTTTTTTAGTATGATTATTCTTGTGCAAATTCACTCGTAAAGGAAGAAATCCATGAAAAAAATGAAAAATTGGTTATTAGGATCCGGCCTGACGCTGATGCTCCTCTTTTTGTCTGGCTGTGTCAAAATGACCCAAGATGCTAGCGGGAAAGCCATTCCTGATACTGGCAGCTTTACTTATAAGGTTTTGGTTGCGCCATTAGATTCCTTGCTAAAAATGATTGCGAACCTAGTGGGTGGCGACAATCGCTGGGGTTGGGCTATCATTTTGGTAACCTTGATTGTGCGCTTTATCATCTTGCCACTGGGGATTCACCAATCTCGACAAACTATGATTCAATCGGAAAAAATGCAGTACATCAAACCACAGTTGGACGCTGTACAAGCCAAACTTAAAGCTGCCACTACTCAACAAGAGCAACTGGCTGCCCAACAAGAAATGAGTGCGGTCTACAAAGAAAACGGCGTCAGCATGTTAGGTGGCATGGGCTGTTTACCACTATTGATTCAAATGCCGGTCTTCTCAGCATTATATACCACAGCTCGCTACTCTGAAAACTTGCAAAATGCTAGTTTCTACGGGATTGACCTAACAAAACCTGCGATTATCTTTGTCGTCTTAGCAGGTGTCTTCTACGCCTTGCAAAGTATTGTCAGCATGGTGGGAATTCCTGAAGAACAGAAGAAGCAAATGCGGATGATGTCCATCGTCTCGCCATTGATGATTATCATGTTCTCGATCGGGGCTCCGGCGGGGGTAACATTGTACTGGGTAGTCGGTGGATTTATCGCTTGTCTACAAACTTACATCACCAATGTCATCATGAAACCCCGGATCAAAGTGCAAATTCAAGAAGAAATGAAAAAGAACCCACCAAAAGTTGTCGTTACGCCTCCTAAAAAAGAAGTCGAAGCAAAATCGACGACTCAGGCCAACCAGCCTCAAGCAAAAAAACTAAATCAAGGCAACAACCAAAATAAAGGCCGGAACGCCGGAAAACAACAACGCAACCACAAATAACTAGTCTATACGCGTGACGGAACGCTTTCGTCACGCGTTTTTCTTAGAGCCAACTGCGATTTATCAAAAGGTCAGGTGAATGCCATGCTACAAGCTTACGTTAAAATTTTTGCGATTTTTGCTCTAATGTTTTTAGGCTACTTTCTTTCTTACAAACAATGGTTTTCCAATCGAACGGCAGACGTCTTCTCTAAACTAGTCTTAAATATTGCCTTACCCTTCAATATGTTTTTAAATATGACAGCCAATTTTTCTCGAGATGAGTTTTTAACCTTATTTTCTGGGATGATTATTCCAGTGATCTCCATGACTGCCACTTTTATCATCAGCTTGCTCTACCGCAAACTAGCCAAAGTTACCCCCAGTCGCCAAGGAACGTTTACTGCGATGTTTACCTACTCCAACACCATTTTTATCGGCCTGCCGATCAACTTGGCGATTTTCGGGGAAAAGGCGGTTCCCTATGCCTTGTTGTACTACATCGTCAATACCACCTTTTTTTGGACGTTGGGGATTTATGAAATTGCGCAAGACAATCCGGATATCGAGAAAGCTCGCATCACTTTTCATCCCTTAGTCTTACTAAAGAAGATTTTTACACCCGCCCTACTTGGCTTTATCATTGGGTTACTTTGGGTGTTGACAACGTTTGATGTGCCGCAATTTATCACAAGTTTCGGTGGGTATCTTGCCGACTTAACCACGCCTTTATCGATGTTTGTCATCGGAATTATCATCTATTTCAGCGGCTTGAAAAACTTGAAGATGAACAAGGATATTTTCGGTGTCTTGTTAGGTCGTTTCGTCTTCTCACCTGTGATCGTCTGGCTTTTAGGATTTGTTTTCCCCGTACCGCCATTGATGCTGGCTGTTTTTATGATCCAATCCTCCATGCCAGTGCAAAACTCCATCGCTATCTTAGCGCGTAATTACAACGCGGATGAAGAGTTCGGAGCCTCTAGTCTAGGTTATTCTGTATTGGTTTACCTAGTCTATATTCCAATTTTACTGAAGATTATTCTATAAGAAGCCGTCAATAAAAAACGCCTTAGCTGATAACATACTGGCCAGCTAAGGCGTTTTTGTATTGATTTGAATCTCAGTTTATTTCGTAATTAAAGCATCCAAACGAGCAACGGCTAAAGCCATTTTAGAAATGATTTTCAACTGTGCCAAACGATTGTGGCGAATTTTTTCATCATCCGCCATCACCATATTTTCAGCGAAGTATTCTTCAATCACGGGACGTAAGCTCACCAAACCATGGTAATTCTCTTCCATCGTTTGTCGTGGGAATTTTTGTTCCAAATCAGCGGCTGCTTCAAAGAGGGCTTTTTCCGCATCATTTTCAAACAAGTTAGGATCTACGTGGTCCGTAACTTGCTCCGCCTTTTGCGCTAAGTTAATCGCCCGCGTCAAAGCTTCTACGGATGGTTTAAAGTCAGCATCTGTCACATGTTTCCGCAAAATTGCAGCGGCAGCAAACATCTGAGTCAGGTCTTCTTGATCTGCTTGAATCACGGCATCGATGACATCATGTCGGACATTTTCACTAGTTAAGCGTTGACGGAAACGCGCTTTGATAAAATCAAGCACCTCTTCTTGTCCACTAGTCAGTTGAATCCCGAAACGTTGTTCATCGGTATTAACTTTTTCGTCAATGGCTGCCTGTAATTTCCGCAATGGGAAGTACCAACCACGGTTTTCGACAATCCGTACAATCCCATATGATTGACGACGCAAGGCATAAGGGTCATTTGAACCCGATGGCACCATCCCTACGGCAAAGAAGGAAAGCAAGCTGTCTAGTTTATCAGCAATGGCCAAAACAGCTCCAATTTCTGAATCTGGCAAAACCCCTTCAGAAGAGATTGGCAGATAGTGTTCCCGAATTGCTTGGGCTACGGCTGGTTTTTCTCCTTGCAACAAGGCATATTTTTCACCCATAATCCCTTGCAACTCTGGAAATTCCCCTACCATATTGGTGACTAAATCAAATTTGTAAATTTCTGAAGCCCGACGCAAATCTTCCAATTGTTCATTGGATAACCCAACTGTTTCCCCAATAATTTGAGCTGCGACAGCAACCCGTTGCATTTTTTCGTAGATACTCCCAATTTTTTCGTGGAAAGTAACATTTTTTAGTTTTTCCACCAAGTCATCGATAGCCAATTTTTTATCTTCATTGTAGAAGAATTCGGCATCTTCCAACCGGGCAGTCAAAACTTTTTCATTACCCTTAGCTACATTTTCCAATTTGACATTGTTCCCATTACGAACGGAAATAAAATGCGGTAATAGCAACCCTTCTTGATTCCGCACGTCGAAATAGCGTTGGTGTTCTTTCATGGAAGTTACTAAAACTTCTTCCGGAACTGCCAAGTATTTGTCTTCAAAATTACCGACAAAAGCGGTTGGGTATTCTACTAAATTGTTGACTTCTTCTAACAAGTCTTCGTCTAAGCCTACTTGAAACTCATTTTTGGTAGCTAATTCAGCGATTTGATCTGTGATGAGTTGTTTCCGTTTCAGCGGATCCACAATAACAAATTCGGCCGCCAATTTTTCTTCATACTCTGCGGGATTTGCAAAGGTCACATCTTCTCCTAAGAAACGATGGCCGCGAGAAGTCCGTCCCGTTTTCACATCAAGAATTTCAAACGGCAGGACTTCATCATCCAACAATGCCACAATCCAGTGAATCGGGCGAATGTATTCAAAATCAAAATTACTCCAATGCATCGTCACAGGGAAAGTTAAGCTGGTAATCACCTCTTTTAAGCCGGTCAAGACTGTTTCTGCTGCTTCACCCTTGACGTATTTTGTGACATAGACATATTCCACACCTTTAAGCTCTTTAAAGGTAATGGCGTCTGTCGTCACTCCTTGCCCGCGGACAAAACCTTGGGCGGCTTTGGTCCAGTTACCTTCAGCATCCAAAGCAATCTTTTTGGCTGGCCCCTTGACTTCTTCCTGGATATCTTCTTGTTTGTCGACAATTTTTTCCACCAATACCGAAAGTCGACGAGGAGTAGAGAAAGCCTTAATCGATTCAAAACTCAAACGATTTTCATCTAAAAAAGCAGTCACTTTTGTTTCCAATTGTTTCATGCTTGGTGTGACTACATGGGCCGGCATTTCTTCCAAGCCGATTTCCAATAACAAATCTTTTGCCATCTTATTTCTCCTCCTCTAACAACGCCGCTGCTGCAGCTGGATCCAACAATGGGTAGCCTAAGCGCGCCCGTTCTGCTACGAAAATCTTAGCCACAGCGCGTGCCATATTCCGAATCCGAGCCAGGTACCCCGCCCGTTCCGTCACGGAAACCGCCCCGCGAGCATCTAACAAGTTGAAGGTATGGCTACATTTTAAGATATAATCATACGCCGGATGCACCAAGTTTTCGTCAATGCAGCGTTTGGCTTCTTTTTCAAAGCGATCAAAGTTTCCTAGGAGCATCTCTTGGTCACTAATTTCAAAAGAATACTTGGAATGTTCATATTCTGGTTGATTAAAGATTTCACCGTATTTGACCCCTTCTGTCCATTCCAAATCATAGACGCTTTCCACTTCTTGAATGTATGAAGCTAAACGTTCCAAACCATAGGTGATTTCAGAAGTCACCGGTTTACACGCCAAGCCACCCACTTGTTGGAAATAAGTAAATTGGGTGATTTCCATGCCGTCGAGCCAAACTTCCCAACCCAAACCAGCACAACCCATGGAGGGATTTTCCCAGTTGTCTTCTACAAAACGGATATCATGTTCTAGGGGTTCAATCCCCAATAGTTTCAAACTTTCCAAATACAATTCTTGGATATTGGCAGGTGAAGGTTTCATCACCACTTGGAATTGATGGTGTTGGTACAATCGGTTTGGGTTTTCCCCATAGCGACCATCAGCTGGTCGACGAGAAGGCTCCACGTAAGCCGCATTCCATGGTTCTGGCCCGATAGCCCGTAAGAAGGTATAGGGACTCATGGTACCGGCTCCTTTTTCAGTGTCATAAGCCTGCATCAACATGCAGCCGTTGCTTGACCAGAATTTTTGTAAGGTCAAAATAATGTTTTGGACAGTCATTTTTGTCATTGTGACGCTCCTTTCAAATATGTCGACAAGAAAATTGTCAAATTGTGCAAAAAGATGGTCCCCAAACAAAAAGCCCTGTGTTTGTCTTCTCCATAAAGGAATAGACAAACACAGGGACGAAAAATTCGCGGTTCCACCCTGCTTCCGAACACTCGGCAGCTTTCATTTGCTGATGCTCCCAAACGCCTACGCAAAAACGGCATCCATATCCGGCTTCCACCTCCCCGGATTCGCTGCAATGTCTGGTCTGTTTTGCAAATTTGATCAATGCATCTCTTTAATTACTTTATATAATAGCGACTCTGCCCGCTATTTGTCAATGAAAAAAGTTAGCTTGCCAATATTATCTCTAAGAATCATTCCTCGTTAGGCTCTTTTTTCTCATCAGCTTTTGGCATTAGCAATTTCGACCAACTTTGCATATCATCGATAAATTTCTTACTCTTCAAATGAATCCCCACATACTCCTCGTACAGCTGATCAATAAAGTATCGCAAATTTTGCTTCGTTTCGGCCTTTACTTGAATAGAATTGATTTGCTCATAGGAAATTTGCATCAAGAGTCGTGCCAAATGCAGCCCTCGTGGATTGACATGCCAACGATAGCGATCCATCTCAAAATGCCGCTGACACAACAAGCCGGCATATTTAGAAGAATAATCAAAGGGGCCTTCTTGATTGCCACAAACTGCGCAATGGTCCAACTGGGGGGCGACACCAAAGCGTTGCAAGAGTTGCAATTCAAAAATATTAGTAATTATCTCAGGGTCAGAGCCATTGTCCAGCTGCATCAAGGCTTGCTGGGTAAAACTATAGAGATGAGGATCGTATAGATGATCCTCGATAGCAACATCCACGAGATTTAGCAGATAACTCCCATAAGCGGTTAAAAAGATATCTTGTTGAATCTGACGAAAAGGTTTGACTTCCTTCGCCCCATTTAAAAAGGACAACCCTTCTGAACGAATGGAGCCAAAATAGACTGCTTCAGTAAAATTCAACAACGCTGGGGCTAGCGGATTATTTTTACGATGGGCACCTTTGACGAAAAACATCTGCTTGCCATAGCTTTCCGTAAAAATCTTTACTAATTTATCTTTTTCCTGATAATCCCGCGAAAATAAGACAATCCCTTTCGTCTCTGCCACTTGCATCCAATCCCCACCTTTCTCAAATGCAATATATGATCAACCAAAGGCAAATGCCAAATACAAAGCAATTTGGCATTTGCCGGTCTAGCTATCGTCAGATCACTTCCTAGGTCGCTTAATTTTACCTTTTTCGTAACACTAAAATGACAGCATGATATGCACTTAATTACTGATACATCAACATTTTTAGAGCATAACTTTTTATCAGCTCTTTATCATAAAAAAGGCAACAGCTGCTCTTTTCCGCCACTGCTGCCAATCCTGCCATTTGTTTTTCTCAACAGTTTTTTAAAAGTGCTGAAGTCCGTCCGCTAAAGACCTTTAAAAAGCTTTTAGTAGTCTTCGGTTTTATAACCATAATCCGTCAGATATGTTTGCTTGTCTCGCCAATCTTTTTGTACTTTAACCCATAATTCCAAGTACACTTTATCACCCAAAAGCAATTCAATATCTCGCCGCGCTTTACTACCGATATTTTTCAGCATTTTACCACCTTTGCCGATGATAATGCCTTTTTGACTGTCTCGCTCCACGATGATTGTCGCTTGAATATGCACTTTGTCATCTTCGTTGCGCTTCATGGAATCCACTACCACCGCTACTGAGTGAGGGACTTCATCTCTTGTTAGTAAGAGGACTTTTTCCCGAACAAGTTCTGAAACGATAAAGTATTCTGGATGATCGGTAATTTGATCATCGGGGAAGTATTGAGGACCTTCTGGCATTTGTGAAACCAACGTCTTCATCAAGGTTTCAAAGTTATTGCCTTCTGTTGCTGAAATTGGGATGATTTCTTTAAAATCCATCTGCTGACGGTAATCATCAATAATTCCCAACAATTGATCCGGATGAACTTTGTCAATTTTATTGATGATTAGATAAACAGGGCTAGCCACATTTTTCAAGCGTTCGATGATAAAATCATCTCCCCGCCCCCGTTTGTCATCCGCAGCGATCATGAACAAGACGGCATCGACTTCTCGCAGCGCGCTATAGGCGGTTTCTACCATAAAATCCCCTAAGCGGTGTTTGGGTTTATGAATGCCCGGCGTATCGATAAAAATCAATTGTGCTTCCTCGGTCGTGTAAACCCCTTGAATTTTATTTCTAGTTGTTTGTGCTTTGTCACTCATGATGGCAATTTTTTGGCCAACGATTCGGTTTAATAAGGTGGATTTGCCCACATTGGGACGTCCCACGATGGCTACAAAGCCTGATTTATGTTCTGTCATTGCTTACTCCTTATTGCGTTTCTCTAATTTTTATTGAAAGATTTGCCATAATTTAGGAATGAATAAAAAGGCCGCCACAATCAACGCAAAGCCCGAGGTCAGTAAGACTGCCCCAGCTGCCATATCCTTGATTTTTTTGCCGATGGGATGAAAGTGAAAATCCGTCACCATATCCACCACATTTTCAAAGACGGTATTGATGATTTCTACCAACCACACCAAAAAGATTGCTAATAATAGCCAGAGCCATTCCCTGGCGTCAAGGCGAAAAATTAACCCGGCCAAGAGGGCTAAAGCCCCCAAGACCGCGTGACGACGCATATTTTTTTCATCTTTAAAGACCGTCTTCACCCCAGTGATTGCAAATTCCACCGAGGCAATGAAGGTTTTATTTTTTTGCGTATTTTTATCTTTTGAGTCCATAAGCATCAAGGATTTCCTCTTGTAGTGTGAACATTTCTTTTTCATCTTCTGGGTTCATATGATCGTACCCATTGATGTGTAAAAAGCCATGCAACGCCAGAAAACCCAATTCGCGATCGTAGGAATGGCCGTATTCTTCCGCCTGTTCTTTGGCCCGTTCCACCGAGATCATCAAGTCGCCAAGTTCTCGTGGCAAGGGACTGTCTTCCTCGTCAAAAATGACTGGTATTTCCCCTTCTCCTTCTTCCTCCAAGGCAAAGCTGATAACATCTGTCGGCGCATCTTTCCCCCGGTAATCCCGATTGATTTCTTGAATCGCAGCGTTGTCCATGAAAGTGACAGACATCTCCGCATTTTCCGGTAGTTTTAGATGATCAGCTGCAAACTGTAGCAAATCATCAATCTCGTGAATTTTGTCTTCGGGTACGCTATTGGTTTCATCAATAAAAGTGATCTCCATTAATTTCCACTTCTTTCTTGTTCTTCTTTCATTTTTTCCGCTTCTGATTTCATCTTTGGATATTTGATACGGGAATGGAAGGTACTACACAAACCATTGACGAGGGATTTTTCTACTAGGCGGATCTCTTTCATGGTCAAGCCACTATCATCCAGCTGACCATCGATGATTCGATCAATAATCAAATTGTGCACAAACTGTTGGATCTTCACATTGTCAGGATGGTCCATCGCCCGAACGGCAGCTTCACAACTGTCAGCAATGCTTACCACCCCGGCTTCTCTCGTTTGCGGTTTTGGCCCAGGATAACGAAAATCGGCTTCCGTAGTCTTAGGATTACGTTCTTTGGCTTTGGCATAGAAAAACTTCATCATGGTGGTGCCGTGATGCTGGCGACAAATATCCACCACCATCTGTGGCATCTTGTGCTCTTCTAAGATTTTGGCGCCATCCGTCACATGACCAAAGATAATCTGCTTGCTGTCTTCTGGTAATAAGAAATTATGAGGATTCTCTGCTCCTTGAGGCAGGTTTTCCACGAAGAAATTGGCATGTTTTAACTTGCCAATATCATGATAGTAACAGGCAACACGAGTCAATAACGAACGTCCGCCAATTTCGGCTACTGCATTGGCACTCAAGTTGGCTACCATCATGGAATGATGATACGTCCCAGGCGCTTCTTCCAACAACTGTTTTAACAAAGGATGATTAGGATTACTCAATTCATTTAGTACAATGACCGAATCATCAGATACCATCAGTTCGATATACTGATGAAGCCCCATCGTCAGCAAAAGAGAAAAAATATTCCCGGCAAAGCCACAAATAATCGTCAGCCAAGTACTTCCATCACCAAAGCTCATCCCTTGGAAGACGACTAAGACAAAATTCAGTAGCGTTGGAAATAGCACAATCCATGCTACCGCCGGCCATCCTTGCTTGCCAATCGGTTCCCGTTTAACGATACTACCCATCAAACCGGAAAAGAGATATGTCACCAAGATTGTGGTCAACAAGTTGGTGCCCACCGCGCTGTTATAGACAAATAAGGCGGCAATCACTTGGAACATCGCTGCTAAAATACCCGCCCGGCGATTTAAGAAAAGATTTAAGACTAACGGAACAAACGCCGCTGGGAAAAAGAGGGGAATGTAAGGAATTTGCTCTGTTTGAAAAACTTCAAAGAATTTCATTACCAAAATACTCAAAGCCAACATGCCGGTATAAAAAGTAAAAAGCTGTTGTCGCTGAGTTTTTGAATGAAACTGCCGGCCAAAATAGAGGAGCACTGCTATTTGTAATAAAATCCCTAACGCCATCGCAACTAATGGAAAAATCGAACTCGTCTGACTGGTCAGACCCAACAGCTTCATTTTTTCCATAGCATTGCTATCGATTTGGGAACCTTCGCGGACGATGATCTCCCCTTGATAAATCATTACCGATTGGACCGCATTTCGAGCGGCTTCACGTTTTTCTTCTGTCGCGGCTTCATTAGGAAATTCATTCACCACGATTCCTTTGGCTATCAGTTCTTCCATGATGATTTGACCAGCATCAGAAAGGTCTAACGTCAGCATTTGCTGGGTAGCATTGTTCTGGATATCTGACAGGTTGCTTTTGCGAATATGCTGCGCCATTTCTTCACTGACAATATTTAAAGCTTCGTTTCGCACCGTAATCAGTTCACTAGCGGAAACTTCAAACAACGATTGATAAAAATCGGCAGACAAGCTTTGATAAAAGGCGACGTCCTCATCATCGATATTTTCAAATTTTTTCTTCAAGGCAGCGGTATGTTCATCCACAGTCGGTTCGGGAACACTTTCTTTTTTCGCCTTTTTCTTATCCGCTTCGTATTGCTTTTTCAAGTCATCATTGACGGTATTTACAAGATCAAATAATCGTTTCACTCGATCGTATTGCACTGTGGCTAAGTCTTCTTGGTAGTTGTACTCGGTGGGCACACTTTCAGCTGCTAACTGACGTTTTTGCTCAGTAGCAGCAGTATTTTCCACGGTTTTATTGGCACGAATATTTTCTGCAGCTACCTGACCTTCTGTGTAATTCTGTTGCTTTTGTTGCACACTGGTAAATAAGGTTGCAAAAACCAGCGCAAAAAACAACAGAAAAAGTAACGGGGTATACCAACGCCCAAGTTTTTGTTGAATCTTGTTTAAAGGTTGAATGATCATGAGTTCCCTCCGACAATAGTCATGCCCTAAACGGTTTTAGGGTTAGTTGTATCATGCATCGTTTTTTAAACTGGCCTGTCCATACGCTTCGATAATTTCCGCCACTACGGGATGTCGCACCACGTCGCTCGCTTCAAAGGTGACAAACTCAATCTGCTTGATATTTTGCAGGGTGCGTTCCGCATGAACCAAGCCACTGACGACACCTTTTGGCAAATCGATTTGACTCGTATCACCATTGACAATCATTTTTGAGTTAAAGCCAAGACGCGTCAAAAACATTTTCATTTGGGCAATCGTCGTATTTTGCGCTTCATCCAAAATCACAAACGCATCTTCTAGGGTTCGACCTCGCATATAGGCGAGGGGCGCAATTTCGATCACACCTCGCTCCATCAAGCGATTCGTATGGTCCGTCCCAAAAATTTGATACAAGGCATCATAGACGGGACGTAAGTAAGGATCGACCTTTTCTTTTAAATCTCCTGGTAAAAAGCCTAAGTTTTCGCCAGCTTCCACAGCCGGCCGCGTCAAGATAATCTTTTGAACTTCGCCTTTTTTTAAAGCAGCGATCGCCATCACCACTGCCAAAAAGGTTTTCCCCGTCCCAGCTGGTCCAATGCCAAAAACCACATCATGTTTCTTGACACTCTCCACATAAGTCTTTTGCCCGGCATTTTTGACACGGATGGGTTTACCATTGCGATCTTTGACAATTTCTTCTTCATACATCGCAATAAAAAACGCCAGACGCTTTTGCATACCCATCTTCAAAGCAGAGACGACATCAGGCGTACTAATATTGATGCCTCTTTTAATCAATTCTTGAATCGCTTCGATAACCGCTTTAGCCAAATCGGTCGCTTCTGGGCTACCTTCAATTTGAATAACTTCGCCACGAGCTCTTATGACTGTATCGGTATTTTCTTCGATCAATTTCAAATTTTTATCATGAGCCCCTAACAACATGGCAATGTCGTCAGATTCGGTTAATTTCATTTGTAAGGTTTGTCTTTCCTCAGTCAAAAGCGCATCTCCTTTATCCTTTATTCTTTCCCATTTTACCATAACAACAAGGAAAAGAAAAAAACTCTGTCATTCTTTCCGGCTTCAGTGATTTAGCAGAAGCTTATTTTTTTTGAGAACTTTTTGACCTAAACATCCACAATCTGACAGTATGAGACTTCCAGTGTTTCGTGAGGGAGAACCTTTTGAAGCCAAAAAAAATCGCGGACATGATATCCGCGATTTTGTGCATTCATTGTAATAATTCTTTGACGATTGCGTTGACTTGGTTGCCATCTGCTTTGCCTTTAACTTGTGGCATCACGACACCCATCACCTTGCCAAACTCCTTGACAGAAGCGGCACCGGTCTTAGCGATCGCCTGCTTAACAATCTCACGAATTTCGTCGTCAGAAAGCTGTGCAGGAAGATATTCTTCAACAATTGCGATTTCGACTTTGACTTTTTCTGAGAGATCGTCACGTCCGGCGTTTTCAAATTCAGCCAAAGAATCGCGACGTTGTTTCATCTCCCGGGATAAAATCGTCAGTTCTTCGTCATCATTCAAAACGTGTCCAACTTTGATCTCTTCATTTTGAATCGATGCTTTCAACATACGAATCACCGCCAAGCGTTCTTTATCTTTGGCTCTCATCGCTGTCTTCATATCATCGTTCAGTGTACTTAGTAGTGTCACACTACCAGCTCCAATCCTTTTGCGCCAAAATTAGAATTTTTTACGTTTTCTGGCTGCTTCAGATTTTTTCTTGCGTTTCACGCTTGGTTTTTCATAGAATTCACGCTTGCGAGATTCTTGCAGAGTACCGGCTTTTGACACGGAACGTTTGAAGCGACGAAGAGCATCGTCAAGAGATTCATTTTTACGAACCACTGTTTTTGACATGTAAATTCCCTCCCTCCGAGCTTAAAAAGTAACCGTTTTTGCTTTTTGAAAAATAAATCAAAAAACAAGACTGTCCTTAAAAAATTATAAAGGAGGTTTAAAACGGTGTCAAGGAATTCCGCAAAAAAATAATCCTCCCTTTGCTTCTTTTCGCTAACTCTAAAAATAAAATAACTACTGACAATCTTCACAGCGACCTAAAATTTCGAAACGGTGCCCTTCGATGACACAGCCAGGTAATTGTTCGGCAAAATAATCCATGGGACATAAGTCCAATTCTTTGGTTTTGCCACAAACCGTACAAATAAAATGGTGATGATGGTGTTGACCATCTTGGCAACAATGAAAGCGAAACTTCATCTCGCCATTGAGGTCCGTTTCTTCCAGTAAACCAAGTTCCGCAAAATCATGGAGATTGCGATAGATGGTATCATAGCTGACTCCCGGAAACGCATCATCCAGATAATGATGAATTTCTTTCGCTGCGATGTACCGATTGCGTTTTGCCAAATAACTCAACATCATTTCGCGTTTTTTGGTGTGTTTAAAGCCATTTTCTTTTAAGGTAACCATGGCTTGTTCAATTTTTGTAAGGGTCATTTTTTTCCTGCTCCTTCACCTGATAAGCTTGGCAAAGCTCTTGGCGCAAAAAATATTTTTCTCCAGCGCCAAATCATAATGATTCCGAATTAAAAACCAGTAACCGTATGGTATAATAATCTACATAAAAACACAAGAGGAGTTGCTGTATTCATGAACGATGAAACCAATATTTTAACAATTTATGTGATTTCTGATTCGGCTGGTGAAACCGCTACAAAATTGGCCCAAGCAACCATGGCTCAGTTTCCAACAGTCGAATTCAACTTGTATCGCAAAACCTTCGTCAATGACAAAGAAAATCTCATCAAGGGCTTACGGGACGCTAAAAAACATGATGCGATGATTCTTTATACCATGATTGATGAAGAGCTCTTGCAACTGATTCAAGCATTTTGTCAAGAAAGCGACTTGTACAGTGTCGATGTCCTCTCTTCCACCATCGATGAAATCGAAAGACGCAGTGGCATCAAAGCTAGCCGCGAACCTGGCGCCCTCCACCATCTGAATAAAAACTATTTCAAGCGCATCAAGGCGATGGAATTTGCTGTTAAATATGACGATGGCAAAGATCCCCGGGGCTTTTTGGAAGCCGATGTCGTGCTATTAGGTGTTTCTCGGACTTCCAAAACACCTTTGAGCCTCTTTTTAGCCAATAAAAACCTAAAAGTCGCCAACTTGCCTCTAGTCCCTCAAGCCCACATTCCCAAACAGCTTTGGGAAGTGGATCCGAAAAAAATCGTCGGCCTCACCAACGACCCTGATGTCTTAAACAGCATTCGTAAAGAACGGATGCGAGCATATGGCTTAAATCCTGATACCGCCTACTCAGACATCGACAAGATTCGTGCCGAGTTAGAATTTGCCAATGAATTATATCAAAAACTTGGCTGTGAGGTCATCAATGTGGCCTCCCTCTCCATTGAAGAAACGGCTTCCATGATTATGAATGCCTTGAAGTTAGAGGACCATAGTTATTACGCGACAGAAGAAGAATAGTTTTGTGAGAAAGCTGCTTGGTAATTCCGAGCAGCTTTTTTTAGGACAAGTTAAGAAAAAATGATTCAACCTCCAAAAGGCGAAGCAACAGTAATCAAACTCCTTGTCTACTGTCGTTTCGCTGCTGCAAAAAAAGGGAACCAACTGACTAGCTCTCACTATAGTTAGTCAATGGGTTCCCATCATTTACTCTTCGGTTGTGGTGGCCTTTCTCCGGACTCTCTGTCGACTAGGAATCTCGGCTAGTTGATATGGCGTCATCTGATAGACGTCATTTAACCAGTTGTGATACAGAAGATGAGCGTGTCCCCGCCATCGATTGATAATCGGATTGTTGGGATTGTCCTGCTCATAATAATGCTGTGGTCTGGGGGTGTTTAGCCCTCTTTGCAAGTCCCGGTGGTATTCTTTTTCTAAGGTATCGGTATCATACTCAAAATGTCCCAAAATGAAAATATCGTGAGCGTCTCTAGAAATCAAAATATTGGGACCGATGACTTCATCTCGAGCAATAACTTGCAGTTTACTCCCATCGATTTGATCTTCGGCAATACCGGTATAACGCGATTGCGGCCCCCAGAAACAGTCGTCGAAGCCTCGACACAGGCGATGTTTTGCCACTACTCTTTGAGGAAAAACACCAAAGAGCTTTTCCGCATAAGCCACTTTTGCAATCCCATAATGATGGAATAAACCGGCTTGCGCTCCCCAGCAAATATGCACCACACTAGTGACATTGGTTTGGGACCAGTCCATGATTTCCGTCAGTTCCTCCCAATAATCTACTTCGGTAAAGGCTAATTGTTCCACCGGAGCACCGGTAATGATCATGCCATCGTAACAGCTCGTCACTACATCAGCAAAGGTTAAATAAAACTTTTGTAAATGAGTAATGCTGGTATTTTTATGCTGGTGACTGGAAATCTGCAAAAAATCCACGTCAATCTGCAAGGGACTTTGGCTGATCAAGCGTAACAATTGGGTTTCTGTGGTAATTTTGTCGGGCATCAAGTTTAAAATCAACAAACGCAAGGGACGAATATCTTGGTGAATCGCCCGCTCATTATCGATAGCAAAAATATCTTCGGCTAACAACACTTGTTTTGCTGGAAAATCCTCCGCCAATTTGATGGGCATCCTTATCCCTCCATTTGTTCAAAGGCTTGAGCCAAGTCTGCCAAGATATCTTGGATGTTTTCAATTCCCACCGAAATTCGAATCAAGCCAGGTGAAATCCCGGCAGCGGTTAATTCTTCATCAGACATTTGCCGATGGGTAGAAGTCGCTGGATGTAAGGCACAGGTCCGAATATCAGCTACATGGACTTCCCGAGAGACCATTTTCAAAGCGTCCAACCACTGGGCAGCCGCTTTTCTTCCAGCGGTGATTTCAAAAGAGATAACACCACACAATCCCCTGGGTAGATATTTTTCTTTTAGCTCATAGGAGGTATCCCCTGGCAACCCAGGATAAGTAACCGTTGCAATAGTTTTCTGCTCTTGAATAAACTGGGCCACTGCCATGGCATTTTCAAAATGACGATCCATCCGCACTGGCAACGTCTCCATCCCCAGATTCAAATAAAAGGAGTTTTGTGGTGAAGGCGTAGCGCCCAAATCCCGCATGAGCTGCACTCGCGCTTTGGTAATATAAGCAGCTGCTCCAAACGTTTCCGTGTAGACAATTCCGTGATAAGTTTCATCTGGCGTGGACAATTGCGGAAACTTCCCATTATCCCACGGAAACTTCCCACTATCCACAATCACCCCACCGGTAGCTACCGCGTGACCATCTAAGTACTTAGTGGTGGAATGAATCACGATATCAGCACCGAACTCGATTGGTCGACAAAAATAGGGGGTGGCAAATGTATTGTCGATGATAAAGGGCACTTGATGATCATGGGCCAATTGCGCAAATTTTTCAATGTCCAACACTCGCATGGCCGGATTGGCGATGGTTTCCGCAAAAACCGCCTTAGTATTAGGTTGCAGTGCTTTTTGCAATTCTGCTAAAGGCAAATCTTGATCGACGAAAGTGACTTGAATACCCATTTTTTGGAAAGTATGGGCTAGCAAATTATAACTGCCCCCGTAGATGCAGGAAGAAGCAACCAGATGATCGCCACTTTCCAAGATATTCAAAATAGCTAAAAATGTCGCTGCCTGACCCGAAGAGGTACATAAAGCCCCCACGCCACCTTCCAAAGCCGCGATTTTCGCTTCCACTGCTCCTGTCGTAGGATTGGCCAATCGAGTATAAAAATAGCCGGCCTCCTCCAAATCAAAGAGCTTACCGATTGCCTCGGTGGAATCATAAGTAAAAGTGGTGCTTTGGGTGATTGGTAATACCCGAGGCTCGCCATTTTTGGGAGTGTAGCCAGCGTGTAGACATTTCGTTTCAAATTCCATATCGATTCCTCCAGTTTTAAGCTCTGTGGCAATATTGGCTAGCTTGTTCATGAATTCATCATCAATCATAGCCTCACAATTATCTAAATATTGCCACAACATATTTGCTAAAAAAGATGAGACCGGCATTAAACAGCAACAGCCTCATCCTTATAGATTTAGTCTTGGTTAATCTATCCCAGTTCTTTAAAAAACTTGTACGCCTTCTCGATCCACTGCTAACACTTCCACCGCAGCATCTAATTCCAACGCGTTAAGTAACTGTTGGATTTTTTGACAACGATTTTCCGGTGTCAGCACTAACACGGTGGGCCCGGCACCACTCAAAAAGCAACCGTAAGCTCCCTCTTCATGGGCCAGTTCTCGAATCACTGCTAGATGGGGTACCAATTGACTGCGGTATTTTTCGTGGAAACGGTCTTTTTCCATCATCTGCCCAGCAACCGGCAAATTGCCCGTCATCAAAGCTGCAACCATCACATTGGCAATCGAGCTAGCAGCCACGGCTTCTTTAAAAGGCACCTCACTAGGTAAAACGTGACGGGCTTTTTCAGTACTCAAGGGCTGCCGTGGAATCACTGCAATAATTTTGCAATCCGGGAAATAGTGTCGGACCACATCCACCTGTCCGTCTACAGCACTAGCAATCACCAAATCGCCAAAGATAGCCGGTGCCACATTGTCAGGATGCCCTTCCAACTTCGTAGCGAGCGTCACTTTGCTTTCTTGTGTCAAACCTAAGTTACCCAAACGGTTGGCTAATTCAATCCCTGCTACAATCACTGAAGAACTGCTGCCTAAGCCTCTTGTGATGGGAATATCTGAAGTCATTTTTAGATGGTGGGGAGGTAATTCTGGAACAAGCTCCAAGGCCGTCTTCAGCAATAAATTCTCCTGATCATTGGGAACTTCTGGCCCTAGCTCATGCTCCACTAGCCATTCATAACTTTCTTCGATGACTTCCACAAACAAGTAGCGATCCAAAGCCACCCCACAAGAATCAAAACCTGGTCCTAAATTTGCACTAGTTGCGGGTACACGGATTTTCATAGTTTTGCCACACCTTCTCGTAAGTGAGTCCGCATTTCTTCTAGATCACTCATCTTATGGATATCAGCTTTGGCTTCTGCAATCGCCGTATCTGGATCTTTTAAGCCGTTACCAGTAAAGATAGTGACCACCGTTTCCCCTGGTTTGATTTTGCCGGACTTGACATGTTGGATCACGCCAGCTAAAGATGCAGCGGAACCTGGTTCGACAAAAACCCCATCCATCGCTGCGACTTTACGGTACGCGTTGAGGATTTCTTCGTCGGTGACCGAATCAATATAGCCTTTTGACTCATCCCGAGCGGCTTCAGCTAATTGCCAGCTAGCAGGATTACCGATCCGAATGGCAGTGGCAACCGTTTCTGGTTGTTCAATCACTTTACCGCGAACAATCGCAGCGGCCCCTTCCGCTTCAAACCCGTGCATTCGTGGCAATTCGGTCCCTTTGACCTCATGCCATTCTTTAAACCCTTTCCAGTAAGCGGAAATGTTTCCAGCATTACCGACAGGGATTGCCAAAACATCCGGCGCTGCCCCTAATTGCTCGCATACTTCAAAAGCAGCAGTTTTTTGCCCTTCCAAACGATAAGGATTGACGGAGTTGACTAAGGCTACCGCTTCTGTGTTAGCAATGTCCCGTACGGCTTTCAAAGCTTCGTCAAAGTTGCCGGGAATCGAGATAATATCAGCACCATAGGCAATCGCTTGGGCTAGTTTACCCATTGCGATTTTACCATCAGGGATCACGACATAGGCTTTGACACCAGCCCGGGTGGCATAAGCTGCCGCAGCGGCTGAGGTATTCCCAGTAGAGGCACAGATAATCGCCTTGGCTCCGGCTTCCACCGCTTTAGCTACCGCCATCACCATGCCACGATCTTTAAACGAGCCAGTAGGATTTAGTCCTTCGTATTTTCCGTATAACGTAATCCCCAGTTCTTTTGAAAGATTAGTCAATGGGATTAAGGGGGTGTTCCCTTCACACAAGCTAATCATCGGCGTTTTGTCAGTAATTGGTAAATACTCCTTGTATTGCTTCAACAAACCCTCGTACATAGTTTACTCCTCCATTACTTTCATGATTTGAGTGATCTTAGTATCCTCGATTTTTTCCACGGCGGACACGAATTGATGTCTTTGAACTTCACTGCAAGGCTCCGTCATCACCACGATGCGGCGTTTACCAGCAGCGGTTACTTGGTTTTCCAATTCACGATATGCGATAGCGAATCCTGTGGCTGCCTCTTTGATTTCCTGCCAAATCTGAGGATCGTCAGTGAGTTCCATAGCCACAAAATAGGCACTGAAGACATCTTTAGGATCAGCGAAGATTTTTTCGCTGCGGTAGTCAACAAACTGGGGTGCTGGTTTATTGTCCCCTTGATTCTCGGCAATTACCGCTAAATCTGTCACCACGCTTGTCGCAGTAGGCAAGGAGCCTGCTCCGGGACCAAAATACATTGATTGACCAATACCAGTACTACGAATAAAAACACCATTGAACTCATTGCGAATCGAAGCCAGCGGATGATGGACAGGCACAAGAGCTGGCGCTACCTCAGCGAAGACGCCAGTACCAACTTTTTTTGTCATCCCGATCAGTTTGACTTCATAGCCTTGAGTTTTGGCCAACTCAATATCTTCAATCCCAATGCCTCGAATCCCGCGTACTACAAAATCGTCAATGGCAATATCTGTACCGTAAGCAAAACGTGTCAAAATCACTGTCTTATAAGCCGCATCAATCCCATCTACATCATTGGTGGGATCAGACTCGGCAAAACCCAGTTCTTGGGCTTTAGCTAAGGCATCTTCATAAGACATCCCTTGTTCAACCATCTGTGTCAACATATAGTTGGTGGTCCCGTTGATAATGCCTAAGACTTCGGTGATTTCATCTGCGATAAAAGAATTGGCCAAGGTCCGTAAAATCGGAATCCCACCAGCCACACTCGCTTCATAATAGAGGGAAACATGATTTTTCACCGCCGTTTGTACCAATTCGGTCCCATGTTGTGCCAGTAGGTCTTTATTGGCTGTCACCACGTGTTTGCCTGTGGTTAAAGCAGCCAAGACAAACTCTTTCGCTGGATGGATTTTCCCCATGACTTCCACCATGACATCGATACTGGCATCTTCAGTAATGTCTTTGATGTCATAGACCAATTGCAAGCTGTGCTGCTTTGCAAAGTCTACTTTGTCTTCACCAGGACGAATTAATGCTTTGGTAATGACCAACTCTACGCCGGTTTTTTCTTTGATCTTTTGGCCTTCTTTGGCCAAGATCTCCACGACCCCGGTACCGACGACGCCGAGACCCAAGATGCCAATCTGCAATCGTTTCTCCATACGTTCCCCACCAATTCCCTTAATATTGTTAGAATTCTCCACTTTATTGTTACTAGCATACCAAAAATGACCGCAAAAAAAAAGAACTTTCCGAAAAATTGGAAAGTTCTTACATTGATACTAGCGATGATGGATATGCTCAAAGGTTTGCTCTAAGATATCAATCACATGGTCGTCATCAAAGCTGTATAAAATCGTTTTGCCTTCGCGACGAGATTTCACCACATGGTTTTCCCGCAAAAGCTTCAGTTGATGGGATACCGCCGACTGTTCCATCTTCACCCCTTGGGCAATGGCAGTCACATTGCGCTCCCCTTCTTGCAAGGACAGGAGAATTTTCAGTCGCGTCGGGTCTGCCAACACTTTAAAAAGCTGACTGACTTTTTCAATTTCTGAGGCCGTCTGTGGCATCTACTCCGCTCCTTTCCTGTCAATTTTTAAAGAGACTTGGTAAGGAGGAACTCATCCTTACCAAGCATTTGCTTTACTGGCTTAATCCCCAGTTACTTCATTAATCGCTTGTTCCAACTCGGCTACCCGAGCATCGGCAGCCGCTTGATCCGTTCCTTTGACGCCGATATAGAACTTGATTTTTGGTTCGGTACCAGAAGGACGCACAGCAACCCAACTTTCGTCTTCCATCACATATTTTAACACATCTGATGGTGGCGTCGTCAATTTTTGAATGTTGCCATCTAAGCCCACACGTGTCAATTGTTTGAAGTCTTCCGTCTGCATGATTTTCACCCCACCCAAAGTAGATGGTGCTTCATTGCGGAATTTGTCCATGATGGCTTTGATTTTAGCTGGACCTTCCAAGCCGCTCAATGTCACAGAGATGGTTTTTTCGGTATAGTAACCGTATGTTTCAAAGATTTCTTGCAAAGCATCATACAAGGTCTTGCCTTGTTTCTTATAGTAAGCGGCAACTTCAGCCAGCATCACCAAAGCTTGGATAGCATCTTTGTCCCGAACAAAAGGTTTCACCAAGTAGCCGTAGCTTTCTTCAAACCCAAATATAAAGGTATGACTGTGGTCTTCCTCAAATTGTTGGATTTTTTCAGCAATAAATTTGAAACCAGTCAATACGTTAAACATCGTGACACCATAAGATTGCGCGATGGCAGTAGGCAGTTCACTGGAAACGATGGATTTCAATACCGCTGCGTTTTCCGGCAACGTCCCTGCTTGCTTATGAGCTTCCAAGATGTATCGTACTAAGATGGCACCGATTTGGTTCCCAGATAAGACTTGGTAGCTACCATCTGGCAAACGCACAGCTGCTCCTAGACGATCGGCATCTGGATCAGTAGCAATCAATAAATCCGCATCTTCAGCTTCACCGAGGCGAATGGCATATTCAAAAGCCGAATGCTCTTCTGGGTTAGGAGATTTGACAGTGCTGAAATTCGGATCTGCCACTGCTTGTTCAGGTACCAGCATGAATTTCTCAAAACCAGCTTGCTTCAAGGCTTTTTCACCTAACATTTTCCCGGTACCATGAAGTGGGGTGTAGATCAATTTCAATTCTTTCCCCATCTCATCGATCAATTCTTGGTTGATCGTAACTGTCTTAACATTTTTCAAATAAGGGGTATCGACATCTTCACCAATAATTGAAATTAAGCCACTAGTTTTGACTTCTTCATCTGACAACACTTGAATTTCCAGAGGATTGTCGATTGCCCGCACATAAGTCGTCAACGCATCCGCATCGGCTGGTGGCATTTGGCCTCCATCTTGACCATAGATTTTATAGCCATTGTAGGCCGCTGGATTGTGAGAAGCGGTAATCATAATCCCTGTAAAGGTTTTTAAATAACGAACAGCAAATGAAAGTTCCGGTGTCGGCCGCAGACTTTCAAACACATAAGAAGGAATATCGTGTTTGGCCAACGTTTTGGCAGCTTCCATGGCAAATTCTGGTGACATGTGCCGTGAATCATAGGCAATGGCTACCCCACGACGGCGGGTGTCAGCATCTTGTTCATCCATAAAGCGTGCCAAACCTTCTGTTGCTTGGCGGACGGTATAGATGTTCATCCGGTTGATTCCCGGGCCTAAAATTCCTCGCATTCCGGCTGTACCAAATTCAAGGGGTGCATAAAAGGCATCTTCCAATTTTTCTGGATCATCCCCTAGATCAGCCAATTGTTTTTTTAGATTTTCTTCCAAATCGGCATTGTTTTTCCATTGTTCATAGACTTGTTCCCAAGACATGAAATAACACCTCTTTCACTTTTAATTAGATTTCTCTATTAGTATAACACTACCTTTTGACACCGCCAACAAACAACCACAAAAAAAGCGAGTAGACGCCGGTAATTTTGGCGAACTACTCGTTTTTGATATTGTGCTAAGATAACTTTCTGTTTGCGCAAAAAATCAGTTGTTACCAAAACCACCACAGAACACTTTGCCTATTCCCCTTGTGGCACGACTTTTTGCTCTTCTAAATATTGGAAAACTTGTTGGCCGGCAATGCCACCCTCACCAACAGCAGTTGTAATCTGACGCAAGGTTTTCTCACGACCATCACCAATTGCAAAAATACCTGGAATAGTCGTTCGCATTTGATCATCCGTTAGAATCCAACCGGCTTCATTGGTGATTCCCAAGGCTTTCACCGGTTCAGACAACGGTTCTAAGCCAACATAGATAAATAACCCATTGCAGTCTTCGATATGGGTTTCACCGGTTTTGACGTTTTTGATTTTCGCGCCAGTCACTACCATCTCGTTTCCTTGGATTTCTTCCACTACAGAATCCCACATAAAGGTGATTTTATCATTGGCAAAAGCCCGGTCTTGAATGACTTTTTGAGCCCGCAAAGCATCCCGACGATGAACAATCATGACTTCAGAGGCAAATTGGGTCAAATAGATGGCTTCTTCCACTGCGGAATCGCCACCACCGATGACAAGTAATTTCTTATTACGGAAAAAGGCGCCATCACACACTGCGCAGTAGCTCACTCCACGGCCGGCAAAACTTTCTTCCCCAGGCACACCCAGTTTACGATGGACACAGCCAGTAGCAACAATCACGCTTTTTCCTTGGTAAATCTTGTCTTCAGTTACCACTTCTTTGTAGGTGTCATGATCAACCACTTTTTGAACGATACCATATTCATTTTTAGCACCAAAACGTGTTGCCCCTTCATACATTTTCATAGATAGTTCCGGCCCCATGATGGTATCAAAGCCAGGATAGTTTTCAATCTCCGCGGTATTGTTCATTTGTCCCCCGGGAGCCCCCCGTTCAATCAATAGCACAGATAAATTGGACCGTGACGCATACAAGGCTGCTGTCATCCCAGCTGGACCAGCACCAATTACAATTACATCATACATTCTTTTTCCTCCTGTATCAGGCGAGTGGTAGCTCACCACTTATCAATAGTAAGTCAATCCTAGTTGATTCTGGTCTTTCTGTCGAATACTATGCTCTGCTATGTTACTTTTTGATAACAATTTTTAAAAGACGTTGCTTTTTTCTGATAATTTTGTAAAATCATTGAGGCACAAGCGTTGGATTCAACGATACTTATTATAGTAGAAAGAAGGCGTACATACAATTGTCCCAGAAAAAAATCCTGAATATCTCTGATCGTGAACTGTTATTTTTGAGCTGGCCCATCTTTATTGAACTCTTTTTGCGGGTGGTGATTGGCAATATCAATGTCTGGATGATCGGTCATTATTCCGAGCCTGCGGTAGCTGCAGTAGGTGCAGCCAATCAATTGCTCAACCTGACCGTATTTATCTATGGTTTTATCACCGTGGGCACCCAAATTATTATCGCTCAGTTAATCGGAGCTAAGCGCAAAGCAGAAATCAAGACGGTAATTAACACTGCCTTACTTGGTTCAGTGGTCATCGGTGTCCTCATCAGCTTGGCCTTTATCTTTTTTGCCGATCCCTTGCTCCACTTTATGAACTTAGACCAAGAATTGATTGAAATCGGTCGTAGTTATTTGCAAATTTATGGTGGGAGCCTCTTTATTTCTTCGCTAACCGCTGTGGTAATCGCAGTGATGCGTAGTCATGGCTTCACCCAACCCGCTTTGTTAGTCCCGATGACTGCGAGTATTTTAGCGGTGATTGGTAATTACTTTGCACTGTACAGTCCTTTTGGCTTGCCAAACTTTGGCGTGACTGGCTTGGCAGCTTCTAGCGTCTTTGGGAACACCATCGGCTTATTGATTGCCGTCATTTTATTGAAGAAATACATCGGCTTTTCTATTTTTGATTTTCGCCCAAAACAAGTATCAAAAGACTATATCAAAAAAATCCTCACCTATGGCATGCCTTCTTCGGGGGAATCCCTTTCCTATCAGGGTGCGCAAATCGTCGTCACCATGATTGTCGCATCATTAGGCTCAAGTGTCTTAGTGGCTAAATCTTACATCACTGCGATTAGCCAATTTGTCTACCTTGTCGCTAATGCCCTTGGGCAAGGAAACCAGATTATGATTGGTCGCAATGTCGGTGCTGGTGAATTTGAAAAGGCCCACAAACGCGGCATCCGGACCATGATCATTGGCGTTTTTGCCTCGTTAATTATCTGTATCCTAACCTTCATTTTTATTGAACCCATCATGGGAATTTTTACTACTAATCAAGAAGTTATCGACATTTCCCGAGGTGTCTTCTTAGTGGAAATTGTGTTGGAAACCGTGCGGGCAGTCAATATTATTTTAGTCGGCTCATTGAACGCTTCTGGCGATGTAAAATTTCCTTTACTGTGTAGCTTGCTGGTACTGTGGGTCATCAGTCTACCTTTTTCCTACGCCATGGCCATCCCAGCTCATTTAGGGTTGATAGGTGTTTGGATTGCTTACGCCATTGATGAAGGCTTACGAAGCATTCTGATGATCTATCGCTGGCATTCAGGCGTCTGGCGCAGCAAAGCAGTGGTCAATGCACCAACTCCAGAGTTTCCAGAAACTCAAGGGGAAGCTCTCCATTAACCCTTCTAGGCAGAGGACATCTTTCAGATCTCAGCTTAGCAAATTACTTGCCTTTTCAAAAAATGTTATCCTGTTTTTCGTGGCATCAAAATGACGGTATAATATGCCACTTAATTCCCGAACCATCAGCCTTTTGGGAGCTGAAATTTTTATAAGTTCTTTCTCTACATTTGAAAAGAAGCAGGACTTCCAATCTTTTGGAAGTCCTGCTTCTTTTGCTTGTGTCTTACCTATCGTGATGTTCCGGTAGGAAGACTAAACTGAGGCTTTTGTCACAGCCCCTTCATTCATGAGCGTTGAAGGAGTTGTGATAAAAGCCTTTCTAATTATTCCAGTTACTCTGCTTCTGCTAAAGCTTGGTATCCTGAATCATATTGATCACGAAATTCTTTAGGGGTGATCCCATTGAGTTTTTTAAACATTTTCGAGAAGTAATTGGTATTGTTGTAGCCAATTTTTTCAGCGATTTCACTAATGGGTAGTGGTGAATGCAACAATAATTGTTGGGCTTTTTTGATGCGAATTTGATTCAAATACTGAGAAAAACTCTTTTTGGTTTCCTTTTTGAAAAGTTGACCGAGGTAGACCACATTTAAGTGTAACTGTTCGGCAATCGTCTTTAAGTTTAGCTCTTCGCGATAATCTTCCTCCACCAAGGCGATGACTTGACTGACCGCCTCCGAATAGACCGCCGGATGATCACTGTGACGGACGTTAGCCAGCACTTCTACTAAGAGTGCTTGAATCTGATCGATGGTCTGGCTTTTACGAATCGCAGCTACCGTCTCATCGTAGCTTTCCTGGGTAGCATTCGGAAACTGACGAGATAGATCGGCAAACAGCAAAAAAGCGACATAGCGGACATATTCCGGTGGATAGTGATAGTCGTTTAGCTGTTTAAAAATTTCTCCCAAGCGTTCTTTGACGGTACGTTCATCCCCGATCATCAAAGCCTTGTTGAATGACAAGAAAGAAAGTTCCTCCTCCCGTTGCGGAACCGGTGTTTTATGATTGATTTTTTCCGGTAAAAGATCCGGATAAAAATCAGCCAAGCGTTGCATCTGCCGCACCCGTTCATAGCTTTCATAGAGATTCTCCCATTCCGGTACGGTCTCTCCTACTAAGAAACGCAACTGTTGGCCATATTGTCGTTCGATTTCATGCAAGACAACATACAAGCGCTGCCGTGAGCCCATGACGATCCACAGCAGTTGAGCAGATTGATGAATCCAGCTAGTCACGACTAGCTGCTGCCCCTGAGCTTGAAGCCCGCTAGCAACTTGTTGCAGCGCATTGGTGGAACCTTCAAATAAAACCGCTGTGTAAGGTGACTGTTGTTGGAGTTTAAAGTGTTGGAGCATCGCCTCAAACTCGGCTTCATTGAGCTCATCATTGACCCAACGGATAACATTGGTTTCCAAGTACAATTGTTGTTGGCGATCCAATTGTCCCTCTTCTTCCAACAGTTTTTTGATCTGATTGACACTTTTGGCTAATTCATTTTTATCCACTGGTTTCAACAAATAATTTTTAACCCCTAAATCGATGCCCCGTTTAACGTACTCAAATTCTTGGTACCCAGATAAAATCAGGCTAAAGAAATGCTGGCCTTCATTTTGGGCCGTTTCAATTAATTGGATACCGCTAATTTCTGGCATATTAATGTCGGTAATCAAGAGATCAATTGCTTGCTCTTCCAAAAAGGCTAACGCTTCTTTTGCATTGCGGGCTGTTTTGACAATTTCAAAGCCCAGTTCTTGCCAAGGTAGAATTTGTTTCAACCCTTCCAAAATCATGTATTCATCATCAACTAGCATAACCTTATACATGCATCAAACCCCCTTCGCCTTTCACCTTAATCTGAATGGTTGTGCCTTCCCCTAACGTTGAATCAATCGTTAGCTCATATTGCTCACCGAAAAAGCTCTTCAAACGTTCGTGAACATTACGCAACCCGATAGAAGTACTCATTTCAACATCGACTGCCGCCAGTTTATTGCGCACTTGCGCCAAGCGAGTCGGCGTCATCCCTTTGCCGTTGTCTCGTATCAAGATGACCAACTCACCATTTGTCACGCTGGTTTTCACACTGATGGCATTGTCATTGCGGGTATAATCGATGCCGTGAACAAAATAGTTCTCAATCAAAGGTTGAATGGTAAACTTGGGAATTTCCACTTGCTGCGTTCCTTCTGCCAACTCAAAATGGTAAGCAATCTGATCTGGATAACGCATTTGATAGAGGTAGACGTATTTTTCACAAAATGAGAGTTCTTTTTCAATCGTCGTGGTTTTTTCTTGAGTCGTATTGTTACGCAACAAAGCAGAAAAAGCATAGACCACGTCTGCCAATTCTTCTTGTTGGCGACTAAGAGCATACATCCGAATATACTCCAAAGTATTGTAAAGAAAATGGGGATTGATTTGCGACTGCAAAGCCCGCATGTTGGCATCTCGTTGCTTCACTTCAAGGGTATAGATATCTTCTATATAGTGATCCATACTTTCAATCATAAAGTTAATGGCTTCTGCCAAAACATTTAGTTCATCTTGTACTTGGGTAGCGTCAATGCGGTCCTTTAAATTCCCTTGCGAAACATTTTCGGTGACAGCAACAATTTTTCCCACCTGTTGAGAATAGCGTTTGAAAGTTCGCCGCAATGTTAATAATAAAAGCAACGCCAATAAGGTCCCAATTAGAACAATCACTAAACAAGTTCCTAAGGTCCGTCTCCAAAAATGTTGCTTACTGGTGAGTAATAAGATCTGATTTTGACTAATTGTCACCTGTTGGGAAACAAAATAGTCTTGTGCCACAAAACTTGGCAAGCTTTTTTGGTCTTTCACTGCTTCTTCAACGGCTAGTAACTCTTTTTTGCTTAATTTTCCTTGACGGGAATAAATCGGATCATCATTGTTATCAAAAACCAAGGTCGTCATTTCCAAATCTTTGGCATCCTGGGCCAGATCATCTAGAACCCCGCTCTCGGAGAAAACCGCCCAGATCATACCGATCGATTTTCCTGAGTAGTAGTCTTGAATACTCCGCTTCAAAACCAAGCCATCATCTTCCATCTTTAACTCACTGATCTTTCGACCATTGGGATGGGTGCGATCAGCTCGTAAAGTATCCTCCACATCCGCCATTTGAATATATAAGGTTTCTAAATCAGGATACGTCCCAAACATCGTAGCCAAGGTCGAAACAAAATTGATATCCGTTCGGTAAGTGGCATAGGAATCGATGGTGTACTGGAGATAATCCGACAAAGGCAACATTAAATAATTGCGCATATTTTCAACTTTTGAATTATTACCAGCTAAATCGGAGTAAATATTTAGCATGGCATCATTTTTGCTCACCGCATAGCCTCGCACTTGGCTTTCAATCGCAGTGGTTTGGGTCACTAGTTGCTTTTTACTGGAATAAGTGGTGTAAACGCATAAAGAGGCCACTGTCAACAGGATAATTCCGGTTAACAGAAGCCCATAAATAAACATCAATTGATTAATCAAGTAGCCTTTTTTGAACAATTTCATCCCTTTTTGGAACATGCTAACCCAACTTCCCCTCAACTAACTGCCGAATGTTTTTGGTGGCGTACCCGCTCCAGACCAAAAATAAACTGAAGGTGGCGAAAAGTAAGAGTCCTTTGAAAAACCAAGTCACCACCAAGATACTGATCACTCCAAAAAGAACTTTTAAAAACGTCCCAAAGTTCAAAAAAACACTGATAAAAGCCAACTTCAATAAATTTCCAATCGAAATGTCGTAAGTGGTTTCATACTGTACCGCATATAAGTATACAACGAGTAACAAGAGAATGGCAAAAAACAAAACAAAAGATAAGATAAACCACAATAACCCCTTGATCTGGCTGGCCAAAAATAAATTATAAGCCACGATTCCCAGCAAGGCAGCAAAAATCCAAAAAATACCATTGCTCCGTTTGAAATTGGCTTTAAAGCGTTCCGCCATTTTACCAAAAGTGATATTTTGATAATCCATCCCAGAGGTCAACAGCACATCATTGGCACTTTGAAAAGCTGGCCCCATCCCTAATACGATCCCGCCAGCTAAAGTGAAGACTAAGATATATAAATTAAGTTTGATAATTGCCCAGAGGATATAAAAAAGACGTTGAATACCAGTACTTTCCATGAGTGTGCTCCTTTGTTTGCTTTTTCTTAGATTACTAGACCTAAGCATTATGTAAATTCCAAAGCAGTCGGTAGCGCTACCGGCTGCTTTGGCTAAAGATACTAATTATTTGTTTTCTTTGACGAAGGCATCCAATTGACTTTGCATTTCTGTCATGACTTCTTTGATTCCTGCTTTTTCAAGTTCGTTATTCAATTCGTCAATGTTCTTTTCTGGGTCAACTGTCCCAGTATTCAAACTTGCAGCATAACGATTCATGACATTGATTACGTTAGTCATTTGTGTTTTCACTTTGTCAGTGACAAATTGGAAACCAAGAATTGGTGAAACTTTTGCATTTTCGATACTTTCATCCCGTTCTTTGATCTGTTCGTCAGTGATCGATTCTTGAGTATACAAGATCATGTTGTTCCCAGTGTTCCAAGCGGCCATATGGGTATTTGGTTGGTAACCATCTAACAATTTCAATTTGTCGTCACCGACTTTTTCCCATTGTTCTCCTTCAACCCCGTAGACCAAACCATTCAACAATTCAGCATCCGTGTTAAGCAAGTTCAAGAATTCTACAGCTTTTTCTTTGTTCTTAGAAGCGTTACCCACCACAAAGTTTGCCATTTGAGCTTGGCTAGTGGATTCCAATTGTTCTGTCAATGGACGAGAAACCAATGGACGGCCAGCAGCGTTAGTCAAAATCGTATCACCGTAGTCAACTGGTCCTTGGGTTTCTTCCCGCATGAACCAAGTGTCTTTATCCAGTGGATAGTCAGTAGTGCTAGTCGCAGCATCTGAAGGAATCAAGCCTTCTTTGTACCAACCATGCAAGGTTTTCAAGATATCTTGGAATTCAGGATCTTCATAACGATTGATAATTTTTGGATTTTTTTCATCATCCAATTTGACTGCAAATGGATAATCTTTTCCTAATGGGTAATCCGCATTGTAGGATGCTTTGAAGCTTTGGCCGATGGCAAAAGCCGCGATATTTGGTTCTTTTTCGTGGAATTGACGCAAGACTTCGGTTGCAGATTCATAAGAACCGTCTACTTTGGAAATATCTAAATCGTATTTTTCAACAAAACTTTGGTTGAAAGTTAACATTTGTTGCGCCCAAGCATTACCATAGACTGGGATTGCATAGAGTTTGCCATCGATTTTGTTCCCTTTGACATACATTTCTGGCAATTGATCCATATAATCTTTCGCATATTTTTCAGACAACTCAGTCAAGTCAGCGAAAGCACCTTTTTGTGCATTGGGTACATATTGGAAGGCAAAGGAAACATCATAGGCTTCACCAGATGCAATCACGGCAGACATTTTCTTGTCCCAGTCGCCCCAACCAACGTATTGAATGTCCACTGTCGCATTGATTTTTTCTTTAATTCGTTTGTTGGCGATTTCCATCAGTTTATCATAGTTTTCAGGTTTGTCCCCAACTTGGTACATCTTCAACGACACGGTACCTTTGTCACCAGAATCTTTCCCCTTGTCAGAAGAACTTCCGCAGGCTGCTAAGCCCAAGGTCATCCCACTGATGGCAGCAATTCCCAATACTTTTTTCCAAGCTTTCATTTCTATTCCTCCTATTTCTATTAGTTAAAACTGTCAGGTCCTTGATGCCGACTGATTTTTCAATTTCAACCAGCCTTCATCAAGTCCCTGGACAACTTTTGACTCCTACATTACAACTACACAACAGATTACTCTTTGACGCCGCCGATCGTCAAACCACCGACAAAATATTTTTGGAAGAATGGGTAAGTCAAGACAATCGGCAATGTAGCGATTACAGTGATCGCCATCCGAGCAGATTCACTCGGCAAAGCAGCTAAGCCACCTTGCAATTGGGCGCTCGCCCCAGCATTCTTCGACAAGTATTCCAAATTGTTCATAATGCGCATCAACAAGTATTGCAACGGAACCAGTTCATCTTTTTGGATGTACAACAACGCGTTGAACCAGTCGTTCCAATAACCCAAAGCAGCAAATAAACTGATGGTAGCAATTCCTGGTACAGCTAGTGGCAAAACAATCTTCATAAAGATTTTCATCTCACTGGCACCATCGATTCGCGCAGATTCGATGATACTATCAGGAATGGTCTTTTTAAAGAAGGTGCGCATGACTAAGATATTGAATGGCCCTAAGGCAAGAGGTAAAATCAACGCCAAAACAGTGTCTTGCATGTTCAAGAGATTGGTAACTACCAAGTAATTCGCTACCATCCCTGGGGTAAAGAGCATGGTAATCAAAGCAAAAACCGTAAAGAATTTCCGGTAAGGGAAGTTTGAACGCGAGATCGTATAAGCATACAAAGAAGTCATGGATGCATTGACGATTGTTCCCACCACGGTAATAAAGACCGTAATCCCAAATGATTGGAAAAGTTTTTGACTCATATCCCCTGCAAAGATAAAGCGATAAGCGGCCGTAGAAAATTCTTTAGGCCAAAAGGAGTAGCCATTCACCGCTAAAGCATGTTCACTAGTCAGGGAAATGATGACTACGAAGAAAAAGGGTACCACACAGGAGATGGCAAAGACGGCAATCAAAATATTGAAGAGTAAGTTCGCTCCCGAACTGAAGGAACGGACTTGGACGTTATAGACTTGTTTCTTTTTCAAGTTTCCTTCCTCCTTAGAATAATGCTGAATCTGGTTCGATTTTGCGAACAATCATATTAGCGATAAGCAACAAGACGGCACCTACTGCAGATTGATACAAACCAGCAGCTGCGGTCATACCGATATCCCCAGTGGCTGTCAACCCGTTGTAAATGTAAGTGTCCAATACGGAAGTCACTTGGTACAACGCGCCAGAGTTTCGTGGAACCGTGTAGAACATCCCGAAGTCAGCTCGGAAAATCCCACCGATATTCATAATCAACAAGACAGTCATCATAGGAATGATTTGCGGAATGGTGACATTTTTGATTTGTTGCCATTTGCTGGCCCCATCCACCATCGCTGCTTCATAGTAAGTAGGATCAATCCCCATCACGGAAGCGTAGTAGATAATACTGTTGTAGCCTAACCCTTTCCAGACATTTAAGAAGACAAAGATAAATGGCCAAAACTTAGGATCAGCGTACCAGTTGATCTGTTCATGTCCACCAGCAGTCAACCATTGATTGACAATCCCTTTATCAGGGCTCAAAAAGGCATAAACAAAGGCACTAATGACTACCCAAGAAAGGAAATATGGTAATAAGGACATGGTATGGTAGACTTTCACCAATTTCTTATTCCGTAATTCACTCATGATAATCGCAAAGGAAATCGCGAAGAATAAGTTGAATGCCAAGAAGATGATGTTGTACACCAAGGTATTGCGGGTGATCAACCAAGCATCACTAGAAGAAAATAAGAACTTAAAGTTATCAAAGCCCACCCATTTACTATTAATTAGTGCATCGATAAAGCCGTCTGGTGAATAATGAAAATCTTTAAATGCTACCACGTTTGCTAAAACGGGAATATAAAAGAAGAAAATAAACCAGACAAAGCCGGGGAGAGCCATCAAGATTAAGGCTTTATAGCGCCAAACATTTTCGAGAAAGCCACCCTTTTTTTTCTTTTTCACATTTTTCAGCTCCTTTCTGATTGTCGAGGAGTTTTTTTGAAAGCCCTCTCACTCGATCCATAGTCAGTTTACCTGTTTTCTTTATGGGAAAGAAGAAACAAATTAAAGGTCTTCTTGAACAAATTAAAGAACTTTTTTTAGGTAATCTGTGAAGAAATTGTGAAGACCATAAAAAAAACGGTTTGGCCGCATCCTAAGATGAAGCCAAACCGCACCTGTATTTTTACAAGGCATCATTCTTGTTATTCCCCTAAGCTTTCGCCGTTACTTTCAATCACTTTTTGATACCAGAAGAAAGATTGTTTCCGACTTCGAGCAAGGGTACCCTGGCCTTCATCGTCTAGATCAACGTAGATAAAGCCATAACGTTTGCTCATTTCACCAGTACCAGCGGAGACCAAATCAATACAACCCCAAGGCGTGTACCCCATCAAATCAACCCCGTCTAACTCCACCGCATCTTTCATCGCTTGGATGTGATCGCGGAAATATTGGATGCGGTAGTCGTCGTTAATGGTGCCATCGGCTTCCACGACATCTTGGGCACCAAAACCATTTTCTACAATAAATAATGGGATATTGTAGCGATCATAAAGTTTACACAATGAGATTCGCAGCCCCAATGGATCCACTGCCCAGCCCCAATCGGATTCCGTCAAATAGGGATTTTTAACCGCTGGCATTTGGTTTCCTCCGACGTACTTCACTTTGTCCGGGTCAGCTGACGAAGCGGTGGACATATAATAACTAAAGCCGATATAATCCACCGTCCCTTGAGCGATTAGTTCGTCATCTCCCTCTAGTTTTTCGATAACGATTCCTTCTCGTTCAAATTCTTTGATGCGGTGAGCTGGATAGTAGCCTTTCACCTGCACATCGATGAAGGATTCTTGATCGCGATTAAACTGCAAAGCCGCAAAAACATCTTTGGGATCCGCGGTCATGGGATAGCTGGGAATGTAAGCGACCATCATACCGATTTGGTTGTCTGGATCGATTTCATGGCCTTTCATAACTGCTTTGGCACTAGCCACAAATAGATGGTGCATGGCTTGCCAACGTTTTGGTTTGCTGTTGTCGTGAATCCCGATTTGCGTCCAACTACGCAGGAAGTTAATTTCATTGAAGGTCATCCAATAGCGGACTTTGCCTTTGTAGCGTTTGAAAATCGTTTCACAGAAAAAGACGAAGTAATCTACTACTTGACGATCCAGCCAGCCATCTAACTCGTCAGCCAAATGCATAGGAATATCAAAATGATTAATCGTCACCACCGGCTCAATCCCGTGTTTTTGGAGTTCATCAAAAATTCGGTCATAAAAAGCCAACCCTTCTTCATTGATCGCAAAATCCCCTTTTGGACAAATCCGGGCCCACGAAATCGACATCCGGAAGCATTTGAAGCCCATTTCCGCAAACAAGGCGATATCTTCTTGCCAATGATGATAAAAATCTGTCGCTACATGACTAGGGTAATACTGCTCCGGATCAACGTAGCCCACCGCTCCTGCTGGTAAACTCTGTTCCCGGGTCACCTGGTGTGTCTTACCATCCTTGGTTTTAAAACTAATCATCCGCGGGTGTTCTTTGCTACCACCGGTAATTGCATCCAAGGTACTCAAGCCTTTGCCACCAGAAAGATAGCCCCCTTCATATTGATTGGCGGCAGTTGCCCCACCCCATAAAAAATCTTTTGGAAATGCCATCGCTCGTTTTCCTCCACTTCGTTGAAAAGAGGCAGCCGCTTTATCAGCCACTGCCCATTTCTGCTTAATTTTAGTCGTTACTCAAGTCTTCCCCATTTGAGGCAATCACTTGTTTGTACCAGTCAAAAGATTTTTTCTTGGTCCGAGCTAGTGTGCCATTGCCCTCATTGTCCCGATCCACATAGATAAAGCCATAGCGTTTTTTCATTTCGCCGGTCCCTGCTGAAACCAAATCGATACAACCCCAAGTGGTGTACCCCAACAAATCGACACCATCTTCTTCGACGGCGGCTTTCATGGCGGCAATATGAGCTGCCAAGTACTCAATCCGATAATCATCTGCCACATAGCCATTCTCATCCGGCGTATCTACGGCACCAAGGCCATTTTCCACGATGAACAGTGGTTTTTGGTAACGGTCATAAATATCATTCAAGGTAATTCGCAAACCTAATGGATCGATTTGCCAGCCCCATTCACTAGCTTCCAAGTAAGGATTTTTAACGGAAGCAAAGATATTGCCCGCCGTTTGTTCCAACAACTCAGGATCTGTAGTAGATACTCGCGAAGAATAATAGGAGAAGGAAATGAAATCGACGGTATGAGCTTTTAACAGTTCCAAATCCCCAGGTTCCATCTTGATTTCGATACCGTTTCGAGCCATCTCTTTTAAAGCATAAGCTGGATACTCGCCGCGGGATTGCACATCGATAAAGAAGTAGTTTTCCCGGTCTGCTTGTCGTGAAGCCCAAACATCTTCCGGTTTACAGCTATAAGGATAGTACGCCCCTGCAGCTAGCATACAACCCACTTGGTTTTCAGGATCGACTTCATGAGCAATTTTTGTTGCCAGCGCTGAAGCTAGCAACTCATGGTGAGCTGCTTGGTACTTAACTTGCTCTTGATTATCTCCTTCTTCAAAGTACAGACCCGCTCCCATGAAAGGGGCATGTAAAATCATATTGATTTCATTGAAGGTCAACCAATACTTAACCAAGCCTTTGTACCGGTTGAAAATCACCCGACAAAGATTTTTATAAAAGCCCACCAACTCGCGACTCCGCCATGCGCCGTATTTTTCAATCAGGTGCATAGGACAATCAAAATGGGTAATGGTTACTAAAGGTTCAATCCCATATTTTTTACATTCTTTGAAAATATCTTCATAAAACTGTAGGCCTTCTTCGTTGGGTTCAGCTTCATCTCCTTTTGGAAAAATCCGTGACCAAGCAATGGATAGGCGGTAAGTTTTGAAGCCCATTTCCGCAAACATCGCGAGATCTTCCCGCCAACGATGATACATGTCGATCGCGGTTTTTGCTGGGTAAAAATGCTCTTCATCAAAATCAAACATCTTCATTTTGCCCGCGATAACTGGAAAACGATCCTTGCCAATCGGTACCACATCGACATTGGCTAAGCCGCGGCCCCCTTGATCATAGCCTCCTTCACATTGATTAGCTGCGGTTGCCCCGCCCCATAAAAAGTCTTTCCGAAATTCCATTGATACTTTCCTCTTTTCTATCGAATTGATACCAGCTTATTCCAGTATTCGTTGTTATTAGATTAATGCAAAATGTTGAAATGCAGACCATAGTCCATGATCATCCACTGAAGAGGTGATATAATCTGCCATTTCTTTGATCTCTTCACCACCATTTCCCATAGCAACACCCGTTCCACAATGAGCGAGCATCGGGATGTCCACCTTGGCATCACCAAAGGCAAAGCTATCTGCCACCGGAATCTGTAAGTGAGTCAAGAGCTCTGCTACCGCCACAGCTTTATCAATATTCCCTAAAGCCAGGTCGCCAAACAAGGCGCGCTCACCGACACCGCCCCAAGTCCCTGCTTGCAGCTGGGGAAAAGCCTTTTTTGCATCCAAGAAATCTTGGTAATCTTCCAAGATAAAACTGATTTTATTGATATCATTCCGATACAAATCGGCATCAAAAATCAGATCTGGAAAGGCTTTGCGGACTGTCATATCCTCCCTGTTGTTGCCCTTGCGTTGGGAATATTCTTGAATCGTAGGCTGGGCCCGCTCTTCAAAATTACGGCTAGCATACAGACCACTATTGGCCTCCAAATAAAACTCCAAGCCCCGACTTTGTAACCAGTCGACGATTTTAGTCGTTTCGGCTAAGGACAAAGTCGCTTCTTTGAGGACTTCTCCTCCCACTTCGATGTAGCTGCCATTGCCACCAATATAGCCATCAAAACCGATAGCCACAATGGGTGGATACATTTCAGCTTTACTGCGACCAGTAACCGTATAGACGAGATTTCCTTTGGCTTGGGCTGCATGAATTGCTTCCACCGCTGAATCTGGTAGGTAGTTGTCATAGTTAACCAGTGTCCCGTCCACGTCGAGAAAGATTATTTTTTTAGTCATATCCGGTCCTCAGACTTTCACAGCATCCAAATTACGAGCGATTTCGTCTTGTACTTGGATTCCTTCTTTTTCTAAACGTTGGATGGTCTCAGCAAAGTTCGGCAAGTACTTTTTATGAGCGATAAAGAGTTCATCCATCACGCGTTTGGCGGTGGCACCAGAAGTCACCAATGGATTCAAGGTAAAGGCTTGTAAAGCTGTCCCATAATCACCGGTCACCGCCGCTTCAATGGTCAACAATTCCATCGCTTTCATCACCTGTAACCAGCCCCGTTCGGCTACTGGTAATTCACCGAAAGCGACGTTACGAGCTCCTTGACCACCGACATAAGCGGTCACTTCAACAACACAATCCGCCGGTAAATCTGGAACGGCCCCATTGTTTTTAGTTGAAACCACGATTTGCGTTTGCTTATTGGCATAAATCGAAGCAATCGTTTCACAAGCCGCATCGGAATAATAAGCTCCCCCCCGTTGTTGCAGCTGCTCTGGTTTATAGTTGAGTTCAGGATTTTTATAAAGTTCAAATAATTCGTGTTCCGTTTGTTTCACTTGTTGGGCCCGGGTCCCCACTGTTTGATATTCTTCCAACGCATGATGAAGCATCTCTTCTTCTTGATAATAATAACGATGGTAGGCACAAGGAATCATCTTCATCTGTTCCAAGAGTTCCCGTTCAAAAGGAATATCATAAATATTTTTTGGTAAGCCGTTGTCCTCTTGGTACATTTTATCGATCAAATCCAAGGTGACATCATGGCCGTGAGCGTCTGCAACTTTATGCCAATGAAAATGGTTCAGTCCAGCAAATTTATAAATCAACTCATCCGTTTCTTTCCCAATCAGCCCTGGCTCCAGCATGGTTGCCATCACCGGTACATTACACAAACCGATGACTTTATCCCATTTCCCGTAGCGCACGACCGCTTCGGTAACCATCCCACTCGGATTGGCAAAGTTGACTAGCCACGCATCTGGGCAAAGCTCTTTCATATCTTCAACAATATCCAAAATTACTGGCACGGTGCGGAAAGCTTTAAACATCCCACCAGCACCATTGGTTTCCTGCCCTAACATACCGTAATATGCTGGAATTCGTTCATCTTTAATCCGTGCATCCAACAAGCCAACACGAAACTGTGTCGTTACAAAGTCTGCATCTTTCAACGCTTCTCGACGATCCAATGTCAAATGGATTTTGACATCATAGTCGGTCGCATCCCACATGCGTTGAGCCATTTTCCCGACGATTTCCAGTTTTTCACGGCCTTCTTCAATGTCTACCAACCAAATTTCGCGGATAGGTAATTCATCATAACGTTTGATAAACCCTTCCATCAATTCTGGTGTATAGCTGGATCCGCCACCGATTGTTGCAATTTTTACGCCTGTTGTCATTTGTTATTCTCCTCACTTTTCCAATTAATTGATTAAACCGCGAACTCCTGTTTACATTTTCATTATCCGTTATGTAAATCTCATTTACTAGTTTTGACGAGCCATTCGCAATAGCGTTTACAAAATCATTGGGAACCAGCCAAGATTTTGTAAAGATTTGTAAACTGCCGCCTAACAACGACAATTGCTATCAAAAGGAACGCTTTTTAAACTAGTAACCGCTTTCCATTAGAAAAAATATTCTAAATTCTTCACCAAAATATCTATTTAGCTAGCATAAAATTTACAAATCAAATAAACTATTTGTAAATAAACGAGGTGATAAGATGCTACTCCGTGAAAAAATGCAAGGAACTGCCTTTTCCAATGCCGAGCAACAATTGGTGGATTTTATACTCCAAAACCCTGAAAAACTCCCCCATTTAACCGTTCAACAATTAGCACAAGCCAATTTCGTTCATCCCTCCACTTTAATTCGTGTGGCCAAAAAACTGGGCTTTAATGGTTGGGTCTCCTTGAAAGAAGCCTATCTCCAAGAAGTCCACTACTTAAATGATCATTTTCAAACCATCGATGCCAATCTACCCTTCACGGCATCCGATGGTATTACCACGATTGCTCAGAAGATGGCGGCTTTAGAAATCTCAACGATAGAAGATACCTTGGCTTTAGTCGATCACGATCACTTGAATCAAGCCAAGCAACTTTTACTCAGCTGTGACCCCATCAAAATCTTTGGCAGTAATGCCAATCGCCTGATCTCACAAGATTTTGCCTTGAAGATGAATCGAATCAGTAAACAAGTCAGCCACTGTATCCCTGGTGAAGAAGCTTACGAAGCCAGTTGCCTTGCTACAACAGGCTGTGGCCTCTTGATTTCATATACTGGTGAAAACCAAGCTTTGTTGAAAATTGCTAAGATCCTGCAAGAACGGCAAATTCCGATTATTACGATTACTAGTATCGGGAATAATCATTTGAGCCAATTAGCTACTTGTCCGCTGCGCTTGACGACGCGAGAACGCTTGTATTCCAAAATTGGCAACTTCTCGATTAACAAGTCGATTTGTTACTTATTAGATTTGCTTTACGCCTGTGTTTTCGCAGAGAATTACACCCACAATCTCAATTCATTGATTGAAATCGGTGCTGCCGTCGATAAACGGCAAACCAGCCTAGCAATTATTGCTGAAAACACTGTCGAGACCAAATTGCAGTACCAAGATTCCTTTACCCCTAATTAAAGGCGAGTAAAGAAGAACAAGCCCTGGGGTTTCCTATCTTGAGCCGACTTTGACTTTTTTGCAGGGGCTTACTGGACTATGCTTTTCCCCAATTGAATAGGTGCGCTGAATCAATGCCCACCTCAAAGCAATAAGAAAAGCTGGACGAACTTACTTAGCTCCCGAGAATTAAGGCGGAACCGCCCTATGATGTGCTTTACCATGAATCGGTTACGATTTAATTTTAGGAAGATGCTCGTCGGCCTTAGCAACTTTTGCTTAGTCCAACTGTCTGCAATAGCCAAACTAGTTCGTGAAGCCAGACATTTTTAGAATGCCTTAGTCTACAAGAAAAGAGGACAGCCGAGGTTGTCCTCTCTCTTGCCTAGGGTTTTCCTTTAAGCCAATGCAGTAATCAACTCATCACTGCCAGTTACTTTCGCTTTATCACTTTCAATGATATCCAAGTAGTCGCCGGCATTGGTAATGATAACTGGTGTTTCGACACTATAGCCAGCTGCTTCAATAGCTGCAATATCGAAGCTGACTAATTTTTGACCACGTTTGACACGATCCCCTTGTTTCACATGAGCAGTAAAATGTTCCCCATTCAGTTGAACCGTATCCAAGCCAATATGAATCAATAGTTCCAATCCATTATCAGAAATTAAACCGATGGCGTGTTTGGTTGGGAACAAGGTCATCACGGTGCCATCAAAAGGTGCAATCACTTCCCCTTTTTCTGGATGAATCACAACCCCTTTTCCTAAGACACCTTGGGCAAACGCTTCGTCTTTAGAAGTTGACAAAGGCATCATTGCCCCTGCAACCGGTGAAGTCACGATTTCTTTGCGGACTTGTCCAGCAGTGTCTGTCATTTCAACTTCCACATAGTCATCTTTCCAGAAGAAGTAAGTCAAAGTGAAGCTGATTGCAGCAGCAACTAAAATCGCAATAATCGCAGTCCATGCATATTGCGCGTTGCCGTCTGGTGCGATGTAGCTTACGATCCCAAAGACGCCCAAGCCCCCCATTTGATAAGAGGTTGCACCGTTCATCATCATGATCATGCCACCGATAGCAGCCCCGATACAAGAGATGATAAATGGTTTTTTCTTCGGTAAAGATAATCCGTAAATCGCTGGTTCAGTTACCCCACAGATACCAGAAATAATCGCTGGAACTGCCAAGGTTTTAAGCTTCTTGTCTTTTAGTTTGAAGAACATTGCGACGATTACTGCTGTTTGTGCAAAGCTGGCTGCAAAAGAACCTGCCAACACTTGCGAGAAACCATTTTCGGTCATTTGCATGATTGCCATTGGTACCACCGCCCAGTGCAATCCGAAGATTACCAAGACTTGCCAGAGGGCCCCAAGCACTAAACCATAAAGGGCTGGTGAGAAGGCCATCAAGTTATTGAAACCAAGGCTCAATAAATCTGTTGCCCCAGAGATGATTGGACCAATGACTAAGAAACCAACTGGCAACGCAAGCAAGAGAACGAAGAATGGGACAAAGAAAGTTTGCACTAACTCAGGAATCACGCGTTTTGCCAATTTTTGAATTTGAGCCGCAAATGCGACAATAAAGATAACTGGCATAACTGAGCTTGTGTAGTTACCAGCTACCCAAGGGATTCCCAAGAAAGTTTCATAGGCTGGTAAACCGAACAACGATTGCGCAGCACCATCTGGATAAGCGGCTGCTAATGTGCTCGCTTGAATACTTGGATAACAAAGAGCTGCCCCAATGACAATCCCCACCATCGTGTTCAAACCAAATTTACGCGCTGCCGTGTACCCAACAATCACCGGCATAAAGTAGAAAATCGCATCCCCGATAGCATTAAGCATCAAGTAGGTTCCACCAGTTTGGGCATATTCAAACCAACCTGTTTGAGAAGCAATAAAGACTAAGAGGGCATTTAACCCTTTCACCATACCGGCTGCTGACAAGGCCCCCAAGAATGGTTGGAAACAGCCGCTTAAGATGTCGATAATTCGATTAAAGATACTGCCTCCAGAAGCCTCACCGCCACTGTCTGCCGAAATCCCTGCCACATCGATAACATCTTCGTAAACCGCTGGCACATGGTTACCGATTACGACTTGGTATTGGCCACCAGATTTCATCACCGTTACCACACCGTCCATGTTTTTCAACACGTCATCATTGGCTTTTCCTTCATCTTTTAACTTGAAGCGTAACCGGGTAATACAATGGGTTAAGCTATTGATATTCTCCTTACCACCAACATTTGCTACAATTTTTTCTGCTAAATCACGATATTTTCCCACAATTTTCCCTCCTTATAGGTATGTAGAAATAAAAATAAATGCAACCAACTTTTTTGTTTGGGTGAACCTCGCCCCTCCTTTAGTGAATGATTTTACTGATTTGCCTTCTGGACTAAACGAGCCAGATGGATTGTCAGATATAATTTTTCATCATTGCTCATCACATAATGATATTTTTCCGTGATGAACTGTTGAATCTTTAATACACCTTGATAAGCATTCCGATACTTCCGCTGAATGATCAGCAATAAGTCCTCATCTGTTTCATCTTGGTATTGTTTGCCACTCATAATACGTGAGGCAAAAAAACGGAGATGGGTGCGAAATCGGTAAAAATACACCGACTCTTCATCAAATTGAATCTTGAAATAATAGCTGGCAATTTGAATAATTTCTTGCATCAACTCCGTCATTTCATAGACATCGTGGTGCTCGGTTTCTGTTTGGGCATTGACCAAATGCAAAGCGATAAACCCTGCTTCATCCTCTCCTAAGTCGATGCGATAACGCTGAGCAATCATGGCGACGGCTTTTTTGCCGATTGCATACTCATCAGGGAAGAAACGCTTAATATCCCACAATAATAAATTGCGCACCCGGATACCTTTTTTTACTCGTTGGATTGCCGTGTATAAATGGTCCGTGATGGAAATATAGATGGAATCATTGAGACTAGCTGCTAATTGCTTTTTGGCATCATCAATAATTTCCGTAGCTAGCTCCAGATACGTCACAGGCACGTCCATCAGCAACTCTTGAAAGCGTTGCGAAATCCCAGAATCTGAAAGATGGTAGCGTTTATCGATTTTGCTTTCATCAATCCGATCACCATTGCGTTTTTGAAAGGCTAACCCCCGACCAGAGACAATAATTTCGTTATCTTTCTCATCTTTCGTCAAAACTACATTGTTATTTAGAATCTTGACGATCTCCATTTTACGGCCTTCCTTTCTAAATAATAAAACAATCATTATCATAAAATTTTAATCTTAATTACATTTCCATGATAATAAACCTCATTTGGTTTGTCAACGCTTACAATGGATTTTTGTTGTTTTATTTTTTCAAAAATAAGCAATAAACAAATAAAAAACCCAATGAATGCACACAAAAATGTGGCTTCATCAGGTTTAGCTTGTTTTCACAATCACTATCCAGAATAATCGGTCTATTTAATTCATGTCTATCTTAACAAAACAAGAAAACGCTGTCAATCACTATTTCTCTTTAAGTTCAAAAAACTTTTATTAAAGAAAAGACGATATTTTATTATCTTATTTTTTAAATCGCATGTATTTTTAATAAAGCTTCTGAGTGGTTTTTCGTTTTTCAAAATAAATCCAGTGATGTTTGATTATTTTATCATCTCTTTTTGGCTTGATAAAAGAAAACAGCCAGCAAGCAGGTTGTACTTCCCTGACTGCTGGCTTTGATGGATCTATCGTGGCTTGACTATTCCTCTACGGATTGCAATTTGTACATATCTGCATAGAGTCCAGCTTGAGCCAATAACGTCTCATGAGTCCCTCGCTCCACCACTTGACCTTTATCAAGGACTAAGATCATATTTGCGTCGCGAATCGTGGATAGCCGATGAGCGATGGCAATCGTGGTCCGGCCTTGGCGCATATTTGCCAGCCCCTCTTGAATTAGCCCTTCTGTTTCAGTATCGATATTGGCGGTTGCTTCATCCAGAACTAAAATTTTGGGATTTGTGACCATTGTGCGGGCAAAGGACAACAATTGTCGTTGACCGCTAGAATAACCGGCTCCTCGCTCGATTACCTTTGCATGATAGTCCCCTGGTAAGCTTTCAATAAATTTGTCCGCCTGAACAAACCGGGCCGCCGCTTTAATCTCTTCATCGGTAATATCTTTGTTTAGCAAGCGAATATTGTCAGCAATATCACCATAAAACATAAAGGCATCTTGCAAAACGAGCCCCATTTTCTGCCGTAGCTCACTGATGGGATACTCACGAATATCTTTGTCATCAATTAAAATTTGTCCTTCTGAAAACTCGTAAAATCGCATCAAGACATTGATGATGGAACTCTTCCCACTGCCGGTGTGCCCGACTAAGGCCACTGTTTCACCAGGATTTGCTACAAATGAAATATTCTTTAGGACATCATGTTCCCCATCATATGAAAAACTGACATTGCGAAATTCAATTTTGCCGGCACCAATTACTTCACTAGCATCGGGATTTTGCTGAGGTGTATACTCCTCTTCATCCATAATTTTCAAAATTCGACTTGAGGCTACTACTCCATCGGTAAAAACCGACAAGAAATCCATCATTTGGCTCATGGGATTGAAAAAGCCTTGGACGTAAGTGGTGAAGGCATAAATCAGCCCTACCTCCACTGGCGATTTTAACGCATCAATGCCAAACAAAGTCAAAGATAAGGCGATGGCAATGGCATACAAGAAATTAATAATCGGTGAAAGCAATAACGAATTGGTTTTAATCATGGCATAGCGCGTCTTCAAATAATCATCATTGATTTCTTCAAACTCTTCATTCAGACGAGCTTCTTGACGAAATTGCTGAATGATTGCCATACCGGAGATGGATTCATTTAGCTTGGTATTTAACTGACTAAGGCGTTCCCGCATCTGTCGGTAAATTCGTGAGCTGAATTTTTGATAATACCAGATCACCACCACTAACAAGGGTAAGAATAATAAATTAGCCAAGGCAATCTTTGGCGAAATTTGAAACATCGCGATAAAAGACGAGCCTACCGCAAAAATTCCCGTTAACAACATCAAAAATACATACCAAAAATCATACAAGGTTTCGGTATCATTCGAAACTCGGGAAACAATGGATCCCGCCGGTGTCTGATCGAAATAACGCATCCCTAACGTATGAAGTTTTTCAAATAGTTTCGTTCGGACATATTGGAAAGTGCGCAACGAAGCCATCGAATACATAAACCATTGATAAAACCAAATGATGGCTTTTAGTAAAACACCAAAGAAATAACCGGTCGCAAACAAAACAATGATCTGGGTCGTAGCCGTTTTGGGAGTCAGATAATCATCCATAAAAGTCTGGATGATCCGAGGTAGTAAAATATTGACTACCGATAACAATAAAGCAAAAACAATCGCCGTAAAAAATGTTTTTCGAAACGGTTTGGCAAATTGAAACATACGCTTGATGATCACTTTTTGTTCCGAAAAGGGAATCGACTTGGACCATGCAGACTGCTTATCTTCCATTATTCACTGATACCTCCCTCGATTTTTGCTTCTAACTGTTGCCGTTGCCACATCCGATGGTACCACCCATCGATTGCTAACAATTCCTCATGGGTGCCTCGTTCAATGATCTGGCCTTCATCAATGACGATGATTTCCCCTGCATGCATCACTGAACTTAAGCGATGAGCAGCGATGATCGTCGTTTTATTTTGGCGATAGGCTTTTAAGCCAGAGAGAATTGCTTCTTCTGTTTTGGCATCAACTGCGGACAAGGCATCGTCAAGGATCAAAAGCTCTGGATTGACCACCAACGCACGAGCGATGGAAAGACGTTGTTTTTGCCCACCGGATAATGACACACCTCGTTCCCCTACCATGGTGTCATATCCTTTTGGAAAAGCTTTGATATCTTCATCAATGGCTGCTAATGCGGCCGCTTGTTCAACTTGTGCTTGCGGCAGTTTCGGATTAGCAAAGCGAATGTTGTCTCTGATACTCATGGAAAACAAGAAATGATCCTGTGGCACATACCCAATGGAACCAAGTAACGCATCCAAAGTATAATCCTTAGTGTCTACCCCACCAATGGTAATGTTACCGGAAAAGTCATCGTATTCCCGCATCAATAACTTCATAATGGTTGTTTTACCGGCCCCAGTTTTACCAACAATCCCCAAGGTTTTTCCTTCAGCAAGAGTAAAGCGGATGTCTTTTAGCGCTTGCGTTTCTTGATCATCCGGATAAGCAAACGAGTCAATTTCAACCTGGATATCCCCTTTGGCTGGCGTCATTAAGGCATTCGGTCGTTCCTGAATATGGGATTTTTTTTGCAACAATTCTGCGACGCGATCATAGCTCGCATTGCCCCGTTCTAGGACATTGAAGAGGCGACCAATCGCAAACATCGGCCACACTAGCATGCCGATGTAACTAATAAAGGAAACCATCTGGCCAATAGTGATGGTGCCGGCCATGATAAAACGGCCCCCCACGATGATCGTAATCACATAACTAATCCCAATAATCACCGTAATAAACGGATCAAAAAGAGCATCTAAGAAATTTACTCGGCGATTTTTGAGGATTGCTGTATCGATTTTGGTTTGAAAATCCCCTAAGTCTTCTTTTTCCTGACCGAAAGTTTTAATGACTTTCATACCGGTCACACTTTCTTGGGTTTTGTCATTGATATCAGAAAAAGCTTCTTGGGAATCCCGAAAAGCATCATGGAGTTTGGAGCCTAACACCCGTGAAGTCACTGCCAATAAAGGAAGCGGCAATAAGGCAATCAAGGTCAAACGCCAGTCTACAAATAACACCATCGCGATAATGGTCGCGCCACCGGTGATAAAGGAATCTGCAAACGTTAAGATGCCCGCTCCGGCAACGTTTTGAATGGCATTTAAGTCATTGGTAGCGTGCGCCATCAAATCGCCAGTACGGTGTTCTTGATAAAACACGTGATCCATCTGGGTAAAATGTTGAAACAACTGCCGCCGTAAATCTTTTTCCAAACGGGCAGCCCCACCCCAGATATTCATTCGCCAAACGTAGCGAAACACATATTGCCCAAGAGCAGCCAACAATAAGATGACTACCCAAAAAATGATGATTGGCAATTGAATATTGTTTTCCGCAATTTCATCAATGATAATTCCAATAACTTTCGGTGGAATTAATTGCACGAGGGCTACCAAAACCAAGGCGGTAACCCCAATCAGGTAAGCCTTTTTTTCTTTTTTAAAAAACCAGTCTAATTTACGAAAGATCGACATCTTTACCCTTCCCTCTCCACTTACTTTCTTTACTGCACTCCCACGCTTACAAAACTGTCTTGCAGGTCGCCTCTAAAACTCACTTGCTGCTACTCCTTCAGTTTTTATTTTCGAAAACTTTGTCACGAAAATAACCACACCTAATAAGAAAGCCGGCCGTTCTTGCTTCCGGAGAATGCCAGTTCGTGAAGCCAAAAATTTTAGACTTGGCATTGTGAAAATTCTCCAATACCTTAGTCTATAAAAAGGTTTTCACTCCCCAAAAACACAAAAATAGCGGGCCTAAAATCAGCCCGCTGGTAACATCAAAAAGACCTGCCTATTTTTTCTTGCTATTGCTGGCAGCTTGCCCTTTCATTTGCGCCATCATTTGACGAATTTTTTTCTCTGAAGGCTTTTGCCCCATCGACATCATCATTGAACGCAACATGTCCTCATTAATGGGAGGATTTTTTTCGAGATAATTTTGCATATATTTACGGGCGAGGAAGAAACCACCCACAGCACCCAATAATAGGGCAATGATTATCAATAATACGACTACCGGTGTTGACATCTATATCGCTCCTTTCCTTGTTTTGTCGCAAATTTTCACCCGCGACTCTCTCAATGAATTATTTTACTAGATATTTTCCTAAAAGAAAAGGCGTTTTCCGAAATTCATCGTATTTTCGGAAAAAGCCTTCAAACTCAAGTTAACGCAACATCCCGTGCGCTAAAAATCCAATTTCCAAAAAAGTAGAGCAAACCGCCGTACAGCCCCAGCAAACCTAAAGATTGCCAAAAATCCAAGGTTAACCATTGATCCAAAGGTTGGCCCGCCAATTGAGGAATTGTCTCTTTAATATTCGTTGCATTAAAGAAATTCCATTTCAACCAGGGAAATTTCGTTTGGCCTAAAAATAAAAGATCATTGAAAAGACTACCGCCAAATAACAACCCAATACCCAAACCGACACTCATTGCTTGGGAACGTAAAATGGCTGAGATAAACATGGTGATGGCGATATAAAAGGATAACAATAATAAGTTGACACCAGCAGTCACCAGGGCTACTTTTAAGGCTGACCAATCCCCGAAACCAGCCACTGGTAACAAAGGTGACTCAGCTTTCATAAAAAGATTCGCGGCAGCAAGGCAGGTAATAAGCAACAGGACCGTCGACAAGAGGCCAAAGAGGAGCGTCGTAAGGAATTTTGCTGCATAAACCTGCGTACGAGAATAGGGGCGAATCAGTAAAAATTTAATCGTCCCCCGTGAAAACTCCTCAGATATGATGGTGGCAGCGACAATCACCACAATCAGATTGAGTACCGACAGCATCGAGGCCAAGCTGGCAAAGGTTTGATTGGCCCCCACTTGCCGACTGGTGATGGCACCTCCCAAGATGCAAAAAAAGATCGTCAATCCCAGCAAAAGCGCTAGCATGATCCAGGTTCCAAGTTTTTTCGTCAGTTTGAGCCATTCGTTGATGATTAAGTTTCCCATCTTACACCCCCCCTTCTGTCCACTTAAGAAAGACATCTTCCAAAGAATTAACTTTTAATACCAACTGCAAAAGACCAACATCACCATTGACCAGCACTTTGGCAATTTCACTCCGACTTTCTTCAGCCGTTACAACCAAGAGCTCGTCGCCTTCCGCGGTGACATGTTGAAACCCAGCCGCTGTTAGCAGCTCTTTGGCAAGAGTATTGTTAGTAGTGATTAGCGATACTTGATGGTGGTCGCCTCTTTTAATATCAGCCATGGCGACTTTATGGGTAACCTCACCGTTTTGCAAAATCACTAATTGATCTGCCAACTGCTCCACATCACTTAATTGGTGACTAGAAATCAAAACAGAGATGCCTTGGTCTCTAAGATCAAGGAGCATATCACGAAACTCCCGCATCCCCAATGGATCTAAACCATTCATCGGTTCATCCAATACCAAGAGGGCTGGTTGGTGGAGCAAGGCTTGGGCGACACCAAGTCGTTGCCGCATCCCTAAGGAGTAAGTTTTCACTTTTTGCGAAATCTTGTCTTCCAAGTGAACCGCCGCCACCACTTCTTGAATGCGGGCGTTAGAAATCGGTGTTCGACTGATCCGGGCGTACTGCAGCAAATTATCATACCCGCTAAGGTAATTGTAAAACTCAGGATTTTCCACAATCGCCCCTACATTGGCGATAGCGCTTTTGAAATCTTTGGTTAAGGAAGAGCCATTGATCATAATATTTCCTTGATCCAATTGCATCAGACTGACAATGACGCGAATCAGCGTAGTCTTACCAGCTCCGTTAGGTCCTAAGAGGCCGACGATTTGGCCTTTTTCCACGACAAAAGCAACATTTTTTAGAATCATTTTTTTGCCAATGCGTTTCCAAATATTTGATAGTTCTAAAGCATTCTCAGCAGACACAAACTTTCCTTCTTTCGCTTCAATGTTATCCAATTCCTCGATTATTTCACCAGAAAACAGATGATTTCCGTGCAATTCTAATACTATTCAATAATCATAAGCAGTGGCTTTATTAAAGTCAAACTGTTTTCTAAAAATCCGACTAAAGTCTGACCCTGCGATTATCTAGGACTAAAAATATTTAATTAACGCAAAAATATTTTTAGCTATTAATCCATGTAGGCGTTTTCATTTCGTAGGAAACATGCTATCATGAACTATAGGGTAAGTAAAGGAGTGTTAGCAAATGGAACAAACATTAGTCATTATCAAGCCGGATGGGGTCCGGCGCAAACTAGTTGGACGGATCATCCAACGCTTTGAAGATCGCCAATTAACCATTACAGCGATGCGAGTGGATCGGATGAGTCGTGATTTAGCCAAAGTTCACTATGCTCATCTGCAAGAGAAACCTTTTTTTGAAGAAATCCTGGAATATATGACCTCGGGACCGGTGATTTATCTCGTCTTAGAAGCAGACAACGCAGTGGCATTGGTTCGGGGGATGGTGGGCTTCACTGATGGCTTGAAAGCTACACCAGGGACCATTCGCGGCGACTTTGCCATTAATAAGGATGAAAATGTCGTCCATGCTTCCGATTGCCCGGAAGCCGCTCGCAATGAAATTCAGCGCTTTTTCGGAGCAGAAGCCCCATTGGAAATTGCGATTTAAAAAATGTTGCATCAAGAGTGCATAAAAATAGGCGCGTTCACTACCGATAAAGCAATCGTAGGGAACGCACCTTTTTTTGACTAGTTTAAAAGCTACTGGTCTTGAATCTGGATTTTTGCTTTTACGCCATGATTTTATCCAATAAATCAGCCTCAAAAACCTGATTTTTCAACATGGTGATTTCAAAACCATAGGGCGCCCGCTTATTTTTCTTATCTTCGCCAACGTATGGGGTTTCTAAAATCTTAGGCAATTGAGCGAGTTGGGGATGATGCACTACCTGATTCAAGGCATCAAAGCCGATAGTTCCAAAGCCAAGATTGGCGTGTCGGTCTTTGTGAGACCCTTGAGGATTTTTTGAATCATTGACATGGACGACTTTTAAGCGATCCAAGCCGATAATTTTATCAAACTCATTTAAGACACCATCAAAATCTTCCCGAATATTATAGCCTGCATCATTGGTATGGCAAGTATCTAGAGTCACTGAGAGTTTTTCATTGAACGTTACACCATCGATAATAGTGGCTAGTTCTTCAAAGGTCCGCCCGAGCTCCGTTCCCTTCCCTGCCATGGTTTCAAGGGCAATTTGCGGAATTTGATCGCGTTCCAAAACTTCATTCAGGCCTTTGATGATTTGCTTGAGCCCCGCCTCCACTCCGGCGCCGACATGAGCTCCAGGGTGAAGCGTGATCTGCGTGGCCCCCAATGCTTGGGCCCGTTGGATTTCTGCTCTTAAAAAGTTCACGGCGAAACCGAAATTTTCCGGTTTAATTGTATTCCCTAAATTGATGATATAGGGAGCATGAACGACAATATTTGAGAGCTGGTGTTCTGCCATAAAGGCCTGACCGGCTTCAATATTTAAATCCTCAATCGGTTTGCGCCGGGTATTTTGTGGTGCCCCGGTATAGATCATAAACGTCGTGGAGCCGTAACCTGCGGCTTCTTCTGCTGCTCCCAAAAGCATTTTTTTGCCACTCATGGAAACGTGAGATCCTAGTAATAACATATCCTGTATCCTCCTAATTTTTCAATAAAAACCTTTGTTGTATTTAATGGTAGCCACCAACAATTGCTACTAATCTTTACCTGCTTAAGAAAGCAACAATCACCGTCATTAACGGTAGACTGATTAAAAAGCTAATCGATGAGCAAAAGCCGGTGATTTCTTCTTTGATACCAGCACTGACGGAATGAATCACGCTAAATAATGGCACCGGCGTCACCGCAAGCAAACACAAAATCAACTTGATGGACTGAGGCAAGGGGGCCAACCCAAAAAGAGCCACCAACACAAGACCAAAACCGTAACGTAGCGCGAGGCCTTTCACCACCAATTTCAAAGAAGTACGAGGCAAACGCAATTGCAGATACAAGCCAATCATAAACATAGACAAGAATGTATTGGCACTGGCCACCGGTTTTAAAATCGTGAGCCAAGCCAGTGGCAACTGGAGATCCATCAAGCGAACAAAAAGCATCAGCAAGTAAAAGGTAAAGGGTGGACTAGCAAACAGCTTTTTTAAAATGCTTTTAAGATGAGGAGGCTCTTTTTCACCAGTGAGATGGTCGATCACCACCGTCGTGCCGCCAGCCAGCATGATGGAATTCCCTAAATCAAAAATCGACAAAATAGGCACCCCTGCCCCATAGAAGCTCTGGACAAAAGGCAAAGTAAAGTTACCAATATTAAACCCCGAGCCAGTGTACAGTAGAAAAATCTGATCTTGCCGCGTATCTTTACCGGCAAATAGTTTCCCTACACCGATTTGGCTCAACGTCAGAAGCAAAGCAAAAGGAATCAGCAATAATAATCGGCCTGATAATTGTAATGTCGCAAGATTCACCACAATAACGGCGGGAATCGTAACATTGATGATTATCCGAGATAAAATCGTGCCGTCTCCTTTGCTTAATAACCCCGCTCTTTTTGTGAGATAGCCTAAGATGATCATAACAAACAATGACACTGCATTTGTAATAATATGCCCCATTTTCCCCTCCCTGAATAGTGAAACGCAAATTTGGCGGTCCGCTGAACAGCTTGACCGTACCACTCTTGCTAAACATCAAACGCTTTCTTTCTTCATATAATAAGAGAGGCCATCTTCAGATGACCTCTCTTGGATTTTAGAATTCCAACAAGAAATATTTTTTCTTGCCACGACGAATCACAGTGTAGCGATTGTCTAATTTATCTTCCGCAGTCAAAGCCGCCGTCAAGTCTTGGCGCCGCTCGCCGTTGACATAGATGGCTCCGTTTTGAATATCTTCTCGCGCTTGCCGTTTCGAAGCTTCGATGCCAGCAGTCACCAACAATTCCACCAATTGCAAATCATCGTCACTTTGAACTTGGTAACTTGGTACACCTTTAAACCCTTGCTGAATTTCCGCCGCCGACAAGCCTTTAATCTCACCAGAAAAGAGAGCTTCCGAAATATGAACGGCTTGTTGGTAAGCTGCTTCTCCATGAACCAAAGTCGTCACTTCTTTGGCTAACGCTTTTTGGGCGACGCGGGATTCTGGAGATGCCACAAAATCTTTTTCGATAGCCGCAATCTCATCTAAGCTTAGGAAAGTAAAGTATTTCAAGAACTTCACAGCATCCCGGTCATCGGTATTAATCCAAAATTGGTAAAATTCGTAAGGAGTGGTTTTTTCAGGATCCAACCAGACGGCATTGCCTTCTGTTTTCCCAAATTTCGTCCCATCTGCTTTAGTAATCAGGGGCATCGTCAAACCAAACCCTTGGACTTCCCGTTCCCGACGCAATAACTCAATCCCTGAAGTGATATTTCCCCATTGGTCAGAACCACCCAGCTGCAACAAACAGCCTTCAGAATCGTAAAGGTTAAGGAAATCGTAGGCTTGCAATAATTGGTAGGCAAACTCAGTATAAGAAATCCCACTTTCAATCCGACGTTTGACACTTTCTTTTGACATCATGTAGTTAATCGTAAAGTTTTTCCCTACGTCACGGAGGAAATCAATCAGTTTCATTTCCCCTAGCCAATCGTAATTATTGGCTAAAATAGCCGGATTTGTCTCATCGTCAAAGTCAATAAAACGAGACAGCTGGTCTTTGATACTTTGTGCCCAATCTTTGACTGTATTCAAGGTGTTCAACTGACGTTCTTGATCTTTAAATGAAGGATCGCCAATCATACCCGTTCCACCACCGACTAAAGCGATAGGCACATGACCGTTTTGTTGGAAGCGTCGCAGCATCAGAATCGGCAATAAGTGGCCGATATGCAAGCTGTCTGCAGTAGGGTCAAACCCGATATATAACTTCACAGACTCTTCGTTTAGTTGTTTTTCCAACGCCGCTTCATCTGTCACTTGGTGCACCAGACCGCGACTTTTTAGTTCTTCAAAAAATGCAGAACCCATGGTGTAGCCTCCTTAATTATTTTGAGATTTGCTTTTCAAATCTTCTTAATTTTGCCGATTCTTCTGCGTCTGAAACAGAAGAACAAAAGCAATGTCGTTCACTGTCCATCTTAACTGAATTGGTGGTTAAATAAAAGGGATAATTATAAGAATGTTTGCGATTTTATTAGTATTAGCTTGCTACTTTGGTGGGCGCTATCCATTTACGGTGATTTTTGCTATAATACAACGGTACTTGTTTGAAAGATAAGGTCTGTTTTGCTAACGTAGTCCTAGTAGTAAAACACGCCAGCCCTTTCAGCCAACCAGATCACAAGCCGCTCTTCAGTCTCCAACAACGTTCCTACTCATAAGGGTGGAGCTTTAGTAACTGCTTGTGGCAATATTTTGACGAGGTGAAAAACGTGCCCCAAAAGAAAAAACGCCAACCTACAAACGAGCCGGATGTCAAACATAAAGGCTGGTTTTATTTTAATGTCGGCTTGCGTACAATTAATGCGCTATTATTAGTAGGGATCTCCTTTTTAATCATCGGTGGTGCTTTAGTCGCCGGGATTGGTGCGGGTTATTTTGCCTATTTAGTAGAAGATACCCAAACCCCTACCAAAAAAGAAATGCAAAAAACGCTGGGAGAGTTTTCGGAAACCTCCAAGCTGGTCTATGCGGACAATAGCAATATCTCCACTATCCGCTCTGACTTAAGTCGAACAGCGGTAAAATCCGACCAGATTTCCGACTTGCTAAAGAAGGCGATCATCGCAACCGAAGACGAGTATTTCAATGAGCACAATGGAGTGGTGCCAAAATCCGTCGTCCGGGCCCTCCTATCTGAGGCAACTGGCTTTGGTGGCGGAGGCGGGGGCTCGACCCTGACCCAACAATTGGTGAAACAACAAGTCCTCACCAATGAAACCACCTTTAAGCGCAAAGCCAATGAGATTTTGCTGGCAATGGAAGTTGAAAAATATTTTTCAAAAGATGAAATTGTCACCATGTACCTCAACGTTTCACCATTTGGCCGCAACAACAAAGGGCAAAATATCGCCGGTGTCCAAAAAGCCGCCAAAGGGATTTTTGGCAAAGATGCCAGTGAAGTCAATCTTGCTCAGGCAGCCTTTATTGCAGGTCTGCCCCAAAGTCCAATCGTCTATAGTCCATATGACAATAGCGGTCAACTTAAGGAAAACTTATCCGCTGGTTTGAAACGAAAAGATTATGTCCTCTTTAGTATGTATCGTAACCATGACATCACCAAAAAAGAATACGATGCTGCGGTAAAATATGATCTAACCAAAGATTTCTTACAACGGGAAACCCAAGACAATAGCAATCATGACTTCCTCTACTACACCGTTTTAGGGGAAGCACAAGAAATAATCGCGGAAAACATGCGACAAGCCGATAAAGTTTCGGATAAAGAATACAAGAAAGAAAAAGTCAAAAATAATTACTTGGAAAAAGCTGCAAATGAACTAGTCTCCGGGGGCTACACGGTAAAATCCACCATCGATAAAGACATCTACAAAGCGATGCAAGATGCTGTTGCCGAATACGGCTATATGCTGGATGGCACCGATACCGGTACCGTCCAAGTGGGCAATATCATGATGGATAACAAAACCGGACGCGTCCTAGGCTTTGTAGGGGGGCGGGACTTTAACGACAACCAATACAACCATGCGTTTGACGGCGCTCGTCCAGCCGGTTCCTCCATCAAACCGATTTTGGTTTATGGTCCCGCCATTGACCAAGGAATCTTGGGCACCGAGACCCGCATCTCAGACTTTGAACGGGAATGGGTCGGAAGCGACGATTTGGATGAAGATGATCCAAATAACTCCAAAGGCAAACCAATCGTCAACTCTACCAACAGTGGGACGAATACTTTCTTGACGACTCGTGAAGCCCTAAATGTCTCCTCCAATATCGCCGCAGTCAATGTCTTTGATAAACTGAAAAGCGAAAAAGGTGAGACCTTCGCTTACGACGAATACTTGAAAAAAATGAACTACCACGCCACCAACCAATGGGCCTATGAAGGGGCAGCTTTAGGTCCAAATGATGTGTCGACGATGGAACAGACAAATGGCTTCCAAACACTAGCTAATGGCGGGGTTTATGAAGAAGGCTATATCATCGAATCCATCACTGATAGCGAAGGCAATGTGGTATACCAACACAAAAACAAACCCGTTCAAGTCTTCTCCAAGGCAACCGCCTCGATCATGAACGATCTGATGCGGGGGATTCTCGACGCTGGCATTACCAGTAACTTCAAGTATACCGTCTCTGGTCTCAATTGGTATCTTGGACAAGGAGACTGGGTAGGGAAAACCGGCTCTTCTGATGAATACCGAGATTCTTGGCTGATCGTCTCCACCCCAGCCATCACCTTAAGTAGTTGGTCCGGGGTTGCCGACAATACCTTAAAAAATGATAGCGACGCCAGCAAACGCACGGGTCAATACATGGCTTATCTGGCCAACCGCATTTATATGGCCAATCCTGATGTATTTGGGGTCGAGGAACGCTTCCAATTAGATAGTAGCGTTAAAGGCTATGATGTAGCGACGGTTACCGGTACCGAAGCTGGTAAAGTCACAGTCAATAAAAAGCAACAAACAATTCCAGTAGCAACCACGCAATCCCTTTATGCTAAAGGAAAACCCGCTGAAGCTAGCTTCAACTTTGGGATTGGAGGCACAGAGGAAAATTACCAAACCTATTGGGAAACCATCTTCGGCAAAGAAGAAGAAAAGAAAAAGGAAACCGAAAAATCCAAAACTGGAAACACCAGCTCAAGTGGTTCTAGTGACGCTAGCGATTCCAGTAACACCAGTGACTCCAGCGAAGGAAATTCCGGGGCTTCCTCCGATTCAAGTAATACTGAGGAAGAGACGCCTTCCTCAGATGCTGCGGATGACGATGAAAAAACAGCAGCGGCTGAAACTGATAAAGATGACCCTGCCGCTGAGAAAGACAATGAGAACAAAGCTGACGAAAAACAAGACAAAGCAGAGGAAAAATAAGCATACATCCCCTTCAGCTTGGGGGATGCACGCTTTTTCCTAGGCTTGATAAAAGGGATGCTCTTCTTCGCTTCCTAAACCTGTCTTTTTCAGCTTTGCAAAGTTACCATTTCTCACAATCGAGTAGGAGACGAGGGATTATTTCCCCCGTCGACCTCTCACAGCACCGTGCGTACGGATCCGTACACGGCGCTTCGGTAAAACAGTCCTCTTGGCTGGTAATTTCCGCTTCATCTCCCCGCTAGAACTATGCTCTCTGGAAATACGCTTTCGATTTCTCATCTCTACTAACATCATTATCCAAAGCGTTTCTCATATTTTCTGCACTTCGTTTTTCGCGACTACTATTTCAATTCGGAAATTCATTTACCGTTCGGTCCTTCGCTCTTACTTGCTTTCGCAAGTCGTCCTCACTACTACGACCTCTGCTGACTTCTTACGATTCATCCCAATGTCACCACTGGGATTGTGATGGTTCATTTTCTTTCAATTCCCACATCACCCTCATAAGACCTCCCCCGGTAAGGCGTAACAACTTTCACTCCATGTCACCTCTTGATTTACACGATACACTTCTTGTACAGTTATTGGGCTTTAGCTTCTTTAGCAGCCTTACCCGTGTATCCCGCCTTCTATCAAGTTTCTGTTCGTAAGTGCAGAGTTTTGCTTTAGGCTTCCTTCAGATTCCACCTCACGATGGACACCCTTGCCATCAGCTAACACTTCCCACTGTCGGGCGTGTAGTGGACTTTCACCACCAAGTTGCTACCCATGCAGGGCGCACTAAAAGGAGACCCTCGTCGATAAAACGAGGGTCTCCTTTTATGAAATGAAGCTGAACACTATTTAGCTGAAAGCGTTCGTGCTGCCTTTCTTATTCACTGTACAGGGATTTATTCAATTACTTGTAAGGTTTTATCAGTCTTCGTAAATGGTACGCAACCAGATTCGGTAACATATAGACAATCTTCAATGCGGACGCCCACTTTACCAGGAATGTAGATACCTGGTTCAATCGAGAAGCACATACCTTTTTCAATCACGAGGTCGTTACCTTCCACCAAGGACGGAAATTCGTGAACAGTGGTCCCAATCCCGTGACCTAGACGATGGTTAAAGTATTCCCCATAGCCAGCATCGCTGATAACATCTCGTGCGATTTTATCCAATTGAGCAGCTGTAATGCCTGGCCGAACAGCTTCTTGGGCAGCCAATTGGGCTTTCAAGGTCAAGTCATAGATTTCCCGTTGAAAGGCGGTTGGTTCTTTGTAGGCGACTGTCCGCGTGGCATCACTACAATAACCTTTCCAGACGACTCCTAAGTCGAATAAGACTAACTCATTTGGTCGTACTTGATTCTCACCAGGTGCACCATGAGGACTTGCAGCATTTGCTCCGGCGAGAACTAAGGTATCAAAACTCATTTGTGACACACCGCGACGCTTTAATTGGTACTCAATTTCAGCAACAATTTCAGCTTCTTTGGCTCCTTCTTTGATGGCCCCAAAACCAATTTCAAAAGCCACATCCGCCCAGTCACCGGCTTCGATCATCGTGGCCATTTCTGCCTCGGTTTTGATCAGCATCAAACGTTGCACAATACTTGTCAAATCCAGTGAAAGATCACATGCTGGAAACATTTCCCGCATCAATTCAAAGCGATCAACAGTCAAGGCATTTTTTTCCAGCGCTAATTTCTGTGGCACACCGTAACGACTAGTGATTTCCTGCTTAATTTTTTCCCAAGGGTTTTCGCTATCAAGATACCCCACCACGTCATAGGCCCAGCTGCTAGCTTGTGCATCCTCGACTTCTAAGGCTGGTGTGAACAAAAAGGGATCCCCTTGAGAAGGGATAAACAATGCCAAAATCCGTTCGTGAGGATCGCTGGCATAGCCACTCAAATAAGCAATATGGCCAGGATCGGTAATATAGGAGAGATCCGCCCCTTCTTTCGCCGCTGCCGCTCGTAGTTCCGCTATCTTCTGTTGATTCATAACTATTGCCTCTTTTCTTTTTGATAATCGACAAGCCAAGTGCTTTTCATCCTAGCGCGTAACCTGTCGATAAAACACTCATTTTCATTATACCACTCTTACAAAAAAAGCACTTCTTGAAAGGAACACAACCTTTTCATGAAAACTGCAATAAAACGGTTGCAATCTTTGAAACAACATGCTATTCTTACTTAGAAATGTAAATCAGATTTTCTGAAAACAGATAAAGAGGAGCATAAATATGGATAAACAAACGATTACCATCTATGACGTTGCCCGGGAAGCGAATGTCTCAATGGCCACTGTTTCACGGGTCGTCAATGGCAACCCAAATGTGAAGCCGGCCACCCGCAAAAAAGTCTTGGAAGTCATCGACCGCTTGGATTACCGTCCAAATGCCGTCGCACGGGGCTTAGCAAGTAAAAAAACCACCACGGTGGGCGTAATCATCCCCGACGTCAGCAATATGTTTTTCGCTTCATTAGCACGAGGGATTGACGATGTAGCTACCATGTACAAATATAACATCATCTTGGCTAACTCCGATGGCGATGGTCAAAAAGAAGTCAATGTTTTAAACAACTTATTGGCGAAACAAGTGGATGGTGTCATCTTCATGGGACATCGTATCACAGAAGAAATCCGTGGCGAATTTTCTCGCTCTAAAACTCCGGTTGTTTTAGCTGGTTCCATCGATCCTGACCAACAAGTGGGTTCTGTCAATATCGATTATACTGAAGCGACTAAAGATGCCGTTAGCTTATTAGCCAAAAATGGCAACAAAAAGATCGCTTTCGTCAGTGGTGCTTTAATCGACCCTATCAATGGTCAAAACCGTTTGAAAGGGTATAAAGAAGCCTTGAAAGCAAACGACTTGGACTACAATGAAGGCTTGATTTTCGAAGCGAAATATAGTTTCAAAGACGGCTTGAGCTTAGTTGATCGCATCTTGAACAGTGGTGCTACGGCTGCCTTTGTTTCAGATGATGAATTAGCCATCGGGATTTTAGACGGCTTAATCGACGCTGGCAAAAAAGTTCCCGAAGACTTCGAAATCATCACTAGCAACAACTCTTTGTTGACAGATGTGGCACGTCCTCGCCTGTCTTCCATCACCCAACCTTTGTATGACTTAGGTGCCGTTTCCATGCGTTTATTGACTAAAATGATGAACAAAGAAGATGTGGAAGACAAAACAATCATCTTACCTTATGGAATCGACGAAAAAGGCTCTACCAAAAAATAAACCAATAATAAAACAGGGCAGACTCGCTTCCGGAGAATCCCTTGGGTTGTAGTAGGACCGGTAAATACCAACTAAAAAACCGTTGTCATTTACCTTACCGAAGTCAAACTTGTTGTATGTCCAACAAAATCGTTGGACAACAACAAGTAATTCCTCGGACATCCTTTATCCTACAACTCGAGAGCTTCTCCTTCAGCAAGTCCGCCCTGTTTTGTTGATAATCGCTTTATTCCCTTTGCTTCATAAATCCAGCAAATTATTTCTATGTAGGATAGCATGTGTACCTTTTTTAGTGGCATCAAAATGTCGGTATGATACACACTTAATTTCTGATACATCCGTCTTTTTGGAGTTTAATTTTTGAAGATAGTTGGACTTAGCGGCTTTTAGTTAGCTCAACTGTCTGCGGTAGCTGAACTCATTTGTGAAGCCAAACAGAATATCCAAATCAAAAAGGCCCATCCATGAAGGACAGGCCTTTTCAGTTACTTAGCTTTCCCCCTGATCAGGGTTGTTTTCTTCCAGCGCTTCTTTTAAGTCTTCAGCAGCTTCGTTTAGGTCAGCTTTCGCCATTGCTACATTTTCACCGGCTTCTGCCTTCAGATCTGCCCCTTGGTCGGCAAGGGTCTCTTTGGCTACTGTGGCAGAATCTTTTGTAGCCTCTTTTAAATCTTCAAGAATTGGCTGACTTTCATCCACCGCTCCCGTCACAGAATCTTTGAAATCTCCTGCGGCATCTTTGACATCAATGACGATGTCTTCAACAGTTTCTTGGGCATCTTCTTTTAAATTAGAACCTTGATCTGCTAAATCCTCTGCCGACTTTTTAAAGCGTTGGGATAATTCTCCTGTTTGCTTTTTCAAGTTATCCAATAAGTCGCTAGAACCATCATGCATCCCTTCCACTGATTCAGATGCTTTATGTTTAATGTTATCAGCTAAATCATCGGCTTGTTGGCTCAACTTAACCGCAGTGTCTTTCGCAACTTCTGTCAAATCGCCACTTTTTTCTTTGACGGTATCTGTGTAGTCACTCACGACATCTAACAAATCATCCGCTTTTTCAGCCAATTTTTCCCGTAATTCTTTTCCCGATTCTGGTGCTAACAACAAGGCTGCTGCCGCTGCCGCACTGGCACCAATCACGGCACCTAATAAAAATCCACCTTTTTTACTCATGTTTGTCCCCTCCATTATTTTTTAAGCTAAGCCTTCTTATTCGTGGCTCATTACATCCTTTTTTCAATGCTATTGGTTGTCATTCCGCTGTTTGAAAAATTTCAGTGCCGTTTGCCCAACTTTACCGGCCACAGTCGCTTGAGCAGTTGTTTTGGTGACTGCTGACAGTTTAGAAATCGCCTGTTTTCCGGAATGGTTCAAATCAGAAACACTCTCGCTTAAATCAGCCACTGCTGTAAACAACGGATCGATGGTGGCGACTTTGCCATTCACATCATTTAACAAGGTATTGGTTTTTACCAAAAGCCCTTCCACTTCACTGGACAAAACATCTACATCTTTGGTAACGACGCGAATCGTGGTGTTAGCTTCATCCACGGTTTGATTGACTTTGGTGACTGTTTTTGAGATTTGCAACAACAAACGAATCAAAAAAACGACTAGTAACGCAAATGCGATAGCTGCAATTAACGCAGCAATCTCTCCTCCACTCATCTTCTTTGCTCCCTTCCTACTCTACATAGATAAAGCATATCATTTCAGCTTTTTTATCACAACTAAAATACCCAAAAACCGCGGTTTTCTCGGAAATTAACCCAGGTTAAAAAGACAGCAATCTGACTTTCTTAGCAGTCTCAGGTAAAAAATAAGGCCCCCTGAAGTTCTTTGTACAAGCCAAAACTGTACGTAAGAAATTCAGGGGGCCTTGCGCCTTTACTAATCTGACTTTACTGATCCGCCTTTTTCGTTTCTGCTGTTGGTTTTTTTGCGGCTTTCGCAGATATGGCTTGCAGTTCGTCTTCTGCCGTCAGCTCTGCCCCCAACTCTTTGATAAATGCGCGCAAATCGGCCTTCACTTCTGGATGCGTCAATCCGTAGGCGATGCTCGTTTTCAAAAAGCCAATCTTATCCCCTACATCATAGCGTTTGCCCTTAAACTCTTGGGCAAAGACACGTTGGGTTTTATTCAAGGTATCGATGGCATCCGTCAATTGGATTTCATCACCGGCGCCAGGAGCTTGGTTTTCCAAAATATGGAAGATTTCTGGAGTCAACAAGTAACGACCGATAATTGCCAGATCACTAGGCGCATTTTCGGGTTTTGGTTTCTCCACAAAACTGCGCACATTGTACAAGCCATCAGCGACTTCCGCTTCAGGATCGATAATACCGTACTTGTAAGTTTCTTCGTGAGGTACTTTCATGACAGCAATCGTGGAGGCATGCGTTTTTTCATAGTCATTGATCAGCTGTTTGGTCAAAGGAATCTCATCTTCCATCAAATCATCCCCCAGCATGACGACGAAGGGTTCGTTGCCGACAAAAGCTTTGGCCTGTAAAACCGCATGGCCCAAGCCCCGAGGATGGGATTGCCGGATAAAGTGCAAATTGACATCAGTCGTTTCTTCCACTAATTTTAATAATTCCGTTTTACCTTTTTCTCGTAGATTGGTTTCCAATTCAATATTTGCATCAAAATGGTCTTCAATGGGCCGTTTGGCTTTCCCAGTCACAATCAAAATATCTTCAATTCCCGCCTTCAAGGCTTCTTCCACAATAAATTGAATCGTTGGCTTGTCTACGATGGGCAACATTTCCTTAGCCATGGCTTTGGTAGCAGGTAAAAAACGCGTTCCTAAACCGGCGGCTGGAATGACAGCTTTTTTGACTTTCATGCATACTCCTCCTTCAAATACAAACAGGGCTGATTAGCTCTGTTGATTACTCCAATGAAAACTCGTTTTCTTCGCGTGCATCCCGTAACATGATATTCTTGGCAGCATCTTTGACATCTTGTCCTTCATACAACACGCCGTAGATTGTTTCGGTAATTGGCATTTCAACGTTTAATTGTCGGGCCAATTCCATCGCAGCTTTCGTCGTGGAAACACCTTCCACAATCATTCCCATGTTTTCTAAGACTTCATCAAGTTTATGTCCTTTACCTAGCAGGTTACCCGCTCGCCAGTTACGAGAATGGACACTGGTACAGGTCACGATCAAATCCCCTACCCCAGACAACCCGATGAAGGTCAATGGATTGGCACCCATGGCAACCCCTAAGCGACTGATTTCTGCTAGTCCTCGCGTCATGATTGCTGCTTTGGCATCATCCCCAAAACCTAGTCCTGCGATTGCCCCGGCACCAAGGGCGATGATATTTTTCAAAGCGGCGCCGGTTTCCACACCGATGACATCATCGTTGGTGTAGATGCGGAAATAATCATTCATAAACAAGTCTTGCACATATTTGGCAGCGGCTAAATCCGTGCTAGCAGCGGTGATGGTAGTGATATCATGTTTGACCACTTCTTCAGCATGACTCGGACCTGACAACACCGTCACGGCTTTGCGGTGGGCTTCGGGAATTTCTTCAATCAGAATTTCGGAAATCCGTTTGTGGCTCCCTTGCTCTAACCCTTTTGCCGCATGGATAATCACTGGTGCATTTTTGACTTTTTGCGCAAATTCTTGTGCCACCACGCGAATCGCTTTAGTGGGAATTACGAATAAGACGGCATCACAATCAGCGATAGCCTCCGCCAATTCATCGTAAGCCACGATACTATCGGGAATTTTGACATCCGGTAAGTAGTGACGATTCGTATGGTAGGTATTGATTTCGGCGATTTGTGCGGGGAGATTGCCCCAAATACGTACTTCATGGCCATTTTCTGCCAAGACTTGCGCTAAGGCTGTGCCCCAAGATCCCGGACCTAATACTGCAATTTTTTGATTCATGCTTATTTCCTCCTTAAAGTTGAAGCTCTCGTTTGAAGCGAAAGAAAGCTACAAATAAACTGCCATTTTTATGCTAGATGACAGCTTTAGGCGGGAGTTTTTTCCTCCCGCAAGCTCTTCTTTCTTATTATAACAGGTATTGATTACTTCCTTGACTCCGATCATAGGCTGGCAGTCGTGAATTGGTTTTACGACGATAAAGCAATAATCCCCATCCACCGACAAATAAAACTACCGACAACAATTGGGATACACGAATCGGACCAAAGAGATACAAACTATCCGTCCGCAACCCTTCAATCCAGAACCGTCCGAAGCTGTACCAAATCACGTAGGCTAAAAAGACTTCCCCTTGTTTAAAAATCTGTTTCTTTCGCAAAAGAATCAACAATAAAAAGCCCAAAAAGTTCCACAGGGATTCGTACAAGAAGGTTGGTTGTCGAAAAGCACCGTCGATATACATATTGTCGATAATAAACTGAGGCAAATGCAATTTTTCCAAAAAAGCTTCCGTCGTTTTTGGTCCAAAGGCTTCATGGTTCATAAAGTTACCCCAACGACCAATTCCTTGGGCTAAAATTACCGTGGGAGCGGCAATATCCAAAAAAGTCCACATATTGATCTTTTTTCGACGACAGAAAAAGGCTAACCAGATAACCGCCGCGATCAAGCCACCATAAATTGCTAACCCCCCCGAACGCACATTGAAAATCTGTATCGGATCTGCTAGATACGTTTGAATATCAAACAAGACATAATACAAACGTGCACCAACTAAAGCAAGCGGTAATCCCACCAGCATAAAATCTGTCACATCATCAGGTCCTAAACCTGCTCTTACCGCTTCTCTAGTGGCTAACCACATAGCGAGGATTACCGCTGAAACGATGATGATAGCATACCAGTAAATTTCAATACCAAAAATCTCAAAAGCGACCCGATTGACTACATTCAAAAACATATTTGCCTCCTTCATTGTGGCGAGTAACAACAAGTCGATTCCTCACTCTTGACTTCAAATCAGCCCTGCTCTTACTAGCTTTCCTGCAACTAGTCCCTTAGTTATTGTCTTTGTTTTGAGCAATTAACTGGGTCAAGCGTTCTTCAAATGTCTTGATAGCATCATAACCCATGGCTTTCGCCCGGAAATTCATCGCTGCTACCTCGATGATAATCGCCACGTTACGCCCGGTTTTTACCGGTATTTTGATTTGGGGTACCTCGACTTCCGCAATTTGAATCGCTGTGTCGGCTGAGCCTAAGCGATCATACTTCTTATCTTTGGCCCAAGCTTCCAAGTAGACACACAGTTGCACTTGCATGCTCCCTCGAACCGCTGAAGCCCCAAAGAGATTCATGACATCAATAATACCGATTCCGCGAATTTCAATTAGATGTTGCAAAATCTGCGGTGGTTCACCGACTAAAGTCAACTCATCTTGTTGATAGACATCTACCCGGTCGTCAGCAATCAAGCGATGCCCTCGTTTGATTAATTCTAATGCGGTTTCACTTTTCCCAATCCCGCTATCCCCTTGAATCAGCACCCCTAATCCATAAACGTCCACTAAAACCCCGTGAACACTGGTCCGTGGTGCCAAAAAGCCACTGAGATAACTGGACATTTCTCCTAATAAGCGAGAACTACTAATCGGTGAACGCAAAACTGGAATATCGTGTTCGGCACAGGCTTCTATCATTTCATCTGGCACCGGTAAGCCCCGAGATACCACAAAAGCGGGAGTATCTTCTGTACACATGCGCCGCAATACCATCAAACGCTCTTCCGGCATCATTCGCTGAGCAAAAGTAATTTCCTTTGACCCAAACAGTTGAATTCGATCATGGGAATAATAATTGAAATAACCAGTCAGTTCCAGACCAGGGCGTGAAATATCCGCGATTGTCACATTTCTTGCTAGCGAAGTCTCCGAACCGGAAATAATCTCCAAATTCAGTTTTTGCACCATTTGGCTAACAGTTACAAACTCTGCCATCAGTTTTCCTCATTTCTTGTCATTTAATTTTCTTCACTGAGCCTATTCTACCTTACTTTAACCAAAAAAACACCCATCACAGGCGAAAATGCCCGGGACTTTCCCCTTGGGCATATCAGAATCAACCGCTTTATGCTATCATTTGAGAGTAAGCTTGCAGAATGTCAATTTTCATCAGAATTTAAGTGAAAGATGCCTTCTGCCTGGCAAACATAACAAAAATCACGTTGAGGAGGTTTCCCATGAATTTTGCAGATTACACCTATACCCGCCCTGATTTTGCTACTTATAAAGAGGCTTACCTAGCCAGTGTCGCCCAATTGCAACAGGCCCTTACGCTAGAAGAGGCTAAAACGGCTGTCGATCAGCTAAATCACTACCGTTCCCAAGTGGATACCGCTATGAATCTGGCTAGCATCCGCTATTCTATCGATACCAATGACCAGTTTTATGAAAAAGAAGATGCGTGGTGGAATGACTATCTGCCCCATTTTGAATCCTTGGATTTCCAGTTTTATCAAGCCTTATTGGCTTCCCCCGTCCTTACTGAATTAAAAACCATCTATCCAGCAACCTTATTTTTATTTGCAGAAAGTCGCGTAAAACTGTTCGATGAAAAACTGATTCCCCTGTTCCAAAAAGAAAACCAGTTGGCCTCAGATTACAATAAACTGATTGCCTCTGCTGCAATCGAGTTCGCAGGGGAAACCCGGAATCTGCCGCAAATGACTCCCTTCACCCAAGCCACTGACCGCACGACTCGTAAAAAAGCCGCCCAAGCCACCACTGCCTTCTTTGTTGAAAACGAAGAAAAGTTTGACGCCATTTACGACGAGATGGTCAACGTGCGGGATCAAATCGCTAAAGGGCTGGGCTTTGACAATTACGTCCAATTTGCTGACGTCAAGATGAATCGCTGGGATTACAACCGTCCTATGATTGAAACTTATCGCAAAGAAATCTTGGAAAAAGTCGTACCGGCTGCCCAAACCCTCTATCAACGACAACAAACACGCAATCAGCTAGACCAGATGTACAACTATGATTTGGGGCTTGTCTACCCTAGCGGCAATGCCAAGCCACAAGGAACACCGGAAGAACTAGTGGCTCACGCCCAAGTCATGTATCACGAACTTTCTCCGGAAACCGGTGCCTTTTTCGATTTTATGAAAGAACACCAGCTCTTGGACTTGTTAAGCAAACCAGGGAAACAATCTGGTGGCTATTGTACCTATATTGCGGATTTCCAATCGCCCTTTATCTTTGCCAACTTCAACGGAACCTCTGGAGATGTGGACGTTTTGACCCACGAAGCCGGCCATGCTTTCCAATGCTATGAATCTCGTTGGATCAAAGAACCAGAAATTGTCTTTCCTAATTTTGAATCCTGTGAAATTCACTCCATGTCCATGGAATTTATTGCATGGCCTTGGATGGAAGGTTTCTTTAAAGAACAAACGGCAAAATATAAGTTTGCCCACTTGGGAGATGCCTTAGAATTCTTACCATATGGGGTCTTAGTGGATCATTTCCAACAAGCCGTCTATGAAAATCCGCAGTGGTCTCCTGCTGAACGCAAAGCTTGCTGGCGCAAATTAGAAAAACAATACTGTCCAGAACGTGATTATTCAGAAATTCCTGATTTGGATCGTGGGCTATTCTGGTTCCGTCAAGGCCATATTTTCCAAAGTCCCTTCTATTATATCGATTACACTTTGGCACAAGTTTGTGCTTTCCAATTTTGGAAGAGATTCCATGTGGATCACGACGAGAGAGCTTGGAGCGACTATCTGGCAATTTGTCAGGTCGGTGGTACCAAAACTTTCTTGGAGATCTTAGACATCGCCCATCTGCGTTCCCCATTTGAAGCTGGTGCACTGGATGATACCATCGCAGCGGTTTCTGAATATTTAGCCGCTGTACCGGAAAGTGATCTGAACTAAAGAAAAACAGACAAGGACACCCTTTTGATGAGGTTGTCCTTTTTTGTAGACTAGAGTTTTACAAATTTGCAAACTACTAGGATGCTACCTATCAAAGTTTATTTAGTCCGTCATCTTGTTGATGTGCAAAAAAAGATGACCTTTAGCTCTGTAGGAATTGGCATGACAGTAAGTCAGACCGGCCAGTTTTCATTTAAAACAAGAGGTTTCCATCAAGCAAGAAAAGGGTTACAATAATCATTGAGTACGATGTTCTTATTCCAAGCATTTAGGAGACTCAACTAGTTTTACTGCTAGCCTAAATGGTCGTCCGAGGAGGAAACTCATGCTAGAAAATTTTTATACGACACTCCACCGAGAAGTGGCAAAACAAGTCATCGGTAATCAACAGGCCCAAAAACTATTACTAACTGCCCTTTTAGCGGAAGGACATGTGTTATTAGAAGATGATCCTGGTAGCGGGAAGACTGCCTTGAGTCGCGCTTTGGCAGACAGCCTCGGCCTTCATTTTCAGCGGGTCCAAGCTACACCTGATTTATTGCCATCGGATTTAACAGGGATAAATATCTATCGCCCAGATACCAAGCAATTTGAATTTCATGCTGGTCCCATTTTTACTGAGATTTTATTGGTAGACGAAATCAATCGAGCCACGCCCCGCACCCAATCGGCACTTTTAGAAGCGATGGCTGAGCGCCAAGTAACAGCTGATGGCCAAACACGTTCTTTGTCAGAGTTATTTTTTGTCATAGCAACCCAAAATCCCCTGGAAACAGCCGGGACTTTTCCACTGCCAGAAGCTCAGCTGGATCGTTTTATGTTCCAACTTTCATTGGAAAAGTTACAACCCCAAGACAAAGAACAGCTAATTTCTCAAGCATTAAAAGAAGGCTTGCTCCTCCCTCCCTTAAGTCCGGTCACCGATGCCCAACAGATTCTGGCAATTCGCCAAACCGTCCGGGAAGTCTATTTCCATCCCGTACTACTGGATTACTTAGTGTCCCTCTGTGAACAAGTCCCCAGTCTGGAAGGAGTTGTCACTGGTGTAAGCCATCGTTGTTTGATTCAATTTGCCAAAGCTTGCCAAGCCTATGCTTATCTCGAAAAGCGCCAGTTCGTCTTACCAGACGATATTCAAACCTTGGCTACACCGATTTTAGCCCATCGTCTGTTCTTTCAAAATGCCTATACCACCACCTCTCGCAAAGAAGAACTGATAGGCGAGCTCTTACACAAAATCCAAGTGCCGACAGAAGATTGGGAGTTGAAATCGGTATGATTTTGCTATTTTTAGGACTCCTGTTTTCGGCCTTTTGGGGCATTCGTTACTATTGGCTACACAACTGGCAAAAAGGCTTGTCAATCGCCGTTGAAATGAAGCAACCGCAAGTCTTTCCAGGGGAAATTTTCACCTTACGTCAAATTGTTTTCAATCAAAAAAACTTTGGGCTTCCCTTTTTGCGCTTATTGATTTCTTTTGATCCGCATTTTGATTTGGTGGAAGCTGACCATGAAAAACCCATCAACGATCTTTTTCAGGTCTTCTCCTTAGCCAGTTGGTCTCGTTCAGAAAAAGTTTTTCGGATCAAAGGCCACAAACGCGGCGTATATCCCCTGACAGAACTGCAACTCCACTGTCGGAGCTTACTTTTTCAAGAGGCCGTGACCCAGACTTACCCCCTGGACAAAGAAATCATGGTCTATCCTAAGTTAGTCAGTACCCAGGAAATTTTTCAAATCCTCCATACTTCCTTGGGGGAGCAACTGGCCAAACAAGGTCTCGTGTCGGATCCCTTGAGCTTTCGGGGATTGCGAGAATACCGTAGTGGCGATGCCATCAAGCAGCTGGATTATAAAAAAAGTGCCCAACTAAACCAATGGATGGTGCGACAATACGATCCTACTGCCAATCAAGAAGTTACCTTGGTACTGGATTTACCAGAAACTACCAACTGGAAAAGTGATCCCTTGGCAGAAGTGAGCATTTCCCTGTTTGCATCTTTAGCCAAGGAATGTCAACAGTTGGGCTACTTGGTGCGTTGTCAGACTAACGGGCGCAATCAAACCGGTCAACACTTATTCAGTGGGAACGCCGTAACCACCAGTGTTATTTTGCAAAATTGCAGCCACCTTGCTTTGTCACAAACAGTCCCCACCAAGGACCATCTCCTATTACCAAGTCAGCAACGAAATCACAACTGTCTGATTGTCACGTCCGCTGCTGCTTGGTCTTCAGAAAAAGCCCTCCTCGCTGAAGAAATGGCCGGTACTTCCGGCATCGTCCTTTTAGCAACCAAGTTAGCTCAGGAAACAACCAGCAATGGCAAATTAACCATCAGAGAGTGGGTGATTACATGAAGCAGATGAGACGCTTACATTGGGTCCTGGAGCTCCTCATTCGTGCCCTGTCCGTCCTAGAAACTATCTGGATAGGTCAGCTAGTTGTCTTAAAAACTGCACCGTCAGTCACCACTGCTCTTTTACTTTTGGTCACTGCCCTGCTTAGCCTACCGCGGATTCAAAAGCTACGCCAGAAATGGCCCCTATTCTATCATGTAATCGCCATGGGAATTTTAGGGATGGCAATTTGGGCCGCCACCGGCTTTTCCCTTTTTCTAGGTTGCCTCTTACTCGTCATTGCCCTATTTGGAAGCCTCCCCTCCTTCACAGCCAGTTGGGCACTATTCTTGTATCCGCTAGTTTGTTATTTGGCAGGGTTTCTTTTAAATGCGGTTTCTTTGCGACTTTTAGCTCTCTTAATAGTCCTGTTGTTATTAATGAATCGTCAATTACTTACTTGGCTCAAGGAAGTAACTGCCGCGCAGACATTGAGTAAGGCCGTTTCCGGTCATGGAAACCGCGGCTTTTTGACCATTAGCTGCAAACAATTATTACTCATGTTAGGCGGACTGGCGATAACGGGACTAACCTTTATGGCAATTTTGGCTTGGTTACAACCTTTTGGAACCTTCAGCTATTCGCCAAAAGAAGGCCCCTTACCTCAAGTAACTAAACAATCTCAAGCACCAATGCCGATCGACTCTCCTGATCCGGCTAAAATGATGGAAAAAATCGTCGGAAAAAGTGAACCCAATCAGCTGCTTGTGGCATTTTGGGAGATATTCGAACAAATCCTAAAACTTCTTCTCCTACTAGCAGCGATCCTCCTACTTTTAACTATCGGATTTCAAATGATACATTATCTCAAAGCAAAAAGGCCGGTTGCTGAAACCGAAGAGCTACCTGAACTAGCCGATTTTGTTTTGTTAGATCAAAAAAAAGTAAATCGAAGGCCTCCTTCCCTGTTTTTGGGGGATTACAATCATCGGGTGCGGCAGCGCTTTAAAAAGGAAATCCGCCCCTCACAGTTTAGCGCCACGCCTCGTGACCTGATGACATCACTGGAGGAGACTCCCTATCGCAAGCGCCTGCTAACCCTCTACGAAAAAGCCCGCTATGATGAAAAAAAGGTGACAAAAGAAGAATGGCAGGCTCTCAAGACTTTAAAAAAAGAAAGCTAAACAAAAGTTAGCCCCTTCATCAATCAAAAAAGCTCAAGCGCTGATGGTTTTTCAGACTTGAGCTTTTGTGTTATTCTTTGGTCTTTTTCACAGGAAAGATTTTACTGAGGGCTTTTGACGATAAATAAATAATAAATAAGACTAAAAAGACGCCCCCCCATCCAAGAACGAGTAGTTCTAAGGATGTTTTTAAATCTTCAAGATTAATGGCCATACTTTCTCATCCTCTCTCAACTTTTCAATGGCAACTTTTATCCCAACAAGGCTAACAATAAACCGCCGGCAATCACCGATGCGATTTGTCCCGAAACATTGGCACCTGCTGCATGCATCAAAATAAAGTTTTGGGGATCCTCTTCAGTAGCCATCTTTTGGATGACCCGGCTAGACATCGGAAAGGCCGAAATACCAGCGGCCCCAATCATCGGATTAATCTTCTCTTTGCGGAAGAGATTGAGCACTTTGGCAAATAACACACCGCCGATTGAATCCATGATAAAGGCAATAAGTCCTAGGAAAATCACCATCAACGTATCCACCTTTAAAAAGTCTTCATAGTGCATACTCACCGAAATGGATAATCCTAGTAGGATACTAATGATATTGACTAGTTCATTTTGGGCGGTGACCGATAACCGTTCCAAAACACCACATTCTCGTAACAGATTTCCAAACATCAAGAAGCCTACCAATGGCAAAGACACTGGTGCAATCAAGCCGGCCACAATACAAATCACTATCGGAAATAGAATCTTTGCCGTTTTTGAAACTTCTCCCGCGCGATAAGTCATGCGGATTTTTCTTTCTTCTTTGGTGGTGACCGCTTTGATGGCGACTGGTTGGATAATCGGTACCAAAGACATATAAGAATAGGCGGCTACCATGATCGCTCCCATGTATTTCGAGTTGAGGGTATTGGCCACAAAAATCGAAGTCGGACCATCCGCTGCCCCGATGATTCCAATAGAGGCGGCATCGTTTAAATCAAAACCCAATAATACCGCCATAATAATGGTAAAAAAGATACCAAACTGAGCGGCAGCCCCAAACATCAGCATAAAAGGATTTTGCAATAAAGGCCCAAAATCAATCATCGCCCCAATGCCAATAAACAGCAACAGCGGAAAGAGTTCGGTTGATATCCCCATATCAAACAGTACTTGAAACGGCCCGGCCTCCCCTCCAGCACTCAGTACGCCAGAATTCGGGAAATTCACTAAAATTGTTCCCAAGCCCATTGGTACTAATAAAGTGGGCTCGTATTCTTTTTTGATTCCCAAATACATCAATAACCCACCAATGAGCATCATCACTAGTCGACCAGGCTCTTGCCACATCCCAATCGCGCCTTCCAACAACGTTTCCATGTCCTTCACTTCCTCCACATTAATCATGTTGTCTATGTTCACAAAAAATCAACTACTTAAGTTTTACTTGACTGTTTGATCCAGAAGCAATTCACTAAACTAGAACAATTATCACCGTTTTTATCTCCTAGTTTTTGTTATTGTCAACCCTTTATCTCTTTTTTTAGCTAAAATATGTTAGCGTATTCAACAATTTCAATGTTTTCACGAAATTAGCCGTGCTATCAGTGATTTCAAACTGATTTAGCAAGTATCGATTCATCTCTACATAGACATAAATATGCTTTAATACATATATTGTATCATGTTTTTTTATGAACTGTCTGTCAAATCTTAAAAGATTTTTCCTGCGAGAAGATTTTGCATTGAAGATAAGAAAGATTGAACGAACGCCTCCAATTTTCGTGAGTCAAATCCGAAGAGAGCTAGTCCGTAAAATCAGACTTTCATCGCAAAGAAAAACACCTGATTATCACAATCAGGTGTTTCATAATTATTCTTTGGTAAACTTTTGCATACTGTGTTCGGTTACGATCAAATTGACGATGGACATAATCACCGCCACTAAAATCGCAGCACCAAAGGAAGAAAAGCCAAATTTAGCTGTTCCCACCAAATTAGAAGTAATACTCAACATGCCGGCATTGATCACAAAGGTGAACAAACCTAGCGAAAGGAAGTTTAATGGCAGGGACAATAATACTAAGAAGGGGCGTAAAAACCCGTTTAGAATCGATAAAACAAAAGCCGCTATCAACGCTGTAAACAAGCTTGCCACATGGAACATATTGGGAAAGATGACCGTCAAGGCAATAAACGTCAAGGTGTTTACTAACAGTCTCTGGAAGTAAGTCATTAGAAATCACTCCAGTCATCGTCATCAATTTTTTCGGCTTGTTTCGGTTGTTTTGGCTTTTGGCTAAATTGCTTGTAATCCCGATTGGTTCGTGAGTTCTGATTTTGGTAATATGGGTTGCGTCCATACCCGCCGTTTTGGGAACTACGGCCTGAAGGGATAATCAACGCCATAATAATATACAAGGTAATACCAGGAAAGGCAACGGTCACTAAGGACAAGAAGACATAGATCACCCGAATAATCGTGGCATCAATCCCTAAAAAGTCAGCAATACCGCCAAGAGTACCTGTAATCACCACATTGTTAGTCGATTTCGTCAATTTTTTTCTCATAATCTTTCACCTCTATCCCTTCAATTTTACCGTAAATCCCAGAGAATATCATCCCTGTTGCTATTTTTTTAAGAATCGAGACGGCAAATTCCTGTTTTTTGCCGTCCCAGTCCAGTTACAAACTTATTGATCGGTATCCTTCAATAAGATGTTTCCTGTTGTTGTAGACAAATCTAGCTGTGCCAAAGTCTCCTCTTGAACCCGACGGAATTGCAACAACTGATTGAGTTTTTCCTTTTTCTCCCGTACGACTTCAATTTCAGTCAAGCGGGAATTGATTTTCCCTAAGCTTGTTTTGGCCAACCCTTCGATGCCAAGATTGGCTGGCAAAGCAACTTTGACATTACCATTCACCGAGCTAGCATCGACTTTTTTCAAATGATCTTCTTTAAAGGTTAGTTTGATATCACCATTCACCAGTGAAGCCCCGATGGTTTGAGGCGTCGCTTGGACTGTGATTCCGCCATTGACATTTTCAATGATGGTATCCATGATGGTGCCATCAGCAATTGTGATATTGCCATTGACACCGGCAATTTCTAACATAGTGGCATCAATCTTTTCAAAATCAATGTTGCCATTGGTGGATTGGGTATAAACATCTTTAGCTTCCAACTGCTTCACGACGACATTGCCATTTAGCAATTTCACCGCTACATGGTCATAGGTTTGTTGTGGCAAATAGAAGACTAAGTCCGCCCGTACTCGTTTGTTTGGGACATGGAAAAGAATATGGTCATCATCGACTTCAATCCGGCTCCGTTCACTAAAAGCGTCAAACGGTGTCGCTGCATCCATCTTACCGTACAAAGTGATCTTCGCTTCCACCTTCACATAATCGGCTTCCCATAAATCGAAAGTCACATTGCCGTTAGCGGCTTTGACATCCAAAATCGTCGCTTCAGTGGCTGGAAATTCGAAGGTGTGGTCAAATTTGGTGTTGGCTACACCAGGTACGCGAATGCTGATATCTTTCCATTCGACATTGTCATTGAAAGTTTGGGAGACGGAATTAAAGGTATGTTTGAAGAAGCGGCCTAATTGGCTACCCGCTTCGGCCATTTTTTCACCAGCTTGGTTGAAAGCTTCCGTCGCTTGATCTTTCCATTCATCGTTAAACTTCGTCCGGAAATCATCTTTCATTTGCGACCATTGATCTTTTTTCAAGCCTTTTAAGCGACTTTCTAACTCGCTCTTTTCAGTTTCCAATTCGTCAGCGGCGGTTTCCAACGATTGCAGTTCCGCTTCCAGTTCTTGACGATCAGCTAATTCTTCGTCATTTAAGATGTCTAACTCTTCTTTGGTATTGAGTTCCATCAATTTGCCTTGGACCTCTGCTATTTGTTCATGGACGCCAGCGACTTCCACATTTAATTCATCCAATTCCACAGAAGCTTGGTTTGCTTCTGTTGCTAAATCGTCCAAAATCGTTTCTAAGTTCTTTTTATCTGCGGCTGTTTGTTGCGCCATTTTTTCATCAAAATCTTTGTCTTCCGGATCTTCCAATAAAGAAGCCAGGGCATCTTGTTTTTCAGCTGTCACTTCTTCGCTGACTTTTTGAATCTGTTTTTCATCTTTTTCTTGGGCCATGCTTTCCAGCAGATCTAAGGCTTCCTCTGTTGAAAGCACACCTTTTTTCACTAAGTCCAGTACTCGTTCTCGTTCATTCATGGCTTAGGAGCCTCCTTGAGTGTTTCATATTTGTCGGCAATCACTGTGATTACCTTACATTGCTATTATGCCAACTTTTTTGAGAAATGTCATAGGACTAAAGACCGAACTTTCGCAAGACCATTGACGGATAAGGGGCTAGGTCGGATTTACTCAAATGATCATCGCTTGTCAGGAAACACAATTTAACTATAAAAAACCACTTCTTCTCACAAGCCAGAGCACTTGCTGAAAAAGTGGTTATTAGTCATCTAATGATTAAAACTCTTCATCGTGATTGGTATTCAATTCAGTGATTTTACCGGTAGCTAGATAGACAATCCATTCACAGATGTTGGTCACATAATCACCGATCCGTTCCAAATACTGAGCCACTGAAAGATAATCTGTCCCACTAATGACCGTTTCTGGATTTTCTTTCATCGCTTCCACTGCTTGGTAATAGATTTGCGAGTAATAATCGTTGATGCGTTTATCCATATTAGCGATCAGGCGGGCATCTTCTTCATTGGTTTTGACATAAGCCACTAGGACATTATCCACCATTTTTTTGACATAGTCAGACATATCAGATATTTCTTTTTCAATCTCGGGAATTCGAGTTTCCCCTTTGACCCGAATAGTCGATTTGGCGATGGAAACCGCATGATCGGCCATCCGTTCCAAATCAGAACTAGCTTTCATCACTGTGATAATCATCCGGAGATCGGTAGTGACTGGTTGTTGTAAAGCAATCATCTCAAAGCTTTTTTTCTCTAACTTGACTTCCATATCATTAATTTCCACATCATGGGCGATGACTTCTCGGGCTAATTCTTTGTCATGCTTGATGTAAGATTTAACCGATTTATGAACAGCATTTGACACCATCATTCCCATTTCATAAAACTGATTGTGAAGATTTAATAATTCTTCCTCAAACTGCGTCCGTAACATGTATGCTTTCCCCGCTTTCCTTCACCAACCGTACATTTAACCAAAACGGCCGGAGATATAGTCTTCCGTTTCTTTTTTTCCTGGTTCCAAAAAGATTTTCTTGGTGACATCATACTCGATCAAGTTACCATCTAAGAAAAAGGCCGTACGATCAGAAATCCGCGAAGCCTGTGACATATTGTGAGTAACGATGATCATGGTATAACGATCTTTCAACTGCAATAATGTATTCTCAATTTTACCTGTAGAAATCGGATCTAGGGCACTAGTGGGTTCATCTAATAAAATAATCTGTGGATCCACCGCCAATACCCGCGCGATACAAACCCGTTGTTGTTGCCCGCCAGATAGGGACAACGCACTGGAATGGAGCTTATCTTTCACATCATCCCAGACAGATGCGGCTTTTAAGCTTTCTTCCACCACTTGATCCAATTTTGCTTTATCTTTTTCACCTTTTAATTTTAACCCATAGATGACATTTTCGTAAATGGAAAAAGGAAAAGGATTCGGCTGTTGGAAAACCATGCCGATTTCCTTACGCAACTCCACGATATCTTGTTTAGGACTGTAGATATCTTGTTCCTTATACTGGACATTCCCGGTAATCGTCACTCCTGGAATTAAATCGTTCATCCGATTTAGCGTCCGTAAATAGGTGGATTTGCCACATCCAGAAGGGCCAATCATAGCGGTGATTTCATTTTCATTAAAGCCCATGGTAATGCCTTTGAGGGCTTCTTTTTGACCATAATACAAATGCAAGTCTTGTGATGATATCAGATATTCAGACATAGTTTTCCTCCTGAAAATAGCGGGCATAAGTAATTTCTTGCTTTGTACCTTTACTGTAACTACCCGAAGTGGCCGGAGACATAATCTTCCGTCGCCTTGATTTTCGGTCGCGTGAAAATCTTACGGGTCAAGTCATATTCCAAACAATGCCCCATGTAGAAAAAGGCGGTATAGTCGCTAATTCGAGCTGCTTGTTGCATATTGTGGGTCACGATGATGATGGTATAATTTTCTTTCAAGTTCACCAAGGTCTCCTCAACGGTCCCTGTCGAAATAGGATCCAGTGCGGAAGCTGGCTCATCTAGCAATAGAATATCAGGTTTCATGGCAATGGCTCGGGCGATACAAAGGCGCTGTTGTTGCCCACCGGATAAAGCGAGTGCACTCTTATGCAGGTTGTCTTTGACCTGCTCCCATAAAGCGGCTTGTTTCAAACTGGTCTCGACGATTTCATCTAATTTGTGCTTATCCTTTTCGCCATGGCGTTTCAAGGCAAAGGTGATATTCTCATAGATGGATTTACTAAAAGGATTTGGTCGTTGAAAAACCATGCCGATGCGTTTGCGCATTTCGTAAACATCAATTTCAGGACGATTGACATCGACTTCTTTGTACATAATCGATCCGGTCACTTTGGTACCAGAAATTCCATCGTTCATCCGATTTAGCGAACGAAGATAGGTGGATTTTCCGGATCCAGAAGGGCCAATCAAAGCGGTAATACAGTTTTTCTCAAACTGTAAGTCCACCCCATGAATGGCTTCATTTTGACCGTACCAGACTTTTAAATCTTCGGTATATAAGGCAATGTCTTCAGCTTGGTCAAAGGTGATGAGATTGCGATCATTGATATCATAGCTCATAAATTCTACTCCTTCTTATGCGGAAGTCATTTTATTATACAAACGCTTGCCGACAGCTCGAGCGCCGAAGTTAAACAGCAAGACGGCGATGATCAACACTGCCGATGCCCCAGCCGATACTGCCGCGCCATCTGGCATGGTGCCTTCTGTATTGATCTTCCAGATGTGCACGGCTAAGGTTTCGGCTTGGCGGAAAATACTGATGGGACTAGAAACACTAAGAGGATTCCAGTTGGAGAAATCCAAAGCCGGTGCACTTTGACCAGCCGTATAGATCAAGGCCGCCGCTTCCCCAAAAATTCGTCCCGAGCTTAAGATGATCCCGGTTAAAATACCTGGTGTCGCCTCAGGGACGACGATACGCATCACTGTTTCCCACCGGGACAAACCCAAAGCCAAGCCAGCTTCACGTTGGGTGTAATGAATCGCCCGTAAGGATTCTTCCACATTGCGGGTCAATAGCGGTAAGTTGAAGAAAGTTAAAGCCAAGGCCCCGGAAATAATCGAGAAACCATAACCAAACTGAACCACAAATACCAAAAAGCCAAACAAACCAACAACCACTGAAGGCAAGGAACTCAAGATTTCGATGGAGGTCCGTATCAGGTCCGTCAACCAATTTTTCTTAGCGTACTCCGATAAGTAAATCCCTGCTCCCAAAGAAATCGGGAAACTGATTAACATGGTAATCAGCAACAAGTAAAAGGAGTTAAACAACTGAATCCCAATCCCGCCACCTTCTTGATAAGCCTTCGAAGGTTGGGTCAAAAATTCCCAGGAAATATGAGGCACCCCCCGCACCAAGATATAAAGGAGCAAGGCGGCCAAGATCAACACGATGGTGGCGGAAATCCCATACAGGACGCCTGTGGCAATTTTATCTGAACGTTTCGCATTCATTTATTGAAGGCTCCTTTCTTCCCAATCAAACGAATAATAATGTTGAAAATCAACGACATCAACAACAAGATCAAGGCCAACGACCAGAGGACATTGTTTTCCACTGTCCCCATGATGGTGTTCCCAATCCCCATCGTCAAAATCGAAGTCAAAGTTGAAGCCGGTGTAACCAAGGAAGTCGGCATCAGCGCTGCATTCCCGATGACCATCTGAATCGCCAAAGCTTCCCCAAAGGCACGGGCCATCCCAAAGACGACAGCCGTCAAAATTCCCGGTACCGCTGCCCGCAATACCACTTTATAGATTGTTTGCCAGCGAGTCGCTCCCAAGGCCAACGAAGCTTCTCGATAATGGCGAGGCACCGCCTTCAAGGCATCGACGGTCATGGTGGTGACAGTAGGTAAAATCATGATAAACAGCACAAAGGTCCCTGCCAAAATCCCAAATCCCGTCCCGCCAAATACGGAACGAACCGTTGGAACAATCACTGATAACCCGATAAACCCATAGACAACAGAAGGAATTCCCACCAATAGTTCAATCACCGGTTGCAAGATTTTTTGTCCTTGCTTGGGAGAAATCTCCACCATGAAAACCGCCGCGCCGATTGCAAAAGGCGTCGCTACGATTGCGGATAAAAACGTCACAATAAATGAACCAGCAATCATCGGGAGGGCCCCTACTTGTGGTTTACCATCAGGTCCTAGCTGGCTAGGGTTCCAATCCGTCCCAAAAAGAAAACTCAGAACATTGACTTTATCTTTGAAAAAGGTTGCCAATCCCTTACTAGCAACAAAATAAAAAATCGAAATCACCACGGCAACAATTAAAGCAATACACAAAAAGCTGATGAGTTTGCCTCGTTGTTCCATTCGCGCTCGCTTAGACTTAGTCAGCAGCGCCTTTTTCACATCTTCTTCCAAAATGATTCCTCCTAGTCTCGCATCGATGGCTTACTTCTTCATTTTACCTTATGAATAAAGGTCTTACCATTCATTGAACCCTCCGCTGAAAATCGGACAAAATGGCAAATTAAAAACAGCAGACGTCCATTTACACACAAGGTGTAACGCAGGCCTGCTGTTTCCTGCTAGAATACAATATCATTCTAGAAGACCAACATCAATTTTGGATAAACTTCATGTAAATTTTGTGTAAAGATTAGCCAATCAGATTTCCTTGCCAATCCCGTTCTACTTCCATCCGCGAAACGGGAATATAGCCTAGTTCGGCAACAATTTTCTCCTGTACCTCTTCTGATAAAACATAGTCCAAAAAGTCCGCCGTCAACTGATCAGGCTTGCCTTTCGTATACATATGCTCGTAAGCCCAGATTTTCCAAGCATTGGTGGTGACATTTTCGTCGGTAGGCTCTACCCCATCGATTTTTAACGTATCCACCTCATCAGTCACATAAGAAAAAGCCACATAGCTGATGGCTCCTGGTGTGTCGGCCACGATTTGGCGTACCATCCCACTGGAATCTTGTTCTTGAGCACGGATGGCTGTTTTGCCTTCCAAAACCCATTTTTCAAAAGTCCCACGGGTCCCGGAACCGGCTGCTCGGTTTAAGATGACAATCGGTAAATTCGCGCCGCCAACTTCTTGCCAGTTGGTGATTTCTCCCAGAAAAATCCCCCGTAATTGGGCCATTTCCAAGCCATCGATACCAACTTCTTGATTGACAATTGGGGTAATCCCCACCGCCGCGACTTTGTGATCTTGTAATTTGGAAGCATCGATCCCCGATTTTTCTTCCGCAAACAAATCGGAATTGCCGATTTCCACAGCGCCACTTTGAACTTGGCTCAAACCAGTCCCACTACCGCCACCTTGAACATTGATAAATTTACCAGGAAACTTGGTCTGGTATTCTTCGGCGACGGTTTCCACTAAAGGTTGTAACGCCGATGAGCCCACTGCGGTGATGGATTCTCCACGATCAATCCATTTGGCACAGCCACTTAAAAGAACGCCGACAGTTAACGCCAACGTAAGAAAAATCCGTTTTTTCATTTTCCTTCTTCTCCTTTTCGGATCTGACAATCCGGAATAATCGACTAGTCGCCGCTTGATTCATGCCGAAGATTTTCAGCCTCCTCATCAGACGACTGATGATTGCTTGCTTATGAGTAACAAACTCATGTTAACATTAACCGACAATCGTGAAAATCGCAAATATATTTTCAGTAATTCTTTATTTTTTGTCAGTAAAATCATTAAAAAGGCTAGTCCTAGAAAGGTGACTATGCTATACTGTCCATTGAAAAACGTCCCTAAAAAGAACTGACGTATTTTCTTGCTTCCCCAAACAAGAAAACCCCTTTACCCCCGTTGTTCTTGACGTTTTCACTTTTTTCGCATCTCCCCATTTGCGAAAAAAATCGCGGAAAGAGGATACCCTTTCGTCTCCTCTTCTCGGCGCTACATAGGAAACGTCTGATTTCACTTTTTGTAAGTGACGTCAGACGTTCGTTTTTTTATCACTAGATCAGCAAGTGTCAACTTGCAACCAAGCTGGCAATCAATAGTTCGATAATGGGCTTTTTTTGTGCTACTTAACAACCCTTACCACGATTCCATATTCCAACTTTAAAAAGCCTCCAAAATGCAAATTTGGAATCTGATCGCCTTTTCAACATGACGGTAAAAGCTTACAGCAAAGGGGAAATCAACCGCGCCAGGCCTTCTTTGACCTTGATGAAAAAACCGCGGTTGGCATAAAGCTCTTTGGTCAACGGTTTTGAATCCAGACTATCAGCAAAAAAGGCATTGCGAACTTTTTGAGCCATTTGCTCGTCATATAAGACACAGTTCACTTCAAAATCTAAACGGAAAGAACGAACATCAATATTGGCTGAGCCCACCGACACAATACCGTTATCGACAATCGTCGTCTTGGCATGCATGAACCCTTTTTCATAGGTTTCCACCACTGCACCGTATTCCAAAAGCTCCGCAGCAAAGGAGTAGGTGGCCCAGTAAACAAAGGGGTGATCTGGTTTATTGGGAATCTGCAAATGCACTGCCACCCCCGATAACAAAGCCAGTTTCAACGCTTCATGAATCGAACCATCGGGGATATAGTAAGGGGTCTGTATCAAGATTTCACTTTTCGCCATACTGATCATTTTCAAGTAGGTCATTTTAATTTGCTCATAGGGCGAATCTGGCCCACTAGTCACCACTTGCATCGATACCGCCCCTTGATTGGCCATCGTCGGGAAATACGCCTCCGCAAACTGGACTTCATTCGTATGTTGTGAATTCCAATCCATCAAAAAACGGTTTTGTAGAGAGTAGATAGCTGGTCCTTTGATTCGTAGATGATTGTCTCGCCAATAGCCAAATTTATCCACCAAGCCCAAATACTCATCCCCGACATTGAAACCGCCAGTGTACCCAATCATTCCATCGATGACGACAATTTTACGGTGGTTACGGTAATTTAACCGAGGATTGATATAAGGAACAAATAACGGAAAAAATAACGCCACTTCCCCACCGGCTGCTTTTAAGCTATCAAAAAAATTCAATGATACCTGTGTCGATCCCCACGCATCCAACAATACTCGGACTTTTACACCCCGTTTTGCGGCAGCAACCAAGGCATCGCGAACTTCCACTCCCAGTGCATCACTACGATAAATATAATATTGCATGTGAATATGATCGTGGGCATTTTCGATGTCTTGAATTAAGGCATCAAATTTTTCCCGGCCATCGGTAAACAAGCGGACATCATTGGTGGTGGTATACAAAGACCGTTCGAATACCGTCAGCATATACACCAATTGACGAATATCCACACGTCCTGTCGGTGGATGAGGAAATAAATCCCTTTGTAGCGCTTGTCGTTGCTCCTCGATTTCCACATTCATCCCGATTTTACTTTGCATCTTTAGGTCAAAAATCTTATCTTTGGAAATCCCCCGACCAAAAAAGATATACAAGACAAAGCCAACCACTGGAATAAACATCAAAACCAACAACCAAGCCCAAGTTTGAGCTGTTTCCCGGCGTTCCCGAAACACAATCACGATGGATAGCAAAATATTGGCAACCATCAAGATAGTAAATAAATTATTTGTTATCAGCTGCATGTTTTTTCTCCAACACTCATTCTTTTATTTCAGAATAACGTAAAGGCGCTATCCTTGTAAAGCCACACTGACTTGCGCTGACAAATTTTCCCAAAGTAAAAAGGCCATGCACGGAGCATGACCTTCACGTATCAGATTATACTTTCAAGAACCGGCGCATGGATAAGACTGAGCCTAATGACCCAATCAAAAAGCCAACCAACACCATCATCAAGGCGATTTTGAAGCCTAAATCTCCCGGCGTTACCATGCTATAGTTGGAACGCAATAAGATGGGATTCAAAATTTGATAGGCTTTACCATAACCAAAGATGATTAATAGTACTGGGATAATCGCACCGATTAAGCCAATCCAGCCACCTTCTAAAAAGAATGGCCAGCGAATATACCCGTTTTTCGCTCCCACCAGACGCATGATTTGGATTTCTCGTTGCCGTGAAATAATCGTAATCCGAATGGTATTTGAAATTAAGAACATCGCGACAAACAACAGCAAGACGGCGGCGGCTAGGCCCCAAGTTTTCACGATATCGGCAATGTTGAAGATTTTTTCGGATTCAAGACCGCCGTAATCAGCTTTGTAAACATTTGGCAGTTCTCCGGCGTCTTTAGCAACCTCTTTAGTCAGCTTCGGTTCAGTGGTACTGACCACAAACACATCATACAAAGGGTTGCTATCTTCATCAAAGAGATCCCATTCGGAACCCATCGTTTTTTTGATTTTTTCTAGTTCATCATCGGCACTGGAGAATTTAACATTTTTTACATTGTCCAGTTTATTTAGTTCAGCTTCCAAGGCATCGATTTCTGGTTGCTTCGTGCCATATTCGATAAATACCGAGACGTCCACATTGTTTTCGATGTCCTCGGCTAACTTGGTAGCATTGAATATCACCGCCATAAAAACTCCCACCAAAGACAAAGTGATGGTTACGGCACTGACTGAGGCGACCGTCATCCAGCCGTTACGCTTCAGACTCTTGATACTTTCTAGCATATGACGGAAAAAAGTTCTAATCATCGTATCCGTATTCCCCTTCCACTTGGTCTCTGATGATGCGACCATTTTCGATTGCGATAACCCGGTGACGAATGGTATTAACAATCGTTGAATTATGGGTCGCCATGACAATCGTTGTCCCTTGGGCATTGATACGATCCAACAACTTCATAATTTCCCAAGAATTTTCTGGGTCCAAATTCCCGGTTGGTTCATCACAAATCAAGACTTTCGGGGTGTTAACAATCGCCCGCGCAATCGAGACCCGCTGTTGTTCCCCACCTGAAAGCTCACTAGGGAACACGCGAACTTTGTGCTTTAAGCCCACCAAATCCAAGACTTCCATCACGCGCTTTTTGATTTCACGGGGTTTACGCCCGATAACTTGCATCGCATAAGCCACATTTTCATAAACCGTTTTCTTTGGCAACAGTTTATAATCCTGGAAGACCACGCCAATTTCGCGGCGCATCAAAGGAATTTCGTGATTTTTTATCGTCATTAAGTCATGACCGGCTACCGTCAACGTGCCTTTGGTAGCTTTTTCTTCTCGATACATCAACTTGATAAAGGTGGACTTCCCAGCCCCAGAAGGACCTACCACGTACACGAATTCACCTTGATCGATATTAATGGTGATATTACGGATGGCAGTTGTACCATTGGAGTACTTCTTCATTACATCCTTCATTTCAATCATGGCTATCTCTCCATCTTAATAGAATTCAATACTCACGTAGTATAGCACATGAATATTGCAACTTTCTTTCATTAGGTTACAAATATATGTCATTTCATAAGGAAAAGACAAAATCAGCGTCAAACCAGACAAGGGCAGACAACGCCAGGGCTCTCAGCTCGTCTTGAACCCTACGCTTGTCGATTCAACTTCAATTTTAAATAAGCGTCAATAAAGCCATCTAAATCGCCATCCATTACCGCTTGGACATTACCTGTTTCAAAGTTGGTGCGATGGTCTTTCACCATGGAATAAGGATGGAAAACATATGAACGAATTTGTGAGCCCCAACCGATTTCCAGTTGTTCGCCTCGCAAAGCTGCGGCTTCTTGTTCTTGTTTTTCAATTTCCAATTGATACAACTTGGCTTTCAACATGCCCATCGCGGTATCACGGTTTTGGAATTGGGAACGTTGGGCTTGACTAGCCACCACAATCCCAGTTGGAATATGGGTAATGCGTACCGCAGAAGATGTTTTGTTGATATGTTGTCCACCAGCCCCACTCGCTCGGTAAACATCTACGCGAATGTCATCTGGATTGACTTCAATATCAATATTGGCATCCAACTCGGGCATCACATCACAAGAACAAAAAGAAGTATGACGTCGTTTGGCAGAATCAAATGGTGAGATGCGCACCAAGCGATGCACACCTTTTTCTGATTTCAAATAGCCGTAAGCATTGTAGCCTTTAAATAGCAAAGTCACACTTTTGATTCCTGCTTCATCCCCCGCCTGATAATCCAAGGTTTCAACCGTATAGCCATGTTGTTCCCCCCAGCGAGTATACATCCGTAACAGCATACTTCCCCAGTCTTGGGATTCAGTCCCACCGGCACCTGGGTGTAATTCTAAAATCGCATTGTTGTGGTCATAGGGCTCATCCAAAAGCATGGACAGCTCATAGGATTGCATTTTTTCTTCCAACAGACCTAGGCGTTCTTCCAATTCTTGGTGCATCTCATCATCTGGTTCTTCGGCAATCATCTCTTCCATCACGACCAACTCTTCCACTTCATCTGCCAATTCTTGAAACGAATCGTAAGCCGCTTTGTTGGCATTGTTTTCGTCAATCACCTTTTGTGCTGTGTCATTGTCATCCCAAAAACCAGGTTCGGCCATCTTGTGCTCAGCCTCAGCGATGTCTTCTTCCAACTGATCTAAGTCAAAGAGACCCCCTAAAGCTAGTAATTTTGGTTTGCATTTCTTCTAAGGCATTACGGATTTCTGCTAATTCCATTCAAATCGCTCCTTGTTAAATTAATCAGATAGGCTAAATGAACTTTCCTAGCTTGTGAAAGTATAGGCAGCAGCACCACCGCATACGCTCTTTCTCCAAACGATTTCCCTTACAACTTCGAAAAGACTCGTTGGGCCTGCGCTTTGGCTTAGGCCAACTGGAGAGACAAGCTAAGATATTCGTAAAGCCAAACAGCATGAGACAAAGGCCTTCTTTTGTGAAACTGTCTAAGGCCTTCCTCTATTAAAAACAGGCTGGGCAAAAGCACCAGCCTGTTTGCATCCTCAGTTATTGTGACAGCTTTTTTGCCGTTTGTCAAAAACCGACAGTGATTTTTTACAATCCTTTACCATGGCAATTTTTGAATTTCTTACCACTGCCACAAGGACATGGATCATTCCGTCCGACTTTTTCGACATGGACTGGTCGTTGGGGTTGTCCTTGTTCTTCTGTTTGTTCCGGTTGTCCTTGTGCGACTTGTTCCCGTTGAACATTTTGACGGATTTCAGCTTTCATGAAGAGGCGTGTGACTTCAAACTCAATGGCGCCAATCATGCTTTCAAACATGCTGTAGCCTTCTGTTTGGTATTCAACCAATGGATTGTTTTGTCCATATGAACGCAAACCGATGGATTGACGGAGTTGATCCATTTCATCGATATGATCGGTCCACTTGGAATCCACTACTCGTAAAATAACCACTTTTTCAAACTCTAATAATTGTTCTGGGGAGTTCAATTGGTCTTTTTTCTGATTGAAAATGGCTTCTGCCCGTTGATATAGCTCATCTTTGATTTGTTGTTGGTCTTTGCCTTCTAAATCAGCAACTGAGATAGAATCCTCATGAACCAAGGTATTGCCGGCAAAATCCACGATGGCTTGTAAGTTCCATTGGGATGGTTCCAATTGGGTATGAGCATCGACAGCTCGTTCAATAGTACGTTTTACCATATTCATCAAGGTGCGATTTAGATCTTTTTCTTCCATGATGACTTCTTGGCGTTGACCATACATGACTTCCCGTTGTTCCCGCATCACGTCATCGTACTGCAAGACGTTTTTCCGCGTGTCGTAGTTGTTCCCTTCGACGCGTTTTTGAGCGCCTTCTACTTGACGAGTGATCATTTTTGATTGAATGACTTGATCTTCTTCCGCCACATTCATTTTTTCCATGAAGGCTTTGATACGGTCTGAACCAAAACGTTTCATCAAATCATCTTCAAGTGACAAATAAAATTGGGAAACCCCAGGATCCCCTTGACGTCCAGAACGTCCCCGCAACTGATTATCGATACGGCGAGATTCGTGACGCTCAGTCCCGATGACCGCTAAGCCACCAAGGTCAGCAACCCCTAAGCCCAATTTAATATCGGTACCCCGACCAGCCATGTTGGTAGCGATTGTAACTGCGCCTTTTTGACCAGCGTTTAAGATGATTTCCGCCTCTTTAAAGTGATTTTTGGCATTCAAAACTTCGTGCGGGACATTGGCTTTATTCAAGAGATTCGAAAGCAATTCAGAAGTTTCAACGGCTACCGTACCCACCAAGACAGGTTGCCCTTTGCGATGACGGTCTTTGATATCTTGCACTACAGCTTTAAACTTGCTATCTAAAGAAGGATATAACAAATCTGGACGGTCATCCCGGATAACTGGACGGTTCGTTGGAATCTGGATAACTTGCATATTATAAATTTCACGGAACTCTTCTTCTTCCGTTTTAGCAGTACCAGTCATCCCGGCTAATTTTTTGTACATCCGGAAATAGTTCTGGAAGGTGATGGTAGCCATCGTCTTGGATTCATCCTCAATTTCCACGCCTTCTTTGGCTTCAATGGCTTGGTGTAACCCATCAGAATAACGACGGCCATCCATGATCCGACCAGTAAATTGGTCGACAATCATGACTTTGCCTTCTGTAACCACATAATCGATATCTCGTAGCATGATATAGTTGGCCCGCAACGCTTGATCCATGTGGTGAGTCAATGCGGTATTTTCGATATCGTATAAGTTGTCCAAGCCAAAAGTTTCTTCGGCTTTTTCAATCCCAGCCTCAGTTAGGCCAATGGTTTTTGATTGAACATCGATGGTATAATCTTCCTCGTTTTTCAAGCGTTTCACGAAGTTGTCGGTGCGGGTGTATAAAGCCGTAGATTTTTCTGCTTGACCAGAGATGATCAAAGGGGTCCGGGCTTCATCGATCAAGATGGAATCGACTTCATCCACCAAAGCAAAGTTTAGTGGGCGTTGCACCATTTGATTGCGATAAACCACCATGTTGTCGCGCAAATAGTCAAAGCCTAGTTCGTTGTTGGTACTGTAAGTGATATCACAAGCATAGGCGGCACGTTTTTCTTCTGCGGACATCGCGTTGGTATTTAATCCGACAGTCAAACCTAAGAAGTTGTACAATTCACCCATTTCATTGGAGTCACGGGTTGCCAAGTATTCATTGACAGTTACCACGTGAACCCCTTGGCCACTTAAGGCATTCAAATAAACCGGCATCGTCGCAGTCAAGGTTTTCCCTTCACCTGTCCGCATCTCAGAAATATTCCCATCGTGTAGGACGATCCCCCCCATGATTTGGACATGGTAAGGATAAAGCCCTAAGACCCGACGAGCGCCTTCTCGAACAACAGCAAAAGCTTCTGGCAAAATATCGTCTAATGTTTTGCCGTCTTGCAATTGGCCACGAAACTCATCGGCTTTTGCCCGTAATTGCTCATCTGACAAGCCTGCCATTTGATCAGCAAAAGATTCCACTTTATCTGCGATAGCGCCTAAACGCTTTAATTCTTTTTTGTCATTTTCAATAATTTTACGTAAAAAATTGGCCATTGATTGATGATTCTCCTTTAATCCAATTTGTTCAATGTAGAAACTCTCCAGACTATTCTATCATTACTTTTCCTCAAAAGGAATAGTTAGAGCAAGATTAGAAGTCCAAATCAAAAAATATTCTGGCGATGTCACCGGGAAGACCAACTGTTGGCAATCAAAAAGACCTGTCTGACTGGAAAAAGTCCATAATAGGTCCCTTTTAAGGAAATGCTAAGTTTTTATGTAGGCATTTTAGCAAAAGCAGCTGCTATTTTTGAAACACAGAATTGCGCTTAGTCCAACTGTATACGGTAGTTGAGCGAGTTTGTGCAGCCATACATGGTTAGACTTGGTCTGATAAAAAAAGCAGGAACCCGTGGGCTCCTGCTTTTTATCATCAATCTGTTTCAATTAAACCGTATTTGCCGTCTTTCCGACGGTATACGATGCTTGTACCATTCGTTTCTGCATCTTCAAAGATGAAGAAGTTATGGCCCAACATGTTCATTTGTAATACGGCTTCTTCACTATCCATTGGTTTCAATGATAGGCGCTTCGTCCGCACGATATCTAAGTCAGAGCCATTGTCTTCTTCGGGGGTATCGTTGGTGAAGATGGCGGTTGCTTCGCCATTTGGAACACCAGTTTCCCGAGATTTACGGTTAATTTTGGTTTTGAATTTGCGGATTTGACGTTCCAATTTGTCAACCACCAAATCAATGCTCGCATAGAGATCAGGTGATGTTTCTTCAGCCCGCAATACCAAATATGGTAGTGGAATCGTTACTTCCACTTTCGCAGTTTTCTCAGTGTATACTTTCAGATTTACATGTGCAGTTGCGTTGGGCACGTCAGTAAAGTAACGTTCCAATTTTCCAACTTTTTTCTCCACGTAATCACGAATAGCATCTGTAACCTCGATATTTTCTCCGCGTACATTGTATCTAAACATAGCAATTGCCCCTTTCATCTACCACTAAAGAAAGAATAAGGACCACTCTTATTCCCTCTTCTTACTTTTATTATAGCGGACTCTCACTGTTTTGCAAACTTAAACGCTAACAATTTCAGCGGATTCTTAGAGATATTTTTTAGCGAGCTAAGGAAAACGTCCGAACTTCTTTAGGCTGATGTTGCCATAAGATATCTGCGGCGTGAAAGAGCGTCCGACCAGTGGTATAAACATCATCGACTAATAGGATCTTTTTGCCAATAAGGAGCTCCGGTGAACAAGCAAGCACATAGGGTTGGGGTAAGGCCAGACGTTCTTGACGATTCTTTTTGGATTGGGGTGAATCGTGACTGCTACGTCGTAAAAGCGTGTGGGTTTTAACTCCACTGGCTTCCAGAAAGGCGGAGGTCTGATTGAAGCCTCGCTCTTGATAGCGACTTTGGGATAAGGGAATCGGACAAATGATAAAGCCACGATATCCCTTCAAAGCGACTCTTACTTGCTGCTGAAAAGTCCGTCGTAAGCGATAATCACCGCCAAACTTATACTCCTTCAACCAGTTGGCAAAGGCCTCATCATACTGATACAAAGCTTGATGAAAAAACTGGCGCTGCGGATATTGCTTTTGCCAGCGCTGACAGTCAGCACACAGGTCTTGCTCCCCTGAACGCATGCACCGTGGACAGGCCTGGTCTTTTTGGATTGGTGTAAACTGGCGAAGACACTGGGAGCATAATTCTGTGTCAGATAACAACCAAGGAAATAAGATCTCCTTGACGGTTAAGTTGCGTAAAATAACTTTTTGACAATACCCGCAAATCATTTCTTCACCGCCATCCTTGTAGCTAGACGGTTTAAGTGGCGAATCTCTTTAAGCGCCCGCCGAATACTAGTCGTTTGTTCTTGAAAAAGAAACCAGACTTGTCCGTGATTAAACGCCCCTTTGCGATCGACGCGACCAGCGATTTGGACCAAAACAGATTTCGTGAAAACCGCGTGTTCGGCACCGATGACAATCACCGAGACATCGGCAAATGTAACCCCCCGTTCTAGAACAGTACTTGTCAACAAGAGATCCCAGTGACCCTCCCGCATTTTCTGAACTTTTTCTTCCCGTGTGGCGTCTTGCGCAGAAACAGCCGCAATCTTTCGACTAGGCATCACAGCTTTTAAAGCTTGTGCCAATGAATGCATATAAGCGATATTTGGACAAAAAACCAAAAGCCGATTGTTTTGAAGTAGTTTTTCACAGAGTTTGCGAAAGCGAAGTAGTTGACGCGGTCTTTCCGGTAAGAGCCGCCAGCCTTCCCAAAAACGACACTGGGGAAGAATTAATGGTCGTTGATGATAACGTTGAGGCAATTGAAGAATTTGCCAATTTTCGGCCTTCGCCTTGGCAAGCAAGGCCATCGTGGGGGTAGCAGTCAAGTAGATGCTTACACCACTGGTTTTCACCGCCTGCTGGGTTGCAAAAGCCAGCTGGCGATTCCCTTCGTAAGGAAAAGCATCACTTTCATCGATAATCAGTAAACTAAACCCTCGATAAAAATGCAACAATTGGTGGGTTGTACAGACTAACAAGCGAAACCCTCGCCAACTTTCTTCGGCTTTCCCATAACGCAACAACGTCTCCGCTAGCGGAAAAGCCGCGACCAACCGCGGGAATAATTCCCGGCAAACATCAATTCTCGGAGTTGCCACGGCAATTTTGAGTCCGGCTTTTAGAGCATCTGCAATCACCGGGAATAACATTTCTGTCTTTCCTGATCCCGTCACAGCCCACAACAATACATTTTGGCCATTGATGAAAGCTTCCTGTAAAGCTTGTGCCAATTGTTGTTGCTGTTTTGTCAGTTGGCCTTCCCACTGACAGCAGGCGACTTCAGTCAAAGGTGGAGTCGGATTTTCCTCATAATAGGTCACCAACTCATCTAAATCCGTCAAGCGCCCATAGGAGACACAAGCAGGACAATAGTAAAAACCAGCCGGTAACTGGCCCTTCTGTTTGCGTGTCTGTTCCCCACAGCGAGCGCAAATCAGCCACTGATGCCCTACTACCAGAGCTTTGCGCCGGTGTATGATATAGCCCTCAGCCGTCACTGCTTCCCCTGACTTCACAACGGTCTGTTTTCCTTCAATCATCTTGCTTTCCCTCCTAACCCCTTCACTAAAAGCTACGCAAATGAAGGAAAAACAGTGCAGCGAAAGAAGAAGTGATAGGTAATTACCCACACAAAAAGACGGCCTCCATTAAGAAGACCGTCTGGTGATCTATGAGTCAATTGACTGTTGTTAGTGAATTATTCTTTGATGAGTGAAAGTGCTTGTTTCAAGACATTTTCGCCATTCATCATGCCATAATCCGCCATGTTGATGATGTCCAATGGAATATTTTTGCCTTCCAAACGTTTTTCGAAATCACCTTTCATAAAACGTACTTGTGGGCCTAACAGTAAAACATTTACTGGTTTGGATTCCAAATTGTTATCAGCATCTGATGCAGAAACCGCAAAGATATCTGCGTCTACTCCTTGTGCTTCAGCTGCTTTTTGCATTTTAGTCACCAAAAGACTGGTGCTCATCCCAGCAGAACATACTAACATGATGGTTTTTTTAGCCATAATTAATCGCCCCTTCAATTTTGTAGGAATGCACTTTCATTCCTATCTCTTATTATAGGTTTTCTGTTATATTTGTCAATTTTCTTCCATTTTGCAGTAGATTATCTTGCCGGTCTTTCAACAGGGTCGCTAAAAAAACCGTTATGATAAGCTCCTACAAGACAAATTTACTGAAACAACCAATTACTCTTGATTAACTTATTAAAGACAACATACTCTTTTTCCAAATTGATCACTACCACTTCATAGCCTGCATTGAGCCAAGCATAGGCACCGTTTTCGGGATGGGTATAATCATTGGCCCACCAATCCGTCGTCCGCCGCGCCGTCTTTGGCAAACCCGTAGCTGGAAAAAGCAGCTCATCAAACTGGGTAAAAGTCAAGGTAACTTGCGAGCCTCCATTGGTTTTTAAATAATGGGTGATAATGTCGTATTTCTTTTTTCGTCCACTCATGACTTACCGCCACACCCCTTTTCAAACTAGCTTCTCTTTTATTATCCCTTGTTTTGTAGGAAGTGACAAGGAAAGGCTCACAAATATTGCATGAAAGCTAGCTTTTTTCTATACTAAAAGAAATGCCAACAAAAAGAGGTGCCAAAATGCCAGAGACTTATATCACGATTAAACACGACGGGGAAGCGGAAATGGAAGTTAAAAAATCCCGTTTTATCACCAGTCTCAAACGAATAGAAACCGAAGACGAGGCCAAGACCTTCATCGCTGGGCTAAAGAAAACCCACTGGAAAGCTAATCACAACTGCAGTGCTTATGTCCTTGGGTCTAATAATGAAATCCAACGTTCCTCTGACGATGGCGAGCCTAGCGGTACTGCTGGCGTCCCCATGTTAGAAGTCTTGAAAAAAAATCAGCTAAGTAATGTCTGTGTAGTGGTCACCCGCTATTTCGGCGGAACCAAACTTGGGGCTGGTGGGCTAATTCGTGCTTATTCTCACGCGGTTTCCCATGGGCTCACAGAACTTGGGCTAGTCATTGGCAAACCCCAACAAGAAATTCGTTTGACCATCGCCTATAGTTTATTAGGAAAACTTCAAAGCTTTCTCGAAAACCAGTGGCATACGAAAGACACCCTATTCACTGAGGCCGTCACGGTTATCTGCCTCATTGATGAAGAAAAAGTACCTGACTTTACTGAACAGGTAATCGATTTACTAGCCGGCCAAGTCACGATCGAAAAAGGGGAAATCAGCTACCATGAGTTGCCCTTAAATCCTATAGAGAAAGAAAATGATTAGGTAATCCAATGACTCTTGATTAGATTGCCATTGATTGCTTATGGAAGACGCTTTAATCTCGTAGTCATTTGATAGCTCCACCCACCACATGATTGCAATAAAAAGCATCGAGGCCTGCAAGGTAGCCTCGATGCTTTTTCATGGTTATTTTTCAAAATAAAATTCAAAACGGTTGCCGACATATTGGGTACGGACATATTCAAAAGGTGTCCCATCTTCAAAAAAGGAAACTTGACGCATCCGCAAGATGGCATCCCCCCGCTTAGTTTGTAAAAACTCAGCGATTTGCTCAGTGGCCAACATCGCCGAAATAGTTTGGTTGGCGGCGCCGATTTTGTGGTGTCCCCGTTCTTCCAAAGTCTTATACAAAGCGGAAGTTACCTCTGCCTTACTGAAATTCTTAATAAGTCTTTCGGGAATACTCGCAACTTCAAAGCAAATTGCGACATCATCGGCATAACGAATCCGTTCCATTCGTAAAATTTGTTCATCCGCTTTTAACTGAAGCTTTTCCATTTCTGATGAACTAGGAGCTGTGTAGAAGTAAGAAACAACTTTGCTTGAAGGCTCCCGCCCTTGCGACAACATAATCTCGGTAAAACTTGTGGCGCCAGACATTTTTTCTTGGACTTTTTTACGGGCCACATAGGTTCCTGAGCCGATTTTCCGTTCCAAGATGCCTTCGTCCGCTAAAGTTTGAATCGCTTGACGTAAGGTCATGCGGCTGACGCCAAACTGAACCGACAAGTCCCGTTCAGAAGGCAAGCGGTCACCGATTTTCCAAAAGCCCTTTTCGATTTTTTCTTTAATTTGATCATGAATCTGGATATATACTGGTAAATGTTCACTCATGGTTCCCACGCTCCTGTGTCTTTGCTTGAAATTATTATAACTGGTATATACCTAATTAGCAAACATTTCCCCAACAGCTTAAAAAACCGCTAAGAAGACCCTTCCTACTTCGAAAGGGTCTTCTGATATTTTGCTAACAACTGCTGTTTCGTTGAAAAGTGTTTTGGTACACCTCAAACCTTCACTGCTTGTTCTTCTTTCAGTGTCTTATTGGCAGTAGCCATCATCAACCGGATGCGGTTTAACTGATTGACCAAGGAAACGCCTGGATCATAGTCGATGGCAGCAATATTGGATTTTGGATATTGATGCCGCAGCTCTTTGATGACCCCTTTACCTACCACGTGGTTAGGTAAACAGCCAAAAGGTTGCATACAAACAATATTGTGAACCCCCGTCTTCAAGAGGTCGATCATTTCCCCAGTCAAGAACCACCCTTCTCCGGTATGGTTCCCGATGGAGAGGATTTGGCTAGCATCATCGGCCAACTGATAGATGGAATGAATCCCGTCAAAGCGAGATGATGCTCGCAACGCTTTATCCATCGGTTTTTCCACCACTTCGATGATCTTGATGGCCAGTTCTGCTAACACTTTACTGCGTTTGGCCATACCAAGGTTTTCGTACTTCCAAATTTGGTTGTACAAGGAATAGTTCATAAACCCGATAATATCAGGGACCACCGCTTCCGCTCCTTCTGCTTCCAACAAACGCACGATATCGTTGTTAGCAGTTGGGGAGTATTTCACGAGGATTTCTCCTACGACTCCGACCCGCGGTTTTACCTCATCTGATAAGGTAATCGTGTCAAAATCGCGAATGATTTTCTTCATGTTGCGGTTGAAGAGGGTCAAGGAACCATTGCGGACATTTTTCGCTACTTTAGTCAGCCATTCTTGGTGTAAGGCATCCACCTGTCCTTTTTCCAATTCATAAGGTCGCGTTCGATAGACGACCCGCTCGAACAAGTCCCCGTATAAAAAGGCTACAACGATCCGTTTCAGCATCGGTAAAGTAAACTTAAAGCCAGGATTTTGTTCTACCCCTTTGTTCCCCATCGATACAGAAACTACGGGTACTTGGGAGAAGCCAGCATCGTTTAAGGCTTTACGCAACAGCGGAATGTAGTTTGTCGCCCGACAGCCACCACCGGTTTGGGTCATCATGACACTGGTATTTTCCAGATCATACTTGCCACTTTGCAAAGCTTCCACTAATTGACCAATTGAAATAATCGCCGGGTAGCAGGCATCGTTGTTCACGAATTTCAAACCAACATTGATGGCTTCCTTGTCTTCTGATGGCAAACAAACCACATCATAGCCAGAAGCTTGCAACGCCAAGTCCACCAAACCTTCTTGGTGAATCGGTGACAGCATCGGCATCAACAAAGTATGCCGTTTCGCCATGTCTTTGGTGAAGACGATTTTTTCTGGTTCTTCGTAACGTTTGCTAGGCACAAAGTCCAGCTTTTCCCGTTCGTTAACCGCTGCTTTCAGGGAACGCAGACGAATGCGAATGGCCCCTAGATTGGAGCCTTCATCGATTTTCAAGACGGTATAAATTTTGCCGTATTGATCCATGATTTCTTCCACTTGGTCTGTCGTTACGGCATCTAAGCCACAGCCAAAGGAGTTTAATTGCACCAATTCCAAATTTTTGGATTTGGCCACCACTCGAGCAGCTGCATACAAACGGGAATGGTAAACCCATTGATTCACCACTCGTAGATTCCCGACATCCCCCAAGTGGGAAATGCTATCCTCTGTCAACACGTGGAAGCCTTCTTGCGTGATGACATCGGCAATTCCGTGGTTGATTTCGGGGTCCAAATGATAAGGACGACCTGAAACGACGACGCCTCGTTGATTTTTTTCTGTCAGCATCGCGAGGGTTTCTTCCCCTTTGCGACGGACATCGGCTTTAAACTTATCCAACTCTTCATAACCATGATGCAGTGCTTGACGAACATCAGCTTCCGCAATGCCTAAATCCGCAAAAGTCGCTGCTAAAACTTGCCCCACTGACTCTTCATCTGCCAGGTTAATATATGGGTTACGATAGTCCACTTTGCCTTCGCGGATATCATCGACGTTGTTACGGATAACATCCGGGTAGCTTTGCACGATCGGACAGTTAAAGTGATTGTCCGCATTGGCCGATTCTTGCCGTTCAAAGACGACCCCCGGATAGAAAATCAATGGTACGTCTTGATTTATCAAGGCTTGGATATGCCCGTGAGCGATTTTTGCCGGATAACAAGCCGTATCACTAGGAATGGTTTCCATCCCTTGTTCGTACAAGTCCTTATTTGACCGCGGCGACAGTTGCACACGGAACCCAAGATCCGTAAAGAAGGTATGCCACAAAGGATAGTTTTCGTACATATTTAAGACTCGAGGAATACCAATGATTCCTCGGGGAGCATCTTTTTCTTTCAAGGGACGGTATTTGAAGAGACGTTTGTATTTGTAATCCACCAAGTTGACTTTGCGTTGGCTCCGGTCAATCTTGATGCGAGCGCCCCGTTCACACCGATTCCCGGTAGTGAATTGGCGACCATCAGAAAAGATCGTGACAGTCATCATGCAGTTGTTTTCACAAAGGCCGCAATGGGTAAACTCTTTTTCTGCGGTAAACTTAGCCAAAGCTTCCGCATCCAAAATGGTACTAACATCACCGACTTCAGCGTTTTCCAAAGCGATAATCGCAGCGCCATACGCCCCCATCAAACCAGCGATAGAAGGTCGCACGACATGGCGCCCGGTAATTTCTTCAAAGGCCCGTAAAACGGCTTCGTTATAGAAAGTCCCACCTTGGCAGACGATTTTTTCACCGAGTTCTTCCGGACGTCGAATCTTAATCACTTTATAGATAGCATTTTTGATGACCGAATAGGACAAGCCCGCCGAAATATCCGCTACGGTTGCCCCTTCTTTTTGGACTTGTTTGACTTTTGAATTCATAAAGACGGTACAACGGGAACCCAAATCCACCGGGGCTTGCGACTTACAGGCTTCCAAAGCAAAGTTTTTCACATCGTAGTTCAACGACTTAGCAAAAGTTTCAATAAAGGAACCACAACCGGAAGAGCAAGCTTCATTTAATTGGATAGAAGACAAGACGCCCTCTTTAATGGTCATGGCTTTCATATCTTGACCACCGATATCAAGGATAAAGTCTACACCAGGTTGGAAATGATTAGCCGCTTTGTAATGGGCCATCGTTTCCACTTCTCCGATATCGACTTTCAACGCACTCTTGATCAGTTGTTCACCATAACCGGTGATGGCAGCTTTGGCGATATAGACAGCTTCTGGCATCTGGGAATACAAATCTTCCAAGACGGCCATCGTGGTTTCAAGAGGCTGTCCTTCATTGTTTCCATAATATGAAAATAAAATCCGACAAGCATCATCGATTAAAATCACTTTGGTCGTGGTAGAACCAGCATCGATTCCTAGAAAAGCCGCCCCGCTGTGTTGAGCCAAATCAGCTGTTTCCGCGGTAGCTTTGGCGTGGCGGGCACGAAATTCAGCTAATTCCGTTTCATTGGCAAATAAGGTGGGCAAGGTATCGCTGGGTTTCATTTTGCTTTGATCCCCCGAATCCAAGGCAGCCAATAATTGGGACAAGGTCTTTTCTTCAGCCTCCTCCGCATAAAAAGCTGCTCCCATTGCGACAAACAATTGGGGATTTTCAGGAAAGATGACATTTTCAGGTTGGATATTTAAGGTTTCAATGAATCGTTTCCGCAATTCCGACATAAAATATAAAGGACCGCCCAAGAAAGCGACATTGCCCTTAATTTTTCGGCCAGCTGCTAGACCGGCAATGGTTTGATTCACAACGGCTTGAAAGATACTCGCTGCGATATCTTCTTTAGCCGCCCCTTCATTGATCAAGGGTTGGACGTCAGTTTTGGCAAAAACACCACAACGAGACGCGATGGGATATAATTGTTGATAATCTTTTGCTAGCTCATTGACCCCATTGGCATCCGTTTTCAATAAGACTGCCATCTGGTCGATAAAGGCCCCAGTCCCCCCTGCACAGCTACCGTTCATTCGTTGTTCCAAAGCACCTTCGAAAAAGGTAATTTTGGCATCTTCCCCGCCAAGTTCAATCACCACATCCGTCTCAGGAATCACTTCTTCCACGGTACGGGTACAAGCAATCACTTCTTGAACAAAAGGAATAGCTAACACTTCTGCTAGTCCCATGCCTCCTGAACCTGTGATATTCATCGCAAGCGGAGCGTCTCCGATCAACTCACGGGCTTCCGCGAGGATTTTTTTGGTGGCTGTCAGAACGTCGGAAAAATGCCGTTCATATTTGGCAAAGACAGCTTGATTTTTTTCATCCATTATTACTAGTTTGACTGTGGTGGAGCCCACGTCAATTCCCGCACGAAATTTCATGTTTTTCAGACCCTCTTAACTTTTAGTTGACAGTGTGTTGAATATCTTACATGCTGTTTGATATAATACTCATGACTATTTTAATAAGTTGTGAAAAAAATGACAATACACAATAAAACATCATTTGTGAGTTAAGCAACAAATTAACAAGTTTTGTTGGATAAGAAAGGGATTTTCATGAAGAAAACCGATTTGCGGGTGAAGCGGACCAATAAAATGATCGTGGAAGCCTTTATTCATCTAGTAGAAGAAAAAGGCTTTGATCAAGTCACCGTCCAAGACATTGCTGATGAAGCGATGATTAATCGAGCAACTTTTTACGCCCACTACAAAGACAAACACGATCTATACGAAAAGATTTTTGATCTAGCCATTGATGCCTTCACCTCCGTCTTATCTCCTGATGATCTAGTGACGGGTAACCGTCTCCGCATCAAAAAAGTCGAATTTCTTATGACCAATATTTACCAAAACATCCAAAAAAACAGCAAGTTTTATTTGACGATTATGGATGGGACCTCGATGGAAATCTTACGGAAACGGATTGCCGATATCCTCAATGAGCAATATGCCCATATCTTCGATCGCTTGAAAATCACCGAAAACGATATTGAAGTACCCATGGATTTTATCATCGAGTACATGACTTCCATCTTTATTGGCACCCTTCATTGGTGGCTGACGACAGATTCCGAAATGACCCCTGAACACTTGGCAAAACTGGTTATTAAATTGGTCGGCAACGGACACTTGACTGTCTTGGGACTTGAAATTGAGAAGTAACTTCGTATTAGTTGCCTGTTTGGATAAGTTGCGCTACGATAAAAGTGTCCTCATAGCTTGTAGCTAAAGCTGGATGAGCGCATTCAAAAAGACAAAATTCGTCAGTACTTATCAACCAAAGGAGGCGTTACGATGAAGCTCAAAGATGTTGTCAATGATACTGCAGAACGGTTGCATTACATGATGAAAAAAGAAAACTATACCGTCAATCTGGACAAAAAAGGTGTAGATGTAAAAAAACTGCGCCCTACAAAACACACCATCAAGTGGGGTGCGAAAAACCACTAAACTAGGCATCAGCCTATCTTATTGGTCGTTTAGCACCAGTCAGCTCGAGTTTTTTCTTAATCTCACTGGGATAAAACTAAATTGAAATCACCTAAAAACCGTCGGACCAACTGATGATCCGACGGTTTTTTAGTTTCACAAATAGATTCGACTTACTTTACTCGCAAACAACGCATGGCATTTAAAACTGCCAACAAGGTCACACCGACGTCAGCAAAGACTGCCATCGCCATCGAGGTATAGCCTAAAGCCCCTAATACCAAGACAATACTTTTCACTCCTAAGGCGAAAATAATATTTTGTTTGACGATTTTCAAGGTTTTTCGAGAGATTTTGATGGCTTGCACCAGTTTTGATGGTTGGTCATTCATGATCACCACATCACTGGCTTCAATGGCGGCATCACTCCCTAAGCCTCCCATGGCAACCCCTAGATCGGCGGTCACTAAGACAGGCGCGTCATTGATACCATCGCCAACAAAAGCGACTTTACCCGTAGCCTTTGCCATGATGTTCTGTAAATGAGTCACCTTGTCTTCTGGTAACAAACCAGCAAAGAAACTAGTCAAGCCAAGTTTTTGTGCTACCATTTCACCGACTTGAGGACTGTCCCCGGTCAACATCACCGTGTCTTTGATGCCCGCTTCTTTCAACTGGCTGATGGTACTTGGAGCATCTGCTTTGATTTGGTCATTGATGACTAAAACCCCAGCATACTCCCCAGCCACAGCTAGATACAAAGCCGTTCCGACCCCATCGATAGCCGGTGCCTTTACGTTCAAGGACGTCATCAGTTTCAAATTCCCGATGGCAGCCTGCTGGCCATCGATGACACCGACAATCCCCTGCCCAGCGACTTCTTTGAGTTCACTTACTGGAGCAAGGGCCTGATCGCCAAAAGCCCGCAAGACGGATTGCGCGATTGGATGGGTAGAATGTTGTTCCAAAGTGGCCGCATAACGCAGGATGTTTTCATTACCGAAAGGGCCACTGACTGATTCTACAGCAAATTTACCTTCTGTCAAAGTCCCGGTCTTATCAAATACGACCGTCTCCACTTGGGCTAACGTTTCTAAGTGATTGGAGCCTTTTACCAAGATACCGGATTTACTGGCACCACCGATTCCGGCAAAAAAGCTTAGCGGCACTGAGATGACCAAAGCACATGGACATGAAATCACTAGGAAGGTCAACGCACGATACAACCATTCCTTCAAATCACCACCAAAGAATAACGTTGGCACCACTACCAATAAAACGGCCAAGGCCACCACAGCTGGTGTATAGTAACGGGCAAATTTGGTGATAAATTTTTCTGCGGGGGCTTTTTGGCTACTGGCATTTTCTACCAACTCCAAAATTTTGGACACAGTGGATTGGCCAAAACTACGGTTCGTCTTGATTACTAACCGACCTTCTTGGTTGATCATCCCACTGAGGATTTCCTCCCCTACTTTGGCTTCTCGCGGCATCGATTCTCCCGTCAAAGCCGAGGTATCCAAACTACTAGTCCCTTCTGTAATGACACCATCTAGAGGAACCTTTTCACCAGGATTAACAACAATCAAACTATTCACTGGCACAGCTGCCGGCGATACTTCTTTTTCACCCTTTTCCGTCAATAGTCGCGCGGTGTCTGGTCGGACATCCATCAATTCCTTGATATTTTTGCGGGAACGGTCAACGGCATAATCTTGGAAATATTCACCAATTTGATACAAGAACATCACCGCAACAGCCTCGGGAAATTCGCCGATGCCTAACGCCCCAATCGTAGCCACGGTCATCAAAAAGTTTTCATCAAAAACTTCGCCATGGAAGATATTGGTAATGGCTTGTTTGACGATATCGCCACCAATAAAAAGATAAACAGCTACATAAGCCACGACTCTAAGCCAACCGCTGGGATCCAGCCATAACAATAGGACTAACGCTATAGCAGTAATCAAAATCCGCCAAAGATTGTGATTATCCCCTCCTGAATGCTCATGGCTATGTCCTGATTTGCCAGACTCTGGGTGATCCACCACCGGCTCGACTACTACATCTGGTTCCAACTTGTTAACGATCGCCAAAGCTTGCGTTTCAACGGTAGGCAAGTCTGCCTTTTGACAACTGATGGACATTTTTTGATTGATGAAATCCACGTTTGCTGCAGTGACACCATCGACTTTGCTGACGGCCCGCTCAATCTTGGCTGCGCAATTGGCACAATCCAAGCCTTTTAATTGATAATTTTTTTCCATGGAAATTCCCCCTTTACCCTAAAAATCTAGATTAAGCATCCATGTATGGTAAAGCATCATAAAAACGAATACATGAATAACTGTTCATTTGTATTGTAAATGAACAGTTATTCATGTGTCAACCATTATTACTAATAAACGTCACTTCTTACCCTTTTTTAGCAAATCAACGCTTCAGCGACGCCAAGGCATCACCCGGTTTGCCAATAAATCTAAGAGAATGAACAACACCAATCCCAACAAACTTAGCAATAAGATACTGCCATACATCGCAGGATAGTCCATCCGCATCCAGGCATCCATAATGAAATAACCCATCCCAAATTCAGTTCCGTAGTTTTCTGTAAAAAATAAAATCGAAATCGCAGTCCCCAAGGATACTCGCGAAGTGCTAAAAATTGCCGGCAAACATGCTGGTAGCGTAATTTTGCGGAATAAACGTCCCCGACTTGCTCCTATACAGCGATACACATCATAATAATGGGGAGGGATCTCAGCTACCGCATCTCGTACCGCTACGAGAACTTGCGGCGTGACAATCAAGATAATCATGATAATCTTAGACAAATCCCCTAAGCCACCCAGTAGCATAACAATCGGCAGGAGAGCCATCTTGGGAATCGGATAGGTCAAATAAACCAGCGGCGAAAAGAAACTCTGCCATTTAGGAAGACTCCCCATCAGTAAGCCCAAAAGAAACCCCAAAAGAACAGCCAACCCCATCCCTACTGAAATCCGGTACAAGCTAGCCAATAGATGGACCGCCATATTTTTTTCAAAGAGCAACGGTAACTGTTGGAAGACCGTGATTGGACTAGGCAATACGGTTTTTTGAAAGATGAGACTAGCCAGTTGCCAAAGAGCTAAAAGAAAAAGCAAAGCGCCTAAAAAACCAATACTTCTCCAATAATTGCGTTTTATTTTCATGATAATTGCCCCCTCAAATATGCTGCTGTTTCGAATGGTTCTTGAGAAGTTCGATCATCTTCTAACTGGCTTTTGTCGGTCACCGGTGATGGAAGAATTTCTTTGATGCGCCCCGGTTCTTTCTCCATCACTATGACCTGGTGCCCGACCAAAAGGGCTTCCGTGACATCGTGGGTAATAAATAAGGTGCGGGTGGGACGTTTGAGCCAGTTGCTTAAAAATAAGGCTTGCGCTTTTTCTCGAGTCAAAGCATCCAAAGCAGAAAAAGGCTCGTCCATCAACAACAACTCACTTTCACAAGCAAAGGCACGGGCAATAGCCACCCGTTGCTTTTGCCCACCGCTGAGTTGATTAGGGTAGCGTTGGTTTTCTTTGACCAACTCCATATCCTTAAATAATTGGCGAACTTCTGCCAATTCAACATCCGTTAGCTTTTTTTGCTGGCGACTCGTTTTGACAGCATCGATTACAGCCTGTTGGGCAGTTTGCCACGGGAGCAACCCATAATCTTGGGGAACAAGAGCAATTCGATGCTGACTAGGACGATAGGGCTGCTGTGCCAAAGTCATTTCACCCGTTGTTGGAGTGATCAACCCTGCAAGTATTCTTAAAAGCGTGGTTTTTCCTGCTCCTGAAGGCCCGATTACTGTATAAATCTGGTTTTCAGCTAGGCTTAACGAAAGATCGGCTAAAATGGGTTTTTCCGCCGTCTCATAGCCGATTTTTTGCAAGACTAACGGGGTTTTCACATTTGTCATTTTGAATCCTTCCTCTCAAACTGCCGCTACCTTTTGGGTAAGTTCAATCAGATAGTCGGCAGGACCGTTGCTATTGTACCATTCATCACAAGAAAAAAGAAACGTGCGTTGATCTTCGCCACCAGAGTCAGAAATAAGACGCTCTGCTTCAGCATTGTTCACCGGTACATTCACCTTCTGGGCGCTTGAAGGTTTGTCAGACTTTAGACGCCAAATAAGAAAGGCGGAACGAACTCCTTCAGCTCTCATGAAGCCAGACATTTTTAGACTACAAAAAGCTGCTCTTCCATTAAGAAACATTGGAAGAGCAGCTTATGTTTAATCTCTAAAAAACTAAAGCATAGGAATGTTTATTCTACAACCAGAGGAAGATTATTGCCCCGAAGCCTTTTTATTTTTTATTTTTTTCTTGGTCTTCACTGGGTGCATCCGTAATCGTCGGCTGATCTTCTTCAGCCGTTATTTGTGTCTTTTTTTGCGCTGGCGCTTCATTAGCAGCAGTTTTCTTATCAGTATCAGCTTCTTGTGCTGATGGTGGTATCGTGTCTGGCTTTGTCTCCTCTTTCGCTTCCTTTTTATCCGGATGTAAGACGTTTTGGCGATAGCTTCGATTTCCTAAAAACTTCAAGACAGTCATCAATGGCTGACGATTTTCGCCAACTAATCCGATCAATTCGATGAAAAGCTCCAAACCAATCACCGTACAAATAATCAGCAAAATCATCGCTGGTGTGCTGGCGTAATTCATCAATAAAGCAATGAAAGAAAAAACTAAGGCCAATGCATAAATGGTCAAGACTGCCCCACGATGGGTAAAGCCTAACGACAACAAACGATGGTGAAGATGCATCTTATCCGCTGAAGAAATCTTTTGATTGTTAAACTTCCGGCGAATCATGGCATAGACCGTGTCGGTAATCGGTACTCCCAAAATCAACATCGGAGTCATAATTGAAATAAAGGTGGCATTTTTCAAACCGGTCATGGAAATGATTGAAATCATATACCCCAAAAACAGGGCCCCGGTATCGCCTAAATAGATGGTAGCCGGGTAAAAGTTGTAAGGGAAAAAGCCCATAATTGCAGCAACTAAGGTAAAAATAATAATCGTTGTTACCAAACTGGCGTCCGGCAAGAGGAAGAAGAAAGAAATAATCCCAATCGTAATCAAACCAATAATTGAAACGCCGGCTGCTAGTCCGTCCAACCCATCAATTAAATTGACAGCATTGGTCAAAGCTAAAATCCAAATCAAAGTGATTGGCAAACTGAGCCAGCCCAATTCCCATTTTCCAATAAAAGGAATACTGATACTATCCATCTGAATACCAGCGATAAAATAGGCTTCCAGGGCAGCGAGCACAATCCCTAGGGTTTTCTGCCAAGGCTTGATCTCCCAGATATCATCAATCAAGCCGGTCGCCACGACAATCGCCGCCCCTAAAATAATCGGCCCCGTCACTTCGTAAAGTTTAATCTCGGGAAAACCAAAGAGCATCGAGATAGCAAAAGCAATAAAAATCGCCAACCCGCCTGCTGATGGCATTGGTTTGGTATTGATACGCCGGGCATTGGGATTGTCCACGGCACCAATTTTAAAGGCTAGCATTTTGACTAACGGTGTTAAAACCAACGCCAAAATCATAGTAATAAACATCTGGATGATAAACTTAAAGGCAAAATGAGGCACGCTATTTTTCTCTCTTTCTATTCGTTTCTAGCCAACTGAACATGCTTGGCAACTAGCCTACTGCCAGCAGCTGCTATTAGCTAGCCAGTAGGAAAAATCATGAGTTGTCTTGGTCTGGTTCCTGCGTCTTTTGCTTAGTAGAACCATCCTTAGAGGGAGTATCGGTGTCCTTTTGGGCGCTATCGTGTTTGACAAACCTTTGAAATAACCGGGCCGACAATCGTGACATCGGACCAGTCCGCTTTGCCACCGAACCACCTGAACGGTAGGCGGCGATTATGGCATTCACAATTCCCCCGACTAAGACAATGGTCGCTGCAAAATTGAGCCACAACATCAAAACGATAAAACTTCCGATGATTTGATAACCGCTCACCTTGGCGGCAAAAAAGCGCGTATACAAGCCAAAAACTTGGCCTAAAATCATCCAGCCAATGGTGGCTACTACTGCCCCGGGAAAAGCTGAGGGAAAGGTAACTTTGGCATTGGGCACCAACCAATAGATAATGGTCATGATGATCAATAAAGCCACAATCGTCGCCGGCCATTTGACCGTTTGAAAGAGGCCAATCACCTCATCGGGAATTCCCACAACTGGCTGTAACGCATCTAAAATCGATTTTCCCACCCCGAGAATCAAGGTGATTCCGATAATTCCCATCAACAACAAGATAATAATAAGTACCGACACCAAGCGACTGACGATAAAGTTTGGCCGTCCTGCTACACCATAAGATTTATTCAATGCTCCTTGTAAGGCATTGATACTCTGACTCGCGGACCACAACGCTGCCAGCGCGGAAATCGACAAGACCCCACCAGAGCTTTCCGTCAAGAGATTGGTAATCGCGGGCCCGATAAAACTGAAAATTTCAGCCGGAATAATCTCTTGGATATACGGTAACACCGTGTCAGGGTCAATATGTAAAAATGGCAGCAAATTTCCCACTGCCAACAATAGTGGAAACAAGGACAACAACAAGTAATAAGAAACAACAATGCTGCTATTACCTAGCTCTGCATCTGAAAAACGTTTTTTGGCAATCTCCAAAAGACGCATCAGTTTTTGATGCTTCTTTAATTTTGCAATCACGGACATGACACTCCTCCAATGAAGTAAATATAGTTAGGTAGTTAGCAAGACCAGGGTTGCTAGCGGATTTCTCAACTCTACTACTTAAAAGGAATCCACAAGCTCTTCAAAAGCCACTTCAAACTAGCGTACCATCAAAGGAGTGCCGCCGTTGTAAATCCGACTTAATAAGTCCCTTCTTCTCCTTGTGAAGTCAACAATAATGGACCATCGTTGGTGATGGCAATCGTATGTTCATATTGACAACTCAACCCGCCGTCTAAGGTATAAGCCGTCCAACCGTTGGGATCCATCTTCATCTTCCAGGTTCCTGTGTTAACCATCGGCTCGATGGTAATCACCATACCGGCTTTCAAACGCAGGCCTTTTCCAGCTTCCCCATAGTGAGGAACAGGGGGTTCTTCATGGATCGTCGGACCAACACCATGACCGATAAAGTCCCGAACAACACCGTAACCTTCTCCTTCGACATAGGTTTGGATTGCATGACCGATATCCCCGATGCGCTTGCCGACTTGCGCTTGTTCAATCCCTAAGTACAGGGCTTTTTTGGTCACAGCCATCAAACGGTCGATTTCAGGGGTGCTTTCCCCCACGACGTAAGCCCAACAAGAGTCAGAAATGCCACCCTTTAAGTCGATACACATATCGACTTTGACCAAATCACCATTCTTTAATGGTTTTTTGCGAGGAAAGCCATGGCAGATTTCACTGTTGATGCTCACACAAGTTGCGTATTTATACCCCTCAAAGCCGATTTGAGCAGCAATACCGCCGTGGGATTCGATGTATTTCCGCACAAAAACTTCAATATCCCAGCTGGTAATCCCTGGTTTAATAAAACTCCGCAACTCTTTGTGGACAGCTGCCAACAAAGCGCCGGATTCCTTCATTGTTTCGATTTCTCTTGCTGATTTCAATGTTATCATATTCTGCTCAGACTCCCTTTATAAAATCGTTCTTATTTTATCATAGGAAAGGTTTTTGCGCCAATTTTGCAGAAAATCATTTAAGAAAAGCGAAAAAGACTCCCCTTCAGCTCTCGTAATTTAAAGGGAAACCGACCGCTGATCCTGTTATCAACGGTCGGTTTCAGGAGGACCAGTTGGTGAAGCAAAGTCAAAAAAACGAGAAGGGAGCAAGTAACTGGTTCCCTTCTCGTTTTTACCTATTAGTTGTTAAAAATAGCTCAAGACATATCAATTGGTTCTTTGCGGTCCAAAATACCATCGATGGTTTCTTTGATCAAACGGACGATTTGATCATCAGATGGACTGATGATCCCAGAAGACATCAAGGCAGCAATCCCTGTAGCGACGATCCACGTCCCGGTATGCAGTGATTCCACTTCATCTTCAGGAAGTTTTTGAAATTTCTCCTCAGAGCGAACCAAATCTTTGAAATAGTGATACGAGAACTCTTGCATCTCTTGACCACCACCATACTCTTCTAAATACATCGCCCGATACAGGCGGCGTTCTTTGGTGGCAAACTTGATGTAATTTAATGCGATATCGACAATTTTGTCACCGGTCCGTTCGACTGGAAAAATATCTTCTGCTAGATAATCATAAACTTTTTTCAGCAAGGCTTGCTTCAAATCTTCCATGTTTTGGAATTCAAGGTAAATTGGTTGGGTGGAACAGTTCATTTTAGCTGCGATATTTCGTGCTGTAAAACGTGAAAAACCTTCAGTTGAAACAACGGCATAGGCCGCGTCTAATATTTGATCTCGTGTTATTGTCTTTTTTCTAGCCATACGGATTCTCCCCTATATTTTATGTAATTCGCTTTCAAACCACTACAATTATTGTAACATGTTTTTTTTTTAAACTCAAAAGCTGTTTCGATATTTCGTCATTTAATCACAAGATACCGCGTTATTTACACGACCTGAAAACAATTTTTGATAAAACGCGCTTTTTAGGCTTTTTCGGTTGTTCCCAACGTGTCACAATGTTATCATAATTCTGATTATAATAATAATTGGAGGTAACTTATGACTGACCAAACATTCTTACAAAACTTAGAAAAATATGCCCAATTAATCGTGGAAGTCGGCGTGAATGTTCAAAAAGGCCACACGGTGGTTTTAACGGCAGCCGTGGATCAAGCACCCCTGGCCCGTATGATTACTAAAAAAGCCTATGAACAAGGGGCCGCAGAAGTCATTTTGCAATGGACCGATGACACCATCAACAAGGAATTCTTCTTACATGCGGCTGATGACCGCTTGACAGATATTCCTCAATGGATCGTGGATCGTGGTGACGACTGGATTCTCAATAAGGAAGCTAGCCGAATCAGCCTCGTTTCTTCGAGTCCAGATGCCTTGGCTGGTACCGATGCTGACCGGGTAGCAAAATACCAAGCCGCTTCCGGAAAAGCCTTGAAAACCATCCGCCAAGCTACCCAAGCCAATAAAGTCAGCTGGACTGTGGTGGCTGCTGCCGGTCTGGATTGGGCTAAAAAAGTCTTTCCTGACCTAGAACCAGCAGCTGCTCAAGCAAAACTATGGGAAGAAATTTTCAAAACAACTCGGGTTGATCAAGCCGATCCCGTTGCTGCATGGAAAGCCCACGATGAAAAACTGGCGACGAAAGCTGCTGAGTTAAATGAACAGCAATTTACAGCTTTACACTACACTGCACCAGGTACTGACATTACGATTGGCTTACCGAAAAATCATCTGTGGGAAGGTGCCGGTAGTTTTAATAGCCGCAACGAAAAATTCATGGCCAATATGCCAACTGAAGAAGTCTTCACTGCTCCTGATAGTCGTCGGGTGGATGGAGTGATTTCCAGCACCAAACCATTAAGCTATGCCGGCAATATCATCTCAGGTATGAAATTTACCTTTAAAGATGGTAAAGTGGTGGACTTCTCTGCTGAAGAAGGACAAGATGTCTTGGCAAAATTATTGGATACAGATGAAGGCGCAAAACACCTAGGGGAAGTTGCCTTAGTGCCAGACCCCTCTCCAATCTCGCAATCTGGCATCATTTTCTTCAATACCTTATTTGATGAAAATGCCTCTAATCACTTGGCTTTTGGCTCTGCTTATGCCTTCAACTTGGCCGGCGGTACAGAAATGACTGAAGAGGAATTGGCTGCCGCTGGACTTAACCGTAGTCATACTCACGTAGACTTTATGGTGGGTTCCGATCAAATGAACATCGATGGTATCAAAGAAGATGGCACACGAGTTCCCGTTTTCCGCAATGGTGATTGGGCATAAGGGCAAATTTTCGTTACATGATGTTATGAAAGCACAAAGAACACCGATTATTTTTTCGGAGTTCTTTGTGCTTTGCTGTTTTCATTTTCTACTTCTTAGTGGTCTTCAGGCGCGATAAATAGCCACTTTGGCATTTTTTTGGTAGAATTGACAAGAACCATCCCCATGTTTTTTTTGACACCTACATCCAACAAAAAAATGGCTCTAAAACAGCGGATTTGTTGGTTCAGAAAGGAATGAGACTTGTGACCCCCAATCGTGAAGATTATCTAAAACTGATTCTTGAATTGGGAGGCGATCGGCAAAAGGTCAGTAACAAGCAGATTGTCACGGGTCTGGCTGTCGCTCCAGCATCTGTCAGCGAAATGATTACCAAACTGGTGAAGGAAGGTTTAGTCGCCCATACGCCTTATCAAGGAGTGCAGCTTTCAGAAACCGGCTTGGCTACTGCCAGTACATTGATCCGCAAACACCGTTTATGGGAAGTTTTTCTGGTAGAGCATTTGGGCTATTCATGGAATGAAGTCCATGACGATGCGGAAGTTTTGGAGCATGTCACCTCAGAAAAACTCGCTCAACGCCTCTCTACCTATATGGCCGATCCCCAAATTTGTCCTCATGGAGGCATGATTCCCCGTGCCCATGAGACCGTCCACGAAAAAGAACGCCAATTACTCACAGATTTTGCAGTTGGTGACACCTTACGCATCGCTCGGGTCTTGGATGAACGGGAACTATTGGATTATTTGGTCACACTGAATATCAAACTCGGTGCCATTTACCAAATCACCGCCATCAGCCCTGATGAAGGCCCCATCACGATTCAAGATACACACGGCACAGAAGTTGCTGTCAGCTACAAAGCTTGTAGCACGATTTTTGTTGATCAGATAAAAGGAGCTGTTGATTAATGCCTGAACATAAACCTGTCCTCTTTACCATTTTCGGCGCTACCGGGGACCTCGCCTATCGAAAACTCTACCCTTCTTTGTACCGTCTTTACCACAAGGGGGACTTGCAAGAAAATTTTGCAGTCATCGGTACCGCACGGCGGGAATGGTCCGATGCCCATTATCGTGAAATCGTCCAAGAAGCCATCGCTAGTCTAGAGCCTGATGCTGTAGAAGCCAAAAACTTTGCTAGTCATTTTTACTATCAAGCCCATGACGTACAAGATACCAGTCACTACGACAGTATCAAGCAGCTCACAGACGAACTTGATGAAAAATACCAGTTAGCTGGCAATCGCCTCTATTACCTGGCGATGTCACCTAACCATTTTGGTACCATCGTCACCAATTTGAAGAAAAGCGGCATGAAAGATTCCCAAGGCTTTCATCGCGTGATTATCGAAAAACCGTTTGGCTCAGACTTCCAATCAGCCAGCCAATTGAATAATGAAATCGGTGAAGTCTTTGCGGAAAACGAAATTTACCGCATCGACCACTACTTAGGCAAAGAAATGATTCAAAATATCTCCGCTATCCGCTTTGCCAATAATATCTTTGAATCCCTCTGGAACAACCGCTACATTGACAACGTACAGATCAACTTAGCCGAAAGCCTTGGTGTCGAAGATCGAGGTGGCTACTATGATAAAAGTGGTGCCCTGAAAGATATGGTGCAAAACCATATTCTCCAGATTTTATCCTTGTTAGTCATGGAACCCCCCGCTGCTTTTTCCAACACAGAAATTCGGGCAGAAAAAATCAAAGCCCTCAACGCCGTGCGGATTTACACCCCTGAAGAAGTTCAAAAAAACTTCGTCCGGGGCCAATATGCTGCTGGCAAATTTGATGGCAAAACCTTTGCCGCTTATCGGGAGGAGCCAAATGTCGCTGCTGATTCCAAAACAGAAACCTTCGTGGCGGGTAAATTTACCGTGGATAACTTCCGTTGGTCCGGGGTACCTTTTTACATCCGCACTGGTAAACGCTTGACCGAAAAAGGGACGCGGATCAATATCGTCTTCAAGCAAGTCCCCCTGAATCTTTTTAAAGCGGAAATCAATGCTGACTGCAAAGAACGCCAACTTCCGCCAAATATCCTAACGATCTATATCCAGCCAACAGAAGGCTTCAACCTAACCTTAAATGGCAAAGAAATCGGCCAAGGCTTTGATACCCATCCAGTCAAACTAGATTACCGTAACAGTGCCGAGACCGTAGAAAATAGTCCCGAAGCTTATGAACGTTTGATTTTGGATGCTTTACGAGGAGATGCGACTAACTTTACTCATTGGGATGAAGTCGCCCAATCTTGGCGAATCGTGGATGCCATCCGTCAAGCCTGGGACCAAACCGAACCAGATTTTCCTAACTATGAAGCCGGCACCATGGGTCCAAAAGCTGCGTATGATTTGGTGGCAAAAGATGGCTTCCAATGGATTTGGGAACCAGATGAATGGTACCGGGAGCGGGATTTGTTATAAAAGTTAATGCTGAAGCAAAGAGGCTTTTAGCTTTTTCGGGCATCACAATGACGGCATGATAGGCCACTTAATTCCTGATACATCAAGCTTTTTGGAGCATAATTTTTTATAAGTTCTTTATTGACAAAAAGGCTGAACGAACTCGTTCCGCTCTCGAGAATTAAGTCAAAACCGACACATGATAAAGAACATCATGTGTTGGTTTTGACTTAACTCCGAAGAGAGCTAGTTCGTGAAGCCAAATGTCGTTAGACTTGGTATTATAAAATTTTACTTGTGAAAATTTTATAATACCAAGTCGATTAGAAAAAGATGCCGCCTCTAAGTGAGTGCGACATCTTTTTTGCTTTATTGGTAGATCAACGCACGCAAAGATGCGTCGACTTTTTCGGCGACTTTACGGCCTTCGCGAATGGCCCAAATCACTAGACTTGGACCCCGTTTGGCATCACCAGCTACCAAAATCCGTTCATTGTTGGTAGTGTAATCATCTAAAATCTCTTTGATCCCAAATGCATCCAACAAGGCTTGTTCTGCTCCCGTAAAGCCCATCGCCAGCAACACCAAATCTGCTTTGAGGACTTCTTCGGTACCAGGGATGGGTTGGAATTGCCCATCGACTTTCACGGTTTCAATCGCGATGAGTTGGCCCCGTTCCGCACCGATAAACCCGGTGGTAGAAGTGCTATAGCGAGAAATCTCTTCTCCCATCACAAAGGCAGCTTCTTCTTGACCGTAGCCTAGTTTAGCAGTGAAAGGATATTCTGGCCAAGGGTTGTTGGCGGAACGACTAGTTGGTAAGGCTGGGGTGATTTCCAGTTGTTTCACCGATTGAGCCCCTTGGCGAATAGCTGCGCCGACACAGTCATTGCCGGTATCCCCCCCGCCAATCACTACCACGTGTTTGCCCGCCAGTTTTTTGGATTCCGCTTGTTTGCCGTGTTTCAGCACGTCCTTGGTAGCTTCAGTCAGATAATCTACTGCAAATTGAATGCCTTGCAACTGGCGACCTTTCACCGGTAAGTCCCGAGGAACGCTGGCGCCGGTTGCTACAATAATGCGGTCAAACTGTTTATTGAGCTCCTTAACCGAGATATCTACGCCTACTTCGGTATTAGCTACAAAATGAACCCCCAATTCCGCCATCAGATCCACTCGGCGTTGGACAATCTCTTTATCCAATTTCATATTAGGAATGCCATACATCAACAACCCGCCGAAACGATCACTGCGTTCATAGACAGTCACCTCATGGCCCAACTGGTTTAAGCGCCAAGCTGCCGACAAGCCTGCCGGACCTGAGCCAATGACTGCGACTTTGAAACCTGTCGCAGCCATCGGTAGACCACTTTCTTTGACCCAGCCATTTTCAAAAGCGGTATCGATGATGTAGCGTTCGTTATCATGAATCGTCACGCCCTCGCCATTTAGTGATTCGGTACAACCTTTTTCACAAGGTGCTGGACAAACGCGTCCGGTCATCTCTGGCAATGGATTAGTACGAGCCAAACGTTTAAAAGCCTCTTGTTCCAAACCTTGATACAACAAATCATTCCATTCCGGAATCAGATTGTCATTGGGACAACCAGAAGCCGCCCGTTGTTCACCATAAAAGGTACCGGCGTGACAGAAAGGAATCCCACAGTTCATACAGCGAGCCGCTTGTTCTTGCCGCTCCTTCTGGTCCAAGGGAATCTGTAGCTCTTGCCAGTCATTGATACGCTGGTCCACTTCGCGATAAGGGTTGTCCTTTCGCGGATATTTCATAAAGCCAAATGGATCTGCCATTTAGATCCCCTCCTTTCCAAGTGCTGTTACGACGGGGGCTGCTTGTTGTCCCACGACTTTCTCGAAGGCTTTAGCAACCAATTCAGCTCCCGCCACCCCCTCAGCAGCAAACTCTGCCATAGCATCATTGACTGCATGGTATTCAGTTGGATAGACTTTGACGAAATGCGTCACCGCTTCCTCCCAATTGGCTAACAAGGTTGCCGCTTTGATGGAGTTGGTAAACTCATAATGTTTGGTGACCATTTCTTTCAAGATGGCATCATCTCCACATTCTCCCACAGCGTACAGGTCCACCATTTCCAGATTGCATTTTGCTGGAAAAACACCTTCTGGATCATACACGTAGGCGACACCGCCACTCATGCCGGCGCCAAAGTTGCGACCCGTTTTCCCTAAAATAACGGCCACGCCACCGGTCATATACTCACAACCATTATCACCAACTCCTTCCACCACTACCCGAGCGCCGGAGTTACGGACACAGAAGCGTTCGCCAGCCAACCCGCGGAAATACCCTTCTCCGTTATTAGCCCCAAAGCAAGCTACATTACCGACAATTGGTGAACTTTCCACATCATACGCCGCATCTGCCGGTGGGACGATAATCAAACGACCGCCACTTAAGCCTTTTGCTACATAGTCATTGGCTTCCCCAATCAGTTTTAGTTCCATTCCCTGCGTGGTAAAGGCACCAAAACTTTGCCCAGCAATCCCAGTATAGGTGTAATTCAATAAGCCTGGTTGTAAGCTATCATTGCCAAAACGTTCGGCAATCCAGCCACCCATTCGCGCCCCAACAGAGCGTTCCACATTGTTGATACTTGCGGCAACAGTGGTTTGTTGCCCATTGTCAATGGCTGCTTGAGCATAGTTGTCCAACATTGGCCATTGGCGTTTTTCTTGGAAAGGATTGACGGTTTTCCGTTGAATGCCGATAGTGGTTCCTAGCATTTTGGAGAAGTCCAAGGATTTCGCCTTGCCTTTTGCCACAAAGCGCGGTTTTAAGACTTCCGTGTGTCCTACCATTTCATCGATGGTTTGGAAACCCAGTTCTGCCATGATTTCCCGCAAATCTTCGGCCAAGTACATCATCATGTTGACCACATGCTCTGGTTTGCCCACGAAGAATTTGCGCAAAGCAGGATTTTGCGTCGCTACCCCCACCGGACACGTGTTCAAGCTACAAACTCGCATCATCACACAGCCGATAGCTACTAGCGCTAAGGAAGCAAAACTGTATTCTTCCGCCCCTAACAAAGCCGCAACGGCAATGTCACGACCGGTCATCAACTTGCCATCGGTTTCCAAGGTCATTCGTTGCCGCAAATCGTTCAACGCCAACGTTTGATGAGCTTCTGCTAAGCCCATTTCCCAAGGCAGGCCGGCATCTCGCACCGAGTTTCGTGGAGAGGCACCGGTGCCACCATCATAGCCAGAAATGACCACGACATCCGCGCCAGCTTTGACGACCCCGGTAGCAATCGTCCCGACACCAGTGGATGAAACCAGCTTAACGTTGATTCGAGCATAGGGATTGATGGCTTTCAAGTCATAAATCAACTGCGCCAAATCCTCAATAGAATAAATATCATGATGAGGCGGTGGTGAAATCAAGCGCACCCCTGGCGTGGAGCCACGGATCGTCGCTACCCAAGGAAAGACTTTATTTCCCGGCAACTGGCCACCTTCGCCAGGTTTTGCCCCTTGCGCAACTTTGATTTGCAATTCTTCCGCACTCATCAGGTATTCGGCATTGACCCCGAAACGACCGGATGCCACTTGTTTGATTTTACTATTGAAATTGCGCCCGTCAGCAGTTGGCTTGAAGCGATCCCGATTCTCGCCACCTTCTCCAGAATTGGATTTGGCACCAATGGAATTCATCGCTTCTGCCAAACATTTGTGGGCTTCTTCGCTCAAGGAGCCATACGACATGGCGCCGACTTTGAAGCGTTTCACGATATTTTCTGCCGGCTCGACTTTATCCAACGGGATGCTTGGTCGGCTATCATCAAATTCCCACATGCCCCGTAAAGTGGTAGGCGTTGCTAAAGTTTCTTCATTCATGGCGTTGGCATAGGTTTTATACAACTGATAATCCCCAGCCCGCACCGCTTTTTGGAAATTGTAGATTGTTTTCGGGTTGAACAAATGATGTTCTCCGTCTGCTTTGTATTGGAAACTTCCGCCAGAAGGTAAATAATCACTGGCTTGCGAACCATAAGCGTCTTGGTAACGAGCTACGTATTCCGCTTCGATTTGGGGCAAACTTAACCCCCCGATACGAGAAGCAGTTCCAGCAAAATACTGGTCACATACCGCTGCCGAAATTCCCACCGCTTCAAACAACTGAGCTCCATGATAGCCCGCCACGGTAGAAATCCCCATTCGGCTCATGACTTTGATCAACCCTTTTTCACAGGCTTTGCGATAGTTTTCCGCCTTGTCTTCCAAACCATAGGCCACCAATGTACTATATGCCAGATACGGATGAATCCCGCTGGCTCCGTAGCCAATCAACATGGCACAATGATGGACTTCGCAGACTTCTGCAGTATCCGCCACAATCGATGCTAAGGAACCCTTCCCTTGTTTTACCAAATAATTGTGCAGGCCGGCTACCGCTAATAAAATTGGAATCGCCAACTGCCCTTCGCTGCGGTTGCGATCGCTTAGCACAAGGATCGATACGCCACTGTCCACCTTTGCTTCAGCTTCTTTAAATAAGGCTTCCAGAGCTTGTTGCAACGTGTTGGGATTGTCGGTATCCATTTGATACAAAATCGACTGCACTTGCGTTTTTTGTTTTCCTTGATTCACTGCCAATAATTTTTCAAAATCATCAGTAGACAAAATCGGATTGGCGACTTTGAGTTTGCAACAGTTTTCTGCCACGTCTTTTCTGATATCCCCGTCCCGTCCTAAAAACAGCTCGGTACCGATGACCATCTTTTCTCTAATGGCATCGATGGGCGGATTGGTAACTTGGGCAAACTGTTGTTTAAAGTAAGTAAACAAGGATTGTGGCTTGTCGCTTAAGACGGCTAACGGTGAATCATAGCCCATGGAAATCACCGGTTCTTCACCATTTTTCGCCATCGGAGCAATCACGGTACGCAATATTTCATCAGTATAGCCGTTTAACTTCCATAGGCGTTGGCGTTCTGCTTCCGAAAAATCTCGTTTGACTGGAGTGGTTGCTGTCAACTTCTCCAACTCAAGACGGTTTTTCGCCAACCATTTTTCATAAGGTTTCGCTTTGGCATAGTTGTGTTTAATTTCATCATTACGCAAAATTTTGCCATTGCGGGTATCTACCAAGAAGATATTGGCTGGACCTAAGACGCCTTTTTCAATCACGGTTGCCGGCTCCAAGTCCACCACCCCTGATTCAGAAGCGACAATAATAAAACCATCTTTGGTAATGGAATAACGAGATGGTCGCAAGCCATTGCGATCTAGTGCCGAACCGACAATCTCTCCATCGGTAAAGCATAAAGCAGCCGGCCCATCCCATGGTGTCATAAAGCTAGCATTGTATTCATTGAAAGCTTTCAACTCAGGAGCTAGGCTAGCTTCTTTAGACCAAGCTTCTGGCACTAACATCATCAAAGCATGGGGAATATCCCGGCCATTGCGGTACAAGTATTCCAGACAATTTTCTAATTTGGCAGAATCAGAATTGTCATCGTTATAGATTTCGATTTTGTGGCTATGCATCCAATTTTCGGCACCTCGTAAGGTATTGATTTCCCCATTGTGGGCCAAAAAACGAAACGGTTGGGCCCGATCCCAACTCGGAAAAGTATTGGTGGAAAAGCGTGAGTGAGTCAAGGCGATACTAGTAGCCATCTCAGGATCTTTGAGATCTGGGAAAAATTCTCCCACTTGATAAGCATGTAGCATCCCTTTATAGACGATGGTTTTAGAGGAAAGACTGCAAATCGCCACTTCATTGGCATCATAGGATTTCTCGATTTTCCGACGCAAACGGAAAAGCTGGTCTTCAAAAGCCCGCCCTTTTTTAATATCCAACGGTTTTTCGATAAACAGCTGCAAAAAGCTTGGCATCACCGCTTGGGCACCAGGGCCACAGTTGTAAAAATTATAAGGCACAGCCCGCGTCCATAAGACATCAAAACCTGCCGTAAAAATGTCATGAATCAGTGCTTTGGTTAGCTCATCGCGTTTCTTGCTCTCCTTGGGCAAAAATAACATAGCCACCGCATATTCGCCTTTTTTCGGTAACGTCACCCCGGCTTGTTGCGCCTTGCCTTGAAAAAAGGCATCCGGCAACGCCATCAACATCCCCGCACCATCACCGGTATCTGGTTCTGCGCCAGTCCCGCCACGATGATTCATTCGCTCCAACATGGTCAGCGCCCGCTCAACTAATAGATGTGATGCCACACCATCTTTCTGTGCGATAAAGCCCATCCCACAAGCGTCTTTTTCAAATGAAGGATCATACATCAAGTTATCTTTCGCTAGGTCTCGCTTCATCCTCACACCTCACCCTTTGTAATAATAATCTGAAAATTCTAATTTCTGTTAGTTTACATTGTTTTGTTAATCCTGTAAATATTTTTCCTTAGCCTTTGAAAATAAAAGAAAAAAATCGTTCGGATTTAATAACTATTCTAAGTTTTCCTTACATCAAATGTCAACAATAGCCAAACAATCTCTCGATGAAGAGCGGTCTTCGTTCCGATATACCGGTTTATCATGATTGGCGATAGCCCTTATCGATAAATAAAAAACTTACCATAAAAAAGAAGACTACACCCTTACCATCCTTTAGTCACAAAGAAGCCGTGCCTTTCCTATCTCATTTCGTAATAGGAAAGGCACGGCTTGTTTTAACCCTTTGATTGTAGTTCATCAAAAAGCGATATGCTTCTGACTAATTGATTTATTTTTTAGTTTCAAAGCCTTCTGCGACAGCTTCAGGAAAGCCAGCTTCAACGATTTCTGCACAATGACTACACAAGGTTGGTAACTTGGCATCAGCACCAACATCTTTTCTGACTTGGCGGCAACGATCACAAACTTCACCATCGGCCTTTTCCACTAATAAAGCCACGTCATCAAAGATTTGCGCTGCAGCAGGTGCTTCAGCTCCCACCGGTGCCACGGTCAAGTAATCTGGTGAAACGATTAGCAATTGTGCGATATCCGCATCGACAGCTTTCAACAACTCTGCCACTGGTTCGTTAGGATAAATCGTCAATTTTGCTTCCAAGGATTTACCGATTAATTTTTCATTCCGGGCCGCTTCCAAAGCTTTCAACACTTTATCTCTGAAATCCATGAAGGCTTGCCAAGTATCCAATAATTCCCCTTGATTTGGATATTCTTGATAAGCAGGGAATTCTGCTAGTTGTACATAGTCTTCCGTCTCTTTCAGGTGTTTCCAGATTTCTTCAGCCGTATGGGGGATGATTGGCGTCAAGAGTTTTGTCAATGCCACCGCGGTTTGATAGAAGACTGTTTGCATGCAGCGGCGTTGATGATTGTCCTCAGCCTCGATATACACCACATCTTTAGCAAAATCCAAGTAGAAGGAAGACAAGTCGGTGGTCATAAAGTTCATGACTGTTTTATAGATAGTCAAGAAATCATATTTGTCATAACCATTTTCGCGGATTTCTTTGATGGTTTGATTCAAACGGACCATCATGTATTTATCGACAGAACGCAATTGATCATAAGCAACGGTATCTTTTGCAGGCTCAAAGTCTGCTGTATTTGCTAATAAGAAACGCATGGTATTGCGAATTTTCCGGTAAACTTCAGATACTTGGTTCAAGATATCCATCGAAACTCGTACGTCTGCTTCGGTATCAACACTAGCGACCCACAAGCGCAAGATATCGGCACCCATTTGCTTGATGACTTTCTCTGGTAAAATCGTATTCCCCAAAGACTTACTCATTTTGCGGCCTTCGCCATCCAAGGTGAAGCCTTGAGACAAGACAGCTTTGTATGGTGCGACGCCATTGACTGCTACACTAGTCGTGATTGAGGAGTTGAACCAGCCACGGTATTGGTCCGAACCTTCCAAATACAGGTCTGCTGGGAAACTGAGTTCTGGACGTTGACGCAAGACCGCTTCATGTGAAGAACCCGAATCAAACCAAACATCCATGATATCTGTTTCTTTGGTAAATTGACCATTTGGAGAACCTGGATGCGTAAAGCCTTCAGGTAACAACTCTTTGGCTTCTCGTTCAAACCAAACATTGGAGCCATGTTCCGCAAATAATTGGGCTACATGTTCGATGGTTTCAGGAGTCAAGATGACATCGCCATTTTCCGCATAGAAAATCGGCAATGGAACCCCCCATGCCCGTTGACGAGAGATTACCCAATCCCCTCGGTCACGAATCATGTTGTACAAACGCGTTTCACCCCACGGAATGATCCAATCAACTTTTTCCACTTCGTCTAAGATATTTTGCCGGAATTTATCAATGGAAGCAAACCATTGAGGCGTTGCCCGATAAATCACTGGTTTTTTAGTCCGCCAGTCATGAGGATAGCTATGGGTGAAGAAATCAAGTTTTAGCAATGCACCTTTTTCTTTCAGCAAATCAGTTACCATCGGATTGGCTTTGTCATAAAAGACACCTTCAAAGCCTGGTGCTTCATCTGTCATCATGCCTCGACTATCCACTGGTGACAAAATATCTTTAAAACCGTATTTTTGCCAAACAAAGTAGTCGTCTTCCCCGTGTCCCGGTGCGGTATGCACTAAACCAGTCCCGGCATCCAACGTGACGTGGTCCCCTAAGATTACCAAGGAAGTCCGGTCATAGAAAGGATGTTGCGCCGTCATAAATTCCAAAGCTGTTCCTGGGAATTCTTGCAAGACCTCAACTTTTTCCCAACCAATGGCTTCTTTTACCGTATCCAACAATTCTTTGGCTACAACAAACTTGCGGTCATCAGCCAAGATTTGGACGTAAGTAAAGTCTGGGTTTGCTGAAATCCCCATATTGGCTGGCAAGGTCCATGGCGTCGTAGTCCAGATGATGAAAGAAGTATCGGTATCCAACAATTCTTTGCCATCAACCACTGGAAATGCGACATAGATGGAGGGGGATTTAACATCCTTGTACTCGATTTCCGCTTCGGCTAAAGAGGATTCCGAAGACGGTGACCAGTAAATGGGTTTTAAGCCTTTGTAGATATAGCCTTTTTCAGCCATCTTACCAAAGACCCGGATTTCTTCAGCTTCGTATTCCGGTTGCAAAGTGATATAAGGATGCTCCCAATCACCGGCAACCCCCAGACGTTTAAAGTCGGCTCGTTGTTTGTCCACTTGTGACAAAGCATACTCTTTACATTTTTCCCGGTAAGCCGCCATTGACATCTCTTTGCGCTTGATGCCTTTATTGGTCAACACTTGTTCGATGGGTAGACCATGAGTATCCCAACCAGGTACATAAGGCGCCCGAAAACCAGACATGGATTTTGAACGAACAATGATATCTTTTGAAATTTTATTCAGGGAATGGCCCAAGTGAATATTGCCGTTTGCATAAGGGGGTCCATCATGAAGAATAAACGAAGGCTTTCCTTCATTTAATTCTTGACGGCGTTGATAAATATTGGCCTCTTCCCATTCTTTTTGCCATTCAACTTCTCGGACAGGCAAGTTGCCACGCATCGGAAAATCGGTTTTTCCTAAATGCAAGGTATCCTTCATTTTCATAATTGGTCGCTCCTTTTTTATTTTGTCCTGCGAAAATAGTCTCACAGGTGCAATTCAATAATAGGCGGATGGCGTGATTGCTATCACTTTTGTCCCAAGCAGCTGGCTTAGCGTCTAGGGGCAGATCGCTTATCATTTGTCGCTTAAGTCTTCCTGAGTGATTTTTCAAGCCCACAGATCTTACGCCCCAGTCGACAAAAAAAGACACCTCCATCCTGTAAAGGGACGAACGTGTCGTGGTACCACCCGATTTTTTGACTAGCAAAACTAGCCAACTCGTTGATGAATAACGCCATCACCCGTTGCCGCCTACTTAATTTTAGCAGCAAATAGCAAGTAAAGGATCTTTCCATCGTCAGAGCTTTACCGGACTTCCACCCTCACCGGCTCGCTAAAAAGATAACGATAGCTTTTCTGTTTTACTTTTTATCTTTGCCTTCGATTTTATCTAATAAATCTTTGGCATCATCTAAAGATTTAACGGTAGGTTCTTGATCTGGGGCTACTTCCACAACTTTCTCAGAAGCTTCCACCACATTCACTGGATTTTCAGTGACTACTGAATCCGAGTTTACTTCAGAGTCAACATCTTTGTCAAGGTCTTTTGCCACAAGTTCTTTGAAGACTTCATGACCATCTTGGACATAACTAGCAAATGGTTTTAAGATTTCATCCCATTCTGGACTCTTGGCTTGTTCCAATTGAGTTTGCAACATCACCGTCAAGTTTTGGTGGAAAGCCCGGGTCTTCGTTTTCAAATCATTGGTTTCAGTAGCCAATTGACGGGCGTTCACCGTGGCATCATTTAAGATTTCTTTGGCCTTTGCTTCAGCGGCTGTAGTCAATTCGTTGGCCCGTTTTTCAGCACTGGCAATCATTTCATCGGATTTGTTTTGGGCTGAGGTAATAATCACTTCAGATTCTTTGCTAGCCGAAGTTTTAACTTTATCCGCCGTATCTTGTGCGACAATGATGGATTGATTCAATGCATCTTTCAATTCATTGAAGTATTCCAATTTTTCTTCCGCGTGTTTCAGAGCTTTTTCTAATTCACGATTTTTTTGAACAGCAGCTTCATAATCCCGCCCTACCAAGTCTAGGAAATCATCGACTTCATCTTGGCTATAGCCACGCATTTTTACAGAAAAGCTTTTATTATTAATATCTAATGGAGTTAATGCCATCGTTGTTACCACCTTTGCTTTAATTAGTTCTTTATTTCCGCAAAACCCCTAAAGATAAGCGGATTTTTTCTTTTTTGGTCATCCCTTCCACGTCCTGGATTTGGATGCGACCAAAGCCACGAACCGAAACAATGTCCAAGAGATCCAATAGAAAATCCGGTCGGGTCTCCTCGGTCCAATTGACTTTAATTTTTCCCGACTCGATCAACTGTTTTGAACGTTGCCGGGAAATATTATAGACACTGGAAATGATGGTATCCAGGCGTAAGGAACTGACCGTAGTTTTCTCACTGGTCCAGGCATCTAGCGGTCGTAAAATCGCCGTATAAGGACGTTCTTCCAAACGTACTGCAATTTTACCGATTTTATCCACCTGTAACTGAACATAAGAAGCGACTTCCTTAGCCACAAAGACTTGCCAGTTTTCACCGTCACTGATGATATCACCGAAGTACTCCCGTTTGACCCCCGTCCCCAATAAAGTCCCCAACACGCGGCCGTGACCCAAGGTTGCAAATTTAACAGGATAATGGATTTCAAACAGTTGGATATCAAACTCATCGGTGGTGGGCTGATAATAATCGGGATAAATCAAACAACGTACCCGCTCAGCCGCTTCATAGCCCCCGTAAAATAAAAACTTCAACTCACTTTCTTGGCGAATCAAAGTTTCCGCAATGTAGGCTTGTCGTGGGTCCAAAAAGTCCGTTAAATAGGGCGCATACTGCATTTGGACTTGTTCCACCCAATCAGAGACAGTGTCAATTAAAGGGCGTTCCTCATTGCGAAAATGTTGATAGACATTCGCGTTCAAAGAAAATCACCCCTTTTTTAATATAAATAGGCTTGCTTCACAAAGTCAACAAGCGTACTGCTAGTCCCCAAAGTAATTGATAAATCAAACGTCCGCCAATATTCAAAGCGAAGATGGCGATCATAATACTAAAGTCCACCGCGCCAAAAGAGAGGGGCAATTTACGAAACAGGTTTAAAAACGGTTCACAAATCTTCGCCAAAAAGCGGCCAATCCCTGATTCGTATCCTCCAGGCATCCACGAGAGCAAGGCATAAATCACTAATATAAGTGAATACAAATCCACTGCCCGCATCAATAAATTAAGCAATCGAAAAATAATGATGATCATTTCCTCCTAGGATCAGATTTCAAACACATCCGCTTCCCCATAAATGGAAGCCGCGCCTTCAATCTCCATGTCTTTTGGTGTACACAAGAAAATTTCATCCCCTACCCGTTTGATGTCCCCATCTTGGGCATAGACCGTCCCCGTGAGAAAGTCCACGATGCGGCGAGCTTGTTCTTCGTCCACTCTCGCGAAATTGATTAACACAGCCTCCCCATTTAACAAATGTTTTGCAATGGTTTGAATTTCGCCGTAATTTCTTGGCTCCAAAATGGTGATTTTGCCAGTTGCTTGGCCGCCATCATTGTGAGGGCGGGTAACGGGACGTTTGCCAGGATTTTGACTCCGGCTAGGTTGGTGAATCGGAACAACTTTTTTCTCTTCCTGCTGGACTTGAGGTTGTTCTGCCACCGCTGTTTGTTGGTACTGATAGTTTTCGCTAACTTTTGCTTTTTTCTTTGGTTGGCTACGTTCCACTGTCGCCGCCACGGTAGGTTGTGGCGCTACCGCTTCTACCTCGTATTCAAAGTCTTCATTGTCAGAAAGGCCAAAAAAATCAGCAGCTTTACTTAATATACTCACTTAAGGTTCCTCCTTTTTGTCGGGCTTGTCACATCAGTCGTCAAACTGACTGTCGCAAAAAGAACGTTTCACTCATTGCCTTCTTTGACTTTTGCCAAAAACCCATGTTTCAACAGATTTGGCGACCATCACCAATCTTGGATTACCCTTCTCTAAACAAGGCCGAACCAATTCGCACATAAGTCGCGCCAGCTTTGATCGCCTCTTGGTAATCATTGGACATGCCCATGCTTAATTGGGTACAAGTTGTTAAAGGGTGTTTTGCTACCACTTCATCACGAAGGGCAGCCAGCCGTTGAAAGACTTGTTGTTGCTCAACTGGTGACGCGGCTTGTGGAGCCATCGTCATCAAACCAACTACTTCAATTTTATCATAACCTGCAAGCTCTTCAACAAAATCTAACACTGCTGTGGGAGGGATTCCTTGCTTGGCTGCCTCCCCTGAGACATTGACTTCGACAAAACACTTCAGTTTACTGGTGGCTCTTTTTTGGATTTCAGCCGCTAGTTTTAAGTTATCTAAAGAGTGTAGAAAATCAATCTCATTTACTATAGATTTTACCTTTCTCCGCTGTAAATTACCAATAAAATGCCAATTTACTTGGGGAAAATCTACCATTGCTTGTTTTTTTAATAAGAATTTATCCACCCGGTTTTCTGCCAGATGGACGATTCCTTCTTGGACCAACTGGATAGTAGTCGCCAGATCGACTGTTTTGGTTACAGCTACCAACGTCACTTGTTCAGGTGAGGACGAAACAAGAGCACAAGACTTCTGTATCTCTTGTCGGACCTCCCGCAAGTTCTCAGAAATCATGTGCTCTGCCTCCGTTTTATCGTTTGCGACGGAAGAATGGTGGCGTGCTTAATTCATCGTCGTCATTTGATTTCACTTCGTCACGATTGAAAGTTTCAAAGTCTTTCTTTTCGATAGTTTCAAATTGGGCGTCATCGACTCTTGGGCGTTGTGATTGTTCTTTGCGAATATCCCAGTCACCAAATGCATTGTCATCATCTGCTTGACTTGGCTTGGCTTGTTCCATATCCAACACCGGTTTTTGCGGAATGCTGTGGATTTGGCTTTGGCGTGAGCTACGGCCTTTGGTTTCTTTCTTAGTCGGATCGATACCGGTAGCAATCACGGTGACGCGAATTTCATCCCCCAGTTCTTCGTTGATGGAGGTCCCTAAGATGATGTTGACATCACCAGTTGCTGCATTGGCAACAATATCTGAAGCGTCTTGGGCTTCAAATAAGGTCATATCCAAACCACCAGTGATATTTAAGAGCACTTGTTCAGCGCCATCAATAGAGGTTTCCAACAATGGAGAAGAAATGGCTTTTTTCGTTGCTTCAATGACTCGGTCTTCACCAGAGGCAACCCCGATACCCATCAAAGCTGTTCCTTGGTTTTCCATGACTGTTTTCACATCGGCAAAGTCCAAGTTGACATAGCCTGGTGCAGTGATCAAATCAGAAATCCCTTGAACCCCTTGACGTAATACATTATCGGCTTCACGGAAAGCTTCCAACATCGGCGTCTTCTTGTCAACGACTTCCAACAAACGATTGTTGGAGATGATCAACAAAGTGTCGACATTTTCTTTTAATTTAGCGATACCTTCTGCAGCAAAACGGCCGCGTTTTGGTCCTTCAAACGTAAATGGACGAGTCACCACGCCGACTGTCAATGCGCCAAGTTCTTTGGCGATTTTAGCCACGATTGGTGCGGCACCAGTCCCTGTACCACCGCCCATACCAGCTGTGATAAAGATCATGTCGGCGCCTTCCAATGATTCACGGATTGCTTCTTCTGATTCTTCGGCAGCTTTTTCGCCGACTTCTGGTTGCGAACCAGCACCAAGACCCCGGGTATATTTAGGGCCTAATTGAATCACGGTTTCTGCTTTTGAATTTTTTAATGCTTGCACGTCAGTATTGGCAGCGATGAATTCGACACCTTTGACGTTTTCTTCGATCATACGGTTGATAGCATTGCCGCCACCACCGCCGACACCGATGACCTTAATCACGGCGCCTTCATTGATGTTATTATCGATTGAGAATTCCATAATGTTTAAGTTCCTCCTGGTAGATTAGTCAAAAATATTGGAAAAGAAGTCTTTCACACGGTCTTTCACGCTTTCGCCAGCAGGTTGCTCTGGTTCTGTGTATTCTTCTTCATCAGCGTTATCATATTCTTCATAATGCACTTCTTGAGCTACCACGGCTTCTGGTTGGGCTTGTGGTACAGATTTTTCACCAGTAACCGCTGATTTAGCCAATTGGTAGACTTCATTTAAGTTTGCAGAATAGTCGACGATGCTAATCACGTTGGTAAAGACTGGGTTACGTAAGCCCATGTGATTAGGAACATACAATTTGACGTTGGTATCAAAGACTTCTTGCGCCAAGTCTACCACACCTGGTAAGCTGGCTGCCCCACCGGTTAAAACTACACCGCCAGGCAAACTCAAAGCATCGATGTCGTTTAAGACTTCTTTGGATTTGTTGAAAATTTGTTCCATCCGCGCTTCGATGATTTCTGACAAATACCGTTCATCGATTTTCACTGGTTCAGACTTACCGATGACATCCACCGGGAATTCTTCACTAGCAGAAGTCCGTTCTGGATAAGCATCCCCGTAGTTAATCTTCAAGGCTTCCGCATTGTTAAAGGAAGTGTTTAAGACGGTGGAGATATCTTTGGTGACATACTCGCCACCTTCTTGATTGACATGGGTAAATTTCAATTGGTTGTCGTGCATGACCGCAGTCGTGGTTTGCCCACCACCGATATCGATGACGATCGTCCCGAAATCTTTCTCGCCGTCAGATAAAATACTTTCCGTCAAAGCCAATGGTGTAATTACCATTTCATTGATCGTCAAGCCCGCTTTTTCGACGCATTTGCGGATGTTGTGTAAAATCGTTTTTGGTCCTGTAAAGACAACGCCAAACATTTCCAACCGAACACCAATCATGCCACGAGGGTCTTTAATCCCTTCGAAGCCATCCACCGTAAATTCTTGTGGTAAGATGCTGATGATTTGTCGCTCAGGTGGAACTGAACGAACTAAGGCAGCTGAAGAAACATTGCGGACATCATCATCAGAGATTTCTTTGGAGTCATTGTTGACTGCAATCATCCCTTGGCAGCTTTCCACTTCCAGCAGGTTGGCAGGAAGCCCTACACTCACGCTGCGAATTTGGATGCCGGCCTTTTCTTCTGCTTGACGTACCGCCCGCTGAATCGCTTGAACCGTTTTTTCGATGTCCACGATAATCCCGCGGTTAATCCCTTCCGATTTGGCGTTTCCGACACCAATGATATTCATTTGGTTTTCTACATACTCGGCAACAACAACTTTTACAGATGTCGTACCGATATCAAGGCCTACATACATTCCCGTTTTTGCCATGAATGGGATTCCCTCCTACAAAATAAATCCATATACGAAACAGAGCAAATTGCTCCTTGCGCTATATCATTTAGATATTTGTTCACTGCTATCAATGATACCATAAAACCGCCAAATTTAGAAATATGTATTGCAAATTATTTCCTTTTTATTCGGATTTTGGTACATCTTCCGCCGCTGCTTGATTTCCCTCAGTCTCTGAGGATTCTGTGGCATCGGTACTTGATTCGGTCTTCTTGTCATTGCCATAGGGATATGAGAAGATTCCCACTTCCATATCGATGACACCATCTTCTTTCATTTCTTTGGCAACTTGGGAATAATACTTCATTTGCGAAGTCATGTTGGAGATGTTGACGATGACTTGGTTGCCGTCATTCATATAAAGACGCAACAGTTCTTTGTTGCTGCCAGTGGGCTCATACTTTATCTGAGAAACCGCCTCTTGCAGCTCTTGCGACAATCCATGATAAGCCGCTAAAACTTGCGTAATCCGCTTTTGATCTGCTAAGTTTTCCAAGATAGGTAACTTCTCGGTAGGGTTTTTCATGGTTTCTGTCAACACCTGCCCATTTTCCAAAATCGGTGAGTATTTGTTGTCATGAGCTAAAACCGCCACTTCTTGATACTCCGTCACGTGAATCTTAAAATGATTCAGCTTAGTAATCGCCAGTGATACCGACTTCACACGAGGTTGGGCTTTTTTCACTTGCTGTAAATGCGTTGAACTTTGGAAAAACTGTGGCCACAAATCCGTCTCAGTGGTAAACTTCGCTTCTTTGATGATAGCAGTAGCCGCCACCTTTTGATTCCCAGAAACCGTCACCGCCGCTAGTTTTGACAAGGGAGACACATAATAAACGACACCTATCAAAGGAATCAGTAAGAGCAAGATCAGCAAGACCATCCGTCGGTACAAGCGATTGTTGCGTTGGTACTTGACTTTTGGTAGCCGATCGGCAAAAGGCATCGTAGCTTCTGCTGCAGGTCGGGTGCCCAATTCAGGTTCGGCAAGCTCTTCGTCAAATAAGTCTAGGGGTAACGCTTCTACTTCCGGCTTTTCTTTGGTGCCTTCGATAACAGTTGGTGACCAATTGGCAGCTTGTTGATTTTGCTTTTGATATTCCAAGTTGGCTTTTTGCCATGGGGTCAATTGGCTATCATCAGGCTGGGAAGGTTTTTGACCAGGCTCCGGCTGGTTTGGCTTTTGTTTCTTACTGATGGTCATCACCACCTTTTCTGGCTTTTTTACTATTTGATTACTGTTTCAACAAGTTCATGCAACCGTTGGGCGGCGTCAGGAATGCCTTCGTTTTTGGAAGCTTGCGCCATCTTTTGCAAAGTGCTTTCGTCAGTCATGATTTCATCGATGGTCGCGACTAACAATGAACCGGTCAACTCAGCATCGGTTAACATTTTTACTGCGCCAACTTTCACTAAACTTTGCGCATTTTTCGTTTGTTGGTCGTTGGTCACATGGGGACTAGGAATCAAAATTGCTGGTAACCCCAAGGCCGTGAACTCGGCAATTGAAGTCGCTCCTGCCCGTCCGACCAATAATTGACAGTTGATCATCACTTCTGCCATTTTATCAATATAGGGTTCGACACGAACATTTGTCAATTGCTCCCAGTCAATTTTAGAGCTTTCTTGGATTTCTTGATAATAACGATCTCCTGAGGCATACAAGACTTGATACGCTTTGCCAGCAAACTGAGGCAAGGCTTCTAGCATCGCTTGATTCAAACGGTATGCGCCTTGACTCCCACCAAAAATCAAAACAGTTGGTCGATTAGGTTGCAAGCCATATTGCGTCAAGACATCAGAGGCCGCCACTGAAGCGACTTCCGTTGCCCGGGGATTTCCCACCAAGACCGTCTTCTCTTTAGGGAAAAATTGCTTCGCGTCGGAAAAAGCCACCGCGATTTTTGAGACATACCGGCTCAAAAATTTATTGGTCACACCAGGGACACTGTTTTGCTCATGAATGATCGTCGGCACTTTCAATTTGGTAGCCGCATAGACCACTGCTCCAGAAGCATAGCCACCGGTCCCAATCACAACATCAGGTGCAAACTCTTTGACGATTTTCTTGGCTTCTTTGACACTTTTCAAAAACAGTTGAATCGTTTTTAAGTTGTCCAGACTCAAGCTACGTTTAAAGCCTTGAATTTCCAATGTTTTAAAAGGGATCCCCGTCTTGGGCAAGATCTTATTTTCTAGACCCCGTTTGGCCCCCACATACATAAATTCAGCGGTGGGATTTTGTTTTTTGACATATTCGACATAGGCTAAGGCGGGATAAATATGGCCGCCAGTGCCACCGCCAGTCACTAATATTTTCACAAGAATCGCTCATTTCTGCTTAGATTGTAAAACTTAGGCTTTTGTCGCCATTAAGTTCCGGACCGCTGCCATGTACTTCTCACCCCGGATTTCGAAGTTTTTGTATTGGTCCCATGAGGCATTGGCTGGTGACAAAAGGATGGTATCTCCTGGTTCACTTAGGTCATAGGCGATAGGAACTGCGGTTTCGGTATTTTCGGTAAAAAGAATCGTTGGAATGCCGGCTTTTTTGGCTGCATCAGCGAGTTTATCTTTGGTTTCACCGAACAAAACGATAGCTTTAACATCTTTCAATGAAGGTATCAAATCATCGAAACTATTGCCGCGATCCAGTCCCCCAGCCAAGAGAATCAGTTTGCTGTGATCAAAGCCGCCTAAAGCCATCTCGGTGGCCAAGATATTGGTGGCCTTGGAATCATTGAAAAAGCGTCGCTCGTTAAATTTGGTGACAAACTGGGTACGATGAGCTACTCCAGTAAAACTAGTCAAAGCTTGGGCAATCGCTTCCGTTGCAATTCCACGGGTTTTTGCCACACAAATCGCAGCTAAAGCATTTTCGATATTGTGGATACCTGGCACGCCTAGTTCACTAGCCGCCAGAATCGCTTCTCCCTTAAAGTAAAGGACCTGATCTTCAAGATAGGCACCATCCACTTTTTCTGCGGAAGAAAATGGCAGAACTTGGGCTTTCGTGGTTTTTGCTAACTCCCGCAATTCTGCTTGCCTCCAGTTGAGAATCAAGGTATCCTCATTGGTCATATTTTCTTGGATATGCCATTTAGCTTTGACATATTCTTCGCGACTTCCATGGTAGTCCAAGTGAGCGGAGAAAAGATTGGTGATCACCGCGATTTCTGGATGGAAGGTTTTGATGCCCAACAATTGGAAGCTGGACAGTTCCATCACCAAAATATCCTTTGCTTCAGCAATTTCGGCAACACCACTAGCGGGATAGCCGATATTACCAGATAAACGGGCCGTCCCTGTCGCCATCCCTTGGTTTAAGATATTGGCAATCATCGTGGTGGTGGTGGTTTTACCATTGGTACCTGTAATCCCGATGATTGGACATTCAGCGACTTGATAAGCCAGCTCCACTTCCGTGATCACGGGGATTTGTTTTTCAAGGGCTTTTTGTACAAGCGGTTGGGTATACGGAATCCCCGGGTTTTTCACCATCAACGAAAAGTCTTCATCCAACAATTCAATCGGATGACTGCCGCAGATGACTTTAATCCCTAAAGCCAAAAGATCTTGTGCCTCGGGATTGTCAGAAAATGGCTTCCCGTCATTAACGGTAACAAGTGCGCCCAAATCATGTAACAATTTGGCCGCACTGACTCCACTCTTGGCTAATCCCAGCACAAGAACTTTTTTATTTTGATAATCTGTCATTTGTTTCATAACATTTCAGCTCCTACAAGGCGATTATGAGAGTGATAGCAGAGATGATAGCTGCCACGAGCCAGAAAATAAGATCAATCTTCCACTCACTCCAGCCACTCATTTCTAAATGATGATGGTAAGGGGCCATTTTGAAAAGACGTTTTTTAGTCTTTTTAAAAACAGCGACTTGCAACATCACGCTTGCCGTCTCTACCACATAAATCAAACCGATTAACAACAACGTCCACTCTTGATGAAGCAAGATAGAAATTGCTGCTAACAGCCCGCCTAGAGGCAATGAACCAACATCACCCATAAAGATTTTTGCTGGTTTATGGTTATAAGGGAAAAAGCCCGCCAAGCCACCGATCACACTCAAGCAAATCAATAATACGTCAATTTGGCCTTGATGGAAAGCAATAATTCCATAGGTAGCAAAAGAAATAATTCCGAGACCACTTAAAAGACCATCGATACCGTCAGTTAAGTTCGTCGCGTTGGAAAAGCCCACCAGCCAGAACAAAACAAACAGCCCGTAGACATAAGACAAATGCAAATCAAAGCCAAAGACATTTAGCACATTGCTATTGCCATCCATTAAAAAGACGATATAAAAAACGATTGCCCCGGCGATTTGTCCCACCAATTTTTGTTTGGAGGTTAAGCCTTCATTACGTTTTTTAAAAATCTTGATAAAGTCATCTAAGAAACCCAAAAGCCCGTATAAAATCATGATGAACAATAAGATAAACAAATTCGGGGTCAAAGCTTTTTGCCAAGCACCTACCCAGATTGCCGTCAGCAAAATCCCAATCAAGAAGACAAAGCCTCCCATGGTGGGGGTGCCGGCCTTGGCTTGATGCCATTTCGGCCCTTCTTCACGAATTGATTGTCCATAACGCTTCATTTGAAAATAACCAATAAATAGGGGCATCACCGAAAAGGTCATAGCAAAACTACTGACGATGGGGATGATCATTTGGGTCCATTCCATAACTAACTACTCCTTAATATTAACTTCTATTCTAACGTAAAGGTCAACAGATCGCCTTCAATTTTCTGATAGGCAGCGATGCTTTGTTTGACACAATACCCTTCACCTTCAAAATTGACTTGAATGTCAAATAGCTTACCAATTTTCATCAAATCAGCTTTTGACCAACCGGTGGTATCTGGCATATAAAAGGTATCGCCATTGGTTTTCAAGATTAGCTTTTCTGATGGTAGTAGTTCGGTGCCGTGAGGGGTGGACTGCGCCGCTACCTCATCGCCTGTACCAATCACTACCGGCATCAAACCTGCTCGACTGGCATCGGCTGCCGCAGTATCGGTAGCTAGTTTGCGGTAGTCCGTCACCACGATTTTTTCTTCTTCTTTATCAGAAGTTTGTGGCTCTTCGGATTTTTTGAAATCCATCGCCCGTTTCAACAAAGGATTCCCAATGGAGCCTAGCGCTTTTTGCGACCATTTTTCCGGTTTTTTAACCGTCATATACAAAATGTATTCCGGATCTTCGGCCGGGATCATTTCGACAATCGAATACAGGTAATTGTTATCGGTGTCGTAATAGGTGCCGGTCTCGGAATTGTAAATCTGAGCGGTCCCGGTCTTGCCACCGATATTGTAGCCTGGGACGTCATAGACCCCATAAGCCGAACCATAGTTGGCACTTTGGGTGACATCCACCATGTATTCCCGCACTTTTTGGGCCGCAGCAGCTGAGACGGGATTGCCCACGACTTCTGTTTGGAAAACTTTTTCTTTGTTGGTTTCAGGGTTGGTAATTTTTGAAATATACTGAGGTTTTAGCATTTTACCATCATTGGCAATCGCGGTGAACGCCCGCATCATTTGAAAATTAGTGACGTTGATGGCTTGCCCAAAGGAACTCATAGCTTGGTCAACGATATTGTCATTAGGCAAACTACCGGTATTTTCATAGGGCAACCCAGAATAGGTGCTAGTGCCAAAACCAAACAGTTTTAGGTGTTCTTGCCACGCCTCTTTCATCCGTTGTTCCAAAGTAACCATTCCCACGTTGGAAGACCAGGAAAGAGCTTGACGCATGGTCAGTACCCCCTTCGCTCCAAGGTCATGGTCACGAATCGTGGTATCGGCAACATTGATTGAGCCGGAGACAAAGGTTTCATTTTCATTGAAGATGCCTTCATCAATCGCGGTGGCTACCGTCATTAATTTCATGGTGGAGCCGGGTTCATAATGATCTTGTACCAAGGTGTTCATCCAATTGAGATCTTTGTTGTCTAAACCTTCTTTGGTTTCCGGATTAAAAGTCGGCCGTTGGGTCATGGCAGTGATTTGCCCTGTCTTAGCTTCCACTAACATCGCTGTCATGTTTTCCGGTTTGTATTCGGCAAAGGTATTGTCCACCAAACTCTCCAGATACAACTGCAAACGACTATCAATGGTCAAGGTGATGTCTTGTCCATCTTTCGCAGGTTTTTCTTCTGCTACCGTTCCTGGTAATGGATTTTGGTAATTGTCTTGTTGGTAGATGATTTTGCCATCGGTTCCCTTCAAGATATCATCATAGGCTTCTTCAATCCCCATGACCCCAGTCACCGTTTCTTGGTTGTCTTCTACTTTTGTATCGGTGTACCCTACTAAGTGAGAAGCAAATACCCCGTTTGGATAGATACGATTGGGATGTTCATTGAAGTAGACCCCTCTCACATCGTCCTTGTCATCCTCGGCGTCACCGGCAAGCATTTCCTCAATTTTTTGCTTGGTTTTTAAAGTTAGATTCTTGGTCTCGGTTCCCAGCTCGATTTGATAGGCATTGTTTTTCTTAGCTTTTTCCAATGCCTTCACCACATCGGCTTTTTTTGAACCCAGCACTTCATGGAGGACATCGGCAATCTTATCGAAGTTCTTTTCTTCCGCATATAGCTTCGTATTGCCGGAAACGTAACTGGTACTTGTGACAATATAAATCGAATACGAGGTCGCATCTTCCGCAATGACTACACCATTGCGATCATAGATGGTCCCTCGTTTGGCTTTGACGGTTTTTGATCCTTGATAAAGGTTAGCCGTCTTTTCTTTCAATGAATTGCCAGCAATCTCCCCTACTGTGACAATGTAGGTCAAGCGACCGGCAAACAAAAAGAACAATCCAATACTCGTAGCAAATAAGAGAATACCTACTTTTTTGCGATTGTTCTTTGTGGTTGAATTATGTTTCTTAAAAAAATGGCGAATTCGTTTAAACCGCATTTACTTCACTGTCCCCAAATTATCGTCGTTAATTTTCAATCCTTGTTTTTCCGCCACCTCTTTAATGCGTTCGGTGGTGGTCAATTCGGCTTTTTCTTGTTCAAGACGAATTTTTTCTTGTCCTTTTTCGGCAGTGGCAGCTTCAATTTGTGAAACTTCATGTTCCAACTGACTGATATCTGTCCGTACGTAGACAGTTAAAATCGCCAGACCAATCACTGACAATAGTAGCAACACGCCAATTATTTTCTCAAGACGAGAAATGCGCTTCAATCTGCGAGAAGGTGAAGCGGGAATTTTGATGATTTCAGGACGCTGTGGTGGTGTTTGCACAGGCGCTGGGGCTTGCTTGAAGTTGTCGGAATAGTCGTAATCGTAATCAGCGACTTTTTTGACTTCAGCCATGTGCCACACTCCTTTCTTTTTCATGCTCTTTATCGTGTCAGTCTGGTAGTTACTTTGAAAGATGAACTTTTTCAAAATTAATCTTTTACTTTTTCAGCGATTCGTAGTTTGGCACTACGAGAGCGGTTATTTTCCGAAAGCTCGCTTTCAGAAGGCGTAATTGGCTTTCTGGTAATCAGCTTCAAGGTCGGTAAGTCGGCTTCCGGTACAATTGGTAGCCCCGGCGGCAAATCTTTGGTGGTGCTATGTTCTTTGAAGATGGTCTTGACGATGCGATCTTCTAAAGAATGGAAAGTAATCACAGAAATGCGACCATTGACCTGTAACAAGTCGATGGCCTCTTCTAAGGACTCTTCCACTGCTCCCAATTCATCATTAACCGCGATGCGTACCGCTTGAAAAATCCGTTTCGCCGGGTGTCCCCCCTTGCGTCTAGCCGGCGCAGGAATCGCAGCTTTAATCAAATCCACCAGCTGTCCAGTTGTTTCAATCGGTTGCAGCTTCCGGGCTTCTTCAATTTTTCGAGCGATTTGTTTGGAAAATTTCTCTTCCCCATAACGGAAAAAGATTTTTACTAATTGGTGGTAGTCATATTCATTAATCAGTTGGTAGGCCGAAAAAGATGCACTTTGATCCATCCGCATGTCCAGTGGGGCATCTTGGTGATAGCTAAAGCCCCGTTCTGCTTCATCCAACTGTGGGGAAGAAACCCCCAAATCATATAAAATACCATCTACTTTAAAGACTTCGTGAGCCAGCAAGGCTTCTTTTAAATAGCGAAAATTACTCTTAATAAAAGTAACTTGGCCTTTTGCTACATAAGGTGCTAAACGAACCTGAGCATGGTCCAAGGCTTTTTGGTCTTGATCGAGGCAATAAAGGTGTCCCTCTGGTCCCAATTGGCTAAGGAGGTATTCGCTATGGCCGGCACCGCCTAAAGTACAGTCGACATAAACGCCGTCAGGTTTGATGTTCAAGCCTGCCACCGTCTCTTTTTTCATCACTGTGTAATGTTGGAATTCCGAAGTCATCATGTTCCTCTTTCTATCTTACAGTCCAAAATCGATCATACCTTCTGCAATTTCATTGAAGTTACTTTCGGCTTCAATGGTGAAGGCTTGCCATTTTTCTTCATCCCAAATTTCGATCCGATTGGCCACCCCAGTAATGACGCAATTTTTGGTCAAACCGGCATGGGTCCGTAGGGTTTGAGGCAAATTGATTCGGCCTTGTTTATCGATTTCACATTCGGTGGCAGCTGAGTAAAAGAAGCGTACAAACGTACGAGCGTCCTTTTTAGCTAGGGGCATTTCTTTTAACTTCTCTTCTAATTTTTCCCATTCTGTTAAGGGATAACCAAAGAGACAGCCATCCAACCCACGAGTGACGACGAATTTTTCGCCCAGTTGGTCACGAAGTTTTGAAGGCACGATAAGACGGCCTTTAGCGTCAATCGTATGTTGAAACTCCCCCATAAACATCGCTAAATAACCCCCTGTCCCCACTCGATATACACAGTCTACCACAATCCCCCACTTCCTACCACTTTTTATGCAAAAGTGCCAGAAAACTTGTTTGACTATTCTTAACCAAATTGGAAACAAGCGTTTTTTAAGGCTTTAAAAACTTTTTAAAGGCCTCGATTATTTATAAATAATGTACGATATCCATGATGACTAACAGCAGATAAGTCATCAATGTGAACAAGAAAACCAAGCGCCAAAACATCTTAAAGTAACGTTTGTAAGCGATCTCTCCATAGTAATACGCCTGAAAAACCACTAGCAGAATACCTAAAAACAAGATAGAAATGACGAAATACGGTAAAATAGAAACAGCAAAGGTATTCGTGGAAATTTGCTGAAGCCCTAGCCACAAAAAAGGAACTGCTAAATCCGGGCCTTTGATGTGCCATTTTTTTTGCAGGGATAACGCTGAGACGACGAAACTCGTGGCAAACAGCAGAATCACCGGAAAAACGTACCAAAAAATCATCATAGGGTGAAAAGTTGTATTCATGTCCGCTCCTTACCACCCAGCCAAAGCTTGCTTCTTTCCATCAGACAGCTGACCTTTACGGGGCCAGTGGCTGATTCGTGAGGCTTCGGTCTGGATTGTTCTTTCTATGTAAGCTTACCATTTCGTGGAAAGCCTACCATATCAGGCTAACTATACTTCATTTTCATTACACCAATGTTTCAGTTCTTTTAAAAATTGGTAGCGATAACCGGTTTTCAAAAGGTTTATTTGATTTTTTTCAGTTATTTTAATTGCTTTTTTAAAGTTTTCGACAAAACAGAAGGAAGGGTTCCTCATGATTACCTATTACGCTGTCAGCGGCGATCAAATCAAAAGCGTGGCTAAAGGAAGCAGTGACATTTGTTGGCTACACGTGGAAACACCACCAAAAGAAGAACTCAAGGAATTATCCAAAGCGTTTCAACTGCCGATGGACTACTTAACCGCCGTCTTGGATGACGTGGAAAACGCTCGAACTGAAGGCTTGGAGCAGGAGGTTTTTAAACGCCCGATTCTTTTGGTGGTGGAATTTCCCTTCGTCACCACCAGTCCCAGCGGTTATTTACAATACCAAAGCTATCCCATGTCGGTGATCATCACCCCCGACAAGCGTTTAATCACCGTTGCCAATCATCGACCGCCGTTTTTCGATAAGGTGGTCACTAGTAAGATTCAACAAAACGATATGAGTCCTCGGATGAATATCGCCCTTTTGATTTTGTGGGAATTGGTATTGAGTTTTAATGAACATCTAGAAGAAATCAATCATCAGGTGAGTCTCTTGGAATCCCATATTCAAGTAGCTACTGAAAATAAACGTCTCTATCAGATTATGGATATCCAAAAAAGCTTAGTCTTTTTCGAGTCCTCAACAGCTGCCAATTACGGAGCCTTGAAAAAACTGGCCCACACCACTGAGTTTGCCAACCACCACGCTTACCAAAACCACCTCCATGATATCTTGGTGGAAACCAAACAAGCGGTTAGTACCTCCCGGATTTATATGCGGTTGGTGGATCAGATGACAGATACTTTCTCAGCCATCGTCTCAAACAATTTGAACAATATCATGAAAATCTTGACGTCATTAACCATTGTCTTAACCATTCCAACAATTATTGGCGGCCTTTATGGGATGAATGTTAAATTGCCCTTTGCCGATCAAGAATGGGCCTTTCTCTTAATTATTGTAGGGACAATAGCTATCTGTCTGTGGGCCATTCGATATTTAAGAAAAAAGAATCTTTTGTGATTTTTTCCTCCCTAGACTTGAAGAATCCCTGATTAGCGGTTACACTAGTCTGGAATATGATGTGATTGTTCGGCGATAGCGCCCAGAGGTTCCCCCAGAAGCGTTTCCTCTTTGGCCAAAAGTGTCGGACGACTATCGGAAAAAGGATGGATTCTCATGGAGAAAAAAAAGAGTACATTTTCCAAAATTACTAAAGGCTTTATTTGGGTCATGCTCATCTTAACAGTCGCTAGCGTTGTTTTGACGGCTGTTATCAGCGTATTAGGCTAATACGCAACACCCCCACCACTTTTTAATTGACGCCAAATAGCGAGGCACTACTGATAGGATCAGTAGTGCCTCGCTATTTGGCTATCAAAAATTATCCGCCTAGTACCTCTTGCTGTAATCAAAGCGACGAGTGCCCAGCCATGGTTAACAACTCTCTGGCATGCTCAAGAGTCAACGGCGTAACCTCAGCACCAGAAAGCATTCGGGCAATTTCCTGAACCCGCTCAGCATCGCTAAGTTGAGTCACACTCGTCTGGGTCCGCCCCTTAGTGACGCCCTTGGTGATGGCATACTGATAATCCGCCACCGCTGCGACTTGTGGCAGATGCGTGATACACAACACTTGGGATTGTTGACCAATTTTGGCGATCTTTTCCGCGATGGCTTGCGCTACCCGACCGCTGACCCCAGTGTCCACTTCATCGAAAATAATACTAGTAATCCCTTGGCTTTGGGAGAAAATCGTTTTTAAAGCCAGTAAAATCCGGGAAAGTTCTCCGCCAGATGCGACTTTTACCAAAGGCTTCAAAGGTTCCCCGGGGTTAGTGGTCAAATAAAAGGCTGCTTCGTCAAAGCCATTTTCAGTCAGCTGACGACTTTTGCGAAAATCCACTGCAAACTGGGTGTTTTCCATATAAAGTTCCTTCAGCTCGTGCATGACTGCTTTTTCCAACGAATGACTAATGGCTTTGCGTTCCTGATGGATTTTTTCGGCTTGAAACCAGAGGGCCTCTTCTTGTTGGCGCAATTTTGCCTCCAACTCTTCCAATTTTGTATCGGAGTCATCATAAGCCGCTAATTCTTTAGCAATTTCCTCATAATAACGCAAAATTGCTGGGATTGAATCGCCATACTTGCGTTTTAGTTGTCGAATCAATTCTAAACGTTGGGTAACAGCTTCAAGACGCTCTTCATCTAACTCCAAAAAGTCCAGTTGCCGAGAAATGTCTCCCGCGGCATCTTGCAACAAATAGTAGGCGCTTTGCAAATTTTCAGCGATGGCATTGTATTCTTCATCCAGATGAGACACTTCTTGGATTTCCGCCAAAACAGCCCCTACACCATCCACCGGATTAAGCTCTGCACCAGTCAAAATTTGATAGCTTTGCCCCAACGCATCGACAATCTTTTGATAATTTGCGAGTTTTTCTCGCTCCTCCGCCAGTTGACTTTCTTCTTCTGGTTGTAGTTGAGCCTGGCTGATTTCTTCTTGTTGGAAACGCAACATATCCAAGCGTTGCACAAAGGATTGTTCATTGGCCTGAATTTTTTGGACGCGCTTTTCCAATTGCCGAAACTCCTGATAAGCCTCTCGGTAGTCTTGCAACTGCTTTTGAAAACTGGCGGCCCCATACTCATCCACCAAATGCAAGTGACGGTCTTCTTGTAGCAATTCTTGGTGTTCATTTTGGCCTTGGATATCCACCAAAAAATTACCTACTCGCCGAAGATTAGCAAGATTCATCGTGCGCCCATTGACCCGGCAGACATTTTTGCCACTCAAGGTCATGTCCCGTTGCAAAATCAACGGATCTCCAGCTTCTGTCTCCACACCTAGTTCAGCCAGTAACGTCACAAAAGCCGGCTGATCAGGCATCTCAAAGACCCCCTCGAGCCGACACTTGTCTGCCCCTTGGCGAATATAGTCCGTCGAACCACGACTGCCGGCTAACAAGCCCATGGCATCGATGATAATCGATTTCCCCGCTCCGGTTTCCCCAGTCAAAGCCGTCATACCCTGGTGAAAGGTCAACCGCAATTTTGAGATGATGGCAAAATTTTCAATCGCTAATTCTAACAGCATCTCCTAGCCTCCTCCTCAAGCAAACCCACGCCTAGGTTGCGTTGCTTTTCTTTTGTCTAAAGTTAAATAAGTTCTTGTAACTCAGTTTTTAACGCCTCTGCGGCTTCTTTAGTTTTCGCGATCATCAACACGGAATCATCATCATTTAAGCTGGCAAACAACTGCCCCTTGAAGCGCCGATCAATCAAATTATTGATGGCCGCAGCGTTGCCGGGTAAGGTTTTTAAGATAACCATCTTATCCATTTGATCCACAGAAACAAAGGCATCCTTTAACAATTTGGCCAGTTTCTCACCAATATCTTCCGCCGTTTCCGCAGGTAGACTATAACGATAACCCCCTTCAAAAGGCACCTTGATCAGCTTCAACTCTTTAATATCTCGAGAAATCGTTGCTTGGGTCACCATCACTCCCCGCTCTTCCAGTAAGGAAACAAAATCCTCTTGTTTTTGGATGTTGTTTTCACTTAGTAGACGAGTGATTAGACGATGGCGTTCTTTTTTGCGCATCTGGCTGTGACTCCTTTCTTTATCCATAATAAGACCAATCTATCAAAACCTATCTGACAGGGTGGCCAATAACCCGCTTGCAGGCTCTCAAAGCCGGCCAATTCAACTTCATCATCATACCTTATTTTTATGCAAAAAGAAAGAAAGGTTCATGGAAAATCCTGCTCCTAAACCTTTCTTAAAACCGACTGTCACAGCTTAAGCCAACGTTTCATGAGCTTTCGCGACAACCTCGGAAATATTCACTTTTTCAGATAAATGACCGGTACCTTCCGTTTTGGTCAACAATAGTAGAAACTCAATGTTACCTTCGCCTCCGGTAATCGGTGAAAAAGCCAAATCCACTACATCAAAGCCAGTTTCCAAAGCAAAGTTGCTGATTTCTTGCAAGACTCGCTCATGAGTAGCAGCTTCTCGGACAATGCCATGTTTTCCTACCGCTTCTTTGCCAGCCTCAAACTGCGGTTTCACCAAAGCCATCACTGAGCCCCCGGCAACCAGTATTTCATGCAACGGCGGCAAGATCAGCTTTAAGGAAATAAAAGAGACATCAATCGTCGCCACTTCTGGCAAGCCCTCTAGAAAATCAGCAGGTTGACTATAACGGAAATTAGTCCGTTCCATCACCACTACCCGGGGATCCTGACGCAATTTCCAAGCCAACTGATTGTAACCGACATCCAAGGCATAGCTTAGCTTGGCGCCGTTTTGCAAGGCGACATCGGTAAAGCCACCCGTTGACGAACCGATATCCAATAAAATCTTATCCGTCACAGAAAAATCAAACTGCTTCAGCGCTTTTTCCAGTTTCAAGCCACCACGCGAAACATAAGGCATCACCTCACCTTTGACTCGCAACAAGGTATCTTGAGGTAGTTTTTCTCCGGGTTTGTCTAGGCGTAAATTGTTTTTTTCCATCACAACTAAGCCGGCCATCACAGCCCGTTTCGCTTTTTCGCGGGTTTCGAATAAGCCTTGTTGGACAGCTAAGACATCCACACGTTCTTTTTTCATTTTTTCGGCCTCACATTCGCAATTTCAAAAGGATTTCCTGTAAAAGAGCTGGTTCAAAAACCAATTGTTGCCCCATTACCAATAATAGTTGCTCAGCGGCATCCAGTTCCGCTACCAACGCCTGCTGGGCTTCTACAAATCCCAACAAAGATGGATAGGTATTTTTACCCGCCAGTTGGTCTTTATGGGTGTTCTTCCCTACTTCTTCTGCAGTGGCCGTGATATCTAGCAAGTCATCGCGAATCTGAAAAGCCAATCCCACATGTAACGCCAGTTGTTGCAACTGCTGCAACACAGCTTCAGGCTGATGGGCCAAAATCCCACCAGCAACAAACGCATAGAGCAATAAATCACCAGTCTTCCGGCGATGAATGCCTTCCAGCTCCTCCAAAGTCAGCTGCCGATGCTCCCCTTGAATATCCGCTGCTTGACCAGCGACCATCCCTTGGCTCCCAGCTTTCTCCGCCAACAATTGAAGCAACAACAATTTCTCATCATTCGCTAACTGGGCTTGGCTCAACAGCTGAAAAGCCGCCGTCAATAAGCCATCCCCCGCCAAAATCGCCAAAGCTTCTCCATACACCACATGATTAGTAGGTTTCCCCCGGCGTAAGGCATCGTCATCCATCGCCGGTAAGTCATCATGGATCAAGGAGTAAGTATGAACCATTTCCAAAGCTGCCCCACATTGGTAAACCCCAGTGGTCAACTCTTTGCGAAAACTAGCCACTACCGCCAACAAAATCAGCGGGCGAATGCGTTTGCCCCCTGCTGCTACCGAATAAAGCATACTTTCGGCTAGTCGGGGATCGGTCGTATGCTGTTTTAGAAAGTCTGTCAGTTCAGCTTCTACTAACGGTAGTTGTGTTTGTTGAAATTCTGCTAAAGTCATCATGCGCTGGGCTCTTCAAAATCAGTTTCCTGACCGTTTTCTTGCATCATTTTAGTCAACGTTTCTTCCGCGTTGGTCAACGTTTCTTGGCATTGTTTACTCAAGGTCATTCCTTTTTGAAACGCCGCCAGAGCTTCTTCCAAAGGCACGTCGCCTTTTTCCAAGCGAGTTACGATTTGTTCCAATTCTTGCAACGATTCTTCAAATGTCGGTTGTGCCATGATTGTAAACTCCTTTATTGTAAATAATAGTGAGATTTCTGGTTCCAGTTGAGCAACTATGCCAACGAAAGACCGGCCCACGTTTACGATTTATTGTTAGATTTCAGCTGGACGTCACTAACTGTCGCCGCCACGACCCCATCTTGGAAGTGAATGATCAATTCATCCTCGGAGGTGATTTCCTGCACAGATTTAAGTACTTGCTGGTTTTTGGTGGTATACGTATAACCCCAGCCCATGATTTTCAAAGGACTGAGCAAATCCAAAGACTGCACTTGCTGCTGAAACGCCTGCCGTTTATTTGCCATTAAATACCCCATTTGCTGACTAAGCTGAGCAGTTAAATAACTGGTTTGTTGTTGCAACTGCTTTAGGCGTGGTAAGGGATTGGCCTGTTGCAAATGCCGATCCGTCTGTTGGAAACGCCGCTCTTTATCCCGAACCAGTTGTTGTAAGTTTTGACTCAGGCGTTGGGTCAGTTGATCCACCTTCAGGGACTGGGCTTCATATAAACGTTCCGGTTGACAAAAAACATAGGAGTTTAGCACCCGCTGAAACCGCTCGTTTTTTCGTTGCAACTGCAAAAGGTAGGCCTGTTGCAAGCGATTTTGCTGCTGTTGAATTTTCAAAACTTCTTCTGATAACACCGGTACGGCCAATTCGGCTGCCGCTGTAGGTGTAGCCGCCCGTACATCAGCCACCAAATCAGCGATGGTCGTATCCGTTTCATGTCCTACTGAAGAAATAATCGGCGTCCGAGCTGCAAAAATCGCCCGGGCTACCCGTTCTTCATTAAAAGGCCACAAGTCTTCAATGGAACCTCCGCCGCGACCGATAATCATCGTATCAAAATCACCGAGGGCTTCGACTTGAGCAATGTTTCGTACAACATCATCCGCGGCTTTGTCTCCTTGTACCACAGTGGGAAACAAGACCAACTGAGCGATGGGGTAACGACGCTTGACGGTGGTTATGATATCGCGAATCACCGCCCCTGATGGACTGGTTAAGACCGCTATTTTCTTGGGAAATCGGGGCAACGTTTGTTTTGGCGCTGAAAACAGGCCCTCTTTAGTGAGCTTGGCTTTTAACTGCTCATACGCTTGATACAAGGCCCCGATGCCATCCGGTTGCATCTGTTCTACATAAATTTGGTAGTTGCCACTCGCTTCATAAAGGGAAATCCGTCCCACCACTAAGACTTTCATTCCTTCTTCTGGGCGAAACTTGATTTTATCGAAAGCCCCTTTAAACATCACCGCAGAAATCTTGGCCCCATCATCTTTCAAACTAAAATACTGATGATTGGGTCGTAAGCGAAAGTTGGAGATTTCCCCCGTTAAAAAGACCCGATCCAAATAAGGATCGGCGTCAAATTTTCGCTTCAGGTACCGAGTCAAGGCGGTTACCGTCAAATATTGCTGAGACAAACTGTTCACCTAATTTCTTATCTGTGTAATCTTTTAGCACTTTCAATGGTTTGGTACATCAACATTGTAATCGTCATCGGGCCTACACCACCAGGGACTGGGGTAATATAACTAGCCACAGGGGCCACTTCATCATAGGCCACATCCCCGATTAGTTTGCCGGCTTCATTGCGGTTCATTCCCACATCAATCACTACCGCCCCCGGTTTGACAAAATCTTTGGTTACAAAATGGCCGCGACCAATCGCCACGACTAAAATATCGGCTTGGCGGCAAAGGGCAGCCAAGTTTTTCGTCTTAGAATGGGCCATCGTGACGGTCGCATTTTTTTGTAGCAACAGCTGTGCCATGGGTTTGCCGACGATATTACTGCGCCCGATCACCACTGCGTTTTTACCTTCTAAATCGATATCGTAGTGTTCAAACATTTTGATAATGCCATATGGTGTACAAGGAATCATCGTGGGATGCCCAGCAAACAAGGCGCCGAGATTTAACGGATGAAAACCATCCACATCTTTATTGGGATCAATAGCTAGCAACACTTTGTTTTCATCGATATGTTTTGGCAAGGGCAGTTGGACTAAAATACCATGAAATTGCGGATCAGCATTGTATTTATCGATTTCTGCCAACAATTCCGCTTCAGTAATCGTCTCTGGATAGCGTTCGACTTTGGAGACAATCCCAATCCGGGCAGCTGCTAAATCTTTGTTGCGGACATAGACTTGACTCGCGCTATCTTCCCCCACCAAAAGAACGACCAAACCTGGAGTCAGGCCACTTTCTTTCAGTAGCGCAACTTCTTCCTTCATCTGTTCTTGCAGCAAATTTGCTAATTGTTTGCCATCAATATTTACTCCCAAAACCAACATTCCTTTCTCGTCTCGGCTATTGTCCAAAAACAGCGAGAACTTTTCATTTTAACTATTCTAGCATATCCCACATCTTTACGAAACTTTTCTTACAGCTTCCTGCAAACTCTACTAATCTCCTAACCCTTCGTCTGACCAAGGTAAATCCGTGGATAGTTTTGCCGCAAAGGCTTGGTACTCCTCGCGTTCGGCTAACCGCGCGATTCGTCGCTTCTCGTAGCCTGCACAAACCATTTTTTCTTCAGGCGTTTCAGGAATAACCCCTGGCACCGAAAAGTCAGTTTCCGGATTCATATGGGAGGCAATCGCCACAAAAGTGGTAAAGCAGGTTGCCGCCAAATACCGTTCTCCCGTCACCAGATCTTCACCGATAATTTTAACGAACACTTCCATCGATTTATGATGGGCGCCGGAGACATAGGATTTCACACAAACAGAATGGTTTTCGTGTAACGGCTGCAGAAAATTTAAGCTATCCAAGGACGCCGTCACCGCTCCTCTGCGACAATGCCGAGTAACCGATATCGAGGCGGCATCATCAATCATCGTCATCAGCTTCCCCCCAAATAAAAAGCCAAAGGGATTCAAATCAAAAGGAAAAATCCGATGCGTCTGAATTACTCGTGACTCTCGGCATTTTTTATACTCTTCCATACAGTTCACCTCTGGAGCTAGTTTACCAAACTTTCTCCCATTCTGGGTATCAAAACTACTGGCACCCGTAATTTCCTACTTTAAAAACGGAAACGCCCCAGCGCCCCAATTCTCCCCGAAAAAGTATTTTGCAGGGGCGCAGCATCTAGACATCCCTTCGTTTTTCTACCATGTCTGACGTTTTAAAAGGGGATGACTTTGAAACAGATAATCCAAACAATCACCTACTTCACCCCCAAAAAGTAAAAAAACAGACCGGTCTTGCTTCCTTAAAAAGGTGTCAAATCTTTTTTTGACATCACAATGACGGCATAATAGGCCACTTAATTCCTGATGCATCAAGCTTTTTGGCGCTTAACTTTTTATAAGTTCTTTATCTACCAAAAAAGCTCCGACCCTTTAACAAGGATCGGAGCCATCAGTTTATTAAGCTTCAGCAGCTACTGGATAAACGCTAACTTGCTTTTTGTCGCGGCCTTTACGTTCGAAACGTACGACACCGTCAACTTTAGCAAACAAAGTATCGTCACCGCCGATACCTACGTTTACACCTGGATAGATTTTTGTGCCGCGTTGGCGATACAAGATAGATCCACCAGTCACCGTTTGACCGTCCGCACGTTTAGCACCTAAACGTTTGGATTGAGAGTCACGGCCGTTGGAAGTAGAACCGCCCCCTTTTTTGTGGGCGAAGAATTGTAAGTTCATTTTCATCAACATGGAAAAGCACCTCCTGTGATAGTTTTTATTTCGTGATAGTTTTTAATTGCAGATATTGGCTATGTTCCGCTTGAACGGCCTGAAGACCTAACAAAAGATTTTCCAACAAAATGGTCATAATGTTGTTTTGTTCTTGGGTAGTATCTTTCGGCATCTCCACGTAGAGGTAGCCACCGTCTTCATCGGCATCCACCGCAGGAGTAACCCCTGCAATGGCATCAATTCCGTTGACTGTGCTGATGGCTAGGACCGAAGCAGCGGCACAGACGAGGTCCTTTCCGTATTCACCGGATTGGGCATGGCCTGTCAGTTCAAAGGAGATGATACGACCGGAATCATTGCGTTTGAATGTCCCTATGATCATAGTTCAACCTGCTTTTCTTAAAAAATTATGCGTTGATGGCATCGATGACAACTTTAGTGTAAGGTTGACGATGACCTTGTTTGCGGTGTGAATGTTTTTTAGGTTTGTATTTGAAAGTCACGACTTTCTTTTGTTTGCCATGTTTTTCAACAGTCCCTACAACAGTTGCGCCTGCGACAGTTGGAGCACCAACTTTCGTAGATTCGCCACCTACCAAGATCACTTCGTCAAAAGTAACCTTTTCGCCAGCTTCCACGTTCAATTTTTCCACGTAGATTGCTTGACCAACTTCGACTTTGACTTGTTTGCCACCAGTTTTGATGATTGCGTACATACTCAAAAGCACCTCCTTATTTAGACTTAGACTCGCCATCCCAAGTGAATGAAGACTTGCATCGCCATTGCTTAGTACTTGCTCTGTGCGGTTGTAGCTGTGGTGCCCACAATTACAACAAGAATAATGTATCAAAAAAACAACGACAAGTCAACTGCAAGTTGTCGTTGTTTCGTGAAAACTTTCAAAACTATTCGTCACCAAAAACTAAAACCTTATCACAACTTACCAAAGAACCCATTTCTAAAGAATCTTGGCCTTTCGCCGGTCAGTAAGAAGATCATTAGCGACAAGCTCTAGGGCTGTACTTCCCGATTATCCGGATCTAGTGTCAGCTTTTGTCCTGCTGCCAAATCAGTATAGAAGCGATGCCAAATCTTTGCCACATTGTCTTCGGAATAATGCAACGCAGCTTTGGCTGACAACTGGGCATATTCGTCTAATTGACTAGGATCTTGTCGCAGAGCTGTCAACTTCTCCGACATCTGCTGGCGATCATCCGCCCCCATGTAATAGCCAGAAATCACCGATTCATAAAGGTCTAGATTTCTTACTAATACCGGTGTGTGACAGCTAAAAGATTCCAAAATACTCATAGGAAATAATTCATTATATGAGGGCAACAAGAAAACGTCCGCCATATTATAGTAGTCTACCAACTGGTTACGATCGATAATCCCGGTGAAACGCAAATTTGCCGGGGGATTTTCGTAGACTTCTTGGTAGTCTTCATAGCCATCGGTGATTTTCCCAAAAGAAAAGCCCCCTACCCAGATATACTGCATTTCCGGGTGATCTTTGGCTAATTGGATAAAGTCGTCTAAGCCTTTGCGTTTTTGGATCTGTCCCACACCTAAAACGATAAAGTCGTCGCTAGCGTAGCCCAATTCTTGTCTTTTCTCTTTTTTCTCAGCCGCCGTTTGAGGATAAAAATCCTCCGTAGACACAAAATTGGGGATGTAGCAGACTTTTTCTTCTGGGATTCCCGCTGCTACCAGTTCCGGGATAAAACTCGGATTTACCACGACCAAGATATCCATGCGTTTATAAAAGGACATGACATACCAATCAAAGACTTTTTGAAAAGGCCTAAATAAATCAATGCTTCCTTTTAAGGTTTCTGGTAGAAAATGAACATAACCGACTTTGACTCCTCGACTTTTCGGAGTCAAAGTGGAGAGATAAAACTCTGGATTGATTGTATGATAATGAGAAACATCCGCTTTTTTAGCCGAATTGATCTCGATCTTAAACTCATCTGAAAAACGTTCTTGCAGCATACGCACCAGCTCATTGTAGGCACTACCTACCCCTTGACCTTTGACCGTATCTGCTCGCGACAACATTGTAATTGAAATCATGGCAATTCCTTTCACGCTTATAATTTAACCACTAAAACAGATTATAGCATAAACGCCCCCAACAAAAAATCAGACTGGCGACGGAGAGACTGGCGGCTAAGTAACGACCGCTTAGCTCTGATGCTAGCTTCCTTTTTTCCCTCTTTGGCAATCTGTGATAAAATCAAGAAAACAAGAAGGAGCTAACAAATGATTACTCAAAAAAAGATACAACATGCCTTTACAATATTTGGCATTCTCGTCTTTCTCTTTAACCTCTACGAATTGATTACCGCGCGCTTACCTCGGGGAGAAATGGCAGTCGTAATGCTGGAATGTCTCGCCGGTATCGCCTTAATCTATCTTCCGCAACTGATTCGGAAATTTCTAAAAGTGCAATTGCCGGTGACCATCATCTACTTCTACTGGTTTTTCTTAGGCCTTTCCGTCTTTTTAGGCACTTGCCTTCATTTGATTCGCTTTATTCCCGGCTGGGATAAACTGCTTCATGGGGTCAGCCCAATGCTACTAACCGCGTTAGGCTATGGCATCTGTGGCTTGCTTTTAAAAGATAAGAGTATTAGTGATGTCTCCCCTTGGCTCTTTTTAATCTTTGGTTTTGCTTTTGCTGGCGTCTGTGGTGTCCTTTGGGAATTTTGGGAATTTCTCTGTGACACGGTGGCGAATATGAACCTGCAACGCTACTTGGATTCACCGGACAACAGCGGCCCCGCCTTGATTGGTCGTGCAGCTTTGATGGATACGATGGGTGATATGTTTACCAACACAGCTGGCGCACTGATTATGGGAACTTACGCCTTTTTCAAAAAACGCAAGGATCCCCTGTATTTTGAAGCTTATCGGATTCGCTTGATTAAATAACCCCGTCAGCATCTTAGTCTCGCAAAAGCATAAAATCCTGGGTGAACCAAGAACAGCGGCTTACCCAGGACTTTTTTCACATTTTCTTGACAACAAGTTGGCCGTTTTCTATAATGAAACATGTTGCCAGTATGTCGCAGTAGCTCAGCTGGATAGAGCATCCGCCTTCTAAGCGGACGGTCGGGGGTTCGAACCCCTCCTGCGATGTTTTAATAGCTTACCAAAAGTCCTTCTATCTTCTCAGTAGAAGGGCTTTTTTGTGGGCCAAAATGACAACGGACAAGTCCTATTCTGATTGTTCCGTCGTCTCTGCTTGCTCCTCAAAGCTGACTTCCTCTACGTCTTTTGTGATCAAAATAAGCCCATCCCCTAATGGAACCAAGGTCGAAGTCAACTGCGGGTGACTCATTACCAGATCCAAAAAGGCATTCAGTTTGCGGTGAATGGCGCGATTTTTACGAGGAATATCCTCGGTAGCATCCAAAATCGTCCCCCCTTGGAAGATATCATCTACCATCAACACCCCACCTTTGCGAAGAACCCGCAGGCATTCAGGTAAAAACTCGATGTATTTGGATTTAGCACTATCCATGAAGATAAAATCATAAGGCCCCGTTAACGTAGGTAGAATATCAGCGGCTTGCCCTTCTAATAAAGTCACCTTATCCTCCAGCCCCAGCCGAGAAAAATTGGCTTTGGCTTCTTTGATCATCACATCATAGCGATCAATGGTTGTAACATGCCCGTTTTCCCCGACAAATTGAGCCATCAAACTTGCAGAAAAGCCAATCGCAGCACCAATTTCTAAAACATGTTGAGGTTGTAGTTGTCCTAATAAAAATTCCATAAAGACCACTGTTTCGTGTGGAATTACCGGAACCCCACGACGATTGGCCTCTCCTTCTAGTTTTCCCAATTCTCCGGTTAATGGTTTTTGGCGTTGACGCATATATGCCACTAATTCTTTTTTCACCACTGGACGGTGCATCATTTCATTTTGCATTTCTGTTCCTTTCTAAACCGGCTTTTGCCAGTTTTAAACGCCCGACAAGCTGTCATGCTTGCGGCCAGTAAATTTAGCCAAATAAAAAAGCCGTCAGCAAACGACAGCTTCATTATAGACAAACCTGAGCTTTGACGCAATCCTCTCACTGTTCTTTATCCTCAAACAGCCAAGGATCATCCTGTTTTTTGAGGGGGCGAGACTGACGAATCAAAGTAGTGATGGTGGTAAAAGTAATGGTCAGAGCCGCAATCCAAAACAGAATTTGGGCCACCAACAAGAAAGTTTTCGTCGCCACCAATCCAAAATATGGCAAGTGAAAGGTTGGTTGCCCAATCAATTGGCTTTGGTCAACGGATCCTTCCTCTGCTTGGGAATTGCGATCACCTTTCGTATAAAAGGTTTGTCGGTGAGAGTCCATCGCCACGACCCGCCGTGTCAAAATATCTTCCCCTTCCCCCCTATAGTAAGTAATCAAATCCCCCACTTGAATTTCAGCAACCGGTGTCGTTTTAACAAAAATCAGGCTGCCATTAGGAAGACTCCCCTGCATGGCATTGTCCCGAATAACTGCAATATTGAGTCCAAAAAGATGGGGAATCAAGGTCACTAACAAAACGATGGCCATTAAAAAAATTAATACAAAGGAGCTGATAGTTTTAATTTGTTTTATCTTCGCCAACGCGGCCCCTCCATTCCCTAGATCATCTTAGTATTTGTAATTTAATAGCACGATAATTAGCAATAAAATCATCCCTTAACAGGACCCACTAAAGTTTCTGTGCGTTTATTATATTATAATGAAAAACGAATACTTACAACTAAAATTTGTGTTTTATTTTAATCTTTTTAATCCTTTCCTCTCATTTCAAAACAAAGCAAACGTTATTAAATTACTGATATTGACTTATAGTAGAAAAGAAAATAAACTGATAGCGAAAGGAGCATTTTTTATTTTATGGAATCTTTAAATAACTACGAAAAGCTAAAAGCAAACGGTGGCTTACGCAAGCTCGGCTTTGCATCCGTCGTGGCTTTGTGTCTGACAGTTATCGGCTTCTTTTGTTATGCTTTCAGTCATCCTTTTAGCCAAAATCAAGTTGCTGAAATTACTGAGACGTGGACCTATTATCCCAAAAACAGTCCAGACAGCACCTTTAAGAGTCGCTATGTCAAACATTTACCACAAATCCGCCCCAATCAAATCATGGTGATGGAACGGAAAATGAAGACAGAAGTGGAAAACCCGATGTTACTCATTCAAGGCAATCACCAATGGATTAAAGTAACCATCGATGATCACCTGATTTATGAATACACCCCCACCTCCACTGGTGGACTAGCCAGTGATAATCCTGGGAAATCCTTAAAAGAAATCCAGCTTCCTGCCGATTATTTGGGTAGCGTTCTAAAAGTCGAAGTCGCTAGCCCCTATCAAAGCTACTCTGGGTTGCCGGCACGAGTTTTTGTGGGTGAAGCCAATTCCTTGATGGCCTATATTTTTACCCTTTCAATTCCGCAAGTGTTAATGATGATTTTAGGGATTAGCATCAGTGTCGTCTTACTGTTAATCGTCGGACGTACGCTAAAAAAACAACAGCGCTTGGATGTTCAACTGTTACTTCTGGCGGCATTTGCCATGACGATTGGTTTGGAAGCAGCCGCGAGCGATATCGTAGCCGGCTTGTTGTTTAGTCCCATCGTCAACTCCACGGTAGCGATTATTTTAGCTGCCTTGAGCCCGTTATTTCTGATTGTCTATTACTGCCACAAGATGACCGTAATGAATACATATTATAAATATTGGGTAATTCCACATCTAATTTTTAGTCTGTCACTGTTAATTAGCGTGGCTTTCACCCCATTGGATATGCCAGAAATTAAGCCTTGGATTGATGCTGTGAATCTCTTTGGTACACTAGCCATCACCATTGCCGCAATCTGTGAAAGTCATCAAAAGAACCGTTTCTATGTCTTTTGTACTCCTTGGATTGTCTTAGTCGCCTTGGCTCACTGCTTTTTGTATATTATGGAAATCATGGGCACGCCTTACAACCACATTAACTTTAGTGGCCTATTCTTCATTGTTATCTTACTGGTGATCTTCATTTACACGGTATCCGAATTTTTGACCAATGAAGAAAAAAACCGCAAGCAGATGAACTTTTTAGAAGTCAAAACTGCTTTGTTAGAAGAAAGCCGCGAAGAAATGAACCATCACTTAGCAGAAGTGGAACAAATCAAAAAAGCCTTTCGTAAAAATCTGCAAATGATGCAACTATTGGTGGAAGATGGCAACCTTACCGGCACCCAAGAATATTTAGCCGAATTGATGGAAGATACCAAACGAATGGACGGCTTGCCTCGCTTTACTGAGCACTCCTTGACCAATTTAATTTTGTCTCGTTATCAAAAACTGGCGGAAAAGCGCAGTATCGATACCAGCTTCAACATCGTCTTGCCACCAACTATCGCCATCACAGATACTGATTTGACGAAACTTTTTGCTCATTTATTGGAACATGCCTTTCGAGAGACTTACGCCATCACAGATCCCAGCCAACGAAAAATTACCTTACAGGTCTATTGTGACCAAGGAAAAATTCATTTTTATTGTGAACATACCGCCAATTATTATGAAAACATTTTCGACCGGGGGATTAATACCGATCTGCCAGAAAAAGAAGAATTCGATCTTTGGGTATTGGAAAAAATCTCCAAGAAGTACGCCGGCGCTCTCAAAAAAAGCAATACCGAAAAAACCGACAGTGTCGCCATCACCTTATCTGTCTAAAATCTCAGTTAAAAGCAAGTATTTTCTTTTCCAAGGAATTAATACTTGCTTTTTCCTTTGATTGACAGTAGCATAGAAGCAGTTGGAATAGTACTTGCTCCATGGTTTTAGAGAGTCGCCTGCCCGCTGAAAAGGTGATACCCGCTGGCCCAAGGAACCTACCCACGTCAAGATCGCTACAAACGATCGGGGAAGAGCCCCTTAACGCTCTGTCGAGGGGACCGAAAACTTTCGGTCAACAAAGGTGGTACCGCGAATGTCACACGCATTTCGTCCTTTTTTAAGGAGGAAATGCGTGTTTTTTATTTTTTCAAACCACCCCTCAAGAACTCACCACTGTCTATTTTAAGGAGGAAACACAATGGCTGAAAAGCAAACCAACGACTTCACTGAATGGTACGCCCAAACGATCCAACAAGCAGAACTGATGGCCTACTCCCCGGTCAAAGGCTCCATCATCTTCCGTCCCGATGGCTATGAACTCTGGGAACACATCCAAGAAGAGTTCAACAAATTTTTACGTTCGGAAGATATCCGCAACGCCTATTTTCCGATGCTAATCCCTCGCAACTTCTTTATGAAAGAAGCGGATCACATCGAAGGATTCGCCCCTGAGCTCCCATGGGTAACAGAAGTCGGTAACGAAAAGTTAGAAGAACCCCTAGCGTTACGCCCAACTTCTGAAACGATGATCGGTTCCGCTTTTTCTGACTGGATCAACTCCTATCGGGATCTACCTTACGAAATCAACCAATGGGCCAACGTCTTCCGATGGGAAAAGAAAACCCTGCCTTTCTTACGTACCTCAGAGTTTTTATGGCAAGAAGGCCACACTGCCCATGCAGACGAAGCTGACGCCCGCCATCGGACCATGAGTATTTTAGATGAATATGCCCGCTTGGCAGAAGAATTTCTGGCTATTCCGGTTTACAAAGGCCAAAAAACCCCTTCAGAACGCTTTGCCGGTGCCGTGGATACTTATTCCATCGAAGCTATGATGAAAGATGGCAAAGCGGTGCAAGCTGGAACTTCCCATTATCTTGGGACCAAATTTGCGGAAGCTTTCGACATCACTTACTTGACCAAAGAAAACCAACACACTTATGTCCATACTACCTCTTGGGGCGTTTCAACACGTTTGTTAGGCTCACTGATCATGACTCATGGAGATGACAACGGGCTGGTCTTCCCGCCAACCGTTGCTCCTACACAGATTGTCTTGATGCCAGTCGGCCCATGGAAAAAGAACCCTGCCATCATGGAAAAACTAGATGAACTCTTTGCCTCATTCAAAAAAGCTGGTTATCGCGTCCGTTTGGATGATACGGACAATTCACCTGGCTACAAATTTAACGAATGGGAACTTAAAGGGGCTTGTCTGCGAATCGAATGTGGCCCACGAGATTTGGAAAACGGACATGTCATGGTGAAAATTCGTGACTTAAGCGAAAAAACCGCCGTGGCCTTTGAGGACTTAGCTGCCTATGTAGAAGAACAGCTAGCCATCATGCCAAAACGGTTGCTAGAAGCTGCGCGGGCCCGCAATAAAGCAAATGAACACTATGACATCGATACTTTGGACCAACTAAAAGAACACATTGAAACCTGCAAAAATGAAGGACGGCCAACTGGCTTTGTTCTGATTGGCTGGGATGGCACCGAAGAAACCGAAGCCAAAATCAAAGAAGAAACTGGTTTTACCACCCGGAATATTCCTTTTGAAGTACCAATGGAAAAAACCGTCGATATCGTTAGCGGTAAACCTGCGAAATACACGGTGTGGATTGCCCGGGCTTATTAAGAAAAACTGGGGTCGCTGATATCATCTCGATCATTTAGGTGACATTGACCGATGACGCTCATAAATAGGTACCCTGATACTTGGTGTTGTTACTCGCAAATTAGTAAGGACACCAAGTTTTTTAAATGACAAAAATATTTGGCAGCCGATAATTAAAACGCGTTCCAAAAAAGCTAGCAATCAAAAGGAGGAATTCTCCATTGACTGCTAGCTTTCTTTCCTATTAGGCTTTGGCTTTCTCTTCAAGCTCGCCATTAATCGTCGACAACAAGCCGTTGACGAACTTACGTGATTGGTCATCGCTAAAGGTTTTCGCCAACTCAATGGCTTCATTTAAAGCGACTTTATTAGGCACGTCCGCTTCATAAACCATTTCATAGATGGCGATTCGTAAAATGGTAAGATCCATTTTAGGCAACCGAGCTAAGGTCCACCCTTTTTTCAAATGTTTTTGAATCGTGTCATCCAATTCAGCTTTATGGGCACAAACTCCTGCTACTAGGCGATCCAAGTAAGCAGGGACAAAGTTTTCTTGTTCTTCATCTAACATGTCTTGGTGCTCTAGTTCGATGGCATGATAGATGGCATCTTGTTTGGATAAGTCCGCATTGAAATCCAATGGGAACAAAGCTTGCAGAGCCATCTGCCGAATGATGTGACGGGAAATTTCTTGACTACTCATTTTCTTCCTCTTCGCTTCCGAATAATTCTTCCAAATCAGGTGGGGTTACTTTTTCTGGAACGACTGCTACCACATGAATATTGACTTCTGCCAATTCCACATCAGTCATAAACAGAACTTGTTGTTTTACCCGATCTTGGATAGCCATAGCAATTTTGGGCACAGACATGCCATATTTGATATAGCAATACAAATCAACTTTGATGCCTTCTTCATCGATGGTGAGATAGACGCCTTTGCCATGAGCAGAACGGCCAAGCAATTCTGTGACATTGTTAGCAAAAGTCCCTTGCATCTCATAAACGCCATCCACTTTGGAAGCTGCTATCCCGATGATTACTTCAATAACTTCCGGTGCAATGACGATTTCTCCTAATTCTTGATTGCTGTTTAAAACCAGATTTTTTTCATCTGCCACAACAACTGCCTCCATTTCTATGCGCGGGAAACGTAAGTCCCGTCCGCGGTGTTGATAATCAGTTTGTCTCCTTGGTTGACGAAAAACGGTACATTGACAGTCAAGCCCGTTTCCATCGTCGCTGGTTTGGAACCACCAGAAGACGTATCCCCTTTGATGTTAGGATCGGTTGCTTCAACAGTCAACGTCACCGTATTTGGTAAGTCCACCCCTAGGATTTCAGAGCCGTACATGATGATATTGACTTCCATGTTTTCCAACATGTATTTCAGTTCGTCTTTGATTTGTTCTTCAGGGATTTCGATTTGTTCGTAGTTAGACAAATCCATAAAGACATGGCTGCCAGCACTTTCGTACAAATACTGCATCTTGCGGTTGTCAATTTGTGCTTTCCCGACTTTTTCACCTGCCCGGAAGGTTTTTTCTTGGACGCCGCCAGTTCGCAAGTTTTTCAATTTGGAACGGACAAAAGCGGCCCCTTTCCCGGGTTTGACGTGTTGGAAATCAACGACCCGCCAGATATCTCCATCAACTTCGATGGTCAAGCCTGTTTTGAAATCATTTACTGAGATCATGGCCATCCTCCTTTAACTTTAGTCATCACGATAACTAAGCAAACTAGTTATTCTTCTTTCTTAGTTTATCATTCTTTGGGCAGTTAGGCTATACAAAACCATTGCCTACGCCTCTAGCAAAAGCCAGAGAGCCCCTCCTGTGTGAGGGGCTCCCCAGATGTTTGCTTATAAGATAATCAACTCTTTTGGTGAGTGGGTCAAGACTTTATTGCCTTCAGCGGTGATTAACAAATCATCTTCAATCCGCACCCCACCGATACCAGGCAGGTAAATCCCCGGTTCGTCAGTGATGACATTCCCGACAACAAAGGCTTTGTCTGCTCGGAAAGAAACGTTTGGTCCTTCATGAATTTCTAAGCCAATCCCGTGGCCAGTGGAATGACCAAAGGCTTCACCATAGCCCGCTTGGCTGATGTGGTCGCGCGCCACCGCGTCCAACTGAATCCCTGTCATTCCTGGTTTAGCTGCATCTAAGACTTTCAATTGGGCTTCTAGAACGATTTGATAGATTTCTTTTAATTTTGCTCCAGGATCGCCAAGAGCAAAAGTCCGAGTCATATCAGAAACATAGCCTTGGTAGTAGCAGCCAAAGTCTAGGGTAATCAGATCCCCTTGTTCGATGACTTTTTCAGAAGCCACGCCGTGGGGCATCGCCGAACGCAGGCCAGAAGCGACGATGGTATCAAAGGAGACACTCGTCGCACCTAAAGACCGCATGAAGAAATCCAGCTGATTGGCAACTTCGATTTCTGTCATTCCCGGTTTGATGAATTTCAAGACATGGTCAAAACCTTGATCCGCGATAGCACAGGCTTTTTCAATGATCGCCACTTCTTGGTCATCTTTGACTTCCCGCAAGCTTTCAATCATACCAGAAATCGGAATGAGTGGCGTCTCTTCCAGCAAATCTTCCAAGATAGAATAGTCGGCAAAACTGACTTGGGTTTCTTCAAAAGCTAACGCATTAACTTCTTCTTGGTTACAGATTTTGGCGACTTCATCAAAAATCGGTCCAACGTTTTTGACGATTTCAAAGCCTTGCGCTTGAGCTGCCGCTTGTTCGGTATAGCGGAAGTCAGTGACAAAAAATGCTTTACTCATAGTGATGACCGCCAAGCCAGTCGTGCCGGTGAAGTTTGTCAAGTACCGCAAATTGTAGGGACTGGTAACCAAAAAGCCATCCACTTGTTCTTTTTTCATTAATTCTCGTAATTTTTCCACGCGTAACATCATGACCTGATTCCTTCTTTCTACTGATTTCTGTTCTATTATAACAAATCTATCCTTGAATAAAAGGCGCTTTTACTAGGAATTACTCCGGCCAAAAAACAAACTCACCACCGCGACAAAAATCACCGCGCCAATCACCGCTGGCACGATTGACATTCCTGCCAACTGAGGTCCCCAATCAGAAAACAAACGTTCTCCGATATAAGAGCCGATCAATCCCGCCACGATATTAAACAAACAACCCCGCCGTTCCCCGGTAATCATGCCGGCAATGGCGCCAATCAAAGCCCCCACAATCAAAGTCCAAAGCATGCGTTTTCCTCCTTTAACTCTGATGGACAAACTTGCCCATCGCTTATTTAATTTCTAGCATAGCACAGCTTGCCCTTTCAGAAAAATAGAAACGATTATGGCCCCATGTCCAAAAGAAAAACGCCAAGAACCCTCAGCGTTTTCTGGTCATTTTCAATAGTTGTTCACTTCGTAGCTTTCTTCCGAGTAAATGCTCGTTTCAAGACATCAAAAAAACTCAAGGAACGCACCAACCGCTCTTCCGGCACGTATTCTCTGATAGCCCGCAAAACTTTTTTAGGCTCTTTAGAAGAAAAACTAAAGGTTCCATTTTTCTTCGTTTGGATGGCATAGCGGGGAATCCATTTGCCTTTAAACATCACTGAAGCCACGACATAATCGACTTCTTCCCAAGGGATTTGGATATATTTTCGTTGGTCCCGGTCATTATAAAACTCAAAGGCGTTGTCTCCCACCATCAGTTTGCCATATTCATTCAGCCCCATAAATGAGGTTGCTTCAATTGTTAGATCGACTTTCGTATTTAACGATTGTACCATCGCTATCCCACCTCTCAAACTTGCTCAAAAATCGATAGTTCTTTTTAAGTATACCCTATTCAGCGGCTTTCACCAATCGACAGGCCAAGCACACCTATGTAAAAGGAGACCGAAACTTCGGTCCCCTTGCTTTTACGTTTACATCAAGCCGATTACGTGGAAGACAACCCCAACCACGAATAACCCTAAGATGATGATGATTGGTGACACTTTTTTCTTCAACAACCACATGCACAAGAAGGTCAACAAGACTGCTGCCAAACCTGGAATCAAGGAATCCAAGTTATCTTGTAAGGTTTTCGTTTGCACATCCGTCAAGGACAAGCCACTAGCAAAGTCAGAAATGGCTTTGCGAATACCTTCTGTCCCGGCTGGTAAAGATTTCCAGTCGATATAAGCACCATCAGACAGTTTAACTTCTGAAACGACAGGAACGAATTTCACATTTACCCAGCGTTCCACGAGTGCTCCCAGGACAAACATCCCCAAAATAGAGGCACCTTTTGTAACGTCTTGCAACAAACCACCAGACAAATCATCAGTGATTTTAGAACCTGCTTTGTAGCCAAATTCTTGTGTGTACCACATGAATGCCCAACGAATAATGTTCCAAGCGACGAAGAAAATGATTGGTCCCAAGATACTACCTGTGAGTGCTAAGGAAGCTCCTAAAGCCCCTAACATCGGACGGACCGTAAACCAGAATACCGGATCACCGACACCGGCCAAAGGACCCATCATCCCAACTTTTACCCCTTGAATCGCTACATCATCCACTGGTGCACCATTGGCCCGTTCTTCTTCCAGCGCCAAGGTAACCCCCATGATTGGTGAAGCGATATATGGGTGGGTATTAAAGAATTCCAAGTGACGTTTCAAAGCTGCGGCACGGTCTTCTTTGGTTTTATACAATTTTTTGATCGCAGGAATGATGGCATAACACCAACCACCATTTTGCATCCGTTCATAGTTCCAGGAACCTTGAATGAAGGTAGAGCGCCACGCTACGGACATACGATCTTTTTTCGATAAAGTAATCTTTTCTGCCATTGTCTTTCTCCTCCTTCAAGATTAATAGTCGTTCAAAATGTCGCCTAATGGGTCACCAGTATTGCTGCTAGAGCCACCAGAACCAGAACCACCAGATTTAGACAGGTTCAAGTAAATGAAGGCTAAGGAAACAGCGATCACACCTAAGGCAATCAAAGTCAATTGGGAAATAGCCGCCAAAGCGAAACCAATCGCAAAGAAAGGCCAAACTTCTTTGGTAGCCATCATGTTGATAACCATGGCATAACCCACGGCTACTACCATCCCACCACCGATAGCCATCCCATCAGTCAACCATGCAGGCATGGCTTGTAGGAAGCTCTGGACAGTTTCAGCAGGGATAAACAAAAGCAACGCAGCTGGCAAGGCGATCCGAATCCCTTGCATCAAGATGGCAATAATATGCCACAATTCAATTTTATGGTAATCCCCTTCTTCAGCGGCACTATCCATAATGTGAACGATTGGCACGGCTAACGTCCGAACCACCATAGTCAAAGCCAAACCGGCAACAGCCAACGGTACGGCTACGGCAATTGCGGAAGGAATCCCCGCTTCTCCTTGCCCACCTAAAACTAAAATAATTGCAGAAGCAACGGATGCTAAGGCAGCATCTGGTGCCACGGCTGCCCCGATGTTCGCCCAACCTAAGGCGATCATTTGCAAAGAGCCACCTAGCATGATACCGGCAGTTAAATTACCAGTTACCAATCCGATTAATGTACAAGCTACTAGTGGTTGGTGGAATTGGAATTCATCCAAAATCCCTTCCATACCAGCTAGAAAGGCTACTAGAACCACCAATATCATTTGAATAATGTTTAAATCGCTCATGATATCTTTCCCTCCTATTTGACTATTTATTTGCTGCTAACTCAGCTTTAGCTTTTTTCAGGATTTCATCCATATTGTCTTTGGAATCGTTTGGCACTTTCCGAACATCAAAAGTCACACCGCGTTCTTTCATGGTTTCAAAGGCTTTGACATCCTCATCTCCCATAGACAACACTTTACTTACAACCACTTTGCCGACAGAGTGAGCCATCGAACCGACGTTGACTTCTTTAATGTCGACGCCACCATCCATTGCCCGCACCACATCTTGGGGGTTTTCAAAAAGCAACAAGGCTTTCGTATCCCCAAAGCGTGGGTCTTTGGCAACTTCAATCATTTTGTCCACTGGCACGACATTGGCTTTGACCCCTGGAGGAGCAGCCTGTTCGATCAGTTTCTTACGCAGATCGTCTTTTGCTACCGCATCGGAGACGACGATAATCCGTGAAGGGAGTACTGATTTGGTCCATGCTGTCGCTACTTGGCCGTGAAGCAAACGAGAGTCAATCCGGGTCAACACATATTTGATATGGCCATCCCCTAAAACGGTCCCTGGCGGAATAGCGCCTTGGACTACTGGTGCCGCAGCTGCTTGTGGTGCTGTTTCAGCGGGTTCCAGCTCTTCTGGTTTGATACGTACCCCTTCTTTTGCCGTTTCCAAAATATGAGCGGCAATTTCTTGGGCTTTGTTCATGGAGAAACGAGAGGCATAGGCTTCAATCACCATTGGCAAATTCATGCCGGCAACGATTGCCCAAGTCTCTTTGTGGGCTTCAAACAAGCTGTTTGCTTGGTTGAAAGGTGTCCCACCCCATAGATCCACCAAGAACAAAACTTCCTGCTGGTCATCGAAAGTGGCAATTGCCGCTTCCATTTTAGCTTTGATGTCATCGGGACCTTCTGAAGGCATCAAGGTAACTGCCTTGACGTTTTCTTGCTCACCAAAAATCATCGATCCTGATTGCAAAATACCTTCAGCAAACTCGCCGTGACTCGCTAGGATAATTCCTACCATTTGTCTACCTCCTATTTCATTTTTTGACTGAGATGCAGGGCTGACTTGCCACGACATCTCGGGGCTTTTAAACAGATGTAATCTATTTAAAAGGTGACACAATTTCATTAACAACAGTCGTCGAAAAGAATAAGGGCTTAAAACAGATGACTATTGTAACGACGATTTGGCTTCCTCCTTGGCCAACAACTCCATCAAATCGAGTTTGCGATCACCGGGTACTTTCCGTACTTCCAAAGCGACCTGATGCTGGGCAAGAAGTCTGAAACAGCGAATGTCTTCTTCGTCCACCGAAATAAAATTGGTGATCATCTTTTTTCCCGTAAGATAGCGCATTCCACCAATATTGACGACAGTCAGTGTCACCCCTGCTTCCACCAACCGCAAGACGTCTTGTGGTTTGGTAAACAACAGCATCAAACGTTCCCCTGCCAGTAAGCCAGAAAAAAACAGGCGAATCATTTTTTGCGTATCGATGACATTGACTTTGATCCCAGGTGGCGCAGCTTCTCTGAGAAGAAAATTCCGAAGTGGGTCATTGGCAACCTCGTCACTGACGACGATGATCCGGTTGACACCGGTTTGTTTGGACCAAGCGGTGGCCACTTGTCCATGGATTAAACGATCGTCAATCCGAGCCAAACGTATATCCACACTAATGGCGATCCCCCCTATCCAATGCACCCAGGTATTGGTCTCAGCAATACCAACTACAAGACCTAGCTACTGTCTCACTTAATTAATAAGCAAAATGCGTGCCAACTTTTAAAAGATACACTGTTGTTAAATCAACCTTAATCCAGATTAAGAAAAAACACACTAAACGATACACTGTATCGTTTAGTGTGTTTTTCTTACTTTTAAGAATCCTTTAGCTGATGATCCTGTCATTCATACGGGCACTTCATCTCGTCATTCAAACTGGTCAATAGCATCTAAAGCCGGCGACTCCGCCTCAACACCTTTGAGCTTAAGGATTTCCATCACATAATACTCTTCTTGTAATGGGACTTTTAAACGTAATTGCCGTTCAAAGGATTGCATGTGTAAGTGCAACCGTTGATAAAAAGGTTCCGCTAATAATTGCGCTTCTTGATCTGGGGTGATACTCAAGGGTTCCTTTACCAACATCCGTTCAATCATCCCTGCTGTATGCATGGCTAGGTTGATTTTTAGCGGCTGACTATTTTCTCCCGCAAAACCACAGGCGGCGACTAGTTCTTCCACAAAGCCCCAAATCAACGGAAACAGTTTTTTGACATTGAGAAAGGTAAAGTTTTCTTCAATAAAGTTCATAGCGGTAATCTGAATTTGCTCATTTGTCACAGCAGGGCTCACCGCTTCTGGGGCCTTACCATTTTCCGCCAATAAGCGACTGATTAAGTCCCCGACATCGGCATCGATAAACTGATCAAGGGGAATAAACGGCGCCGCCAGCTTGGGATCCACGATACCGGTGGAGGCGATGATCTGGTAATTTTCCTTTAATTGAGGCAAGCGTTGTTTCAAATCCACTACTGATTGAGTCAGTACCATCAGTTCCTGCTGCTGTTGGTCGGTCAAGGCCCGTTGAATCATTTCTTTGATGCGAATTGCAGTCCCTTCCCCTGATGCACAAATCGCCAGCAAAGCCGGTGGTTTATGGGGAGTAGCAGCGGCTGTCAATTCGCCAGAGCCATAGCCATTGAAAGATTTCAAACTATCATAGATTGAATCCAAGTCACTTCCCAAGACACTAGCTTTACGAACAGCTTCTAATACGAGGGCAGTGGTTACCATATCAACGGTCCGCACTTCAATCCCTGTATCATGAGTGATGGTTTTGCCAAAGGTCGCCAATGAGCCCATATCCACTAATAACAAGACGCCACTTCCCTCAGAAACTTGCGTCACTGCTTGTTTGATTTTCTCCAGAGCAATTTGAGGAGACATATCTAAGGGCATATCTACCCCTTGAACTTGATCCACTCCCAAAAGTTGGGTAACCACTTTCACCATACTGCTAGCCGTAGTTTCTCCGTGAGCCGCTACGACTACGCCGATTTTTCCCTCTTTTTGATTCGCCACCAAAGAGATCAACAAGACTGCCAAATAATAATCTTCACTCACGGGAATGCGCACTTGAAAAACTTGCGACAAATACTCACGAATGCTCTGGGCAATCCGAAACTCTTCGGGATAAGCCGCTACCATTTGCCGGATATTATCGTTGGTTTGACGTTCTTCTCCACTGGCTAATTTTTTCAAAAATGAACTGATGTGGAGGCTCATGGCGTATAAGAAGTTTTGTTGCAAATCATAGCCTAGCCGATCTTTTAGCATTTCATAAATATGATTGGTGGTATCGATAATTTTTTCTTCAACAAACTCAGCCAATTTATTTTCGGCATTAAAGGTGAAGCCATGATCTTTATAGAAAGATTTTAGATGGATATTGATATCGGTGGTAATAAACTGGTTAATCGCTTCTTGATCCAAGCCATCAGCAGCTAACAAAGCTGCCTTATCCCCGATGATGTCATAAAGGTTATAAGGCAATTCATAAGCATCTGTTTTAATATCCAATAAGTTTTCATGAGGGTCCACTAAAATTCGTGGTTCCAAAATCTTCGAGAGCTCGGCATTTTTTTCCCGTTCTTTGGTAAGGGCAACGATTCCTGAACGAATCCCTTCAGGCACGTCCTCCATCGTGATGGCGATTTCCGCTTGATGCATATGATTCAAAAAACCGCGGGCACAAACCAACTGAATATTGGATTTCAACTGGCCGATATTGCCATAGCTGACACTGCCAATCAAGGCACGAATCACATCTTCCGTCACGGAAATCCGTCGTTGAATCCGGCCAGCTTCTTGCGCGACCATCATCTTCACCAGCTCCAATTGTTCACTGGCTGGTCGTTGATTAAACGCCGGCAAGGTAATATTGATGGGAATTCGTCGGACAAAAGTCGCCAACAAACTGGAACCTGGATCTTCCGTTGTCGCGCCGATAATTCGCACGTCGGCTTGGTGCTTTTTGGCACTTTCACCTAAACGGCTATAGGTACCATGATCCATGAAGTAAAAGACCATCTCTTGTCCTTCTGGCGGTAGGCGGTGGATTTCATCCAGAAAGAGGATCCCACCATCAGCTTGATCGATAATCCCTAATTTGTCTTGCTCAGCACCGGTAAAAGCCCCCTTGGCATAACCAAACAAATGACTCATTAACAGCTCTGGATTATTGGCATAGTCGGCACAGTTGAAGACGATTAACTCTTTATCCCCGCTGATGACCCCACTGTTGACTGCAAAGCGAAACATGGCGTGGGCAAAGTAGGTCTTCCCTGAACCCGTCGGACCAGTAATCAAACAATTTAAACCCTTTGGCGGATACAAAATTGCGGCTTTGGCCTGTTCGACGGCATTACGCATACTGCCATTCACCCCGATAAGACGTGCAAAAATATCCTGCTCCTCAGGTAACGCCCCATAACGCCTGCCAGCTGTCGGCTTCGTGAGAAAGGGACTGTCTGGTGATTCCATATAGCTAGCGACATACTTATCCCCCTGATTAGCTGAGGGCGTGCCATTACTTTGGCTATCTCCACGAGCGTTACCGTTCCCGCTGACAGTTTTTGCAGCCAGCCCCTCGCTACCGAAATCCGTATGCCTTGGGGCTGCTTGGATATCAGCGCTGACGTAATAGCGTACTGGCCGGCTATCACTTTTTTGGATGCGGCCAGCCCGCACCAAGCTATTGAGGTCTTTGCTGGCATTGGGACGTTGAATTCCCAACGCCTGCGCTACCTCTTGCGTTGTTACGCCGCTATCCTCAGTTTGCGCGCTACGATTGTTGGCTTTTGATTGAACAAAGGCAAAAACCCGTTCACTGCGTTTCATAAAACGCTCCTTTCTACCTAGAAACCACTGTTGCCATCTAATACCGCTTCTGCCGCCACGTTCTCAGCGTGGCAACTGCGAGCTTATTTGCTGTATCTATTATACCGTTTTTTCACAAAAGCTAAAAAAAACCGGCTTAGCTAAAAAAAGTGGGAGTCCATCGCAATTGCGACAACTCCCACGATAAGTATAGCCTGTACGGGATTCGAACCCGTGCCTCCACGCTGAGAACGTGGCGTCTTAACCCCTTGACTAACAGGTCATGCGGTATCTTTTACATGGCTATCATAGCACTTTCTGAAAAAATGTAAACTAAAAAGCCTTCGATTACATTTTTACTGATTCGTGGTAGCTATCGGGATACGGACGAAAGGCTTTGGGAGGATTCGTAGGTATTTGGAGTGCTTTTTGCAACCATAGGACATCGTGCCACTTGCCAAATTTGTAACCAATTTTGGGAAAGCGCGCCACTTGTTGGTAGCCAAATTTTTCATGAAAGGCGACGCTGCCTTGATTACCTTCTGTGATACACGCCGTCAAATTGACCACTTGCTGTTTGGCCAAGCAACGTTCCAATTCCTGATACAAACGACTCCCGATGCCTTTCACTTGAATCCCTTGTTTGACATAGACCGTCACCTCACAGCTCCAATCATAAGCACTGCGTCCTTTGTATGCACCGGCGTAGGCATAGCCAACTATTTCTCCAGCGCGTTCAGCGACAAGGAAGGGATAGCGCGCCAACGTCTGGCTAATTCGTCGTGAAAACTCCGCAATCGTCGGTACATGATATTCAAAAGTAATGGCTGTTTCCAACACATAAGGTTGATAAATAGCAACTAAAGCCTCGGCATCTCGGGGCGTTGCTGTTCTGACTACAATCATTTACTCACCGGCTTTCACATCATTTTCCTTCTATCTTGACATAAGGCGACTTATTTGTAAATCCCTCAGGAAAAGGGTTAGCCAACAACGATTTGACGGATCGTTTCATCACGAAAACAGAGCAAAATTGCCTCCGGAGAATCCCCCTCCAGCAACTCTCTCTGTTTCGTCGCTAATCGATTGATTCTCTTTACAACTTTGTCTTCCATTTAAAAGCTAGACCAGCAAATTAGTCTTCCTTTGCCATTTGATGGTCTAGCAAGCGTCAGATCATTTTCGATGGTGCCAAAAATTCACTTTTTCCAAACATCAGCTCCAAAGCTTGTGGGCACTTAACGCTGCGTTTTTTTCAAGGCGGTGAGTTGATCCGCCACTAGCCATAGTAACTCACGACTGGCCGCCCCCAGCTCGCGACCTTGGTACAGGTGCTCTTCGTAGGTTTTCGTCAATTGACTAAAGGCGGCAGTCTCGGGATAGGCTTTTGCCAGTTTTTCGCTATAGCTCGTCAAGTCTTCTGAGGATTGTCGCGGCAGCCATTTTTCCGCCTCTTTCAATAAGAAGAGATAACCCTGTTCATAGGGGCGCCGATACAAGTGGAGCCTAAGCCAGAGACCTAGCTTGATCTGAAAATACCAGAGACAAGTGCCCCCTGCCACGATCACTAGCGCAAAGGCAAACAGCAGTGCCACTTGCCAGAGTTTCCATGTGCCAATCCGACTCTTTCCATTTGGATCGGCTTTTCCTGCTGTGTCACTAGTCAGAGCACTTTCACTAGTACTCTGACTAGTAGTCGCTGAAGTTGCCTGACTTTCACTACTGTTGGACTCAGTACTAGTGTCAGCTACACCAGCGGCAACTGATTCTTCAGTAGCAGCCTCAGCATTGCCTGGTCGTTGAGGATTACTAAAGGAAGGGGTGGGTTCAAAAGGCACCCAGCCAAAGCCTTCAAAATAAACTTCCGGCCACGAATGGGCGTTTAAATTTTTAATTTCATAGGTTTTCCGTTCATCAAAACTTGGAATCGCTGTCCCCTGACTAAACCCTTTTGCCCAACGTGCTGAAATCCCTAAGCTTCGGAGCATCGTTACCATCGCCGTCGAGAAATTATCACAGTAACCAACTTTGGTTTCAAATAAAAATTGATCCACATAATCCTGATCCGGCAACGGTGCCACGGCATCCACTTTGGAATAACGAAATGCTTCAGATTGACTCAAATAGCTTTCCACAGCAGTCACTTGGTCGTACAAGGTTGTCGCTTCTGCAGTGACTCTCCCGGCTAGCTCTCGAATCCGCATAGGGAAATTAGCGGGTAACTGCAGATAATCAATCGTATCTGTCGAAGGATTGGTCAACGGAACCTTTTGCAAACTAGCAACATCATAAATCGGTTCTAAGGAGGCAATCTCCACACTTGGTTCCCCACCACCTCGGGCTAATAAATCCACCCGCCGCTGATCTGGCGCATACACAAAACCAGCAAAGCCAGCAGCCAAATACACCTGATTGTACCCATAAGGTAGTGGCAGATAGTTTTCTTCTTGATGAAAGGTCAGATCAATATGCTGAACCTCTAAAAAGGGAACCCCTACCGCTTCGGCCTCCAAGGTAAATTGGCTCTCCATAATAACTTGGCCTTCACTTGCAGTTGTTCGCTGCCAGCCTTTGCCAGTATAAAAATCCTTGCTATCCACCCGCCAATAATGAGGTCGTAACTGTTGGGCCTCAAACAATACGGTCTCATCATCTAGCAAGGCCCCTCCTAACGCTTCATCATCTTCACTAAAGCCGGTCCGACTATTGCCCCCCACGCCTACTCTTTCGATATAGCTATATAAACCCGCAGCATTAAAATAATCTCGTACTGCAACGGTCTGGGCCGACAGCCGGTCTCGCACCAGGGCATCTGGTACTTTATCAGCAGCAAAACCTAATACTCCCAAGAGGATGGCAGCTGCCAACAGGTAGCTAAAATTGGCCTGCCCGCCTCTTTGGCGATGCTGTTTCAACCCAGAAGACAGCAAGCCACAGCCACAGACTAGCAACAGCTGCCAAACCAAATCCAAGTGATTAAACACCGCCAACATCGCCAAATACAATAACAAACCACTGTAGCTCACTAAAAAATGCTCATAATTAATGATTAAAAGGGCTAAAAGAGCTACCCCGCTAAAAATCAAACTAAAAGCCAATAACGACGGGGTGCGTCCCAAGCCATCTTGTTGTACTGCGAAAACCAAAGGACGCAGTTGCCGTTGTAAAGCGACCAACCAATCAAGCCCAAAACTTTGTCCTAAAGGGAAGTATTGGTATCCCGCTACTAACAAAGCGAGTAAAGCAAAAGGTCCCCGCAACCAGAATCGTGGGAGGGCGACAAAAATAAAACAAATGATACCGACAAGATAAATAGCTGTTTCATGATCATTAAACCGATAAACTGCCAAAAACTGATTCATCACCACGGCTAGCGCCACAAAAGCCGCCAAACCATAAAACCCTTTCTGACGAATGCGTGCGATCATCGTTCCTCCCTCCCCTCTGCGGGAGTTTTTTCTTGTGTAGCAGTCGCCTCAGTCCTTGTTTTTAAACTGTGGGAAAGACTGACCAAATCATAGAGCTTCACTTGATTGGTCCGCTCCCAATCAGCGATTTGAGCGGTCAACTGGGTATCGGGTTGGGACGAGCCGGTAAATACTAATAAGGTTTTATTTTTAAAGGCAAACAACTCGGGCTTCTGCTCAAACCCTTTGGCGGCAGCAAACACGCGGTCTCCTTGTAAAAACTCACCACCAGCAGCCGTCACCAAATACTGCTGAATAGCCAACAGCCCAGCTAGCTGTTGTTGCACGTTAAAATAAGCCCTTAGCTGCGTTTCAAAAAACGGCCCCGCTTCTCCCCAAAAAATGAAGACAACTGGTGATTCTTGCTTTTCTTGATACTCCCGGATCATCAACTGCCGACTTCTGGCGGTTAATTTCCAGTCAATCTGTTTGAGGGAGTCGCCTCGATGATACTCCCGATGGTTCCGAATCTCTGCTGTTCGCTCACCAAACAAGGTCATTTGCTGCTCTTTACGCAGGCGTGGGACAAACTGCGCCATCGACTCATCGACAGCCGGCAAAACCACCAATTCACTGGGTAAGACATATTTGCGGCTTTTTTGGAACAAACCAAACCAGTCTCCCGCTGTCACTAGCACTGACAAATCCGGATAAATCCCGCGCTGCAATCCTTCAATCGGAAAGTTCAAAGTCAGCCTTTGCCCATGATAAAAGCTCCGAAAAATAGGCTGTTGGGCATGTTGGGGGAGGCTTACACTGAAAGCAGGCACCCAAAACCAGCCACGGCTTTTGACGGTAACTGGCAACAAAAAGGTTGTGCCGGCTTGGGTCCAAAACGTTTCAGAAACCGTCAATTGCAATTGCCGGAGGGGAAAGACCAGCGTCACCAAATTTAGCAGAATAAAGCCCACATAAAAGAGCCATAACAGCCAACCAGAAGTATTGTTAAAAATCACGGCATAAGCAGTTAGCAATGCAAAGCCCAATAAGACAAGGAAAAACTTCCCTCCTTGCTTCAAGCGATTCATGATTTTTTCCTGATGGGAACCACCACTTGTTGCAAAATTCCCTCCAGGACCTCCGTCATTTTCCTTTGAGAAACCAGTCCCCCTTGCAAAATCAAGCGGTGACTAAAAACTGCTGGTAAGATGGTTTGCAAATCTTCGGGTTTTACATATTTCCTGTTTTGCACCATGGCATACGCCCGGGCAGCTTTCAAAAATGCGATGCCCCCACGAGGACTAATCCCCAATTCCACACCGGGAAACTCGCGACTTGCCCGTACCAGATCTAACGCATACCGCAGAACCAAATCATCCACATAGACTTCATCCACCAGTAGCTTCAAGGCGGTTAGCTGTTGGGTGGTCATCACCGGCTGGACCTCTGCTAACGCTTTTTCTTGTTGCCCATTCATTAGCGTCAACTCATCTTCCCGGCTAGGATAACCGATAGCTAAGCGAAATAAAAAACGATCCAACTGGGCTTCAGGCAGCGTGAAAGTTCCTTCATACTCAATCGGATTTTGCGTGGCTAGGACAAAGAAGTTTTCGTCCAATTCATAAGTGTGGTTATCAATGGTGATATGCCCTTCAGACATGGCTTCCAACAAGGCGGCTTGGGTCCGGGGGGCTGTACGATTGATTTCATCGGCTAATAAAACCGTGGTGAACACCGGGCCGGGACGAAATTCAAACCCGCCAGATTGTTCATTATAAATCGACACCCCGGAAATATCACTAGGCTGTAAATCTGGCGTAAACTGCACGCGGGCAAAGCGTCCTTGGATGGTTTTTGCCAACGTCTTGACTAACATCGTCTTACCAACACCAGGAATATCTTCAAATAACACATGACCACCGGCTAACATCGAAGTAAGCGTCATCTCAAGAACTTGTCGTTTGCCAATGACCACCTTCTCCATTTCTTGAATCAAATCTTGAATCAACTGAAATTGCTCGTCATTCATCCTGCTCCCTCGCTTTCATGGATGGGGCTTTTTCTTCATTGTATCGAGATTTCCCTCCTGGTGCAACGAGAAGGGATTTTGGCGATTTTATAAGATACGACGTCTAAGTGCCACTTCCCTTTTTCACCATAAACCACCTTTTCAAAGGACCTTCCTTTGAATACAGATAATCAAGCAAGGACCCAACTCACCCGAAAAAGCAAAAAAAAGCGACAGAGGCTTGGTTTTGCCGCCATCGCTTAGCTGATTAATAGATCAAGTTTAACAACTCGTCTTTTTCAATATTTCCGAAATACTTTTTGACATCGATGGTCTCGATAACCCCTCGCAAGTCTTCCTTCGCATATTTGGTCCCCACTAAGGCATTTTCAACGTCTTGGATTTCCCCTAAACCAAAGAAATCACCATAAATCTTCGCTTCCGTGATATACCCTTGTTCCACATTTAGGCGCACTTCAATGGAGCCAATAGGAAAACGCTGTTGTTTATCAATCGCAAATTCTGGTGATTTGCCGTAGTTCCAGTCCCAATTACGATAGTACTCGTCGGAAATCTGTTGGATTTTTTGCCAATCCGTCTCTGTTAACTCATAAGTCTTCACTTGATCAAGGCTAGTAGCACCAAATACTTTTAGCAGAATCTCCTGACGAAAGTCTTGAGTGGTCATGTCTTGTTTATCAGTAGGTAAAAAAGGCTTAATATTCGTCACTCGGGAACGAATGGATTTGATGCCTTTTGAGGCAATTTTTTCCTGTTTAACTTTCAAAGCATTTACTACTTCTTCAATGTCCGAGTCAAACATGATGGTGCCATGGGCAAACATCCGACCATTGGTGGCATACATGGCATTGCCGGAGAATTTCTGATCATTGATAACTAAATCATTCCGGCCTTTAAGCTGTGCGCCTGCTACCCCGAGCTCATGCAAAGCAGCTACGATGGGTTTGGTGAGCTTTTCAAAATCTCGAAAAGAATTCCCATCGTCAGGCATGATAAAACTAAAATTCAGATTTCCCAAATCGTGATACACCGCACCTCCACCAGAAAGTCGTCGCACCACATGGATTCCATGAGCCTCCACGTAATCTTTATTGATTTCTTCAATGGTGTTTTGATTGCGCCCAATAATAATGGAAGGTTCATTAATGTAAAACAATAAAATCGGTTCAGCTACTGGCATTTCTTGTAACAAAAATTGTTCGATTGCCAAGTTGATACGGGGGTCATTGTTTTCGTTTGGTACAAAAATCATGAAATCGTCTCCTAACCGTTGATGTGTGACGACAGTTGCGCTTTGATTCGGCAACCTGTCGCAGCCAGATCAGGCGTAACGCACTAGATTTCAAACACCTTTTTGATCGCTGCCAAAGCCACCGGCACCTCTTCTCCCCCTGCTTGAAATGCTTCTTCCCGCAGTTGGTTCAGGTCACCGAATTGAGGTAGATGGGTCAAAACTAGCTGCTTCACGCCCGCTGCTCTTGCAATTTCGCCAGCCTCTTGACTGGTTAAATGCGCTTTATGACGCTCTTGACCGGCAAATAGATAAGTATCCGCCAAAAACAGATCCGCATCTTTGGCAAATTCTGTCAAACTTGCCAAATACCCCGAGTCACCAGTGAATACAAATATTTTACCTGTACTATTTTCTACAAAACGCATTGCATAGCAAGTTACCGGATGTATCGTCTCCATAAATGTAACAGAAAACGGTCCCAGTTCCAACTGTTTTGTTTCAAAATAAGGACGCCCCTCACTGACTTGTGGCATCGTCAGACTAGCGAAATGCTCCTGATCCAAGGTATGACCATAAATAGGTAGGATTTTTTTCGGATCTCGCTGAGGGTGAAGTTGCCAATAATACTGCAAGACTCCCAAATCAGCAATATGATCATGATGGTAATGACTCAAAATCACGCCATCCAAACGTAAAGGATCCCATACTTCTTCTAAGCGCACCAAGGTGGTACTCCCACAATCTAGCAACAAATGATAGTCACCAGATTGTAACAAAAACCCCGTCGTCCCCCCACCTTGGTAAGGATAAGCTCCCAGACAGCCTAAAACGGTTAACTTCATCGCTTGATTCACACCTTTCCTTAAACGATTTTCTATGCTTACAGTAACATTTATCTAGCCTAATCGTCCAATTTCCTTTATCAACTTGATAATTCTACGGGTAAACTCGCTTTCGGAGAATCACTTTGGTTGTAATGAGACCGACAAATACAAATTCCCACTGAGCTAAATTTCACCTTTTTCGTAACACAAAAATGACAGCATGATAAGCTCTTTACTTTCTGAAACGATAACCTTTTTAGAATTTAATTTTTAACAGTCCCTTATCTTTTAAAAGCAAAAACGTCCTTCATCACTGAAGGACGTCTGGATTTGAGTCAATACCTCGGACACGATTTGTGAGAATTTTTTCGAGATTCCAGCGGGTTAGTATCTCATCGTTTCGACCAGCCGTCAAACCAAAACCGTTTGACCGCTGATCGAAGCGATGAAGTTGAAGCCCTGTGGAAATCTCGC
>NZ_MAEI01000001.1 GCF_009933255.1 Enterococcus diestrammenae | reverse complement strand
TAAAATTATGAAATTAGCTCATATATTAAAATTATAGCAAATTTTTCCATTTACAATAGTTGCTTTCGTAAAAATCCCTATACAATTATCGGTGGGCTATTTCGATTATTTCTAAAACTGTGGTCAAGGAAGTTCTCCGAAAGCAGTGAAACTCACAAGGCTTTTTTTTACACAAAAAAACGTCTATAATAGGAAAAGACAGTTTTTGGAGAGAGGGAAAAAATTTGCGGGTTTTATTTATTGGTGATGTGGTAGGTTCTTTAGGGCGGGATACGGTGACGACATATTTGCCTCGTCTGAAAAAGAAATACCGACCTCAAGTAACGATTTTAAATGGCGAAAATGCCGCTAGTGGTCGTGGGATTACTGGCAAAATATATAAAAAGTTTTTGGCAGATGGCGTGGATGTCGTGACGATGGGGAATCATACCTGGGACAATCGCGATATTTTTGAGTTTATCGATGATGCCAAAAAGATGGTGCGACCGGCTAATTTCCCAGAGGGGACTCCGGGACAAGGGATGGTCTTTGTCAAAGTCAATACCATCGAGCTGGCTGTAATCAATCTGCAAGCCCGCGCGTTTATGGTGGATTTGGATGATCCTTTCCGTAAAGTTGAAGCTTTGGTAGCTGAAGCGCGGCGCCGAACGCCCTTTATCTTTGTGGACTTTCATGGGGAAACCACCAGCGAAAAACAAGCAATGGGTTGGTTCTTAGATGGGAAAGTATCTGCGGTGGTGGGGACTCATACCCACGTCCAGACCAATGATGCCCGGATTTTGCCCCAAGGGACTGCTTATTTGTCTGACGCCGGTATGACTGGCCCCTATGATGGCATTTTGGGAATGAAGCGGGAAAACGTGTTAGAAAAGTTTTGGACAGCTTTGCCTCAACGTTTTGAAGTGGTGGAAAAAGGACGGAGTATTCTCAGCGGGTGTTTGATTGACATCGATGAGAAAACCGGTGCTGCCAAAAAGATCGAGACGATTCAGATTTCTGATGATCGTCCCTTTATGGAGTAGACGAGATGACGAATTTTTTAGAGCAAGAACAAGTGGTTAAGCAGGCGGTGCAGCAGTTAAGCCGGCTGCTTTCTGATTTACCTCAAGTGCAGGAGTTTCAACAGTTGGCTGAAAAAGTTGCGGCCAATCAAAAAATTGCCCAACTAGAAGAAGCTATCAAACAAGCACAAAAAGATGCTGTCCAATATCAGCACTACCAGAAACCAGAGGCTCACGCCCAAGCACTGGCAAAAGCAGATGAGCTCACAGCGCAATACAATCAACTGCCCTTAGTGGTGGCTTACCGGGAAAAAATGCTAGAAGTCAATGATATCCTGCAGTATGTGACTGACCGGATTCAGCGAGGGGTAGAGGATTTGACACAAACGCCACCTCCTACCAATTGATGGAAACAAAATAGAAGTGAAGCAGCCCACTAGTCGCAGCTAGGGGCTGGCGATCGTTATGTTAGAAAGGAAAACAACCATGCCTCAAAAAACCAAAAATACCCCTATGATGGAGCAGTACCTCAAGATTAAAGCCCAATACCAAGATGCTTTTTTGTTTTATCGTTTAGGGGATTTTTATGAAATGTTCAACGAGGATGCCCTCAAGGCGGCTCAAATTTTGGAGTTGACCTTGACTAGCCGCAATAAAAACGCCGATGATCCGATTCCGATGTGTGGTGTACCCTATCATGCAGCGCAGGGCTATATTGATACATTGATCGAGCAAGGGTATAAAGTCGCGATTTGTGAACAGGTGGAAGATCCCAAAACCACTAAGGGAATGGTGAAGCGTGAAGTTGTCCAATTGGTGACACCGGGAACGGTGATGGATGCGAAAGGCTTGTCTGCCAAAGAAAATAACTTTTTGACGGCGGTAGCTTTTGATGGTCAACAGTATGGCTTTGCTTACGCAGATTTGAGTACGGGGGAATTTAAAACAGCCCTATTGCCAGACGAAGAAGGGGTGCTAAATGAGTGCTCTGCCTTACAGACCAAAGAAATCGTCTTCGTTTCGGAAGTTCCTGAAAAACTCAAGATGGCTTTAGAGGAACGTTTAGGGCTGGTCTTTTCTTATCAAGAAGAGTTGTTGGAGACGGCCGAAAATCAGTTTTTGACGGCGGCTTTAACCAGTTCTCTGGAAAAAACAGTGGCGCTTAAGTTATTGAGCTACCTTGCTATCACTCAAAAACGCAGCCTGGACCATATCCAAAAAGCCGAGAGCTATGAACCCGACCATTTTTTGAAGATGGATCATTACTCCAAAGTGAATTTGGAGTTGGCCCGCTCTATTCGTACCGGTAAAAAACAAGGCACTTTGTTGTGGTTATTGGATGAGACGAAGACTGCGATGGGGGGGCGTTTGTTGAAACAATGGTTAGACCGTCCCTTGATTCAAAGCCAGCAGATCAATGCCCGTCAAGAAATGGTACAATCCCTGCTAGACAGCTATTTTGAGCGGATTGATTTGCAAGCGGCTTTGACTAAAGTCTATGATTTGGAGCGCCTGGCTGGTCGTGTGGCTTTTGGCAATGTCAATGGCCGCGACTTGATTCAGCTAAAAACCTCCTTGTTACAAGTGCCTCAAATACGTAACCTGTTAGTTGGTATCAATACGGGCCAATGGGAAACGCTGCTGCAAGACATTGAACCAATGGAGGATTTGGTGAATTTAATCGAGGCGGCTATCAATGAAGAAGCTCCTTTGACGATCACGGAAGGCAATGTGATTAAAGATGGTTTTAATCAACAGTTGGATGATTACCGGGATGCGATGAAAAATGGCAAAAAATGGCTGGCTGAGCTGGAAGCTTCTGAGCGAGCAGCCACCGGAATTAAGACCTTGAAAGTTGGTTTTAACCGAGTCTTTGGCTACTATATTGAAATCACTAAAGCCAACCTAGGAAATTTAGAAGAAGGTCGCTACGAACGGAAACAAACATTGGCAAATGCTGAGCGTTTTATCACTCCTGAGTTGAAAAAGTTAGAGACGCAGATTCTGGAAGCGGAAGAAAAATCCGTGGATCTGGAGTATCAGCTCTTTTTGGCAGTACGAGAAGAGGTCAAGCAAGCCATTGAACGTCTCCAAAAATTGGCGAAAGCCCTCAGTGCCGTGGATGTGCTCCAAAGTTTTGCGACGATTTCTGAACGCTACCAATACGTGCGTCCAATCCTTAATCAAAAACAACAGTTAAATATCCAAGAAGGCCGTCATCCAGTGGTGGAAAAAGTTCTGGGGCATCAAGAATATATCCCAAATTCTATCACCATGGATCCTGAAACGTTGATTTTACTGATCACTGGGCCAAATATGTCTGGGAAAAGTACCTATATGCGACAGTTAGCCTTGACGGTAGTGATGGCTCAGATGGGGTGCTTTGTGCCTGCCCAAGTGGCAGAAATGCCGGTTTTTGATCGGATTTTTACACGAATTGGTGCCAGTGATGATTTGATTGCTGGTCAGTCTACCTTTATGGTGGAAATGATGGAAGCCAACCAAGCGTTGCGGCACGCAACACCTAATAGCTTGATTTTGTTTGACGAACTAGGACGCGGCACGGCTACCTATGATGGGATGGCTTTAGCTCAGTCGATTATTGAATACATCCACGAACATGTACGGGCAAAAACGTTATTTTCTACCCATTACCACGAGTTGACGGTGTTGGATCAAGAGTTGCTCCGCTTACGCAATGTCCATGTGGGAGCGGTGGAAAAAGATGGCGAAGTTGTTTTCCTACACAAGATGATGGAAGGCCCAGCTGATAAAAGTTATGGGATCCATGTGGCGAAGATTGCCGGTTTACCGGCACCATTGTTGGAGCGAGCGGCGACGATTTTGGCGACATTGGAGGCGGACGCTACCAGTATGGCACCTGCTGTGGCGATAGAGACAGCACAGCCAGCGAGTCATCCGGTAACCTCTGCACCTCAAGTCTCAGGGGAAGATCCTTTGCAGATGTCCTTGTTTGGAGAAATCACACCAGCAGAACAAAGCGTTTTGGATCAGTTGCGAAAACTTGATTTATTAGACGTCACCCCTCGGAAAGCATGGGAAATCTTGAGTGACTTGCAAAATGGTTTGTAGCTAGTGATGCGTAGGAAGTCGGATTTTTAACGCTATTGAAAGCTTAAAAACAAGTATCCACAGAATTGCTGGGGCTTGTTGGAGGGGGCAATCCCTTAAGGAGCAGTTACCGCGTTCACTACTATCTGAGGGCCTTTCAAAAAAAGGTTCAACCGGTGTTCCGATCGTTCTAGCGTTTAGAAAAGAGACCAAAAGTGAGGAATGATTATGGGAAAAATCCAAGAATTATCAGAACAGCTAGCCAATCAGATTGCTGCTGGGGAAGTGGTGGAACGGCCAGCTTCAGTAGTCAAGGAATTGGTGGAAAATGCGATTGATGCTGGTGCCAACCAAATTGATATTTTTATCGAGGAAGCCGGATTACGGAAAATCCAGATTATCGATAACGGTGAAGGAATAGCTGATGAAGACGTGGAAAATGCCTTCAAACGTCATGCGACTAGTAAAATTCATAGTCGCAATGACTTATTTCGCATTCGGACTTTAGGGTTTCGGGGTGAGGCGTTACCTTCGATTGCCTCGGTTTCGCAAGTAACTTTGGAGACGGCGGTGGCCGGCGCCGAAAAGGGTACTTTGTTGGTCTTGGCTGGTGGTAAAGTCACACAACATGAGGCTGCTCCTTTACGGCAGGGGACGAAAATCACCGTGGAAAACCTCTTTTTCAACACACCGGCACGGCTAAAATATGTCAAAACCTTACAGACAGAGTTGGCCAATGTCGGGGATATCGTCAACCGTTTGGCGCTAAGCCATCCTAAAATTGCCTTTCGTTTGGTTCATGAGGGCAATAAGATGTTGGTGACTGCTGGCAACGGGGATCTCAAGCAGACTATCGCTGGGATCTTTGGTGTTGCAACCGCGAAAAAAATGTTGCCGATTGCCATGGAAGACTTGGATTTTCAGATTAACGGATATGTCTCGCTACCAGAAGTCACACGGGCGAGTCGCAATTATATGTCGACGATTATCAATGGCCGCTATATTAAAAACTTTGCTTTGAATAAAGCCATCGTTAACGGTTATGGTTCAAAATTGATGATTGGGCGCTTTCCCATCGCGGTGATCGAGATTACCATGGACCCATTGCTAGTGGATGTCAATGTTCATCCCACGAAACAAGAAGTTCGTCTGTCGAAGGAAAAAGAATTGATGGCTTTGTTGAGTCAGGGGATTACGGAGGTCTTGGCCTCTCAAAATCTGATTCCGAATGCCGCCGACAACTTAGGGTTTAAAAAGAAACAGCCCTTGCCGCCGGTGGCAGAACGTCCAGAACAGTTAGCGATGGAATTGCCAGCTTCGGAAGCAGGGACGACAGCAAAAACCGGTTTGGCTTTTGATGCGAAAACGAGTAGTTTCTATTTGAAAGGCTCTTATCCACAAGATGTGGATAAACCTGTGGAGAACCCTGGGGAAAAAGGAGATACTCCACCAACTTTTGATTCACAAAGTTTAAAATCGGAAGCAAAGGAATCGGATTTTTCCGTGATTTCAGAAGAATCTCCTGAAACGCAGGAAGCTGTGAAGGAAATGGCTGCGGCCCCGGCTGAAACTTATCCACAAGAGGCAATTGCCGAAGACGAGGATTTCAGTTATCAACAAGAAACTCATTTGCATCCAGAATTTGATTTTGCCAAAGATGGGGATAAGTCTTTAGAACGAGCCCTTCAACAAGTTGAAGCCGTGCCTCAAGAACGTTTTCCCCAGTTGGATTATTTTGGGCAGATGCATGGGACTTATTTGTTTGCCCAAAGTCATGAAGGGCTGTATATTATCGATCAGCATGCCGCTCAAGAACGCATCAAATATGAATATTTCCGAGAAAAGATTGGTGAGGTCAGCAATGATTTACAAGATTTGCTCGTACCCATCGTCTTGGATTATCCCAACAGTGATGCTTTGAAACTAAAAGAGCAGCTGGTTTTATTGCAAGAAGTCGGTATTTATTTAGAAGAATTCGGTGCCAATAGTTTTATTTTGCGAGCCCATCCCACTTGGTATCCAGAAGGGGAAGAGGAAAGTATCGTCAGAGAAATGATCGATATGCTGTTAACTACCGGTACAGTCAGTGTCAAAAAGTTTCGGGAAGCTACCGCCATCATGATGAGTTGCAAACGATCCATCAAAGCCAACCATCATTTGAACGATCTTCAAGCCCGGGTTTTGCTAGAGGATTTAGCAAGATGCGAAAATCCTTTTAACTGTCCTCATGGCCGGCCGGTGCTCATCCACTTTACCAACAGTGACATGGAAAAAATGTTTAAACGAATTCAAGATCCTCATCGGACGAAAGATAGTTTGTAAGAGAAAGGGTGGCAACATGGCAATTATCCTAGCATCTCAGTCTCCCCGGAGAAAAGAGCTTTTGCGTTATTTGGTGACAGATTTTCTGATTGAACCAGCGGATGTAGATGAGACAATCCAACCCAGTGATGAACCAGAAGACTACGTGATGCGAATGGCTCAAGCCAAAGCAGCAAAAATAGCGGCTCATCATCCAGCAGCTATCGTGATCGCTTGTGATACCATCGTGGTGAATCAAGGAGAAATTCTCGGTAAACCTGTGGATCGAAAAGATGGCTACCGCATGTTGCGGGCCTTAAGCGGTGGTGTCCATCAAGTCTTCACTGCCCTAGTGATCCGTCAAGGAGGGCAAATCACCACAGCTCTGGTTCCCGCGGAAGTGACTTTTTTTGAGCTAACAGATGAGGAAATCCAGAACTATCTGGAAAGTGGCGAGTATGCAGATAAAGCAGGAGCATATGGGATTCAAGGGGGCGCCAGTCTCTTTGTGAAACAGATTGTCGGCGATTATTACAGCATTGTCGGCTTTCCCGTCGGCGTGGTGAATCAACTGTTGAAAAAATTTAAATCGTAAGCAACAAGGTCTGTGACAAAAGCCTAGGTTTAGTTCGCCAAACCGAATATTACTATGCGTGAGACGCAAGCCAAAGAAGCGTATCCTCCATTAAACAGTATTGGAGGATACGCTTCTTTTCAATTATTCTAGTTTTTACTTTTGATACCCTAACCAATAAAGGGCTTAAAAATGAGGTATCGAAAAGGCGAAGATAACAGACGTGTAGAAGGAAAATCAGACGGTCATTCTGCTGTTTAAAAATGGTAAAATTTAGCTCCGTCATTATTGCGCTGACGGTAGCTAGACTGGCAACTGTCAAATGGAGGGCTTGGCGTTTATCGGTCCTACGACAAGCTTTCTGCGTCTAAGCAAATAGCAAGAGTTGTCCGTCGGCTGAGGCTATAATATAGCTAGAAAGGTCGTGAAGCAGATGAATGAACAGGAGAAGTTGCGGCAGCGGCTGACGCCAGAAGCTTATGCCGTCACCCAGGAAAATGCTACAGAAGCACCGTTTACTGGCCAATATGATAATTTTTACCAAAAAGGGATCTATGTGGATGTGGTCAGTGGGGAGGCGTTGTTTTCCTCCGCTGATAAATATGACGCTGGCTGTGGGTGGCCGGCTTTCGCCAAACCCATCAGTCGCCGCCAGATTCGTGAGCAGGCCGATTTTAGTCATGGAATGCATCGCGTGGAAGTACGGAGTAAGGCGGCCGATTCTCATTTGGGTCATGTTTTTAGCGATGGACCTACCGAATTAGGTGGTTTGCGGTATTGCATCAACTCGGCGGCTTTACGGTTTATTCCCTATGAGGAGATGGCTGCCGCTGGTTATGGGGAATATTTGGATTTGGTAGAATAGTCAGCTTGTCTCAATGGCGGCGTTTCCTTGTTGGAGCGCCGTTTCTTTGGTGTCATTACCGATGGAAATAAGCAAGCGGGAAGGTAAAAAAGGGCTGCATCTGCATCGCCGAAATTTTACCAGTTGGTTTGGTGGCATCGGGGATTTGTGGTACAATAGGGGGAACGTATGTACATGTCTAGGAAGGAAAAGTTATGTTTGATTATATCATCGGTCGGGTGACAGCCATCACACCGGCATATATTGTTTTGGAAAATCACGGCATCGGTTATCAGATTGCGATGGGCAACCCTTATCGTCTCAGTAGCCAGATGGATAAAGAGGTGAAGATTTATGTTCACCAAGTGATCCGAGAAGATGCGCATCTTTTGTATGGCTTTCAAACACCAGAAGAAAAAATGCTCTTTTTGCGTCTGATTAGCGTGTCAGGTATCGGGCCTAAGAGTGGTCTGGCGATTATGGCCAATGATGATCACACCGGTATGGTCAACGCTATTGAGTCAGGGAATGTGACGTTTTTGGTGAAATTTCCCGGAGTTGGTAAGAAGACTGCTCAACAGATGATTTTGGATTTACAAGGAAAACTTGGCGAGTTTGCCCATGACGACTTGCTGGCCGGAGATTTTGATCAACCAGAAGCGGTCACAGCAGAAACGACGCCATTGACAGAGGCCCTGCAAGCGTTGGAAGCCTTGGGGTATTCAGCAAAAGAAGTCAAACGGGTGGAGAAAGAATTGAAAACTAGCGCCTTGACTACGACGGATGAATACTTGCGGGAAGGCTTAAAATTAATGATGAAATAACCTGGACTATGGCCCTGCTGCTCAGCAATTGAAAGGTGAAGTTTATGACAGAAGAACGAATCTTGTCACCGGAAAATGCCGATGATAATGAACGAATCATCGAAAAATCCTTACGACCTCAGTTTTTGGCTCAATATATCGGTCAAGACAAGGTAAAAAATGAATTAAACATCTATATCCAAGCGGCCAAACAGCGGGAAGAAGCGTTGGACCATGTGCTATTGTATGGCCCACCAGGTTTGGGGAAAACCACCATGGCTATGGTGGTTGCCAATGAGATGCAGGTGGCTATTCGCACCACTAGTGGTCCGGCCATTGAAAAGCCGGGGGATTTAGTCGCAATTTTAAATGAACTCCAACCCGGGGATGTCTTATTTATCGATGAGATTCATCGCCTGCCTCGCGTGGCAGAAGAGATGCTCTATTCGGCGATGGAAGATTTCTACGTGGATATCATGGTGGGTACCGGTCCGACAGCTCATCCGGTCCATTTTCCGCTGCCGCCGTTTACTCTAGTAGGAGCGACGACACGGGCAGGGATGTTGTCGGCGCCATTACGGGATCGCTTTGGCATTGTCAGTCATATGGAGTATTATGAAGAAAAGGATTTACAAGAAATCGTCCTGCGCTCAGCAGACATCTTCAATACAGAAATCGTGGAAGAAGGCGCTCTGGAGATTGCCCGTCGTTCTCGGGGAACCCCGCGGATTGCCAACCGGTTGCTAAAACGAGTACGGGATTTTGCCCAAGTCCAATCCAATGGAATCATCAATCGGAAAATTGCTGACCAAGCTTTGCAGATGTTGCAAGTAGATCAAGCGGGATTGGATTATGTAGACCAAAAACTGATTCGGACCATGATTGAACTATATGGTGGCGGTCCGGTGGGCTTATCCACTTTATCAGTAAATATCAGTGAAGAAACTGAAACAGTTGAGGATATGTATGAGCCTTATTTGATCCAAAAAGGTTTTCTAAAGCGCACGCCGCGGGGACGGATTGCAACCCAGCTGGCTTATGAACACTTTGGCTACCCATATTCTAGCTAAAGATGAGCGTATGTACTTATGAGAAGAGGTGAAGCAGATGGCAGGTGCCTATCATACCAAAGAAGAGATTGCAGAGATGTTGGTAGCTTTGGCTCAAGACAAGCCAATCAATAAGATTTCCGTCCAAGAAATTGCGCAAAAAGCGGGAATCAATCGCCAAACCTTTTATTATCATTTTTCTGATAAAAAAGAGTTGTTGCGTTGGTTTTACCAGACAGACTCCTTGGGTTATCTGACTTCTTCTGAGTTGAGTTTGGAAAACTGGCAAGAGCAAGCCTTGAAAATGTTAAAGGCGATGAAAGAAAAAGGGGCCTTCTATCAGGCGACGGTGGCTTACCAACGGGATTTATTAGAAGAGTCGTTTTCCCAGATTGTGATGCCTTTGTTTCGTCGGCTATTTGAAGATGTCGACCATGAGCAGTTGCTTTCAGACCGGGATAAAGAATTTTACGGACGCTTTTTTGCCTATGGCTGTAGTGGGATGTTAGTGGCTTGGATTCGCGAGGGTTTTCAGGAGACACCACTGGATTTGGCTACGCAATTTTTTCAAATGGCAAAGGATACCGAATTTTTCAGCTCACAGCTGTATCAAATAGAAATGGAGAATCAGTAAGATGACGACGCGGGTCTTGTTCGTTTGTCTAGGAAATATTTGTCGCTCCCCCATGGCAGAAGGGTTGATGCGTGCCTATAGTCAGGGCCAACAACTGGATGTAGAGGTGGATTCGGCAGCTACTAGTCGTTGGGAGGTGGGGAGTTCTCCCCACCCGGGAACGCAAAAAGTTCTGCGGGCAGCTGGCGTTGACAGCAGTCAGATGCAAGCGCGGCAGATTACTTCTCAGGATTTTTGGAAATATGACTATATCATAGGGATGGACCAAAACAATGTTGCGGATCTTCAAGCGATAGCCCCACATGGAACTGCTGAGAAAATTCATGGGTATATGAGTGTGGTTCCAGGAAAAGAGATGGCCGAAATCCCTGATCCCTGGTATACAGGAGACTTCGAGGAGACTCGCCAACTGATTATGGAGGGGTTGCCTTATTGGGTGCAAATATTTAGCAATCATCACTAGCAGGTCAGACAGGTCAGATAGGTCAGATAGGTACTTCTTTCTGAGTCCTGCAGAGGAAAAGCAGACAAGGACGGTGGGCAATGGTCACACAGAAGCAAAATGAGGAGCAAGAACTAACCACGAAAAGTAAATTAGGTCCACTTGGGGAGTTTTTCATCAATACCTCCTACGCTTTGTGGCAAAGTCTTTTGGATGAGCCGGACCAACAGACTCGCCAGGCTGCGATAACAGCAGAGATGATTGAAAAACTCAAAGTGGCAGCTATGGAAAACAGTATCGTGGTCTTGTTGGTGGAAAAAGCCTACGATCCTAATCATTACGAAACCATTACCGGATGGATGGCCACGAAAGAAATCACTCCACCGCTAATCCCTGTAAAACTCCCAGCTGAAGGGGCACCGATTCAAATGGTTCCCTTGGCACGGGTGCGAAAGCTGAGTATTTTGGATAAACATGGAGCAAAGACTAGTGTGACGCGGGGCTAGTAACTATTTTTTTGAATACTAAAGGTAAGGGCGAGACGCTACTTCGGTGGCGTCTCAGACTGTAGACAAAGTCGGTATCTGACTTAAGTCTACAGTCTTTTTTTGATATAATGAAACTAACAAATCCAGTGATATCAAGGGGTGTTGGCTATGATGACCAGACGTACCACAGACTCTAGAAATTGCTTTGAAATTGTTTCAATTGAAGATTTGGTCCCTAAAGATCATCTTGTAAGAAAGGTTGATAAAGCACTCGATTTCGACTTTATCTATCCTCTTGTCGAATCAATGTACTCTAGCCAAGGTAGGCCGAGCATTGATCCTGTCATTCTTTTCAAGATGGTCTTTATTCAATATCTATTCGGGATCCGCTCGATGCGCCAAACAATCAAAGAAATCGAAGCCAACATGGCCTATCGCTGGTTTCTCGGGCTAGAGATTTCCGAAAAAGTGCCACATTTTTCCACTTTCGGAAAAAATTATATCCGACGATTTAAAGATACAGATGTGTTCTATCAAATCTTTTTCCATATTCTCAATGAAGCGCACGATAAGGGTTTCATCGATGATGAAGTCATTTTTATTGACTCCACACACATCAAAGTAAACGCAAATAAACATAGCGGCGAACGAGTACTAGTTGAACAAGAAGTAAAGTTTTATCAGACAAAACTAGAGGAAGAAATCAACGAGGTACGTGTGGCAGCTGGAAAAAAGCCTTTTGACTTCTCCGAAGAGCGGGAACCTTCCTTGAAAAATATTAGTACGACAGATTCTGAAAGTGGCTATTTTGTTAAAGGAGAAAAAGAGCGTCAGTTTGCTTATTCTGCACATACAGCTTGCGATAAAAATGGGTTTATTTTGGGAATGCAAGTTACTCCAGGAAATATACATGATAGCCAAATTCTTCCATCGCTAGTTGAAGGGTTAAAAGTCCTTCCATTCTATCATCCTTACGGAATAGCCGCAGATGCCGGGTATAAAACACCGGCTATTGCGAAATATTTAGATGAGGAAGGGCTACGCCCCATTCTTCCTTATACGCGACCGAGAGGAAAAAAAGGATCATTTCGAAAACCAGACTTTGTTTATGATGAGTACTACGATCAATACCTGTGCCCCGCAGATGAGACTTTGCGAGCGGGAACACTAAACAGAGAAGGCTACAGGAACTATCTATCAGATAAGAAAAAATGTGCGAATTGTCCTATGCTAGAAAAATGTACCGAGAGTCAAGGACATCAAAAAATTATCCAAAGGCACTTATGGCAACCGTACCTTGATAAAGCAGAAGAACTCCGTTATACAAAATACAACAAAATGCAGTATTCCAAACGAAAAGAGACGGTAGAACGAATCTTTGCAGATGGCAAGGAAAAGCATGGATTACGTTGGACAAAGCTTCACGGGTTGATAAAAAATCAACATTACGTGATGCTTGTTTTTGCGATGATGAATTTGAAAAAGATAGCCACCTGGATATGGTAGGTAGGAAGAAATGAGATAGACGGACATATACATTGATCCGTTTAAAATAGTAAATACATAGTTTCATTAAAAAATACCGTTTCGAGTAGCGATAATGGCTACTCGAAACGGTATTTGTCTACGGTCTGAGACGCTACTTCGGTGGCGTCTCTTTTTGTATGACGGTAGTGGGAAAATGTAAAAACGATGGGGAAGTGCTACTTGCTCAAGACCAAGAGAAAGCCCGTCGATGGTCAGTCGACGGGCGGAGGAGAAAAATGAAAAAGTGTTAGGGTTGTTTGTTGGTATGTCTATATAATACCCAGAAGATTTGAAGAAAATGTGAGGGAAATATTTTTTAAGTAAGGGGATTTGTTAAGGAAAGTCCAAGAAGCGTATACGGATCTTGGGCAGTATTTTGCAAAGGGAAAAAGGTCAATCAAAAAAAGTCCGCCGATGGTCAGTCGGCAGACAAGAGGAGAAAAATGAAAAAGTGTTAGGGTTGTTTGTTGGTATGTCTATATCATACCCAGAAGATTTGAAGAAAGTATGAGGGAAATATTTTTTAAGTAAGGGGATTTGTTAAGGAAAGTCCAAGAAGCGTACACGGATCTTGGGCAGTATTTTGCAAAGAAAAAGGTCAATCAAAGAAAAAGTCCGCCGATGGTCAGTCGGCGGACAAGAGGAGAAAAATGAAAAAGTGTTAGGGTTGTTTGTTGGTATGTCTATATCATAGCCAAGGGATGTGAAGGAACTGTGATGGAAATCAAAGGAAATTGTTAAACATCACGATAGGAAAAACTAATTCCGACTGTCACGTAGAGAACGCCCTGATTTCTCACGGAGCTGGCGTTTGTTCATTGTGCCAAATCCGTTTTGTAGGAGCGTTGTGTCCAGATAACTTTTCATCATAGACAACTATCCGAGTGTTCAAAGCACTCTTCTTTGAAAACAGATACGCCTAAGAATAGCCTGACTTACTCCTAAAAAACCAAAAAATGCCCGCCAGTTGGAGGCTGGCGGGAAAGGAGTTAAAAATGAAAAAGTGTTAGTTAGGGTTGTTTGTTGGTATGCTTAGATATTACAAGAGACATATGAATTATTTGTGAAAAAAGTTACTTAAGTTTTTGAATAATCAAGCCACCACTAGACTATTTTTTCTAAGTGGTGGCTCTTGTTTATAGATCTAAATTTGAAGCTGAGAAGGTATCGCCGTGTTCCAAATCGCCATATTGATAGCCGCGATTAAACCAAGCAACCCGCTGTGCGGAAGTGCCATGAGTGAAGCTATCAGGAACGACGTAGCCTTGCGCTTGTTTTTGCAAGGTGTCGTCACCAATTTGGTTGGCGGCATAGATGGCTTCATCGATGTCACCAGCTTCTAAAATAGACTTGCCGTTGTAGGTTTCACCGGCTAGATACTTGGCAAAACAGCCCGCTAGGTAGTCGGCTTGCAATTCTAAACGAACGCTGTATTTGTTGTATTCCATCTCTGATACTTTGCGGCGAATTTGCTCCATCTGATCGGAAATGCCTAGTTCATATTGGACATGGTGACCGACTTCATGGGCGATGACATAGGCCATGGCAAAGTCACCAGAGGCTCCAAAATTATTTGCTAGTTCGTCTTGGAAGCTTAAATCCAAGTAGACTTTTTGATCACCGGGACAATAAAATGGCCCCACAGCCGAGCTTGCTGTCCCACAGGCTGAGCGGACGCTGCCGCTAAAGAGCACCATGGTAGGATCATGATAGGTTTTGCCATAATCAGTAAAGGTCTGGTTCCAATAGTCTTCCAAATGGGCAAAGACGACGGAAGCAAATTCTTTACGATCATCGGTACTAGTGGTGGCGGTGTTGGATTGATTGGCAGTCTGTTCTTGTTGGGTAAAGACGGCCCCATTGCCCCCACTTAAAATCGAGCCTAAATCTCCTCCAGAAAAGAAGAGGGAGAAGACAATCATCAAGATAACACCAATACCACCGCCTCCGATGGCCCCACCTGGGAAGCCGAGCCCTCCACCTGATGAGCTTGATCCACCAAAACCTGAGGAGGCGGAACCGCGGATATCCTCCACATTGGAACTTTTTCGATCACCTTTCCAACGCATGTTGCTAACCTCCTATTCGTTTTTTGCAATAAATCGTTGTCGTAGTCGTTTGTACAATGCAATCAATTGGTTTTCATCACCGGCATGGTCCCATAAGAAGACCTCTTGTTGGGGTAACGTTTTTTCAGCAATAAAGAAGAGCTGATGGCAAGATCGTAGTGGTTAATCTTTGTGCTATCGAAAGGTTCTGCTTCAACAAAACGTAAATCTGATAGATAGCTGTATATTTTTTTCACCAAGAGGTAGTTATGCTCCAAAGCAATCCCGACGATGACTTTCTCTGACTCCTTGTTTAAATCGACAAAAGGCAAGAGAACTTCCGTAAAGGATTTGGCAATCAAGGGATAGTTTTCCTCAGTGATAAAGCTTGTATAGTCGCTTTCTTGACTGAGGTTGTAAAACCATTCTTGGGTCGTGTTTTCGATTTTTTTCAAACTACGCAGATTTTCCGTATTGCCTTCCACCAACTGTTGAATGGTAGGGAAGGGGCGTTTGATGATGTAATAACCAAAGCTGATATTGATCAAATTACCCATAATTATCGGATAGTCCAGCAGTTTGGGATCGTCAGCAAAAAACTCTTGCTTGGCAAAATCAAGATAATCCCGGACGAGGCGAATGACTGGATTTGGTTGATGAGCGAAGTCTTTGATGGTTTGTTTCAAGGTAGCATCATCTTCTAAGGTATAAAATGGAGAGAGATGGGCCAAAAAGAAGATAAAACTAGACTCGGCTTTGAGTTGTTCATCAGTCATTTCCAAATCAATCATATCTTTAAGGGAAGTAAAGTCATAGTAGCTGTTATCTTCCATCAAAAAGTTGTACGCCTGGTCGTAGCGGACAAACTTATTTTTTTGGATGCGTTGGTAGAAGATGGCAGCGAAGAACTTCAACTCATGACGCCCCACATAAGTACGAGCCAATGGGAAATATTTTGCGTAACCTTCCACTAGGCGGTCAGCCGTTTCTTCACTGACGGTAAAGGGCCATTCGATGCTGCGGACTCCTAGCCATAATAAATCAAACAAGGCGAGACGAATCACCCGTTCATCTCCGGACATGCCCGCTTCGGTATAGGTAAAACGAAGGTGACGGTCTTTCAGGTATCGTTTAAGTTTGGCAATTTTACGAGAAACGGTGGAGCGGCTAGCATAAAATTTGACACAAAAATCATCAATGGTTGGAGCTTCTTCGTTTAAAAAGTATAGAATAAATTGGAAAGGAACAGAGGATTTTAGCAATTGGTAACGATATTCATCCATGGTGCAGGAGAGATTTTGGCAGTTAATTTTGCCGCCCCCTAGTAGAATGGACTGGTGGTCGGGATTCATAGCCGCCAGTTCCTTGTCGATATCGGTTAAATCAATAACAGTTTGTTGGTAATTCAGATTCATATCACTGGCGATGACCGCAATAGGATAGGACTGACTACCTAAGAACATGATCTTTTTGAATAACTTAAATTTTAATAAGGTGGACGAGTCCATCATCATTTCTTCGTATAACATAAAAAAAGAACCTCCATTCGATTACTCCTTGACTTTATTGTACCTTTTTTCTTAAAAACTGTCAGTTGCCAGCACATTTTTGACAAAAAGCAAACGCCAAAAAACCCTAATTAAGGTCAGGTTTTCCGGCGTAAGTCATATTTTGTGTGAAATTTATCAAAAAAATGAATATTTCTTACATTTGCTACAAAAGTCGAACTAGCAGATTTAATTTGGTACGGATTGGTTGGTTTTTTTGATGAAAGTCCAGAGTAACCCTAAGACGAAACCAATCGTAGCTGGTAAAATCCAGCCCATACCGATATCGAAGAAGGGCAAGAAACGATTCGCTGCTTTAAGGATATGTTCTACCCCTGACGTATTGCGAATGATTTCTGGTGCGGCGTTTAACCCATCACAAATCGCTGCTAGCACCGTCATCACGGTAGTCACCAGATAAACTTCAGAACGATGGTTAAACAAGGGACTGAGTAGGGCTAATAAAATCAAGGTGATGGCTAAAGGATAGATAAACATCAAGACTGGTGTGGAAAATTCGATAATTTTCGTCAGACCAATATTGGCAAACAGGCAAGGTAAAATACTGGTTAGAGCTACGAAAAACTGGTAACTCCGTTTAGGAAACAGCTGGATAAAGGTTTCTGAAAAAGCGGTGATTAACCCAATGGCTGTCTTTAAACAAGCGACAATGACAATCAAGGCCAAAAGCACACTACCACCAGTCCCGAGATAGTAGTTGGCAATTTCAGCTAAGGCCACGCCACCGTTTGCGCTGATGGGGAATTGTCCGAGACTCATCGTACCCATGTATGCTAGCAAGGAGTAAATAATTCCCATCAGCAAAATGCTAATAGAACCAGATTTTACAGTATCCATAGCGATGGCAGAAGGTTTGGTCACGCCCATATTTTTGATGGTGGTGACGATGATAATCCCAAAAGCTAATGAGGCTAAGGCATCCAAAGTATTGTATCCTTGCGTAAAACCAGTGATGAAGACATCTTGTTGGTAGCTAGGCTGTACTGGGGCGGTGCTAATCGGTCCTAGGGGCTTGAAAAAGGCAAAGGCCAATAAAATACCTAAGAGAAGTAGAAAAACCGGATTTAAAAATTTGCCCACATAGTTTAGTAGTTTTGTCGGCTTACGAGAAAAGGCCCAAGCAAAGGCAAAAAACAGTAGGCTAAACAGTGCCAGCCAGACCGGTTGAGTGCTTTTGGGTAGAAAGGGAGCTAGGCCAATCTCAAAAGAAGTCGTGGCTAGCCGGGGAAGGGCGAAGAACGGCCCGATGACTAGATACAATAAAATCGTGAAAATGAAGGCATAGTGTTTATTGACCCGAGTGGCTAAATCATAGAGGCCGTTACTACGGGAAATCCCGATAGCCACCACACCTAGAAACGGCAAGCCAATCCCAGTGACCAGAAAGCCAAGGTTGGCCCAAAAGATATTGCCCCCAGCTTCTTGGCCCATATGTACGGGGAAAATCAGGTTGCCGGCACCAAAGAAAAGGCCAAAAAGCATGGAACCAATAAAAAGGTAGTCTTTGAAAGTGAGTTTTTTTTCCATAGTTTCGCTCCTAAGTCATACTAGTAGATAGCTACAAAAATAACAGAAAATTTAAATAAATACAACGAATTTTGAAGATCTGCTGAAAAGTTGTTCCGTTAAAAGGATGGAAATAAGAAAAGACTTGTGACAATTTTATAATACCTTGCTCTAGAAATAAAAGCGTTCTTCACCGACCATCGTCGAGAAGAACGCTTCTGTTGTTATTCATGCTGTTGATTTTCCGCCGGTCCCTCTTGTAGAAGCCCGAGGGCATGAGGCAATTGATCTACTAGATAGTCGAGGGATTCTTTGACCGCTTTGGGACTCCCCGGTAGATTGATGATCAAGGTTTGGTTGCGGATGACGGCCACGCCCCGGCTGAGCATCCCCCGTTTGGTAATTTGGAGACTGTTGTAGCGCAATGCTTCGGCAATACCGGGGACCAGTCGTTGTGCAATCGCCAAGGTGGCTTCCGGCATTTGATCCCGCGGAGCTAACCCGGTACCACCGGTAGTCAGAATCAAATCCACCGCCCCAGAATCACAAAGTTGTTGCATTTTGGCTGATAAGCCGGCTTGATCGTCGGGTAAAATGATTTGTGCTACGACAGTAAAACAGGGTATTGAAGCGAAAGCATTTACGATGGTGGGGCCACTTACATCTTCTCGGAGACCTGCTGCACTGCGGTCGCTAGCGGTAAGCACCGCTACTCGATATTTTTCTCTCATAACAGAAACTTCCTTTCATCGTCGCTAGAGCTGGTTTCTAATAGCTGGATTTCATCGGGGGCAATGTGTAGAAAACCCGAAAAATGCGTTGGCCATTGTTCTTTATTCACTTTCCACCAGAGGGGGTGTTGCCCCTCTGGCGTTTGACAGAGTAGACGCCATTCAAAAGGGGTCTCGGTCTGATCCAAGAGCTGGATAGGAAAACAGTTCTCTCCCGACAGCTTTTCGACAGCTTTAAAACAATGGGCCCGAATACCGATATGGGTTACGTTTGGCGTCAGGGGTTGGGGGACTTTCAGGGTTAGGCCCCAATCTTTGGCGAATAGGTGCTGGCCATCAAGCTGTTTGATCGGAGAAAAGTTCTTACAGCCGGTCAATTTGGAAGTTGCTAAAAAGCGGGGATGAGAAAAGATATCCTTGAGTGGACCAGCTTCGAGGTTTTGGCCCTGATCGATTATCACTAAATCCTCACATAGACGATAGGCTTCGTTGCGATTGTGGGTGACTAATAGCACGTCACCAGCATACTGGGCGAGAAAGTGCTTCATCTCCAATTCGACTTTTTCCTTCAAGAAGGTATCTAGGGCTGAAAAGGGCTCGTCCAACAGTAAGATTTCCGGCTCTGAGGCAATCAGCCGGGCCAAAGCCACCCGTTGTTGTTGACCGCCGGAAAGCTGTTCGCCGTAATGCTTGGCAATCCCAGTGAGATCAAAGCGGGCCAATAAATCAGCAACTTGGGCGCGCTTTTTTTTCGGCAAGACACAGGCGATATTTTCTTCGACGGTGAAATTTGGGAACAGTGCGTAATTTTGAAATAAATAGCCCACCCGTCGTTTTTGTGGTTTGCAATTGATTTTTTTTGCTTGATCAAACAGGGTACGACCATTGATGCGAATATAGCCTTCATCAGGGGTTTCAATACCTGCGATGCATTTTAAAATCATGCTTTTTCCTGAACCAGATGCCCCTAGTAGTGCGGTCTGTTGTCTTTGAGAATGAAATTCGAACCGTAGCGTGTATTCTTTGAGGCGTTTGGTAATCTGAATATCGATACTCATGAAACCACCTTCCTTTTTGAACGGTGGGTGAAGTAATTCATCGCCACTACCACGACAAAAGAAAAGACGACGATTAGTCCAACTTCGTGATAGGCATCTGCCATGCGTCCAGCGGCTACTGATGAATAGATGGATAGCGGCAAGGTGCGGGTTTTTCCAGCGATATTGCCAGCAATCATGGCGGTGGCACCAAATTCCCCCAACCCTCGTGCAAAAGCTAAAATCCCTCCAGAGAGAATCCCTGGGGCAGCTAAGGGCAGTTGAATCCGGGAAAAGAGGTACCATTCCGACAATCCCAAAGTTCGGCCACAAGCGAGATAGGTGGGGTCCACTTGTTCTAAAGCCCCCCGCGCGGAACGATACATCAAAGGAAATGAAACTACCGTCGCAGCCAAGACCGTCGCTTCCCACGAAAAAGCAACTTTCCATGCAAAAAACTCTAGAAAGAACCTTCCCACGGGTTGATTGACACCGAATAGCGCCAATAAGAAGAAGCCGGCGACTGTCGGTGGCAATACTAAAGGCAAGGTGAGCAAGCCATCAATCACCATTTTCAGAAGCGGTGATTTGATGCTATTGACTCCTTTGGCCACAAATAATCCGAAAAAAAAGGTAATCCCACCGGAGACAGCGGCGGTTTTCATGGATAGTAATAGCGGTGACATCTGCAGTTCACTCCTTCATAGCAACCCGCCGTAGCCTAACTGAGCAATCTCTGCTTTAGTGACTGGTAAATCAGCCATCACTCGCGGCAAGATCAAATCAAAGACCGTTTTTTTAGAAAACATCACGGCCCCTGGTAGCCCCATGATGGCCGCGCCAGATTTGCCGTAAGCAAGGGCAAACATCGCCCCTGGCAAGACCGGGGTACCATAGGTGATCAATTCTTTAGCAGCGGTTTTGATTGCTCCGGGGGTCAAATCATCGGCGTCAACACTCATGCCGCCGGTACATAAAATGATATCCGCCCCGGCGACTTCAGCTTCGTGGATGGCCGCAACAATCATTTCTTTATTGTCATCCAAAACAGTATGCAAAATAATTTCAGTGGGGTAGGCAGCTAATTTTTCCTTTAAAACCGGCGCAAAACCATCTTGTATGCGCCCATGAAACACTTCGCTCCCGGTGGTTAGAATTGCTACCTTTTTGGGTGTGAAGGGAGCTAATTGGATCAAGGGCTCAGAGCTAAGACTATGGACTTTTTGACGGACTGCCTGTAATTTTTCTGCTTCGATATATAAAGGGATGACCCGCATGCCAGCAGCTACCTCACCTTTGCGTAGGGTAAAATAGCTAGGTTTGGTAGCAATCATCATTTCACCAAAGGAATTGACTAAGACTAAGCGTTCCTGATCCACTTGCAAAAGACCATCTGCTGTCGCCAGTGCCTCAATTTTCCCTTCCTTGATTTCGCTAGGAGTGAAATATTGGTTGTCACAAAGCGCATAAAGCAAGCGGGCGGCTTCTTCTTCGTGAAGCCAGCCGGGGCGCTCTGTTTCAACATAGAGGTGGGCTTTTCCCATGGCTAACAGTACGGGTACATCCGCTGCCGTCACCAGATGGCCCTTGCGAAAGCGAGGACCTTTTTTCTCACCGGGGATGATCTGAGTCAAATCTTGACAAAGACGCTTACCGATGGCTTCTGTAACAGGGATCGTTTTCATCATATCATCTGCTTTCTCTAAACTAACCTGGATTTTTCCCTTATCAGGACACGTTATATTTCCATCAAGAGTAGCACGTTACGCCAAAAAAAGACAGCGCTTTCTAATAAAAATTTGGGAAACTAAAAAATCTTTAGCGAAGGAGCAGACCGCTAGTCAAGCTGACTTTGGCTGGGAGAAAAGAAGGCAATGACCGGGATTTACGAATAAACTTTGAAATTTTTGGGAACAAACGAGGGGAACTATTTACATTGGAAAACAGTCGTGATATAACCCTTGGAAAGGAAGTTGAGGTGTAGCGGATGGATAAAAGTCAAATTGAAAAAAATGGCCTTTATGAAGCCAAGTTAGTTGGCGGGGAAGGCAAAGAGCAAGTTAAAATTGTTTCTATTTTTGAAAAAACTTGTACAGTGGAAGTGATTAAAACGGCTCAAATTGCTGTCGCGAAAATCTGTGATATTTCTCCTTGTAGCCGAGGATTAGAGGCCTAAGTAAACGAATGAGATAACAAAACGAGCCCTTCCAGTTGAGGAAAGGCCCGTTTTTTCATAGATAAAAATTATGTTCCAAAAAGGCTGATGTATCAGGGATTAAGGGGCGTATCGTGCCGTCATTTTCCTTTGGGCTTCAAACTTAGAGTAAATGTCACTTACTCTAAGGACATTTGCTAGTCTTTCTTAGCGTTCGCCCCCTAGAAATGACGGTATGGGCAAACGCACCTTTAGCTTTCCCTTGGAGCAAGGTCAAGGTTTGATATAGGCATATCCCAAATGTTGAAGCTTAATCAAATCTAAGACACCAGCAGGCACGACTTCTACATTTGCTGGGAGTTGCTGCGGTGTGATGCCATGAGCTTTCATGGCGTTATGGCAGGCATGGAAAGTCACTTGCTTAGATTGCAAAAGTGTCTCATTGGCGGCATCGAGATAGCCTTCAATGGCTTTTCCATTTACCAAAAGGACAATCGCCACGTTATCCGTTGCCGCTAGTAGGTTGCGGATATTGCTCGTCGCTTCCGACCATTTATTTACTTCATCGACATGAAAAACTACTTTCATAAGAACCTCCTGAAAAGCAAATTTGGAATGCTATGGTTTAGCTAAGGAATAGCTAGGAACCTTCATCGAAAAAGTCGGTTTCTTGGTATTTGCCATGGTCACCAAAAAATCGATTGTAACGCTGTTTGAATTTGCCAAATGTAAAGACGACTAAAATCTTGATGAGACTGTAGATGGGAATCCCGAAGACCACCCCGACGAATCCCAGCAGATCCCCCATCACCAATAAAACCACTAAAATCGTGATAGGATGGATATTTAGACGGTTGCCTAAAACCCGCGGGACGACTAAATCTCCGTGAAGAAGTTGGACAGCAAACCAAACGATGACAAATTTTATCACCATAAAACCGGAGTCTTGAAAAGCGACAAAAAGTGCCGGCAAAAAAGCGAGAAAGGCGCCGATGTAAGGAACGATATTTAAAATGCCAGCTGCTAAGGCGATAATCGTCGCAAAGGGTAACCCGATAAGCAAAAAACATAGCCAATAAATGATCCCTAATAAGACGGAGGCGATGACTTGCCCTTTCAAAAAGGCCCCTATCTGTTGATCCGCTGTCGTCAATAGCTGTTGAATATCCTGACGAAAACGCGGCGGGATGATAGCCATCAGACTATCGTGGATTTTTTGGGGATTTTTGATTAAAAAGAAGGCGATAATTGGGCCCGTGAATAATGTGATTCCCACCGTTGAAAGAGTGGAAAAAATACTTCCTAGTCCCTTAAAGCCGTCTTGCCAATTGTCACTGATAAAGGCAAAGATATCATCTGTAATGGAATCTAGTGACTGCATCATTTGCTGAAATTGGGGAGCAAATGGCGTTTGGCTGAGAAAATTTTCGAGGCTGTGTTGGAAGTCTTTCGCATAGCCAGGCAGGCTTGCTACCAAGTCCACCGCCTGTTGTTGTAAGACGGGAAACAGGCGAAACCCACCTAGCACTAGTAAGCCCAGCAAAATGCCGTAAGATAAAATCAGACTAAGCAGGCGGGGGACCTGCTTTCTTTCAGCAAAATCCACCACCGGTCGTAAAACGTAATACAAGATCATGGCAAAAATTACTGGAGGCAAGGTCGTCCCGATAATCACTGCAAAGGGTCGAAACACAAAAGCTATTTGTTGCAATAATAACAAGGTAATCGCCGCTAATGAAATCAATCCCAGAATAAAATAAGCGGTTTTACCACCTAGAAAGTCGATTAGTGAATTGTCTTTTTTCATAGCATCTCCTTTTTGAGGGGGCGTGATCGATAGAAGGATAAATGAATCCCATCCTCTTGGTGCTTTTGCTAGGCGTCATAAAAATCCCTACACAGCTCTGGAAATCGTTACATTTAGTATAACGAAAGGGCCCGCTTCTGTACAATTTCCGCTATCCTGATAAGTTTCTGAAGCAGCAAAAAAGCCCTGTCACCAAGGAGGAGTGGGCTTTTTGAAAAGTTAGTTTTTCATCCTCGAGGCAGTAAAACCTGCGTCAGCATCGTAGTCAAATCCTGGACGGAAACTGGCATGCCGTCTTCCAACCATTGCAAGATGGTGCCGATGGTTCCTTTGACGAAGTAGGCAAAGTAATACTCCAACAGCTGGGGATTGTCTTCGTGAAAGCGTAGGCGAAATTCTTCGATGGCTAAATCGTGGACTTCGTTGAAAGTGACCGCTAATAGGCGACTATCTTGATAATCCTTCAAAATCTGGCTACTTACCACAGCATTGTCCAATAAGGCTTCGATAAAGCGGGTGAGCCATTCTTCTAGGTGATCCTTGGGGCGCATCACCAATAAAGGTAACATCTGGTCCACAAACTCCTGCTCGATTTGTTGGAAAAGATCAGCGGGATCATGATAATGTTGGTAAAAAGTCCCTCGGTTGATATCCGCCAATTTGCAAATATCGGTGACGGTAATTTTAGCTAATTCGGTTTCAGCTAACAAAGACAAAAAGGCTTCTTTAATAGCTTTGCGGGTATATTGGGTGCGACGATTGTTTTTGATGCCAGCCATGTTCATCACTCCTTTAAAAAGGCTCGAAAAAAGCGGTAGCAACTTCAGGGGAAGCAAGACGACTTAAATTTTGGTTATTATTTAGACAGATTTTACAAATGTGTTGATCTAATAACAGATTGGTGGGATTTGCGTATTGCCCACCTTTTTCAAATTCATTATACTGACAGTATGGCATATTTTCAACAGGCTGTTGGAAGAATGGAGGCGCAGAGATGAGTTTTATCGAAGTAAAAAATGAATACAAACGCTATCAAATGGGGGAAACGACCATTGAAGCCAATCAAAATATGAGCTTTACCGTCGAAAAAGGTGAGCTAGCAGTGATTCTCGGTCCTAGTGGGGCAGGAAAATCCACAGTATTGAATATTCTTGGAGGGATGGACCAACCGTCAGAAGGGGAAGTCATCGTGGATGGATTACATATTGAAAAGATGACAGAAAAAGAGTTGATCGCATATCGTCGCACCGATGTGGGTTTTGTCTTTCAATTTTATAACTTGGTGCCGAACCTTACCGCCAAGGAAAATGTTGAATTGGCTACTGCGGTGGCGCCAGCAGCGTTAGTGGTGGATGAGGTCTTGGATCAGGTGGGCTTGTCTCAACGGAAACAAAACTTTCCAGCACAGCTTTCTGGTGGTGAACAACAACGGGTGGCGATTGCCCGCGCTTTGGCGAAAAATCCCAAGCTGTTGTTATGTGATGAACCCACCGGCGCTTTGGATTTTGAAACCGGCAAACAAGTTCTCAAACTCTTGCAAAATGCTAGTCGTAAGCAGGGACAGACGGTTTTGATTATCACCCACAACTCCGCTTTGGCGCCCATGGCTGATCGTGTGATTCGCATAAATGATGCTAAAGTACGTTCGGTGGAATTAAATCCCGCACCTACTTCGGTGGACGAGATTGTTTGGTAGGAGGCGAAAGACGGATGAAAAATAAGCTATATATGAAAACCGTCTGGCGGGATATCCGCGATTCCTTTGGGCGGTTTGCCGCCATCGTGATCATTATTTTTATGAGTGTGCTGTTGTTTGTGGGAATCAAATCCATCGGTCCGGATTTAAATCACACGGCTGATGAGATGATTACCCAACAAAAGGTTTCCGATATTCAGGTGGTCTCTACAGCAGGCTTATCCGAAAATGACTTGAAGGAAGTGGAAGCGCTAGGACATGTAAAAGGGGAGCTCGGCCAGCGTTTGGCGATTCACGAAGCCGAGAAACAGTTGAATTTGCAAGTTTATTCTTACCAGGGGCAAAACAGTCAAAATCAGCCGCTGGTCACTGCAGGGCGCTTGCCGGAGAAAAACGATGAATTATTGTTAGATCGGATGTTGGCCAAGACTTATCCCATCGGTACAGAGCTGACTTTGGAAGATGACCAGCTGCAGGAAAGTTCATTTACGGTCGTGGGTTATGGTGATTCACCGATTTATGTGGACAATCGTGAACGAGGCGTCACCAATGTAGGGGACGGACAAGTCGCGGGCTTTGCTTATGTGCCATTAGCCGCCTTTGAGCAAGAGACCTATAGCATTCTTTATGTCAGCTTTACCAATTTGACCAAGTATGCGCCGACGTCTGATGACTACAAAACCCAGTTGGCCAAACAAGAAGACCGTCTGACCGCAGTCTTGGATGAGCGTCAGCCAGCGCGACTGGAAGAGCTGAAGGATTTGGCTTATGAAAAGCTTTCGCCGGAAGAAAAGAAAGTCGCAGATGGCATCAAAGAAATTGAAGAGGGTCAGCAAAAACTTGATGATGCCAAAGCCGAACTTGCGTCGGGTAAAGAAGAATTAGCGACCAACCAACAAACTTTGACGGAAAATCAAGCAAAGTTGACCGCAAGTCAAGCTGAACTAGCAGAAAAGGAAGCTCAACTGGTAGCAAGCCGAAAAGAGTTGGAAGCCAACAAACAGACGCTAGCAGCTAAAGAAGCCGAGTTAACTTCCGGCAAAGCCGAACTGGAAGCGCAACAACAAACCTTGACCGAAAAGCAGCAACAACTAGCTGAAAAACGCCAAGAGTTAGAGTCTAACAAGCAGTTGTTAGCAGACAAAGAAGCCGAACTACAAGCCGGCCAAGCTGAACTGGCTAGCGGGCGGGAACAGCTGGCAGCTGGTAAAAGAGCATTGGCAGCAAAACGTCAAGCACTAACGGACAAGCAAGCAGAGTTAGCTAGTCAGCAAGAGGCGGTGACTGCTGCCAAAGCTCAGTTAGATCAGCAACAAGCTGCCTTAGACCAACAGCGTAGTCAATTAGAAGCGACTGTCGGCAAAGAAGAAGCCGACAAGCAACTGGCTGAAGCTGAAGCTCAATTAGCGACAGCCTTAAGCCAGTGGCAGCAAGGCTCGGACCAACTGCAAGCGGCCCAAACGCAGTTGCAAGCCGGCCAAGAACAGTTGCGAGCCGGCGAGGCAGAGTTGGCCGCTCAGGAAACGCAACTTAGTAAGGCCGAAGCAACGGCTACAGCTGGCGCCGAACAATTAGCCAGGTCAAAAGAGCAACTGGCAAGCGGTGAGGAACAACTAGCCACTGGTGAAACGCAGTTAGCAGATGGGCAAGCCCAACTAGATGCTGCCCAACAAGAACTGGCTGATGGTGAAGCTCAATTACAATCGGCAAAGGAACAACTGGCAACTGGCGAGGCCCAACTGGTTGATGGTGAAACGCAGTTAGCAGACGGCAAGTCCCAGTTGGCAGCGGGTTTGCAAGAATTGGCAGCTGGTCAAAGGCAGCTTGATGAGGCTAGCGAACAGTTAGAAGCTGGCGAAAAAGAACTCGCTGAAAAGCAAGCCGAGTTGACGAAAAATCGTAAAAAGTTGATGGAAGGTCAAGTGGAATTGGAGAATGCCAAAGGGAAAATCGAAACTTTGGAGAAACCCAATTATCTACTGACTCAACGGCAGGATAATCCTGGTTTCAATGAGTTTCAAAGCTTGGCAGTACGGATTGATGCGATTGCCAATGTCTTTCCCGTCTTTTTCTTCTTGATTGCGATTTTGATCATCTTTACCTCTATGACCCGCATGATTGAAGAACATCGGCGGGAAATTGGTACCTTAAAAGCATTGGGTTATCGCAATGGAGAAATTGCCGCTAAATACATGCTCTACGCCTTCATTGCCACCTTTATTGGATCGGTGCTAGGGGTTATTGTAGGGACCCATGTCTTACCAAGAGTAGTCTTTAGCATGTTACAAGAGCAATATATCTATCCGGAATACGCTATTCGTTATTGGTTTGTGCCAATACTGATTGCAGTAGTAGCCGCTGCTTTCTCCACCTTATTTTCTTCTAGTTTAGTGCTGTTACGGGATTTGCGAGAAAAACCGACAGCCCTTTTGAATGCGCGAGCGCCAAAATCTGGCCAACGGGTCTTGTTAGAGCGTATCCCAGCCGTGTGGAGTCGCCTGAATTTCAATCAAAAAGTCGCTTATCGGAATATTTTCCGCTACAAAGCGCGGGGGCTCTTGACGATTTTTGGGATTGCTGGCTGTACTGGTTTAATGATAGCGGGGTTTGGGTTGAAGGATTCGATACCTGCAGCGAGCACCGTGCAATTTGATCAGCTGGTGCATTATGATGGCATTGTTTCCTTAGAGGCGCTGGATGATCAGCAGCTGGCCGAAATGGATCGCTTGCTTACCAATCAGTCAGCAGTCACGGCAATCTTACCTTTAACTACCGAACAAGTGACCTTTAAAAATGAAGGGACGACTAAGCAAACTGCCACCTTAAATGTGGTGGCACCAACCAGCAAAACTTTTAAAAATTTTGTCACGTTGCGAGATCTTGACGGCCACGACCTTCAGTTGCCCAAAGAAGGAGCGGTGATCAGTCGCCAGCTAGCCAAGCTCTTTAAAGTGAGTCAGGGGGGGACCCTCACCATGACGGATTCGCAAGGGGAGGAATACCCTATCGAAGTAGCGGGAGTTTTCGATAATTATCTAGGACATACACTGTATCTGTCCCCGGCGTATTACCAAAAACTGACTGGTACTGAGGCCAAGCAAAATGCGTATTTGCTACGTACCAAAGAAGCCAAAGCCGCAGCCAATAAAGAATTAGTGCAAACGTTATATGATTCTGGGAAAGTTTTAAATGTCACCTTTATGTCGGAACAATTGAAAAAACAAGACAGTATGACTGAAAGTATCGGTCCCATCGTCTTTGTCTTTATCTTGTTATCGGCAGTCTTAGCCTTTGTGGTCTTGTACAACTTGACCAATATCAACATCAGTGAACGGCAACGGGAAATGGCTACCATCAAAGTCTTGGGCTTTTTTGACAATGAAGTCACCATGTACTTGTTGCGGGAAACGGTGGCTTTTACCCTCGTCGGTATTCTATTAGGCTTTGTCATCGGACGTCTGTTAACCTGGTTTATCCTAACTATGGCCTCTTCAGAAACGCTTTTGTTCCCAGTGACGATTCATTGGCAAGGCTATCTGGTCTCGGCGATTTTGACGGTGATCTTTACGGGCATTGTCTCAGTGGTCACCCACTTTAAACTGAAAGGCATCCATATGATCGAAGCCCTGAAGTCAAATGAATAATGGTAAATACGAAAAAAACGAGCCGCGATTTTAATCATCGCTGGCTCGTTTTTCGTATTTCACATAATAAATGCCTCGTAACAATAAGAACCAGGCTGGGGTAATCAAGGCGGCGATTCGCGTTTCGTTTGACCAAAGTAAGACGATAGCTACAAAGAGTAAGAAAGCAAAAATCAGATAGTTACTTAAAGGATAAAAAGGCATCTTGAAGCTATGGGCTTGCTTGCCTCGGATACTGCGCCGGTATTTCATATGGGTATAAGTCAAAATGCCCCAGATGAACAAGAAGCAGGTCGTGGCGATGCTGGTGATCACGGTAAAGACTTGGCTAGGCATCACGTAATTCAGTACGACTGCCATGAAAATTACCATTGCTGAGAAGAAGATGGCATTGGCGGGCACTTGATGTTTCGTTAGTTTGACAAAAGATTTCGGGGCACTGCCTTCCTGAGCCAGCGAGCGCATCATGCGACCAGTGCTGTAGATGGCGCTATTACAGGCGGAAGCGGCAGCGCTGAGGACGACCACATTGATGATGGTGGCGGCCATGGTGATACCAATCTCCGAAAAGACTTCGACAAAAGGACTTTGACTCGTATCTAAACTATCCCAAGGGTAAATGGCCATAATGACTAACAGCGAGCCTAAGTAAAAGAGGATGATGCGAATAGGAATATTGTTAATCGCTTCTGGTAAAACCTTTTCCGGATCCTTGGTTTCACCAGCGACTAGCCCTACCATTTCGATACCGACAAAGGCAAAAGTCACCATTTGAAAGGACAGGAGAAACCCTTTGATCCCTTTAGGAAACCAACCACCATGGGTCCAGATATTGGAAAGCTTTACGCTACCAGCCGAGGTTGGATAATTGGTGAGAATCATGTAGGCACCGACCCCAATCAAGGCCACAATCGCCACTACTTTGATTAAGGCGAACCAGAATTCCAGTTCTCCAAATAAAGAGACGGTGATCAAATTGAGGGCGACTAAAAGGATTAAAGCACAGATTTCCGGTAACCACTGGGGAATGTTGGGAAACCAGTAGCGAACGTACATCCCCATAGCGGTCAGATCCGCCATAGATATCGCAATCCAGCAAAACCAGTAAGTCCAGCCGGTTAGAAAAGCCCATTTCTTACCTAGGTATTCAGCGACAAAATCCAAAAAAGAATGATTGTTGGTGTTGGATAAAAGCAGTTCCCCCAAGGCGCGCATGATCAAAAAGCAAATACCGCCAGTAATCATGTAGGCCAAGAGGATGGAGGGCCCGGTTTGTTGGATGGATTTTCCTGATCCTAGGAAAAGACCGGTCCCAATCGCTCCGCCAATGGAAATCAGCTGGACGTGGCGATTTTTAAGACTACGGGATAATTCTTGTTGTTCCATGAATAATTAATCCTCCTGAAATAATGGTGGCAATCTTGTGGTGAAGGTTGTCAGGCGTGGGTAAATTCACCAAAAGCTTTGTCACATAAAGGTTATTTTACCTAAATTTCTGAAAATTTACAACTTGTTTTCGTGAGCGCTGTCGCCAAAAAAGCCTCGACACCAATCAATGTAGGTGTCGAGGGAAAGACTGATTTTTCAATTGTTACTCTGTCTCTTCAGCTAACACCCGATGTAAGAATTCTTTTGTACGGGCTTCTTTGGGGTTTCCAAAGATTTCTTCGGGAGTGCCTTCTTCAGCAATCACCCCTTGATCCATGAAAATCACTCGGTCAGAGACATCTCTGGCAAACGCCATTTCGTGGGTAACGATTACCATAGTTAAACCGCTAGTGGCCAAATCTTTCATAGTTTTCAAGACTTCGCCGACCATTTCTGGGTCCAAAGCCGAAGTCGGTTCATCAAAAAGCATCACATCCGGATCCATCGACAAGGCGCGAGCAATGGCGACCCGCTGTTTTTGACCACCGGAAAGTTGTGCAGGCATGGCATTTTGGAAGGCGCCCATGCCGACTTTTTCCAGATGGGCAATCGCAGTTTTTGTGGCTGCGTCGCGGTTGCGTTTTAGGACCGTTGTTTGACCGGTGACACAGTTTTCCAAGACGTTCAAATTATTGAAAAGGTTGAAGGATTGGAAGACCATGCCGAGATGGGTACGGTATTTGGTGAGACTGTAATTTTTTTGCAAGACATCCGCACCACGATAGTGAATTTCACCACTAGTGGGGGTTTCCAATAAGTTGATACAGCGGAGCAAGGTGGACTTACCAGAACCAGAAGAACCGATGATGGAGACCACCTCTCCTTTATTGACGGTGAAATCGATGTCTTTTAAGACGACATTGTCGCCGAAGCTTTTTTTCAAATGGTTGATTTCGATGATGGGTTCAGTCATGGTTTTCTCCTATTCTTCCAGTTCAGATTGGATGGAATTTGTAGCGGTTTTTTCGTATGAAGCAGGGCCGTCCATCTTGTGTTCCAAGGCTCTGAGGATACGAGTGATCGTATAGGTCATAATCAAGTACATCACAGCAATGATAGTAAAGACTTGGAAGTATTTGTAATTGGTTCCGGCGGCAGAGTTTCCTTGGAAGAAGAGATCTGCGACTGAAATCACACTAAGGACGGCAGTATCTTTGATGTTGATGATAAATTCATTTCCGGTAGCTGGTAAAATATTACGCAAAACTTGCGGAATCACGATTTTTTTCATGGTTTGGCCATGGGTCATGCCAATCGCTTGCGCCGCTTCAAACTGACCACGGTCCACGGCAAAGATCCCGCCACGGACGATTTCAGACATATAGGCGCCAGTATTGATGGATACGATCAAAAGGGCAGCAAAGGTTCGATTGAGGTTAATCTCAAAGGCCATCCCCAAGCCGTAATAGATAACCATCGCTTGAACCATCATCGGGGTGCCTCGGAACACTTCGATATAAACAGACAAAAGCCAATTGCTGAAGCGTTGCAAGGTGCGGCGACCTTTGGAAACTGCTTCGGGAATGGTACGGAAAACACCAATCAGCAAACCAATCATGGTCCCAACCACAGTGGAAATCAAAGCGATAAATAAAGTCATACCGGCTCCTCGAAGGAACAAGCCACCATATTGTGTCCAAATGTTTTTAAAATCGGTCAGCAGACCTGGTTTGGCACCGGCGGCTTCATTGTCTTCGGCAGATTTCGCCACTGGTTGCTCTTTAATGGCCCGATCCATCAAACTCAGGCGTTCCGCTTCAGAAATCCCAGCCAAAATCTCATTGACTTTGGCAATGTCAGGATCATTTTGCCGCATACCTACTGCTACTTGAACATCTTCCGGATTGGTTTTAAAGCCGGCACCATCAGGAAATTCCACCATTTTGTATTGCTTGCTGGCTATTTCGGCAGTGACTCCTTCAGGCCGTTCGCTGACATAGCCGTCGATGGCCCCGGACAATAAAGCCGCCCGCATTTGGGAGAAAGTCTTGACTGCCTGCTCTTTTTCAACGTCAGGAATCTGATCAATGACAGTGTAGTGGAAAGTAGATTGTTGGCCGGTAATTTTTGCACCTCTGAAATCATCGAGGGAGGTAGCCTTGGCAAATTGGCTATCCGCCCGCACCACCATCACCAAATCAGATTGGTAATAAGGATCGGTAAAGCCAATTTCTTTTTTACGTTCAGCCGTCGGGGACATACCGGCGATTACCGCATCAATATTACCGGATTGGAGCGCCACCGGTAGACCATCCCAGTCAGTTTTGACGATGACCAGCTCTTTCCCTAAGCCTTTAGCTACCTTTTTGGCAATTTGAACATCGTAACCACCTGCCCAACTATCGTTGCCAAGAGGGACAGCGCCATGGCTATCGTCGGTTTGGGTCCAGTTGAAGGGGGCATAACCCGCTTCCATTCCCACTCGGAATTTGTCGGTCGGTGTTTTTTCGTCGGCATAAGATGAGCTAGCAGCTCCTAGCCCGAAGACGCCTAACAACACTGTCCACAAGGTTAACATGGCAATTCTCTTTTTCATAATGCTCTCCTTTTTGAGATAGACTCGCTAGGTGGCGTTTCTTGCAACTCGAAGTGAGCTTCAGTAAGCAACGTTTTTTGGGGGGCAAGGCGTCCAAAGCATCCAGACGTCTTGTTCAGTCATGGCGTTTTCGAAAATGGTTCTCTTTCGAAAACAGAAAATCCAGACCCAAGCATTAACACACCCCGAAAAACCAGTTTTTTGGGGTAAGGCGTCCAAAGCATCCAGACATCTTGCTCAGTCATGACGTTTTCGAAAACGGTTCTCTTTCGAAAACAGAAAATCCAGACCCAAGCATTAACACACCTCGAAAAACCAAAAACAGCCGTCCCTATGCTTAGGAACGGCTGTGAACAAGCAATTGTTGACAAACCTCTCACAAAACATAGCGCACCTTGGCCAAAAGCCAAGACAGTCTGCAAATTATTCATTTGCAGCCCAACGACTAAGGATTAGCATCTCCTCAACGTTTCGGCGAAATCCCCTAGACCCGCTTCGTCGCAATGCTTTGCTCGACGGGATTAATGGCTTTCGCAACCTCTACATGGTGAAGTCATGATCTCAATTTTTATTTTAGTACTTTAATAATTATAGTTAGGAGTCTAAAGGATACAAGGGCACTTGTCAATCATTAAGGGATGTTTTCAGAAATATTTTTTGAAAACATTTCATTGAAAGGTAGATGAAGGTGCCAGGCTTTCGAGAAAGGAGTCAGTTTTGCTTGATTATCAAAAGTGGCAGGTGAACTACGTCTTTTTACTTCACTTTATTGGATGGGAAACTAGGGCGTTTGGTGAAGGCAATCTCGTAGGACTACATAGTAGCGATTATTGCGCAACTCCTTTAGTTAAAAAAAAGCCCTCTGAAACTTCAGAGGACTTTTACCAAATCAAAAAATTAGGCAATTTTTTCTTTTGGTTCGCGACCTAATACTACTTGGATCAAAGTGAGTGCTACTAATAGCCCTAACACTAGATAAATCAAGCTAGAGTATTGGGTGATACCCCAACCCCATGTGCGGTAGATCGCCAAAGTAATTGCCAAAACAATCGCTGCAATCACATTGAACAAAGCAAACGCCCATAAATTTCCGTTTTCTTTCTTGGCTAGATAGAAAACTGAGAAAAAGACGCTTAACGCCAACCAGGCGATACATACAAGAATAATGCCCCAGTAAATAATGAATGGTACCATGGTTTTTCACCTCGCTAAAATTTTTCGCTGCCGCCAAGCTGACTAAACAAAAAAGAGCACATCCAATTGAAAGTCAATGGACAGAATGTGAACGGGTCTTTTTCATTTCATCTGAAGCCTTTTTGGCAAGGATTTCCATTTGCCATTTTAGCATGTTTTTTGCTTCTTGTCATGAAATGAAAGTTTTCTCTTGTAAAGAATAACTAATATTTGACGGAAAAAAAGATTAAGATAACTTTAAGAAGAATCAAAATGAATGTTGAAGAAAGGATGGGGTGCATCTATGTGGTTTGTATCAGCATTGATCACGATTTTAGCTTGGGGGACGGCAGATCTCTTCTATAAAAAAGGCAATAATGCAGCAGATCCCCATAGCGCCATGAAGACGACTATCATGGTGGGGCTTGTGATGGGACTCCATGCCATTTTGTATTACGGCGTATATGAAGGAATTTCATATGATTGGAAAAATCTCATTATCTATTTACCGGTTTCGGCGATGTATATATTATCGATGGCGATTGGTTATTTTGGTTTACGCTATATTGAAGTGTCAATTTCATCGCCAATCAGTAATTCTTCGGGAGCCGTAACCGCATTGTTAGGTTTCTTGATTATGGGCAATTCTTTGAAAGGCCTCCAGTTTGTGGCAATTTGTCTGATTTTGATCGGAATTTTGTTATTGTCCATTTTTGAAAAGAAACAAGAAGACGCAGAGTTGGCGGCAGAAGGAGTTAAGTTCGACCCCAAATATCGTTTTGGAGCCGTGGCGATTTTGTTCCCCATTTTGTATATGGTGATTGATGGCTTAGGTACGTTCTTGGATAGCTATTATTTGGAATACAAACAGATTTTGCCGGAAGACCAAGCCAACATGAGCTATGAATTAACCTTTTTGATCGTCGGTTTGCTTTTGTGGGGGTATTTGAAACTAGTGAAAAAAGAATCCTTCACGGTCTTTAAAGAACGGGACAAAGGCTTAGCAGCGATTTTTGAAACCTTAGGGCAATTTTTCTATATTGGCGCGATTTCCAGCCAAGAAGCCGTTATTACCGCCCCTTTGATTTCTTCCTATGCCATCGTGTCAGTGTTGCTGGGGCGTATCTTCTTAAAGGAACGGCTAACGGCCAAGCATTATGTTGTGATTGCCGCGATTATGGCAGGGATTGCCATTCTTGGCTTTTATGACGGATAAGTATAGGTTTAGCGCATGAGTAAGCCCACTAAAAAACCGGTTCAAGCTACTGAAAAGTACTTGAACCGGTTTTTTATGACCTTGAACGGACAGTCTTGGGGTGGAGCGTCTGGTGCAATAAACTATAAGCGACGACCATCGTCAGCATCTCCGTCAAAGGAAGGCTACCCCAAACACCGGTGATACCCGCTAGTTTGCTGGCGAGTAAAATAATCGGGATAATTAACAAATACCCCCGTAATAAGGCGATGGTAAAGGCTTGTTTGGCACGGCCAATCGCTGAGAAGAAGATTGACAATAAGATGTTGCTACTGGAAGCAAAAAAAGAAAGAAAATACAGTGGAATCCCAGTCACTGCCAGCTGCGTCAAGACGGGATCTTGATCGCGATTGAAGAAGCCGGTGATAGGCTGGCGAAATACTAGCAATACTCCGTATAAAAGAAGCGCCAACAGCAAAGCAATTTTGAGACCACATCGTAAGTAACCTTGCACCGCAGCTTGGTCTTTTTTGGCAGCAGTGCGACTGATTAATGGCTGAATCCCTTGGGCTACCCCAGTAAACATCGCCAAACCTACCAAGACGATATTGGCTAGAACACCGTAAGCTGCTACTGCCACATCGCCTTTTAAAGCTAGTAAAACCTGGTTGAAAATCAAGATACTGACACCGGTACTCATTTCCGTCAAGAACGAAGACATCCCCAATTGGACAGCACGACTGATAGTTGCCAATTGAGGCAGGGCTAGTTCAAGAGTCAGTTTTCGCTGAGGTTTTTTACGATGAAAGCTTAAAATCAGCAGACTTAAAATTGGTGAGATGACGGTGGCTAAAGCTGCTCCCGCCATGCCCATGTTTAGAGGAAAGACAAAAATATAGTCAAAAACGATATTAAACAAGCTAGACGATAGCATGGCAATCATGGCTAGTTGGGGATTGCCATCGTTGCGGACAAAGGCCAAGACTAGGTTGTTCAAAATAAAAAAAGGAGCTAATAGCAAAACAAAGCGTAAATATTCTACGGTCAAAGGCAAACTAGCAGAACTGTCCCCAAGTAGTTTGGCGAGTGGCGTGACCCAAAAGATTCCTGCCAGAGTAAAGCAAAGACCCAGTAAGGCAGCAGTTGCCACTAATTGGGAAAAATAGCTTCCCTTGCCACCTTTCAAACTAAATAAGGTGGCCCCGCCCATTCCTAGCAGTAGGCCTAAGCCGTTGATTAGATTAAATAATGGCAAGGCGATATTCAAAGAGGTGAGTCCCAGGTTGCCCACACCGTTTGCGACAAATAAGGTATCCGCCAAAATATAGGCAGATAAGGCCATGGTACTTAACACACTTTTAGTGACGTAACTGCGAACTTCTTTCATGACTGGTTTTCTCCTCCTAAATCTCAAGACAAAAATAGAGGGTGCATCATCTTTCTACGGCCTATCAGATGATACCCTCTCCAACAAATTGTTGGCAAAACCCGGCGATTTTGCGAATATTCACTTTTAAATCCAAGCCGCCGTTGATCACCTGGTGGCTCGTGTTATTGGCTAGTGTAGCATCTGGATTTGTCAAAAACAATTGAGATGGGCAATTTCTCATGAATTTTTGACAGTTTGTTCATGAGAAGAGCCAAGTTGACGGGAAATAAGCTGATAGCTAAAAAAAGCCCCTCGCTACTAGTAGCTAGCAGTAAGGGGCGGGACTTTCTATTGTAAACAGTCCAATAACTGTGCTGCCAGTCCCTCTTAACAGGGATAGCTCCTCCTAGATTTATAACACTTTCCGCAGAAAATCTTGGGTCCGAGGGTTCTTAGGGGCGCCAAAGACTTCCTCAGGGCTCCCTTGTTCTTGAACAATTCCTTGATCCATAAAGATAACCCGATCAGCGACTTCTCTGGCAAAGCCCATTTCGTGGGTAACCACGACCATCGTCATGCCTTTTTCAGCTAATGATTGCATGACGGCCAAGACTTCCCCCACCATTTCTGGATCGAGGGCCGACGTCGGTTCATCAAAGAGCATCACATCAGGGTTCATAGCCAAAGCGCGGGCGATAGCCACCCGTTGTTGTTGACCACCGGATAAACTTGCAGGATACGCATCGGCTTTATCCGCTAGCCCGACTTGTTGCAGTAAGGTGATGGCATTGGCTTTAGCCGTTTCCGGATTTTCTTTTTTGACTTTGAGAGGGCTGATCGTCAAGTTTTCCAAGACGGTCATATGCGGAAAGAGATTGAAACTCTGGAAAACCATCCCCATCTTTTGGCGTAATTGGTCGATGCTGACACTTTTGTCGAGGATATTTTGTCCTTCAAATTCGATGATGCCACCAGTGGGCTGTTCTAAAAGATTGAGACAACGAAGGAACGTGGATTTGCCGCTACCAGAAGGGCCGATAATCACTACGACTTCACCAGCTGCCACATCTAAGTCGATGCCTTTAAGAACTTCATTTTCCCCGTAAGCTTTGGATAAATTTTTGACATTAATCATTGGCCATTCTCCTTTCAGCAACACCAAGTAGTCGAGAAATCGTAAAGGTTAAAACAAAATAGATTAGAGAAACGATGACATAAGGGATAAACGGCTTGAAGCTGGCGCCTTGTACCACGCCTGTTTGGAAAATCAATTCCGAAACGCCGATGACAGAGACGACGGAAGATTCTTTGATGACCGTTACAAATTCGTTTCCTAAGGCTGGCAAGATATTTTTCACCGCTTGAGGGAAGATGATAAACCGCATCGCTTGGGCTTGATTCATCCCTAAGGAACGGGCGGCTTCCAGCTGGCCTTTATTGACGGCATTGATCCCTGCCCGGATGATTTCCGCTACATAGGCACCACTGTTTAATGCCAAGGCGATACAGCCGGCTGCCAGTTTCGACATATCAAAACCCAAGACCCCGGTTCCAAAATAGACGATGAAGATTTGGACCAATAAGGGGGTGCCTCGAACATACTCGATGTAAATCGTCGCCAAGGCTTTAAAGATTTTGGTTTTAGAAAGCTTCATCAAAGCTAATACCGCCCCGAGGATTGCTCCGAACAAGACCCCGATGAAGGCTAGGAAAATAGTGTAGCCCGCCCCAGAGGCATAGTAGGGTAAGTATTTACTTAAAAAGCCTTCTTCCGTATTGGCTAGCATCAACTCGTTGGCCTCTTTTTGGTAACCGTCTAATAAATTGTTGGCTTTGATGTCAGCGATGGATTCGTTGACTTTGCTCAACAGGTAGGGAGCATTTTTAGCGATGGCGGCGGCCATTTCTTTGCTACCATCTTGAAATTTTACTTGATCAGCAATTGCCAAGCTTTTATTGACTTGAACATAGGCATCCGCGACGGGCCCTTCAATGATGACGCCATCGATTTTTTCATTGGTTAAATTCGTGATCAAATCTGGTACTTTTTGTAATGAAGTCAAGTTAGAATCCGGTAGTTCGGCTTGAGCCAAGGCTTCTTGGTCACTTTGCTTTTGCACGCCGATATTGGCTCCATTGAGTTCAGCTAAAGAAGCAAAACGATCGGCATCTGCTTTTCGGACGATCACTTTTTGAGTGACGGTCATGTAGCCATCAGTAAAATTGACTTCTTTTTCTCGCTCTGGCGTGGCGTTCATGCCGGAGATAACCATGTCGATTTTACCGGTTTTTAAGGCACCCAACAAGGCATCAAAGCCTAGTTCTTCAATTTTTAGCTTGACACCTAGGTCAGCAGCAATTTTTTCGGCAATTGCTACGTCAAAGCCTACGACCGTATCGACACCATCGACGGTAGCGTGAAATTCAAAAGGCGCATAGTCAGCGGAAAGGCCGACTACCAATTCGCCACTTTCTTGGATTCGTTCATAGATGGGATCGGTGGTCTCGGCAGCTTTCGCACTTATCGAGGAAAATGAAAAGAGACTCAAAAGTAAAGTGATGATTGGTAAATAGACAAGCAGGTGTTTGGTTATTTTTCTCATAAAAAAGTTCCTTTCCGAAAAGCAATCAATTTAGCTTTTATGCAACTAATTGTTGTATATTGTATAAAAATTCATTCGAACCTGCTACAGCGTATCATATAATTATTAAAATGAAAAGGGGTTAGCTTGATTTTTTTCATAGGTGGTTGAAAAAAAACAGATTTTGGAAATCCATATGAAAACGGGTATACTAAAAACTGAGGTGACGCACCATGAAAAATCTAAAAGAACAAGTGGCTGCGACGATTCTGGCAGCGCATAAAGTGACTTTTTTAACAGGAGCAGGCGTATCCACTGCTTCTGGGATTCCTGATTATCGTTCCTTAAAAGGGGTTTACCACGGTCTGGAGGCCCCGGAATATTTGTTGAGCCATGATTGCTTACTCCATGAGCCGGCCAAATTTTACCAATTTGTGAAGCATCTTTACCACCCAGAGGCCAAGCCCAATGTGATTCACGAAAAAATAGCGAAATTAGAAACTGAAAAGGAGCGCAAAGTCTGGACGGTTTCTCAAAATATTGACGGCCTTCATGAGAAAAGCGGCAGCCGCCAATTGGTGAATTTTCATGGGACATTGTATCAGTGCCATTGCCGTCAATGTGGGCAGCCAGTTTCTTGGCAAGAATACTTAAAAAGCGATCGTCATCACGCTTGTGGTGGGCAAATCCGTCCAGAAGTCGTGCTTTACGGAGAAGGGTTTACCCAAGATATCCTCGAACAAGCTGTGGCAGCCGTCGCTCAGGCGGATGTCGTCGTAGTGGTAGGGACGACTTTTCAAGTTCATCCCTTCTGTGACTTGATCCACTATACCAAAGCCAAGACCAAAATCATCGCTATCAATCAAACGCCAGTGTCTATGCCAGTGGCTTTTGACATGGTACAATGTGCTGGTGAAGATATTTTTCAGCTGCTATAAGGATGTTATAGCAGCTGAAAGACAAGAACGTTAACTAACCATAAGCAGGTTTTCTTGCTGAAATAATCTGGAGGACTTATGAAAAGCGAAAAAGAAAAAATGATTGCCGGAGAACTTTATTTTTCGGCAGATCCTGAATTGATTGCTGACCGTAAAGAAGCTCGGCTGAAATTAAACCAAATCAATCAAGAAGCTGACGCTAGCCTACGGAGTTTGCTATTAGCTGAAGCGTTTGGTGCTTCGGATGGACGCCCTTATTTGGAGCCAAATGTCCGTTTTGATTATGGCTACAACATCAGCGTCGGCAAACAGTTTTACGCTAATTTTGATTGTACTTTTTTGGATGTTTGCCCCATTGAATTCGGTGACAATTGCATGTTGGGACCAGGTTGCCAAATTTTGACTCCGACGCATCCTTTGCATCCTGTCAAACGTAACAGTGGTCTTGAAGGCGGTAAGCCCATCAAAGTCGGTAACAATGCTTGGTTTGGTGGGAACGTCACCATCTTGCCGGGAGTGACTCTCGGGGACAATGTGGTTGTGGCAGCAGGTGCTGTAGTGACCAAATCTTTTGGTGATAACGTGGTTTTAGGTGGCAATCCTGCCAAAGTCATCAAGGAGATTGAGTTGGAAGAATCGGCGCCAACGAACCCTGAAAATTTACTTGCGGCACCACGTAAAAAAATTGACGCCATCGATCGAGAAATCGTTCGGCTCTTAGAAGCACGGATGGTAGCCGTCAATGAGGTAGTGACGATCAAGAAAACGATGAAAACGCCGGTGTTGGATAGCGAGCGGGAAACAGCCGTTTTAGAAAGTGTGGCAAAGCAAGTCAGCAACCCTGAGTTTGCCAACACTATCAGCGACACTTTTGCCGACATTATGAAACGTTCAAGAGAATACCAAAATAGTCGCGTGTAAGACCGGCCTTTGTTACAAGAAAAAGAGAGGAGGATGGAAGATGGTAGAAGGAACTGCCCGGCGCAAGGAGATCTTGCGACGCTTACAACTATCGGAAAAACCGCTTAGTGCCAGTCGCTTCGCCGAAGAGCTAGGCGTAAGTCGCCAAATTATCGTAGGGGATGTCGCTTTATTGCGGGCCGCCGGTGAAGAAATCATCGCCACTAGTCGCGGTTACAAGCTGGACCAGGCCAAAGATCAAAAAGGCCGGACCAAAAAAATCGCTGTTCAACATGATGCTAGTCAGACCCAAGAAGAGCTAGAGATCATCGTCACTAATGGCGGTGAAGTGGTAGACGTTATTGTGGAGCATGAAATCTATGGCGAACTGGTGGGTAGCTTACGGATCAAGACGGCCAAAGACGTCAAAGACTTTATGAAAAATTACCGTAATTCCAATGCCCGCTTGCTTTCAAATCTGACGAATGGCATCCATCTCCATACGATTCGCTATCAAACAGAAGCTGATTTTCAGCAAATTAAACAGGCGTTGGCTGAAAAAGGCATTCTGTATCAGGAATAAGTAGAAGTTGATAATTATCTATTACGAGAAAAAGCTAATGTTCACCAAAAACTCCTTACTAACAAGACATGAGTTTGCCAAAATCTTGTTATTAAGGAGTTTTTTCGACTTAAGGATAGGGAATGCTCAGTCTGTAGAGAGTACTGAAAAGGTGAATCCAATTCTTTGAGTATTATTACGACGGGACAACTACTTTTATAACGAGTCATTTTACCAGTTTCCACGCTATTTTGATTTAATTTGGTTGGTTATGTTTAATTCTAAAACGCTGCTAAAGCTTTCCTGGTAAGTTACGATAAAAAATGACTAGTCTTTCGGGGAAGATTCCCCGAATCCAAGACTAGTCATTTTTAGGTATGACCAAAATAGATCAATTATTCAATCACCAACACACCTTGTTGAAGGGCGAAAGGATTGCCTTCGTTGATATGGTCATAGAACATAATACCGTTTAAGTGGTCGATTTCATGTTGAACGACAATCGCTTCGTAGTTTTTTAGACGCCGTTTTTGTTTCTTCCCTGCGAGGTCATAGTAGGATACCGTCACACGAGCATGGCGCACCACGTAGCCGGGAACTTCCCGGTCCACTGAAAGACACCCTTCGCCATCACCAAGACAAGCATCTTGAACGGAATGACTCAAAATCTTAGGATTATACATAACCTCACTTAAGGTTGGTTCCGGATGCTCTGGATCACTCGAAGGGACGTGTAAAGCGATGATACGTTTTTTGATATTTAGTTGGGGTGCTGCTAAACCGACGCCGCCTCTGAGGTGGAGTTCTTCGGCTTTTTCGGGGTCTTGGCTGTTTTTTAAAAATTGTAGCATATCCGCGCCAAGCTGGATATCTTCGTCACTTAGAGGCAAGCGCACCTCAGCCGCTACTTCCCGCAGCGTAGGATGGCCTTCCCGGATGATATCATCCATTGTGATCATATTTTTTTCACCTCGGTTAAATATTTGCTAGCTGTTGGGACTGCTATCATCGTCAGAAGTCAGTGATAGGAGCCGGACAGACATTTTTCATCTTTTTAGTTTACCACAAAATCCTATCAGATGGCGTATTTGCAGGTTATTCTTTACTTGGCTTTAACTATCTATTAGTTAAATAGCACCGTAAAAGTTGGTATTTTTCGGCTGTTTCTAGATAAAGAATTCATTAATCCTTCTTATAGTAAGCTTGACAAGAGCGTATTTTCCCACTAAACTTACCGGTAGTACGAATTCGTACTTGTTTTTTTATAGATTTGGCTTTGCGAACTAGCGTCTTTCAGTATTCAGACGGAGCCCACTCAAGATAAGGGAATCCTATCGCTGTTTTAACTGAACTCGCAAGAAGGAATCGAATTCGTTCAGCCAGGTTAATTTTTAGTTAAAAGGAGCTTTTTCCAATGACGGACCACTTGCAAGAGCAGATTCGCCGCTTGATTTTGGCAGTCAATGTTATCGATGGCGTCTACTCCCGCCAATGTAAGGAGATTGGTATTAAGGAAAATACTTTAACCTTACTTTATGCACTGGATGACGGGATGGCTTATTCCCAAAAAGAGCTGAGTGAAAAATGGCTGATCCCTAAGACGACTTTGAATACGATCGTAAAAGAATGCGTGGCACAAGGCTACGTCCGTTTAGAGCCTGCCAGTCACAATAACGAAAAAACGATTCGCCTCACCCAGCAAGGGCATGTCTATGGACAAACCGTCTTGGCACCAGTTTATCAAGCAGAGCATCAGGCATTAGCACAAACGTTGCAGGCTTATTCGCCGGACTTTATCGATGCCTTAGAAACTTTTACAAAAGAACTACAGGCTACGGCAACCCGTCAAGAGAAGAGCAAACATTTGTAGCGAAACAGATAAGTCCAGAAAATTATGACCAGACCAACGATTGATTCAGTTTTGTGAAGAGTACAAATTGGTGAAATAAGGCTGGTTACATTCATCAACAAAAATAACTTATCTGTTTTGGAGGAAAATACTGTGTTAAAAACAATTAAACCCCGGGCACTAGTGATGGTGATTTTGGGGAGTACAATCTTATCTTTTGGCTTATTTAATATCCATTCCTTCAGTGGTGTGACTGAAGGTGGTGGTCTGGGGCTGACCCTGTTACTAGATCATTGGTTTCATTTGTCACCAGCAATCACTGGGTTCATCTTCAATATGTTATGTTATGCGGCTGGCTGGAAAATATTAGGGCGAGAGTTCATATTTTATTCCATTGTCGCTTCTGTGGGTTTTTCTGCTAGTTATAGTCTTTTTGAAGCAATCGGACCTTTTTGGCCCCATATCGGTGACACGCCACTTTTGGCAGCAGTAGTAGGAGCTATCTTTGTCGGGGTTGGCTGTGGGCTTTGTGTTCGAGCAGGTGGTGCCCCGGGTGGAGATGATGCTATGGCCATGAGTATTGCCAAAGTTTTTAAAATGAAAATTCAGTGGGCCTACCTTGCTAGTGATTTGGTCGTCTTGGTATTGTCTTTAAGCTATATTCCCTTGAGTCGCATTGGTTTTTCATTGCTGACAGTCATACTTTCAGGACAACTCATCGGTATCGTACAAGAATTTCATTTGCCAGCTTGGATGCATCAGGAAAAGCCGGCTAAGGTGGAGTAATCAACTTTTCTAGCAAGGCTTAAATACAAAAGCGTAAAGGCAAGCAACCTTGAAAGAGGGCTTGCCTTTTTTAGACTTGGTATTATAAAGTTTTCACAAGTGAAAACTCCTAATACCAAGTCTACAATCCGGCTGATTCTCCGTTAGCAAGGCAATCTTGTTTTCTTATTAATAGGAGGGGATGAAGGTAGCTGTGGGAGTAGCGCATTTCTTTAAAAAAACTGAAAAAAAGATACGTGAAAGCGGTTGACAATTTAAAAAGGTTGCGCTATCCTTTAAGAGAAGTTAGTTAGTTAAACTAAACAACCTATTTGATGGAGGGATTTTCAATGAGTTATTTTCCAAGTATCAACAAGATTCAATATGAAGGCACAGACACAAAAAATATGTTTGCATTCCGCCACTACAATCCAGATGAAGTAGTGATGGGCAAAAAAATGAAGGATCATCTTCGTTTTGCCATTGCTTATTGGCATACAATGACTCAAGATGGTTCTGATCCATTTGGTAATCCAGTAAACCAACGCCCTTGGTTTGGTGAAACCCCAATGGAAACTGCCAAAAATCGGGTAGAAGCCTTCTTTGAAATTTGTGAAAAATTAGGTGCAGAATACTTCTGTTTCCATGATGTGGATATCGCACCAGAAGGCGATAGCTTAGAAGAATTCTTTGCAAATGTAGATGAAATTACCGACTTGATCAAAGAAAAAATGGACCAAACAGGGATTAAATTACTTTGGAACACTGCCAACATGTTTTCTAATCCACGTTTTGTTAACGGTGCGGCTTCAACAAATAACGCTGAAGTTTATGCGATTGCTGCAGCACAAGTGAAAAAAGGCTTAGACATCTCCAAAAAACTTGGCGGTGAAAACTATGTCTTCTGGGGTGGCCGTGAAGGATACGAAACTTTACTGAATACCAACATGAAACTTGAACAAGACAATATCGCTCGTCTTTTCAAAATGGCGATTGCTTATGGCGAAAAAATTGGTCACAAACCTCAATTCTTGTTGGAACCAAAACCAAAAGAACCTTCAAAACATCAATATGACTTTGATGCAGCGACTACGATGGCCTTTATCCAACATTACGGTTTAGAAGGCGACTTCAAATTGAACTTGGAAGCGAACCATGCTACTTTAGCTGGTCATACATTTGAACACGAAATTGCAGTAGCACGTTGCTATGATTCATTAGGTTCCTTGGATGCCAACCAAGGGGATGTCTTGTTGGGCTGGGATACCGATGAATTCCCTACCAATGTCATGGACGTGACTTTGGCGATGTACGAAGTCTTGGAAAATGGCGGTATCGCTCCTGGTGGGATCAACTTTGACTCCAAAGTACGTCGTTCCGCTTTCGAAGCTGAAGATTTGTTCTTGGCGCATATCGCTGGGATGGATACCTTTGCTCGCGGATTGAAAAATGCAGCGAAATTGAAAGAAGATCGTTTCTTCGATGATTTGAAAGAAGAACGTTATGCTTCCTTTAATGAAGGTCTGGGCAAAAAAATCATGAACGATGAAGAAGACTTGGAAAGCTTGTATGACTATGCTGTAAGCCATGAAGATCCTGTCTTGAAATCCAGTCATATCGAATATGTGAAAAATATCTTGAACGATTATTTATAAGCCGTTTAAATGCTGAGGGGTCTTTTTAGGCCCCTTTTCTTGTACAAAAAATTAATGAAGGTTAGGTGAACTGATGACTCGCGATTTATGTTGGTTACGAAAAGTAGCCAGTCATTCTTTTCAACATTTCTCATTGCCTGCGTATGATTTAGTGGCAAGAAGTATTCGCCGAGAAGTAGGCACATTACTGAATTTGACAACAGAAGTAGCAAGTGAAGGGGACTTGGCCTTTTCACTTGTAACAGAAGAGTGTTTGGGAAGGGAAGGCTATCGAGTAAAAGGGGAGCAAAATCATGTTGCTATTCAGAGTAATACGACAAAAGGCTTACTCTATGGCTTATTTGCCTTGTATGAAAAATTGATATTGGGAGAAGCCTTCACTTCTTTTACAAGTGTGCCAGACCAAGCGCTACGGATGATTAATCACTGGGATAATATGGATGGAACAATTGAACGAGGCTATGCCGGAGATTCCATTTTCTTTAAAGACAATGAATTTCGTAAGGATTACCAACTGATTGAGTCCTACGCTCGTCTTTTAGCATCTGTGGGAATTAATGCTATCTCAATTAATAACGTGAATGTTCGTGGTGCAGCCAAAGCCCTCATTTGCGAGGAGCATTTTGGCGAATTGCGACTGATTGATGAAATTTTGGGCTCTTACGGAATTAAGCTATACCTTAGTGTGAACTTTGCTGCCCCTAAAGCGATTGGTGGTTTGGAAACAGCGGATCCTCTTGCTAAAGAAGTCATCGCTTTCTGGCAAGAAAAAATTGATGCTTTATATCGTTATATTCCTGATTTTGGGGGCTTTGTAGTGAAAGCGGATTCGGAAGGGGAACCAGGGCCCTTTGCTTATGGTCGTGGGCATGATGATGGGGCCAATCTGTTTGGCAGGCTATTGCAACCTCATGGTGGACATTTGGTATGGCGTTGTTTTGTTTATAATCATCAGCAAAACTGGCGGGACCGTAGCATTGACCGTGCCAAAGCAGCGTATGATCATTTTATGCCTTTGGATGGGAAATTTGTTGAAAATGTTAGCCTACAAATTAAGCTTGGCCCACTGGATTTCCAAGTGCGAGAGCCCATTTCTCCTTTGTTGAGTGGGTTGCGAAAGACCAATCATATCATTGAGTTTCAATTGACTCAGGAATATACGGGGCATCAAAAAGCCGTTTATTATCAATTGCCCGTGTGGAAAGAAGCATTGGATTTTGATTGTCGCAATGAAGACGTACCAGGCCAAGTGAAGGAATTATTGAAAAACACTTCACCACAACCAGCTTACAGTGGTATTTGTGCCGTAGGAGTGGTGGGCATGTCAGAAAACTGGACTGGCCATAAGCTGATGCAAATCAATCTCTATGGTTATGGCAAACTGTGTTGGAACAATCAGCTGACCACCCAAGACTGTGCCCAACGTTGGATTGGCTTAACTTTCGATTTAGCTGAGGATCAAACGAAAAAGTTGGCAGATCTTTTGGTGACTTCTCGGGAAACCTATGGCATGTATACAGCTCCTCGAGGTGTCGGTTTTATGGTGACGCCAGGAACCCACGATGGGCCCAATATCGATGGTTATGAATATGATCGGTGGGGAACGTATCATTTTGCTGACCATCTGGGTATTGGCAATGATCGAACAACTTCAGGAACGGATTACGTGTCACAATATGCGCCAGCTATCCGAGATTACTTTAATGATTTAACAACTTGTCCCGATGAGTTGTTGTTATGGTTTCACCATGTGCCCTACACGCATCGACTACACAATGGCAAAACCTTGATTCAAGACATCTATGATACGCATTTTGAAGGTGTTAAACGAGTTGAGGACTATCAAGCTGTTTGGGAAGAAATCGGTCCTCATGTTGACCAGAATTCTTATCAAAATGTCAAAGAGTTGCTGCAATGGCAACGAGAGCTGGCCGTGGAGTGGCGAGATCAAATCAATACTTATTTCTGGCGAAAATCGGGTATTGCCGACCAAGCAGGGCGTAAAGTATATCCATAAAGTTACGCTTATAAAGGGTTCTACGCTTTCAAGCCTTGAAAAAATAAATACGAGACCATCTGACGCGGGATAGATGAAGGTTTTGAGGTAAAAAAGAACTTTAGTCTTCAGAAATTAACATGACGGTAGCTAAACTAGCCCTGTCAAAAGAAAAATGAATTTTTTGTCTGTCGGTGTCGCTATAGCCTGATGAATTTGTCGGGTGTGGTGAGACCGGCTTTTTTTAGGGAGTAAAGGATTCGCGCAATAGTTGCTCATTAGTGGTTAATGTAGGGGAAGTGGTGTAGCAAAAAAACAAAAAATTGTTCTGTAAGCGGTTGACTTGTGCCGAGAGGTGTTTTATCATTTAGAAAGTTAGTAAAGCATACAAACTGAATTAGCTGACTCATTTTAATAGCGCCTTATTTCAGGGATACTAGCTGGTGTCCCTCTTCCTTAGCAATTAAAAATGAGAAACGAGGCTAACCATGAATACTTTTACTAATCCAGTTTTGAAAGGCTTTTCTCCAGATCCAAGCGTTTGTGGGGTAGGAGAAGATTTCTATTTAGTGACCTCGACGTTTGCTTATTTTCCAGGTGTTCCCATTTATCACAGCAAAGACTTGGTAAATTGGACACAAATTGGTAATGTCTTAGAGCGGGATAGCCAGTTACCTTTAGACCAGGCGGGGCATTCCCAAGGGATATTTGCACCTTGTCTTCGTTACCATGAAGGAACTTTCTATATGATTACCACCAATGTTACTCATGGTGGCAACTTTGTGGTGACAGCAACCGATCCCAAGGGGCCGTGGTCTGATCCCTATTATTTAGAAGATGCTCCAGGTATTGATCCCAGTCTATTCTTTGATGAAGATGGACGTTGTTATTATGTAGGCACGCGCCCGAATCCAAAAGGTGTCACTTACAACGGTGATTGGGAAGTATGGTTGCAAGAACTTGATCTAAATACCATGCGTCTGATTGGTGTGAGTACTTCTTTGTGGAAAGGGGCCATGCGAGATGTAGTTTGGCCTGAGGGACCGCATCTTTATAAAAAAGACGGCTATTATTATCTGATGATTGCGGAAGGGGGAACTGGCTTTAACCATTGTGTGACGATTGCTCGAAGTCAACAAGTGGCAGGGCCTTATTTGGGAAATCCCAATAACCCTATTTTGACTCATCGACATTTGGGTAAAGATTTTCCTGTTTGCAATGTCGGGCATGGGGATTTAGTGGAAACGACAACAGGCAAGTGGTATATGACTTGTTTGGCTAGTCGAAACTATGAAGGTTACAGCAATCTTGGACGTGAAACGTTTCTCGCTGAAGTTGTCTGGGAAGACGGCTGGCCGGTAGTCAATCCAGGTTATGGGCAGCTGTTAGACGTCCAAGAACATGCACTGCCCCTCAGTCCAGTCCCAGAAACAAGCCAGTTTTCATTGGCTGAAGAAAACGTTGCCTTTGTCTATTTGCGTAATCCGCATCCTGCTGATTACAATCGGACTGTTCGTCCAGGCTGGTTGCGATTGACACCCGGGGAAGCGACTTTATCAGATGTGGCTTCACCCACTTATATTGGGTTACGACAAAAAGCGATGAATTACCATTTTCGTGTCGATATCCAACCATCCTTGGCCAAAGGGGAAGCATGTGGCTTGGCGTTGATTCAAAGCAATGACTACCATGTACGTTTGGAAATTACCGAAACAGAAAATGGCTATCTAGCCCAGCTCATCCGTACTCTAGCTGGCGTAGAAGAAACACTAGGGAGGACGACCTTTACCGGTGATCGTTTCGTATTGCAATTTACCGGTGCGTTGCAACAACTGACAGCCAAGGTAATTGTAGCTGAAGAAGAACATCTTGTCGCAGAAGCGGTGGCTATTCATTATTTAAGTACAGAAATTGCTGGTGGTTTTGTAGGCTGTACAATGGGTCTATATGCTACTAGAACAGCACCACAGGCTACAGGATATGTGGATGCTTATCAAATTGAACACCAGGTCAATTAAGAGAAGGGAATAATCGCTATGAAACAAATTTTAGGCTTAGATCTCGGAACGAGCGCGTTAAAAGGACTCCTTTTTGATGAGGGCGGGAACCTGCTAGCATCAGCAGATAGTGCTTATCCTTTAGATACACCACAAGCTGGTTACAGTGAACAAAATCCGAATCATTGGCAAAAAGCAGCGGAAATTGTGATGACAAAACTGTTGGATTTGCGTCCAGATATGAAGGATGCGTTGGTGGGGATTAGTTTTTCCGGTCAAATGCATAGTTTGGTGTTATTAGACGATGCCAACCAAGTTATTCGTCCTGCAATTTTGTGGAATGACGTACGAACAACCAAAGAATGTCAAGAAATCATGGCAACTTTTGGGGACCAATTGTTAGCCATTACGAAAAACGTGGCTCTCGAAGGATTTACCTTGCCTAAAATTCGTTGGGTTCAAAAAAATGAACCAGCCAACTGGGAAAAAGTGGCTCATGTGATGTTGCCAAAGGATTATTTGGCGTTTTGGCTGACAGGCCAATATTCGATGGACTACTCTGATGCAGCCGGTACATTGTTATTGGATGTAGAAGAAAAAGTTTGGTCAGCGGCTATTTTGAAACAGTTTGATATCGATGAAGCGGTCTTACCAACACTACATGAATCAGCTGGATTAGTCGGCAAGATAGTACCAGAATTGCAATTGAAATTTGGTTTTACCCAAGAAGTAGCGATTTTTGCTGGTGGGGCAGATAATGCCTGTGCTGCATTGGGAGCTGGGATTATCAAAGAAGGCTTAGCGATGGCTTCTATCGGAACAAGTGGCGTCTTCTTGTCTTATGAAGCAGATGAAACAGTGGATTATCAAGGAAAACTCCATCTCTTTAATCATAGCGTCAAAGACAAATTGTATGGGATGGGCGTAACTTTGGCCGCCGGAAATTCATTGAGCTGGTTTCGGGATACCTTTGCGCCAGAAGAAGATTTTGCGACCTTGTTAGCGGATGTGGGGACTGTGGCAGCTGGTTCAGATGGGCTGTTGTTCACTCCTTATATCGTAGGGGAACGGACACCTTATAGTGATGCCAAGATTCGTGGCAGTTTTATTGGCATTGACACTCATCATCGATTGCGCCATTTTGGCCGTGCAGTTTTGGAGGGCATCACTTTTTCTTTAAAGGATTCTCAACAAATCATGGCAGATACGACGGGGCGCCATTTTAAACAGATTGTCTCCGTTGGTGGTGGGGCGAAAAACCCTGATTGGCTGCAAATGCAAGCAGATATTTTCGATGCTGAAATCTTGACGTTGACTACCGAACAAGGTCCAGGCATGGGAGCTGCCATGTTAGCAGCTATCGGAGCGGGATTATTCCCAGATGCTGAAAGTTGTGCCGAGGTTTTTGTGCACTATGACAAACACATCATGCCTGATCCACAACAAGTGGCAAAATATGCGAAAATTTATGAGATTTATCAAGATGTTTATCCCCAAACTGCACCAATCTGTCATCGTTTACTGACAGAAGAGTAAAAAAATGCCTCATTGCCTTGAAAGGTAAATAAGCCATCGGATAATCAGCAAGTCGGCTGATTACTCGATGGCTTTCTTTAAAAAACGATGGAACCGTATTCGTTTGCCCTGGATAGCGGAAGTTTCATGAGCAATTGGAAGGAGCTTACTTTTTAAGCATTCCTAGTCTTAAGTTTTGGATTTTTAAAAAGTGGGAAGTAGCCTGGGCAATGCCACCGTATAGCGGGGCATGATCCCCTAACAGGCTCGTCTGAATGGTGATACTTTGCGTAAAACGAGAGACCATTTTTCGACGTATCCGGGGAAGAAGATCGGGAATTTTACGATAGACAGAGCTATTGACGATCAATAACTCAGGATCTTCTGCCACGATGATATTGTTTAGGCCGATACTTAAATAGTCAACATTTTCTAGGGCTAGACGGATGGCATCCACATCACCGGCATTATAGGCGGCTGCAAAAATATCAGAATTAACAAAATCCAAGTCTTTTAATTTGGCAAAAGTATCAAATAACACTCTGTTGGAGGCATATTGTTCGAGACAGCCCTTATTACCACAAGGACAGGATTTGCCATTAGGGAAAAGCGTGCTGTGTCCTAATTCTCCAGAGAAGCCATGGGAGCCAGATTGTAAAGAACCATTGGCTACTGTGCCAGCGCCAATTCCGCTATGAATACTCAGACTGATAATTTTTTGGTAGTCGCCAGTTGTCATAAAGCAGTATTCCCCGACAGCATTAAGGTTGGCTTCGTTTTCTACAAAGACCGGCACACTGAAAAGTTGCTCTAGGGGTTCTTTGATATCCAAGCCAGACAAATCGTAGTAAGGAGTAAAGGTGATGCGGTTATCGTTGATAATCCCGTGGATGGCCAATGAAATCCCCACTAGACCATGGGGCGTCACTGGGGCCTGACTTAAAAAATTGGTGATAATGCTTTGAACAGTGGGCAAGATATTTTCGCTATTGATAGGGGTATTTTTTCTTTCTTCGAGGCGAATCACTTCCCCATCGAGATAGGCCAACATCCCTGTCACATAGTTATAGCCCACATCAAAAGCAAGCACCAAACCGCAGCGTCCATTAAAATGCAGCTGAATCGGTTTTCGCCCCCCCATCGAACTAGCGTCACCGATACCAACTTCTTCTACGATATCGTTTTCAATTAGGTTTTTGATAATTTGCGAAACCGAGGCCTTATTTAGTTTGGTTAAAGTGGAGATGTTGGCTCGGGAAATATTTTTATTTTCAATAATCGCTTTTAGTACAGTCGCTTCATTTTGTTCACGAATGTCAAGTTTATTAATAATCATGGACAATCCCCTTTTTAAAGTACGTCTTAGAGTTAGTATACTGTGCAAATTAACTGATTACAACTGAAAAAGGGGATTCATAAGGTTTTGTAACAAATGTTAGCCAATTATAGTTAAAACCACTAGCCAAAATGGTTGTTTTTTTAACTAACTAACTATTACGAGGAGAAGAAAAAATGGAAACTATTCAATTGACAAAAAATATGCCAGTTAGCTCATTTCACAATTTTGCGGATGATTGTATTGGTACTGGCCGGATGGGCTTGGCTTTGCAGCGGCAATACCAAGAACAATTACGCCTCGTACAAGAAAAAATTGGGTTCAAGTATATTCGCGGTCACGGCTTATTTAGCGATGACATGGCAATCTACCAAGAATACGAAGACGAAACGGGACAAAAAGTCGCGGAATATAATTTTACCTACTTGGATATGGTGATGGATTTTTATCAAGAAGTGGGTATAAAACCCTATTTAGAGTTGGGCTTCATGCCACAAAAACTAGCTTCTGGAGATCAGACGGTCTTTTATTGGCAGGGAAACGTGACCCCGCCTCGCTCATACGAAGGTTGGTGCCAATTAGTCCAAGCGACCTTACAACACTTAATCACACGCTATGGTCGGGCTGAGGTAGTGACTTGGCCGGTGGAAGTTTGGAATGAGCCGAATTTGCCAGGTTTTTGGCAAGATGCTGATATGACCGAATACTTTAAGTTATTCAAAGAAACCTTTTTGGCAGTGAAAGCTGTCGATGACCAATTCAAAGTTGGGGGACCAGCGATTTGTGGGGTAGATGATGTCAATTGGCTACAACAGTTTATGGCCTTTTGTCACGAGGAACAATTGGCGATTGATACGGTGACCCGCCATTTTTACACCATTTCTGATCCAGAGACCGCCGGACATTATAGCTATGTGACTTTGCGAGAAGCACGGGAATCCCTGACTGAGTTGGAGATTTCCCGTAGTATTATCGATGACTATCCAGAATATCGTGGCTTGCCGATGCATATTACGGAGTTCAATACGTCTTATCGGCCGGATAGCCCTTTGCATGATACGAATTTGAACGCAGCCTATATCGCTCAGTTGCTTTCAAGGTTAGGAGAAACTAGTGCCTCGTATTCTTATTGGACGTTTGGGGATATCTTTGAAGAAATGGGGGTTCCCTTCACACCGTTTCATGGAGGTTTTGGGCTAGTCGCCAATGGCAATATTCCTAAACCAACTTTTTGGACCTTTGCTTTTTATAAAAAACTACAAAAGAACTGTCTTTATAAAGGGGAACACGGCTTAGTAACTTCAGATGGCAAGGAGCGCTTTGCTGGCATTTTTTGGAATTTAACGGCTGAAGCGATGTCTTTCCAACTAGATTTCCCAGAAGAGGTTGAAAAATGGTGTATCACTTCAGAAGTGGTGGATCAACAAACAGCCAACCCATTGCAAAGTTGGCATGATTTGGGAGAGCCAGCCAATTTGAGTGCTGAGCAAAGAGCGCTTTTGCAGCAAATTGCTCAGCCAAAAGTGACTACCACGGTCACGTCTGACAGCTATTCATTTACTGTACAGCCTCATGGAGTTCATTATTTCGAGGCGCGGCCAAGAAAGCAAACATCCGATCGAGGCTATGATTATCAACGAGTCTTGGCTGGTAGATAAGAAAATTTGTTTATTTGGATTTGATGGGTTGGAAAATTGGTGTGTGGACCACTAATCAAACTACTCGCAATTATTATATTTAGGAGGCTATTATGAGTTATCAATTATTGAATTATCAACGAGAAGCAAAAGAAACAGAGCTTTATGATACTCGGCTGGGATTGGCGATGCATTTAGCATTGGCTGATGAATCAGGAGTGTTTCAGCCATTAAATCAAAACTTTGGGGTCTTGTTTGCCAAAGCACATTCTTTGCCTGATGGGTTTTTAGTAGCAAAAGCCCTTAAAAAAACTTGGATTTGTCAGGGAAAAGAGAAATTTTACATCATCGGGATTCGGGTAAATGCCGATGGAACGTTGGATGAAACCAGTGTGGGTAGCATTTTAGTTTTTGCAACGGAAAACTTTATTCAGTATCAAGAACTACCTTTGCTCCACCTAAGTGACATGCCTCTGATGGATGTTCAATTGGCTTATACGGATGAAGGGTATCAAATCCGGTGGTTAGATAGCTGTGATCAGGCTTATCAAGTGACGACCCCAACCTTAGATCATGTGGATGAGACTAAAAAGGTTGCCATTCAGTGGCAACCACTTTTGGAAGTAGCAACGGATATTGAAGGGGCAATTCCGAGGAATAGTTTGACCATTAGTGAGGAACAAGGAGACTATTTACAAAAAAAATTGATAACACCCCATCATATCGCTGTGGACTTACCGGATGAAGTCGTTGTTGAAAACATGGAAGAACTTACCACGATGAAAGCAACCTTGCGCTATAGTGATGGCTCGAGTCGCCAAGCCGGAATTGATTGGTTTGATTTACCAACAAGCGCTACTGAAAAAACTTTTGTAGCAAAAGGTCAAGTGCATCAGGAACATTTTTCTTTCCCGATTGCGACTTATCGCGCGGATCCTTGTATCGGCAAATGGCAAGGGGAATACTACTTTATTGCCACGAATGATTATGACGATAACCGTAGTCTCTATATCCGTAAAGCCAAGACGATTGCTGAGTTAGTTACTGCCCAAGAGATGAAGATTTTGGATAGCGAGATGTACCCTGAAATTGCCAATCTCTTGTGGGCACCAGAATTTCATATTATTAATGATCGTTTGTATATTTTCCACGGGGCAACACCAGGTCCTTTTGAAGAGGAACAATCCCATGTGATGGCTTTGAAAGAAGGCGGCAATCCCTTGGTGCTAGCTGATTGGCAGCGACCGCAAAAAGTCGTAAAAGCAGATGGTTCGCCTTTGATTACAGGAGGCATCACTTTGGATATGACGGTGATTAAAGATAGTGGCCGTATCTATGCCGCTTGGTCGCAACGTCAGTTTTTCCCAGTGGACTTAGGTGCGTGGATTTATTTTGCGGAGCTCAATCCTGATCAACCGTGGCAATTATTGACAGAACCAGTAGTCTTAGCAAAACCAGATTATGGATGGGACAATAATCATACCTTTGTCGATGAAGGTCCCTATGCCTTGTATCGAGGAGAAGATATCTATTTAACCATTTCCGGCGCAGCTGTCGACAGTAGCTATTGTGTGGGGTATCTAAAAGCCAAAGTTGGCAGTGACTTGCTCAATCCAGCGGTCTGGGAAAAATCAAATTACCCATTGTTGACTTCTCTGAATGTTCCAGGAGAATTTGGACCTGGACATAATGCTTATGTAGAAGATGAAGAAGGCAATGTCTGGAACACTTATCATGCTCGTCCAGGTATCGATGCTCCCCGTTCTTCAGGCATCCGGCGGGTACATTTTGATGTAGATGGACAGCCAATTTTGGGAATGACGGAAGCAATGGATGTCAATCCTGAGTTATCTTTGGTGCAAGTAAAAGTAAAGGTAAAATAAAGCGTAAAAACAGCCTGTGAGATTAAATACTCACGGGCTGTTTTTTTTGAATCACGGGTTGCAAGGGATCAATCAAAATCAGAGTGTTAAAGGTTTTGTTGTTGAAATTGACGGGGAGTCAGCTCAAATTCCTTTTTAAAGGCTTTAATAAAATGAGAATAATTAGTAAAACCAGCATCGTTGCAGGCAATCGTAATTGTGGCCCCTTCTAATAAACGCTCTTTGGCATAGAGCAGTTTCCGTTTTTGGATGTAGGCATGGGGACTAAAGCCGGTATGACGCTTAAATTCCCTAGTCAGGTGTTCGCGGCTAATAAACTGGGCTTTGGCTAGGGTCTCGACTTTGACGGGCTCTGATAAATGGTCTTGGATATAGTGAATGGCGTGGCGAACAACAGGATTTTCTTTACTATTTGTCAAGGGAGTATTTTCTTTTTGCAAAGCTAAAAAGCGTTGATTGAGAAAAAGCAGAAACTCGTTAAAACATTGGGTATAACGCAAGTCACTGCCATATTCTTCAGAGGTACTATATTTTTGCAAGTCTTGAACAAAAGGTTGAACTTCGGGTAAACTCGTAGGCAAAAAATGACTTTGGCGGTTATTGATACGGGAAAAGCATAACGTCAAATCTGTTTTAGCGGAAGAATAACGGTGTAAATAAGATTCGTCAAAGTAACAGAAAACGCGCTCATAACGGGCAGCAGGCAAGGTTAGCATCATGTGATGGATATCATGATGATGAATTAACAGGATATTTCCTGGTTGCATATGATAGACACGATCTTCCACGTAGTAATCCACTTCCCCATCTAATAGACAATAGATTTCATGAAAATCATGGTAGTGGTACTCTGGTAAAAATGTGATGGGGGTTTCGAAATAGGAATCTTTATAATAAAAATCGAAATCTTTTGAATGAAGATGATCTTGAATCGTTGCTACTGGTTTCGTCGGGGGTCACTCCTTTTTCGCAAGTTTCTCTGATGATATCACATCTAGCATGAAATGGGTCACATTATAGCGTTTTTATTGTTTGAAAATGTACGTATAATAGCCGTAACAAAACAAGAAAGAAGGTTCATTTAATGAACAACTTCACCATCACCGGCTTTGCCGATGAAATCGCAAGCGACTTAGCGACTCAAATCAAAGGATTGAAAGAAAACGGTATTTCTCATATTGAAGTTCGAGGAATCAATGGGACCAATGTCAGTGAATTGACATTGGATCAAGCCCTTACTTACAAACAAACCCTCCATGAAAATGGTATCCACGTTTCTTCAATTGGTTCTCCGATTGGAAAAATTAGTATTGAAGATCCTTTTGAAGACCATTTGGCTTTGTTTAAACACGTTTTAGCTGTAGCGGTGGCTTTTGAAAGCCCTTATGTCCGAATGTTTAGTTTCTTTATTCCAGAAGGCAAAAATGCCGATGATTATCATGAAGAAGTGGTGAATCGCTGGCGCCAATTTTTGGCGGTGGCTAAGGATTATCCACAAATCACTTTACTTCATGAAAATGAAAAGGATATTTACGGGGACATACCGGAACGTTGCGCCAAACTGTTGGCAGAACTGAACAGTCCCCAAGTCAAGGCCGCTTTTGATCCGGCCAACTTTGTCCAATGCGATGTGGAAGTTTATCCTCATGCGTATGAGTTGATGAAAGATTTCATCGATTATATGCATATAAAGGATGCCCATTTCGCAGACCACAAAGTCACCCCGGCAGGACTTGGGGATGGCCAAGTAGAAGCTGTCTTACAAGCATTGGTGGCAAAAGGCTTCACAGGGTTTGCTTCATTGGAACCCCACTTGTCAATTTTTGATGGCTTTGCTGCGTTGGAAAAAGAGGGTGTTTCCATCGAAGAAACCAAATCCGATGGCGAGAAATTGTTCACCGTCGCCAGTGATGCATTGAAAAAAATTCTTGTGGAAAACATGGGTCAGGAGTGGAACTAACATGGAAACAGTAAAAATCGGAATCGTGGGAGTCGGCAATATTGGCTCATTTCATATGCGCAATGTCCTAGGTGGCGAATTAAAAAACGCTGAATTGCTAGCTTTGTGTGATATCAACCCGGAAAAATTGGATCGTATCCAAGAACAATATGGGAATCGTTTCAAATTGTATGGGGATGTGGATGACTTGTTGGCAGATCCAGAAGTGGATGCCATCATCATCGCTACGCCTCATTATGATCATCCAGTGATTGCTATTAAAGGCTTGAAAGCTGGCAAACATGTCTTGGTGGAAAAACCAGCTGGGGTGTACACGAAAAAAGTTCGGGAAATGATTGAAGAGGCCAAAAAACATCCGGAACTGTCCTTGTCTTTGGTGTATAACCAACGGATGAACCCGACGTATCAAAAGGCGAAAGAACTGGTGGAATCTGGTCAAATTGGCGAATTGCGTCGCACCAATTGGATCATCACCAACTGGTACCGATCCCAAAGCTATTACAATTCCGGTGGCTGGCGGGCTACTTGGAAAGGAGAAGGTGGCGGTGTCCTCTTAAACCAAGATCCTCATCAATTAGACTTGTGGCAATGGATTTGTGGCATGCCAGAACGTATTTTTTCCTTTGCTTATTATGGCAAACGCCGGGACGTAGAAGTGGAAACAGAAGTCACGGCCTATTGTGAATACGCAAATGGCGCCACTGGGGTCTTTGTGACGACCACTACCGAAACACCGGGAACTAACCGTTTTGAAATCGTAGGCTCTCAAGGGAAAATCGTGATTGAAGACGAGCAGTTGAAATTCCGGCGAACAGTCACGGACGAAAAAGAATGGAATGAGACGTATACTGGGGGCTTTGGCGAACCTGAAGTTTGGGAAATCAAGATTCCCGTTGCCTTTGACGGCAGTACGGGGCATTTGCGAGTGACCCAAAACTTTGTCAATAACATTCTCTTTGGCGAAGAATTAGTAGCACCGGCCACTGATGGCATCTACGGCTTGTCCATCTCCAATGCCATTCACCTCTCCTCTTGGTTAGGCCAATGGGTGGAGTTACCGATTGATGAAGACTTGTTCTTGGAAGAGTTGAACAAAAAAATTGCCGACTCAAAAGATAAAGATGTGAAAGAAAAAGTGTTGAATACCGAAAATACTTACTAAAAAGAGTGTGAAAAAATGATGCGATTCGGAATTGTGGGCTGTGGCAATATCTCCGGGACCCACGCAGAAGCTCTTCAGAATATTCAAGAAGCCCAGCTGACCGCTTGTTGTGATACGGATGAAATCAAAGGCCGGCAGTTTGCGGAAAATCACAGGTGCCAGTTTTATGCGGATTACCAAGACATGTTAGACCATGGGCCGATGGACGCGGTAATTATCGCCACCCCCCATTACCTTCATGGCCAGATGACAATACAGGCTTTTGAAGCGGGGAAACACGTCCTATGTGAAAAACCGATGGCGGTGACGGTGGCAGAAGCAGAACTGGTTTTGGGGAAATGGGCCGAACACCAAGACTTGCATTATGCCGTGTGCTATCAAAATCGCTTCAATCCTTCGTATGGCAAGCTGAAAACGATGATTGACCAACAAGCGTTTGGCCAATTGAAAGGGATCAAGTGTGAACTGACTTGGCATCGGGACCGGAATTATTATGAAGCGGCTTCGTGGAAAGGTACTTGGGCAGAAGAAGGGGGAGGCACTTTGATCAACCAAGCTATCCATACCCTGGATGTCGTGACGTGGATGGTTGAATTGCCACAAAAGATCAAAGGAAAGTTGATGACCACCTTACTGGAAGACACGATTGAAGTGGAAGATGCGGCGATGGCAACAGCGGTTCTTTCCGGCGGCATTCCAGTGGTGATCCATGCCTCCAACAACTATTCCTCAGATCCAGCGCCAACGGTCACTTTTGACTTTGAGGAAGCCGTAGTGGTATTGACCGCCGATAAACTGGTGGTCAATGACGTAGCAGTGCCTCTTGAAGAATGTGTGGTAAGCGAGGTAGCTAAAGCTTACTGGGGAGCAGGACACCTGCGCTTTGTACGGGCCTTTGTCAATCAGTTAGTCGGCTTGCCAGATCCTTATGCAGAGTACCTCGCCGCCGCGGATGCGTTGGATTCTTTGAAGATGGTTTGTGGGATTTATGAGTCGGATCGTAGTGGGCAGTGGGTTCAACTGAATAAATAGTAAAAAACCATGGAGACTAGTTGGATTAGTGCTTCATGGTTTTTTTGCTGGGGTGCATTCAATTTACTACAACAATTGTTGATAGTAGAGATTGTCAAAGCGAATCAATGTCGGCTCTTTCCGTCTGCTGCGGGCATTTTTCCGATAATCTTTTGGGGAGTGACCAGTTTTCTGCAAAAAATTACGATTGAAGGTTCGCGTGTTTTGAAAACCAGATAAGCTAGCGACTTCTGTTATAGAATAATCGGAGTTTGCTAGTAAATAGCAAGCTTGATTGATGCGGTACTGGTTGATTAGTTTTGGAAAGGTGGACTCAAGTTTTTGGGCAATGACCTTGGATACGTAATCTTTACTATAGCCGATATCTTCACTAAGCTGACCCAAAGTAACTTCATTTTGAAAATGAGAAGAGACCCACAATAGAATTAATTCTAAAATATTCTCTTCGCCGCGTGTTTTGACTAGCTTGGTATGTTGCTCATATAGATATAAGATTTCATATAAAGCGGCTTTGTGTCTAAAAAATGAGTTACTCTCAAATAATGAATCGTAGAGCTGATTAGATTTAGTGCGTCCCACCGGAATGACAGGATTTAAGAAGGATTTTCCTTTAATTAATGGAAGATAGTCTTCTAGATACTCGGGAGAAAAAATCCAAATATGACCAGAGTTTTCCATTTCAGCTTCTACTCGATGGGTTTGATAGGGGAGAATTAGGGCGATATCGCCAGCTTTTAAGGTGTGAATTTCAGAATCGATTGTCAATAGAAATTCGCCAGTTTCACCAAACCATAATTCGAAACTCCGATGAAGATGCTCAGGATAGCTGAGATTCTCCGGATGGTATTCCACGTGGGAAATTTTTTCCCCGAAGTGATAGGATTCCAATTCAGTCATTTTTAACCCTCCCATTTAAGAAATCATAGTCAACTGATTACGTCTATTAGTGTACTGAAATTGTCTTGTTTTTGCAAGCGTTTCAGAGTAAAGTTGAATCAAGGAAGAGAAGTAAGCGCTATTAATTTATTTGAGTCAGGTTTTAGAAGGAGGTTGTGTCGCAAGTTTTTTTTATGTATCAATGTTTGTTATTTAAACATACCAACGGAGGGGAAACACATGAAAAAGTTTGGAAAAGTTGCAGTGACAGCAATGGCACTAGCTTTATTGGCTGGGTGCAGTAGTGGAAATGGTAAAGGAGACAAAGATGGTGGCACGCAAGCCACAGATAGTGATGGCAATAAAAAATATACAGCCTTTATGGCGGTACCAGGTACTGAAGTTCCAGATGATTCTCGCCTGAACAACGCTTTTGCAAAAGAGTTTGGTTGGCGAGTGAAAGTGAGCTGGCTGACGGGTCAAACTGCAAAAGAACGGATTGGGGTTATGGTATCTGGTGGCGAGTATCCAGATATCGTGGATGCTTCTGATGGTCGTTCAGCGATGATTGATGCTGGAGCTTATGTTCCGTTAGAGGATAAGCTAGATGACTATCCGAATTTGAAAGCCATATTAAGTGATATTCAATGGGAAAAAATTAAAGCTGATAATGATGGCCATATTTATACGATTCCACAATTTGCTCAAAAAGATGGTACCGTGAATACGGCAACTAGTTATGATGGCGAAGCTTTCTGGATTCAAAAACGTGTCCTCAAATGGGCGAACTATCCAGAAATTAATACTGTCGAACAGTATTTTGATTTGATCAATAAGTATTTAGCTGAAAATCCTGATACTGATGGTCAAAAAAATATCGGTTTTGAAATCTTATCTGATGACTGGCGTTACTTCTGTTTGGAAAACCCACCGCAATTCTTGGCGGGATATCCAAATGATGGCGCAGCTATTGTCGATCCAGACACAATGGAAGCAAAAGTATATGACAAAATTCCAGAAGCCAAAGAATACTACAAGATTTTGTCTGAACAATTTGAAAAAGGAACGATTGACCCTGAAACCTTTACTGCTAAATATGACCAGTATATTGCAAAATTGTCTTCTGGTCGAGTGTTGGGGATGATTGACCAAGGCTGGAACTTTGGTTCGGCTAAAGATTCATTGGTTTCTCAAGGGAAAGATGAATTAACTTGGGTACCTCTTGATTTGACTTTGGATGAAAATGTTCAACCACAATACCGAGAAGCTGGCTCCTTGTCTACTCAAGGTGGGATTGGGATTACCACTAGCTGTAAAGATGTTGATGGCGTATTGCAAATGTGGGATGACATGGTTTCTGAAAAAGGGATGATCCTGCGCAACTGGGGCGAAAAAGGCGTTGACTATGAAGTTGACGACGACGGCATGTTCTACCGCACTGACGAACAATGGGCAAATTGGAAAGATACCGATTATGTTCAAAAGAATAGTGTAGCGTTTGGTTATATGCCTGGTTACCGTGGTTACTTGCCAGATGGAAAAAATACCATTTTGCCTTCTGAACAAATCTCTGAATTCCGCAAAACATTATCTGATATCGATAAAGAAGTGTTGGATGCTTACAAAGTAGACAACTGGCCTCAAATGGTACGCTTGCAAGATCCAATTCAACCATGGTTCCCAATCTATACAGAACGGAACAAATGGACTTCTTCTGATCCAGCTGGGATTGCTAGTCAAAACATGCAAGAAGTGAAAATGCAATGGTTACCAAAAGTCATCATGGGCGGACCAGCAGCTTACGAACAAAACTGGGAAGATTATATGACTGCTTATGATAGTCAAATCGATTACAAAGCCTTTGAAGATAAATTGACTAAAGAAGTGAAACGTCGGGTAGAAATCGAAAAAGAACTAGAAGCAAAAGTTGACAAATAGTCTGCTGTAGCGAGGTGATGGGAGTTGTGAAAATAACAACTCCCACAATCTTGCTTTGCTACATACTCGAAGATTTGGGGGAATAAGAAATGAGCGAAAATTCAACGATGTTAGATTCAAACGAGGGTATTCCAAAAGCAAAACGAAAAACATTTTGGGAACGTATCTGGGCTCAAAAAGATCTGTGTTTACTTTGTCTGCCATTTGTCATTTACATTCTTTTCTTTAATTATGCACCGTTATCTGGCTGGTTGATGGCTTTCCAAAAATACCGTCCTGGTACTGGTCTTTTTGATCAAGAATGGATTGGACTTGAAAATTTCCGAATGTTGTTTGCTGATCCAAACTTTTTACGGGTTGTCCGCAATACTTTGGCAATGAGTTTAATCAATTTGACTTTGGGTTTTGTTTTCTCGATTGGCTTTGCGGTCTTATTGAATGAAGTCAAAAATAAACATTTAAAGAAAATCATGCAAACTGTCTCTTATCTGCCTTACTTTTTATCATGGATTATCGTAACAGGGATCGTGTTGGATGTGCTGAGTCCTGAAACGGGGATTATTAACCAACTACTGATGCAATTTAACTTTGTAGACAAGCCGATTAGTTTCCTTTCCGAACCGAAATATTTCTGGTGGATTGTTGGTTTCTCTAATGTTTGGAAAAGTACTGGTTGGGGAAGTATCATCTACCTTTCTGCGATGTCAGCTATCAACGAAGAACTGTATGAATCCGCCGAAATGGATGGTGCCAGCCGCTTGCGGAAAATCTGGCATATCACTTTACCAGGAATTAAACCAACAATCTTTATCCTCTTATTAATCAATATCGGAAATATCCTAAATGCTGGGTTTGAAGTGCAATACTTGTTAGGGAATGGCTTAGTTCAACAAGTTTCCCAAACTATTGATATTTTCGTGTTGAAATATGGGATTAGCTTGAACAACTACTCCTTTGCCACAGCAGCCGGGATTTTCAATGGTGTGATCAGTATCATCTTGATTACATTAGGTAATAAACTTGCCAAAGTTGCTGGCGAAGAAAGTTTGTTCTAATCAGAGGAGGAAAAAAAGATGAAACGAGTTGCGATTTCAGATCGAGTATTCGATATATTTAAGTGGATTTTTCTAATTTTATTCATGTTGGCAACCCTGTATCCAATCTTAAACACCTTAGCAGTCGCCTTTAACGACGGACTAGATGCTTTGCGTGGAGGGATTTATCTGTGGCCACGAACTTTTACCTTGGATAATTTCAAAGCTGTTTTATCCAAACAATCGTTACTAAACGCAGCTTTTATCTCGGTGGCTCGAACGGTGATTGCTACTTTATCACAATTGTTTTTAACAGCATTGTTGGCTTATATCCTTAGCCGAAAAGAATTTATCTTTCGGACACCGGTTACTTTATTGTTCATCTTCACCATGTATTTGAATGCTGGGATGATTCCTAATTACATGTGGTTGAATAAACTCGGTTTGACGAATACATTTTGGGTTTATATCTTGCCGGGGATGATCAGTGCTTTTAACTTATTGGTTATCCGGACTTATATCCATGGAATTCCTGAAAGTTTAGTCGAAAGTGCCAAAATCGATGGGGCCAGTCATATCCGGATTTTCTGGAGCATTATCTTGCCATTGTGTAAACCAGTGTTGGCAACCGTTGCTTTATTTATCGCTGTTGGTCAATGGAACTCTTGGTTTGATGCGATGTTGTACAACGGCTTTAATGAAAAACTTAGTACGTTGCAATACGAATTGATGAAACTCTTATCTTCTGTAACAAGTCAAGGGGCCAACGCCAATGATATGCAAAATGCCGCTCAAGCAGGTGGTGGCGGCATGGTGACCCCAACTTCGGTACGGGCAGCTACGACAATCGTCACAGCCTTGCCAATCGTCTGTCTGTATCCATTCTTGCAAAAATACTTTATCAGTGGTCTGACTATTGGTGGGGTTAAGGGTTAATTTAAGGCTTAAAAGAAAGGTTTTAAAAGGTGTTTATTATGGGGAAATCTGGAAATAGTCAAGCGATTATGGACAAGTTGAGTTTGGTAGCCGATTACTTATTGGTAGGCGTGCTCTGGCTACTTTGCTCAGTACCGCTTGTTACGACGGGGGCAGCAACTAGTGCCATGTATCGCACGGTTTATCAATGCATGTTCCAAAAAGAAGGCTATGTCTTAGGGACTTTTTTCAAGGCATTTAGGCAGTCCTTTTTCCAAAGTTCATTGATTTGGACGGGGTATCTGGTGTTGGCAAGTTCTTTTCTGCTAAATCGTCAACAACTTGCTGGGAGTTATTCCTTGCTTTCAGATGCTATCCAAATTGTTTTAGGGATTTGTTTGTTGGTTCTCTTGCCCTTGGTGGTGTTGGTATTGGCTTATATTGCTCGTTTTGAAGATCCTTTAAAAATAATTTTACGCAATTGCGGTCTTTTAGCGCTAACCCATCTTGGAAAAATGATCCAAATGCTCGTCTTGTATACCGTAGTGATTGTAGGGATTTGGCTATTACCAGTTTTTGCTCTGGTGTTATTACCTGTTGTAGTGAAAAAAACAGTACCCATTTGTGAAAGCTTATTTGGATTTTGTACCATTGAAAATGCATCATAAGGATTAATTATCAAGATAAATCACATTCAGAAACACGGCAATATTCGAGCTAAATACATTGTAATGCTACTGTTTCCAGAAGCTGTCGGTAAATCCTACAGGCTGTAGTAGCAATGCCAATTTAGTTCGGATATTTTTCTTGCAGAAACGACTACTCTTCTTGTTTGATTAGCTGCATGATTTTGTAGTATATCCCAGTTGATCGTAGCAGAGTATTGTCGGATTGTTTCTTATTGTAAAGTTGAAAGAATGTTGGAGGAAAAAACATGATTACCCATTCAGAGGCAAAAGTTGAAGCACAAAAAATTGTGGCACAAATGACCATAGACGAAAAAATTGGTCAAATCAATTTCCGCGCCCCAGCTATCCAACGCTTGGGCATTACGGATTATAACTATTGGAATGAAGCCCTTCATGGCGTGGCGCGGGCGGGAGTTGCCACCGTCTTTCCGCAAGCGATTGGCTTAGCAGCAATCTTTGATGATCAGTTGATGGAAGAAATTGCTGGGGTGATTGCTGAAGAAGGCCGTGCAAAATACAACCAGTACCACGCAGAAGGAGACAATGATATCTACAAAGGATTGACATATTGGTCGCCTAATATCAACATTTTTCGGGATCCACGTTGGGGTCGCGGGCAAGAGACTTATGGCGAAGATCCTTATTTGACGTCTCGACTTGGTGTGGCTTTTATCAAAGGCTTGCAAGGGGACGGCCCTTATCTGAAATTAGCGGCCTGCGCCAAGCATTTTGCGGTTCATAGTGGACCAGAAGCGGATCGCCATTCTTTCGACGCGGTAGTGAATGATAAAGATTTGTATGAAACTTATCTACCTGCTTTTGAAGCTGCTGTAAAAGAAGCCGATGTGGAAAGTTTCATGGGAGCCTACAATGCAGTAAACGGGATTCCAGCATGTGTGCACCCCGAATTGTTACAAGATATTTTACGTGGTAAATGGGCGTTTGAAGGGCATGTTGTCTCAGACTTTGGCGCTTTGGAAGATGTTCATGAGCACCATCACTATACTGAAAATGCGGCGCAAACCATGGCCTTGGCGATGAAGATTGGTTGCAATCTATGTGCAGGGAATGTTTCTGATAGCTTGCATCAAGCGTTAGCAGAAGGCTTGGTGACAGAAGCAGAAATTACACAAGCAGTAGTAGAACTTTACACAACTCGCGTTCGGTTGGGTATGTTTGATGAGACCAATCCTTATAATGCTATTCCTTATGAAGCCAATGATAGTAAAGAGCATATGGCACTATCTTTGAAGGCTGCCGAAAAAGCTTTAGTTTTGTTGAAAAATGACGGCATCTTACCGATTAAAAAAGAAAGCGTAAAAAATGTGGCAGTCATTGGTCCAAATGCTCGTAGTATCGAAGCGTTGCAAGGCAATTATTTTGGTGTTGCTTCGCGAAATGTGACTTTCTTAGATGGCATTCAAGACTATCTGGAAGATGACGCGCGGGTGTATTATGCGCCGGGGTGTCACTTGTTCCAAGAATATGCAGAATCGACCTTGTCTCGTCCTCATGAGCGAGCATCAGAAGCAATCATCGCTGCCAAACATGCTGATACCGTGGTGATGTGCCTTGGCTTGGATCCGACAATCGAAGGAGAACAGGGAGATTCCGGTAATGTCTACGGTTCTGGTGACAAAGAGACGTTGGGCTTGCCGGCAGAACAGATTCGCTTGTTAGATCAAATTTTAGCATTGGATAAACCAGTGATTTTGGTAGTGGCAGCTGGCTCAGCAATTTCTCTGTATGGTCGAGAAGAGCATCCAAATCTTCATGCCATCCTTCATGCTTGGTATCCTGGTAGCCAGGGTGGAAAAGCGTTAGCGAAAGTCTTGTTTGGCGAAATTAGCCCAAGTGGTAAATTACCAGTGACATTCTATCGGACTACTGACAATCTACCGGATTTCAAAGATTACGGCATGAAAAATCGGACTTATCGTTACTTGGAGGAAAGTCCTTTGTATCCATTTGGTTACGGTTTGACGTATGGCCAAATTGCTTTGGCTGATCTGCAAGTAGAGACGCAAGAAAAAGACTACTTGATCAAGGGAACCATTACCAATACCAGCGATTGCGCTATGGAAGAAGTACTACAGGTTTATGGTAAAACCGATTCGAAACATGAAACGTTAAATGGTAAACTCGTGGCCTATAAACGGGTAGCATTGGCAGCCGGAGAAACAAAAACGGTGACGGTACCTGTTGCCAAAATCAATCTTACTGTGGTTAATGAAGCGGGGGAACGATTATTTGATGGCGAACAAATTACCTTTACGTTAGGGACAACTGCGCCATGTTCACGGGCTCAAGAATTAGGCCAACCGGCACCACTTGTGGCGACAGTCCCACTTGTGGAAACCGTAGTAATTTAGTAGGAGAAACGGATGAAAACATATACGAATCTTTTTAAAACATATGGTTATAATGAAAATGAAATCCAAGACCGTTTAACGCAAATCTGGGAAGAAATTTTTGTCGGACCGGATAAGGTTTATTTTGAAACAGCAGATGCAGGTTATCTAGTGGATACCGGAAACGATGATGTACGGACAGAGGGAATGAGTTACGGCATGTTGATGGCGGTTCAGTACGACAAAAAGGAAGTCTTTGACCGGCTTTGGCGCTGGGTGATGACTTATATGTATATGGATAGCGGGGAACATGCCCATTATTTCGCTTGGTCGGTCGCTCCTTCTGGTCAGAAAAATGCTTATGGACCCGCTCCGGATGGGGAAGAATTCTTTGCCTTGGCGCTGTTTTTTGCAGCCAATCGCTGGGGGGATGGAGAAGGGATATTCAACTACTCTCATCATGCCCGAGAATTGTTGAACTATTGTATTCATAAAGGGACTGAATTTCCTGGCATGCCTATGTGGAACAATGAAAACAAATTAATCAAGTTCATCCCGGAAGTAGAATTTACCGATCCTTCTTATCATGTACCGCATTTTTATGAACAATTTGCTCTTTATGCAGAACCTAGCGACCGGCCATTTTGGAAAGAGGCGGCGAGGGCTAGTCGAAGGTATTTGAAAAAGGCCATTCATCCAGAAACTGGGTTGAATCCAGAATACAGTTGGTACGATGGCAGTCCACAATTGAAAAGTGAACATCCGCATTTCTTTAGTGATGCCTATCGGACAGCCATGAATGTGGCGCTTGATATGCAGTGGTATGGTGAAGATGTTGTACTCAAAGATCGGTTGGCTCATTTGCAACAATTTTTCCATGCACTACCAGCTGGGGCAGAAAATTACATTTATACTGTGGAAGGGGAAAATACTGGAGAAGAAATCTTACATCCAGTAGGCTTGCTAGCAACCTTAGCCGCGGCCTCCCTTGCAAATCCTGAAACAGAAATCGCCCGAGAATTTGTGACACGTTTCTGGCAAACGCCCCTTCGTAAAGGCGTGCGCCGATATTATGATAATTTTTTGTATGCTTTTGCCTTTATGGCTTTGAGTGGTAACTATCGTATTTACTAATTTTTTGACTGGTCAGCAGAGGTATTGAGGAAAATCTCAGACTAGGCTGACCAGTTTTTTACATAGGGAATTTCATTTAGGAGGAATAAATGACGTGTGGCAACGAATCTGGGAATATCAGGAACAGGATTACCGCAGTGCTCCTTGCGAGATTGAACAACAAGTACAAGTAGTGCGAATTCGGTTAAATCATTATGGGGATCAATGGCGTGTATTGTTTTCTAACCTTTATGGCGGAGGGCCGTTAGTGTTTGATAAGGTGACTGCACAGGTGAAATCGGCAGAGCTCGTTGCACGCACACCGGTAGTTCCCCTGACTCTTCATGGAAAGGCGGAAATACAGCTAGCCCCTGGTTGTGAGCAGTTGGCAAGTGATCCTATTTTATTATCAGCTGCACCAGGAGAAGTGTTAGAAATCACTACTTATCTAGCCAAACCGGTGCAACTGACTAGTTTTCTAGTGAGTTATGCTCGTTTGCAACAGGAAGTGCTGAATTATCGTTGGGTTGAGAATTTCTGGACCCAGCCCTTAGATAATTATCAGCTCTTTCAAAAGGCGTTGTGGAATCCACGAATGTACGTTATCTATGGTATTTCGGGCCTACAATTGCAAGGAAACAGTCAGACCCTGATAGCTTTTGGGGATTCGTTGACACAACAGGGATTTTGGACGGATCATTTCAAACAGCGCCTGGTGACAGAAGGCTTTTCACAAGTGGCACTCGTAAATCGTGGTATTGGGGGAAACCGGGTATTGCTAGATACAGATGCTACAGCCGATGACTTTAGCCGTCATGGGCGAGCTGGGGTGAAGCGATTTTTGTCAGACGTTTTTGCGGATGGGCCGGTTAGTGGCTTGATCCTTTTTCATGGTATTAATGATTGTTTGACGATTGGCGAGAGACCTGTCGCTGAGGGATTAGCTGAATTAACCGCGGCTTTTCGTTTTATGATTGAGGAAGCCCATTTGCGGCAAGTGCCAGTGATTGGAGTGACACTTCTTCCTTTCAATCAATCGGCCTTTTACAGTGAAAAGTCCGAAAGTTTGCGTCAAGGATTGAATCATTGGCTGCGTAATAAAGCGCCAATTGATGCACTATGGGACTTTGATCAAGTCGCCGGAGATCCTCAAGATTCTCAAAAACTCTACCAATTATTTGATAGTGGCGACGGGTTGCATATTTCCAGTGTAGGTGGGAATCATTTGGCGGCTGCGGTTGATTTCCAGCAGTTGGCTACGTTACTTGGTATTGATTAAGCGAAAAATGGAGGGGTTCAAATGAAAGTCTTTACTACGTTACTATATGACAACAAACCCAATGTATCCTATACAAGTTATCTTCATGAAGGCTCAGAGGAAATTGATAAAGACCGGCAATTTCCGGCCATGATTATTTGTGGTGGGGGAGCATATCTAGGGATTTCTGATCGTGAAAAAGAACCGGTGGCCTTGCATTATTTGCAAGCCGGTTTTCAAGTTTTTGTATTGGATTATCAAACAGAAGCCACTGGTAATGCGCAATATCCGAATCCACTTTTAGATTTGGCGATGTTGATGAAACAAATTCGCCTGCAAGGGGAAACGTGGCAGATTGATAACGATAAAATTGCCATTATCGGCTTTTCAGCAGGAGCCAATCTTTGTGCTCAATTAGCAACCCATTGGCACAATCGTTGGCTAGCAGAAGGGGTTGGAACCGGCGATAATCAGCTTCTGAAACCCAATGCTGTTATTCTCGCTTATCCGTTATTGGACTTCATTGTCCAAGAAAAATATGCCAATCTAGATCCTCGGATTGACCTAAGTCTCAGCTATACCGACACCACGAAGCGAGATTTTATGCATCATGCCAATAAAGTCTTTTTAGGCAAAGAGTATACAGAAAATCGGATGAAAGAGGCGAGCCCTTATTATTTCTTATCAGGAAAAACACCGCCAACATTCCTTTGGACAACAGCCCAAGATGATCTTGTCTACCCGCAACAATGTTTGCATTATGCTAATAAAATGATGGAACTAGGTGTGCCAGTAGAGTTGCATTTATTTGAAGAAGGGCAGCATGGCCTCTCGTTGGGAACCTACCAAGCATCTGGTGATCCCACGTTGCAAAACGCTGATGTCGCTCAGTGGCAAAATTTAGCTTTACGTTTTTTACACCGGCGTTTCGGTGAATTTTAAAAGAATGAGGAAAACAGATGAAGAAAAGCCTTGAAACAATCCAGAATCCGATTATTCCCTTGGATTATCCAGATCCAGACGTCATTCGGGTGGAAGATACGTATTATATGGTCACCACTACGATGCACTTTATGCCTGGCTGTGAAATTTTACGTTCTTACGATTTATTGCACTGGGAACATGCGGCGTTTGTCTATGAGCGCTTGGATAGTACGGCAGGCCAGCGCTTAGCAGAGGGGAAAGACAGTTATGGCAAAGGAATGTGGGCGGCCTGTTTACGGTATCATGAAGGACGTTTTTATGTCTTTTTTGTCGCCAATGATACCGGCTTGACCTATTGTTATACCGCTGAAAAAATTGAGGGACCTTGGGATAAGAAAATCATTGAAGGTTTCTATCATGATTGTTCTGTGTTGTTTGAAAAGGAACGCGTTTTTATCGTCTATGGAAATAGTAATATCTGGTTGACGGAATTGAAGCCCGATCTCAGTGGCCCGAAAGTTGGGGGCATCCATCGTGTGATTGTCTCAGAAAAAAATCCTCGGTTAGGCTATGAAGGAGCTCATTTTTATCAAATCAATGGCAAGTATTACCTTTTCTTGATTCACTCAGATCCAAAGGTTTGGCGACGGATTGAGGCTTGCTTTGTGGCGGAGGATTTGGAAGGTGAATTTGTCGGCGGTGATGTCTTTAATGATGATAACGGGTATTGCAATCAAGGTATTGCCCAAGGTGGCATCGTGGATACGCCAAAGGGAGACTGGTACGCGATCTTGTTTCAAGATTATGGTGCAGTAGGACGGTTACCCATACTTTTACCAGTAACTTGGCAAGACGATTTTCCAGTTTTTGGTGAGGAAGGAAAGACGCCACAGCAATTTTTTATTACCGATAATCGACCGGAATATGTGTATTCGCCTCTTGTAGGGAGTGATGATTTTAAAACGTTAGCCAAAACGCCTTACCGACTAAAACCGCAATGGCAATTTAATCACGAACCGGACTTGTCTGGCTTCTTATTGGATCCAAAACGTGGCTGTGTGGAATTAACGACGACACGGCTTGCACAATCTGTGACAACGACGCCAAATGTCTTAACACAGCGGATGCGCTATCCAAAATGTGCAGCCACTGTGACAATCGATGGGACAAAAATGAAAGATGGGGATTGTGCCGGATTAGCTGCCTTTCAATCCGCTTATGGTTTTATTGGCTTATCCAAAGAGGAAGGCCAGTATTATCTTGTCATGGAGACCCGTGAACTAGATGATTCCAGTTTGCAAGCAATGCCTAAAGAGGCAACTAGCGGTAAATCCACTCGTATTTTGTGGAAAAGTGGAAAAGTCACGCTAAAGGTAGCCGCTGATTTTCATGAAATGACGGATTTAACCCGGTTTTATTACCAAAATGAAGGGACTTTTTTGCAATTAGGAGAGGCACATCCGGTGGCATTTAAAATGGATCATTTTAGCGGCTGTCGTTTCGGGCTATTTATCTATAATAGGAAAACCATTGGAGGCACTGCGTCGTTTCAGTCCTTTGATTACCAATTTTAGGAAGCGGGATTTGTTAGAAAAGCTCTAGTCCAATTGCTGTTTTGGTGGAAATATGTTATACTGTGTGTTACACGAAAGATATTGTTACGCGAGAAATGCAAGGATATTTTTAAGAAATTTGATCCAACTGGCGCAGCTTCAGGGCTGCAAGGGTGTGTTAGTAGGTTATGGGAACACACTGTTTAAATGAGAAATACTTGATTTTAAGTAATAGTCTGATCCAACTTTAGAGTAAAGATATTGAGTAGTTAGATGGCCTTCTTCCGTCAGGGAGAGGGCCATCGTCTATTTTTGGAAGTTTTGAGTTGAATTAATCTGAAATGCTGCGTGTAAGACAATATTTTTTTAGAGATGTCAAATTGAAAAAGATTTTTTGAACTTTGACTGATATTTAAAAGTATTAAAAAAATGAAGCTCATTCTATCAACGAAGGAGCGAATTAATCAATTAAGAATAAAAAAATATGAACCGGTTCAAAAAATCCATGAAAGCTATTGCATTTTTTTGAAAGGGTGTTATTATGTGTTTGAACCGGTTCAAATAAAATAGAATTGAGGAGCAACTTATGAAATTCGTAGACAAATTGTCGGAAAAATTATTGCCAATTGTGTCAAAAATCAATGGTCAAAGACATCTGCTGGCAATCCGTGACGCCTTTATTATTACGATGCCACTTGTTATGGCAGCTTCTTTTATGGTCTTATTGAATGCTTTAGTATTTTCCAATGCGACGGTGCAGAAATTTGTTGATTTAAGCTTTTTGTCAGACTTGGCAGTAATTGTCAATAATGGGACGATGAGTATCTTAGCGATTGTGGTCTGTTACAATATCGGGGTTAATTTAGCAAATTACTATATCAAATCCAAAAAAATTGATGATCCTTCCTTCAATGCTGTCCATGCTGGGGTTTTGAGTTTGGCGACGATGTTTATCTTGATGCCAATCAATACCACTGTTACTTTGGCTGATGGCGCAACAGCGGATGTGGCTGGGGTTTTCCCACAAGCATTGACGTCTAGCTCTGGTTTGGCAACAGCGATGATTTGTGCCTTATTGAGTACTGAATTGTTTGTTCACTTAGCCAAATTCAAAAAATTAAAAATCAAGATGCCAGATGGCGTGCCACCAGCAGTTGCCACTTCTTTCAATTCTTTAGTTCCTGAAGTATTGGTAGTCTTAGTTTTTGGGATTTTCGTCTTTGTTTTAAAAACGGCTACTGGGTTGAACGTGCCAGACTTGATTAACTTGGCGATTCAAACCCCATTAAAAGGGTTTGTCTTATCTGTACCGGGGATGCTTTTCTTACAATTCTTCTCCGATTTCTTGTGGGTGTTTGGGATGCATGGGTCAAGTATTTTAGCCCCAATCAAACAAGCGCCAATGTTGCAATCGATTGAAGAAAATATGACTGCTTTCCAAAATCATCAAGCAATTCCAAACATCATTACCGAACCATTTGCCAATGCATTTGGCTTGATTGGTGGTGGGGGCTGTATCTTGCCATTGGTTATCGCAATTTTGTGGGTATCTCGTCGCCGGGATGAACGCCAAATTGCTAAGATGGGGCTGACGACTTGTCTGTTTAATATCACTGAACCAGTTATGTTTGGTTTACCAGTAGTTATGAACCCAATCTTTATGATTCCATGTGCGATTATTCCTTCGATTAACTTAATCATTGCTTATTTTGCTACAAGTGTTGGGCTAATTGGGAAAACCGTCGCCGCAGCACCATGGATTACGCCACCGGTGATTCAATCTGTCATCGCAACAGGGGGTAATCTGATGGCCGGTGTCTTAACGGTAGCCTTGATTGTATTGGATGTCTTCTTGTTCTTGCCATTTGTGATGGCTTCCAATAAAGCTGCCCAAATGAGAGGAGACGAGTTGATTGGGTAAATATCCCTATCAAAATCCTGACTTGACGATTCGCCAGCGAGTTGCTGATTTGCTTGGTCGGATGACGATAGCAGAAAAAGTCGGTCAGGTAAACCAACATCTTTATGGTTGGGAATGTTATGAAAAACAAGCAGATGGCAGTGTCCGTCTAACAGATAAATTTAAAGAACACGTGGCTTGGGGAGGCGGTCTTGGTGCCTTGTATGGCTTATTTCGCGCCGATCCTTGGTCCCAAGTCGGCTTTGATAATGGCATCGCGCCAAAGGATAGTTGGCGCTTAGTAAATCAAGTGCAGGAATATGTCATGAGTCAATCTCGTTGGCAAATTCCCGCCTTGATCGTCGAAGAATGTCCCCATGGTCATCAAGGATTAGGGGGCGTCTCTTATCCTACCAATCTTGGTTGTGGGAATACCTTTAACACGGAGTTGATGGCAGAGTCTAGTCATTTGATGGCTCAAGAACTTGCTGCCAAAGGGGTTCACCTTGCGTTGGTTTCCACCTTGGACTTAGCCAAAGATCCACGATGGGGACGCACAGAGGAATGTTTCGGGGAAGATCCGATTTTAGCTGCCAAAATGAGTGAAGCGGTAGTGAAGGGGTTCCAAGGGACATTGATTACCGAAAATCAAGCTTATTTGGATCAAACGGTGGCTGAAATTAACAAACAGCCGGGACAAATCGGGGTCGTTTTGAAGCACTGTATTGCTCAAGGAGAAGCTTTAGGTGGGCATAATTCGGGAACGGTTACCATCGGTGGTCGTGAGTTTAACGATGTTTACCGGCCGTTACTTCATAGCACCCGTAATGCGGTAGGTGTGATGGCGGCTTACAATGATGTGGATGGTGTGCCATGCCATATCAATGGGGAGCTTTTCCAAACCATCATGCGCAAGGAAATGGGCTATCAAGGGATCGTCATGGCTGATGGTGTCGCCCTAGATCGACTGGGAGATGTCTTTGACCGGCAAATCGATGGGGCGGCGGCTGCTCTGAAAGCCGGCGTTGATTTGAGCTTGTGGGATCAAACATATCTGACTATCCAGGAAGCAATCGCCTCAAATCTGGCGTCTGAAGCAGATTTAGATGTCGCTTGCGGTCGCGTTTTGGGGATTAAATTCCTATTAGGTTTATTTGAACAACCTTTTGTGGAAGATCCAGGTGCGGCTTTTGATGAATTGATGACTGCTTCCCAAGCCATGAACTTGAAAGTGGCAGCGGAATCTTTAACCTTGGTAAAAAATGATGGCTTGTTGCCTTTGTCACAAAACTTAAATAAAATCGCTGTGGTGGGACCGGCTGCAGATGGCTTATATGAATTGTTGGGAGATTATACGGCACCCCAAGATCCTCAATTAGCAGAGTGTACGATTTTCCATCAAGTGGCCAAAGCTTTTCCTAATGCAGAAGTGGTTTATGCTCAAGGTTGTGAAGTCCGCAATTTGGTAGATCAAGATGCCAAAATGGCAGAGGCTGTGGCTCTTTGTCAAGATGCTGATGGCATTGTCTTAGTTTTAGGTGGCTCTAGTGCCCGCAATTTTGATATGGAATTTTTGAGTAATGGAGCAGTTTCTTCTAAAGGAATTAATATGGATTCTGGGGAAAACGTGGATGTTGCTTCGTTAAGTTTAGGTGGCCGTCAATTGGAATTGCTAGAAGCCTTAGCGGCAACAGGAAAACCAATTGTCAGTGTCATGATCCAAGGGCGTCCGTATGATATTCAACGGGTAGAAGAATTATCCCAAGCAGTCTTGGTGGGATGGTTCCCAGGGCAACAAGGAGGCGCAGCAATCGCCGGGACGTTGGCTGGAGACTTTAATCCTAGCGGTCGTCTAGGCGTTAGCTATCCCTTGAACGCCAATCAATTGCCAGTTTATTATTACCAACGGGCAGCTTCTAAACAAGACAATTACTATGATCAATCAGGGGCACCGCTACATGAGTTTGGTTTTGGTCTGAGCTATACGAAATTTAGCTATGACTACTTGCACGTGACGGCAGATTCTGACACAATAACAGTGAAGGTCTCTGTGACCAATCGTGGCACCTATGCTGGGAGTGAAAGTGTCTTGCTCTTTGTTCGGTTGTTGGGAGGATCTGTCATTCAACGCCACAAATTGTTGAAAGATTTCATCAAAGTGACTTTGGAACCAGGGGAAACTCGTGAGCTGACCCTGCATTTAACCCCTCAACAGCTTACCTATACAGATAGTGATCGTCAGTTGAAACCAGCTGTCGGTTGTCGGGTGTTGGTAGGAAATCTTGAGGAAGAAATCTTTTTTACGAAATAAACTCTTTTAGGCGGTCGGCTGTTGCAGGCCGCCTTCTCTAGCAATTGCTGCCCAAAGTCAATCGGAATGTCACTTGTGATAGAAAGAAGGAAAGTCAACTATGTCATCAATTCGAGAAGTTGCCAAACTGGCAGGCGTATCTGTCGGTAGTGTCTCCCGCTATCTCAATGGGCAGCAATTAAAGGCTGTCAATATGGAAAAAATTGCTGCAGCGATCGACGCATTGGATTATAAAGAAAATATTATTGCCAAGGGCTTAAAAAACAATCGTAGTTTTTCGGTGGGCTTGCTGATGAATAGTATTTCCAGTCAATTCGGGGCTGAGACTGTCAGTGCGATTGAGGGCGTGATGGAAGCTAAAGGCTACTCCATCCTCCTCAGTGGTTTCAAAGGCGACGTTTCCCAAGTGAATAAAAAGATTGACTACTTAATGCAGCATTCTGTAGATGGCTTAATTGTCTTTATGTCTGAGCAGGATTGGGATGGAATGGAACGCTTGGCTGACTTGCCGATTCCTGTATTGACCATCAACAGTCCGGTTCAGCTAGCTGGCGTGGATCGGGTTCAAGTCGCCGACCGCAAGAGTGTCAGAGAAGTCATCAGCTATTTTGCTGAACAAGGGCATCAACGCATCGGCCTCTTGGCAGCTCCTCAAAATGATTATGTTGCTCGTGAACGGTTGATTGGGGCCAAGGAAGCGCTAGAGACACATCCTGAGGCACAGTTGGTGACGACTTTTGGGGATTATTCGCGGCTGAGTGGTTATCGCGGGGCGGAAGAATTGTTAGCGCAAGATATCACGGCTTTATTGGTGACGAACTACAATATGGCGATGGGGGTTTTGGAATTTTTGCAACAGTCAAAAGACCCTCGAAGTCAGCAATTACTTTTGGCCCATTATGACTACACCCGCGAAATGGCCGACTTGTTACCCAATCGAATCATCATCAAACCGGCTACTGCAGTTATCGGACAACTTTGTGGCGAACGTTTGCTAGCCCGGATGGCTGATCCAACGAGTGCAATAGATGAGGGCGTCTGGGTAGAAAATGAATTATTTGGTCTAGGAGGCAATTTGCTACCAGATGGAAAGCAAAGGTAAAAATTAGTAAACTGGTACTCGTTGTTTGCGTTTAGGAGCAATAAAAACATAGTCAAAAACACGACACAATGCTATTAATAGAAACTTTTTCATTGTAGAATGGCAATGTGTAAAAAAGATTCGCTAATGAAGGAGGAACACAGATGTATCAATTTCCAAAAGGCTTCTTGTGGGGAGCCGCTACGAGCGCACCACAATCAGAAGGCGCGGCAGCCATCGACGGTAAAAGCCCTTCTACTTGGGATAAATGGTTTGAAATGGAACCGGAACTTTTCTATGATCAAGTCGGTCCAGAAAATACGTCAAACGTGTACGAAATGTATAAAGAAGAAGTTGCAAATATGAAGGCGATGAATTTGAATTCGTATCGGACTTCCATCGCGTGGACTCGTTTGTTGCCAGATGGTAAAACTTTAAATCCAAAAGCAGTGGCTTTTTATCGGAGTTATTTCCAAGAACTAGTGGACAATGGGGTTGAACCCATCATCAACTTATTCCATTTTGATATGCCTTGGTGGCTGATGGAAAAAGGCGGTTGGGAAGCTCGGGAATCCGTTGATCACTTCGCCTATTATGCAAGTGTCGCTTTTGAACAATTTGGCGATATCGTAAAAAAATGGGCGACGTTTAATGAACCACTTGTTCACATTGAATGTGGGTATTTTGGGGATGCCCATTGGCCGAAAGTTCATGATTTCAAACGGGCTTTGCAGGTGGGCTACCACACGATGTTGGCTCATGCCAAAGCAGTGGCAGCCTTTAGAGCATCCAAATACAACGATGGCCAAATTTCAATCATTTTGAACTTGTCGCCAGTTTATCCAAAAAGTGATGCGCCAGAAGATTTAGAAGCAGCGAAATGGGCGGATCATATTTACATCCGTAGCTTCTTAGATTGTGCTGTTAAAGGGGCATTCTCTGAGGAGTTTGTCGCGATGCTTAAAGAAGCTGATCTGGCTCCTGTGACAGAAGCTGGTGACAAGGACATCTTCTTGAACAATACCGTGGATTTTGTTGGCTGTAATTATTACCAACCAATGCGGGTTCAAGCTGTTCCTGCAGCTGAAAAAGTCTGGCCGATTCGAGAACCAAGAGATTTGTTCCGAGGCTACGATTGGCCAGAAAAACGCATCAATCCACACCGAGGTTGGGAAATCTATCCACGAGGAATTTATGATATCGCTATGCGTCTGAAAAATAGCTACGACAATATTCCTTGGTATATTTCTGAAAATGGGATGGGTGTTTCTGAAGAAGAACGCTTTGAAAACCTTGATGGGGTGATTGAAGACGATTATCGGATTGAATTTATTGAAGACCATTTGGAAGAATTGCATCGGGCGATCCAAGAAGGCTCACCATGTTTTGGTTACCACTTATGGACGTTTGCGGACTGCTGGAGTTGGTTGAATGCTTATAAAAACCGATACGGCTATTACCGTGTCGATATCAAAAATGGTTTCAAGCGGACACCGAAAAAATCTAGTTTCTGGATGGCCAATGTTATCGAAAACAATGGCTTTGAACGGGAACATGTGTAATCCTTGATGATAACTCACTGAGAAAAGAGGCGAAATGCCCTTTTCTCAGTGAGTTTTTTGTGAATAAAGAACTTATAAAAATTTAAGCACCATAGAGGCTGATGGTTCGGGATTTAAGTGGCGTATCATGCTGTCAGATTGATGTTACAAAAAAGGTGACATTTAGCTCCGAAATAAGGGAGACGTACTAGCTAGACCGACAATAGCATCATGAAAATAAAAATGATCATTAATTTTATGGTGTTTAAAAAATGAACCGGTTTATTTATGAAAACGAAGGAAAACCCATAGGCATGGGATTCTATCTGACTATGTCAAAATTGGCCTAGAGACGGCAATAAAAAACATATCAGGAGTTTAACAAATGTCCTTGAAAGCGGTTGATGAAAGGTCTATTATACAGAGGTCTTATGGATTATTTAAGAGAGAAAACCGCCTGTTTGATAACATGGCATCGCTAAATGAGCGCCTGCTTAAATCAAGTTATCCAGTGAGAAGTAAAAAATCTCACGACTGAGACGTAGAAAGGCCGGAAAAAATGAAACATATTCAACTATTAATTAAACCCGCCTCTTCCTTATGTAATTTACGGTGTAGTTATTGTTTTTACGCTGACATTAGTTCATTACGCCAAGTGCGATCGTTTGGACGGATGAAACCCGAAGTGACGACCAAGCTGATTGACCATGTTTTTCAAGATTTAGAAGATGGGGATCATTTGACGATTGGTTTTCAAGGAGGAGAACCGACGCTGGCCGGTTTGAAGTATTTTCAAAATTTTGTGAAGCAAGTAAAAGCCCAGCCGAAACAAGTGACGGTGGATTATGCTATTCAAACCAATGGGCTGCTTTTAGATGAAGCCTGGTGTCAGTTTTTGAAAACAGAAGCTTTTCTGGTGGGCTTATCCATCGATGGGGGCGCCGATTTTCACGATCGGCATCGTCCGGATGGCGCCCGTCGAGGGACTTATCAACGGGTGCTGGCGACAAAAAAGCGGCTTGATGATTTTGAAATTCCCTACAATGTCTTGTGTGTCCTGACGGAGGAAATGACGACGGAAGCGGAGAAAATTTGGTCGTTTATTTTGCAGGAGCAGATCAAGTATATCCAATTTATTCCTTGTCTAGCCGAGCTAGGGGAGGAGGAAAACGCCTTTGCAGTCACTCCGCGGGGGTTTGCTCAATTTTACCGACAGCTCTTTGATTTGTGGCAAAAGGCTTTAAAAAAGAGACACTATGTTTCTATTAAACTGTTTGACGACATTGCCAATTTATTGGTCAATGGCGTGATGGGTGCTTGTGGCATGTTAGGCCGTTGTCAGATGCAATATGTGATCGAGGCCAATGGCAATGTTTATCCGTGTGACTTTTATGTGTTGGACGAACTTTGCGTAGGCAATATCACCCAACAGACGTTAAGAGAGCTGTTTGAACAACCATTGACGCAACAGTTTATCTGTGACCAGCCTCATTATGGGACTTGTGATACTTGTGAGTTTTTCAAGATGTGCCGTGGGGGTTGCAAACGCATGAAAGAGGCTTGTTATGTCACCTCGGATACGGATGATTTTTGCGGGTATCGCGAAGTCTTGAAGGAAGTCGCCGCGCCTTTAGTGGTATTGGCGAGTTCACCGGTGGGGCGTTGAAACGTTTGTACTAAAAGAGAGTAAAAAGAAAAGAGGGACTTTAAGTGAAACTGCAGTATTTTGGAACAGCGGCGGCAGAAGGGGTACCGGCCTTGTATTGTGAGTGTGAGTTGTGCCAAACCGCTCGTCGCAAGGGTGGCAAGGATATTCGTACCCGCTCCCAGTCACTAGTGGATGAGCAACTACTGATTGATTTTCCAGGGGACACCTATGCCCATTATTTACAATATGGGTTTGATTTATCCAACATTGGCCATCTACTGGTGACCCACAGCCATTCCGATCACTTTTATGCAGAAGATTTGGTGTTGCGTCTCAGCGGCTATGTGCCAAAGGTCTCCCAAACCTTAAATGTATACGGCAATCAACGAGTCTATGATTTTATGAAACGGGTCTTTGATCTGGAAGGTTACTGGGAGGAAGAGCGGGTGAAGTTTCATTTGATGACGCCTTTTCAAACGGTGGCCATCATGGATTATCAAGTTACTCCTTTAGCTGCTGACCATGATCAACGGGAAACTTGTTTGCTGTATGGGATTAGCGATGGAAAAAAACAGATGCTTTATGCCCATGATACTGGCGAGTTTCCTGAAGAGACTTGGTCTTTTCTAGAAGAGACGCGGCCGTATTATGATTTTGTTTCCATCGATTGTAACCATCAAGCTGACGATAGTCCCCGCAATCATCAAGGCTTCCCTAATAATCTCAAAACGCGGGAACGGTTGTTGGCGTTAGGTATTGTCGATCACAAGACACAGTTTGTCTGCAACCATTTTTCTCACAATAGTAAACTGACTCATCAGGAAATGCTGGATCTGGTAAGCCCTTATGGATTCGATGTCGCCTATGACGGGTTAATTAAGGAGTTTTAAGCAACATGGAAAAAATGAAACAGCTAATCGAAACAGAAGGCCGGGCCTTAGCGAAAGTGACTTTAGGAACGGCGTTATTGGGATTTGCGTACGCTCAGTGGATGAAACCCAATGCTATCATCAACGGCGGGGTCACTAGCTTATCCATGATTGCCAATGAATTGACCGGTCTCCCATTGCTCTTGATGACAAATGGGATCACCTTAGTTTTATTAATCTTAAGTGGCATCTTTTTGGGACGAGGTAACTTGCTGCGTTCAGTGTATTCGAGCATTTGTTACAACTTATTTTTTAGCTTGTTTTATTTAGCCCCAATCAGCGCCCAGATCAACTTGCCAGTGGATTTTTTATTTGCTAGCTTGTTTATCGCAGCAGGCTATGCTTTGTGCCTGTCTTCGGATACCTCCACCGTTGGCTTGGACGTGGTGGCTTTAATCGTCCACCGCTATCGCCCCAAATTAGGGGTGGCCAAAGTGTTACGTTGGCTGAACTGGAGTGTCTTGGTTTTAGGCTTGTTTGCCTATAACTGGCAGGCGGTGGTCATCGGGATTGCTTTTAGTTATTTTAATAGTTTGTTATTAGGCCTCTTCTTACAGGAAGCGGATAATCCCTTGCTACGTTGGTGGGGTCGCTTTCAGTCGAGGGTTTATCATACATCAAAATAAAAACATTGGGCTTGAGGAGCTCAGAAAAATGAGCTCTTCAGCCGACATTTGGGAGGAAACAAATAATGACAATCACATCAATCCAAGCGAGTAATGAAACTTTAGCTTGTGCCAAAGCCTTTAACCGCTTTTGGCAGCGCTTTACCGGTGAAGTGCTGCCTCTGCAAGGGGAACAAGGCGACTTAGTCTTGCAACTGGATCCGACAGTCCCACAAGATCAGATTTTGATTACGGCTGCCGCCGATGCCATTACAGTCGCTGCTGAAAATGAAAGCGCCTTGTTTAAAGGAACGATGATGGTGTTGCAACGCTTATTGGGAAAAGTTGCGGTTATCTCGGAGACCATCACGTTAAGTCCCCAGAAAAAATTATTGATGGTAGACATGGGACGCAAATTCTTTCCGCTGACAACCTTGAAAGAGTTGGTAGATAGTCTAGCAATCTTTAATTTTGATCAATTGCAACTGCATTTTTCTGAAAATGAAGGCTTTCGGATCGAGTCTGAACGCTACCCTTGGTTGGCATCTGCTGAACATTTGACCAAAGCCGAAGTGCGAGAATTGATCCAATATGCCCAAGCGCAACACATCGAAATTATTCCGGATTTTGATTCTCCAGGGCACTTGAAGCATGTCTTGGCGGATAAACCGGAATGGCGGTTGGATAAACTTGCAGAAGATGGGACCTTGGTTAAGGATGAAAAAGCTCTAGATATCTTAAATCCAGAGGCAGTGGCATTTATTTGGTCAATTTATGAAGAGTATGCTCAGTTGTTCGTGGACTGTCGCTATTTCCATGTCGGTGCGGATGAATTTGTACCTTTCGATGATCTGCATAACTATCCAACATTAGCAAATTATGCTGCCGAAAAATACGGCCCTGAGGCAAGTGGTATCGAAGTCTTTATCGAATACGTCAACAAAACGGTGGCTTATGTGCGACAATTAGGGTTTATTCCGTTGGTTTGGAATGATGGCTTTTATCGAGTGAATCGGACAGAAGGCTTGCATTTGACCAAAGATTGTATGATTAGCTATTGGACGCGGTGGAATAAAAACATGGCCCCAATCCAAACCTTCATCGATTTGGGTTACACGGTGATTAACCATAACGACAATTACTTCTATTATGTACTAGGAGAGCATGCTTCATATACCTACCCAACCTATGAAAAAATCATGACCGGCTGGACACCAGTGGACTTCCCACAACAACAGGTTATCAATGAGGACCAATTGACTTCAGTAGCAGCTAATGCAATTGCCATCTGGAGTGATATTCCAGATGCGCTGACCCCGGCAGAAGTCGTGGAAAATGTCTTTTATTTGATGGCGGCGCTAATGCAAAAAGCCGATCAACGATTATTAGGGGATCAGGACGTGATTCGCAATATCTATCAGGGATTACTTCAATAAGAAATAGGAAATAGGGAAAGAGGAAAATGACATGAAGAAAAATGTCTTGTTTTTACTAGCAGATGACCAACGTTTTGACACAATCCATGCACTAGGCAACCCTGATATTCAAACACCCAACTTGGATCGTTTGGTAGCAGAAGGCGTGACCTTTGAAAACGCCTATATTCCTGGTGGGACTTCTGGTGCAGTTTGTATGCCGTCACGGGCGATGATGCAAACCTCTAAACACTTGTTTGATCTGCAAGATCTCGGTGCGGTGATTCCTGATGAGCACGCGATTTTAGGTGAAGAACTTCAAAAAAATAATTATCACACAGTAGGGATTGGAAAATGGCACAACGGCACCAAAGGCTATGGTCGGGCCTTCTCAGATGGTGGTGAAATCTTCTTCGGTGGCATGTGGGATCATTGGAATGTGCCCGTGAATGAGTTTGACCCTGCAAAAGAGTACCGGGATTGGCGGACTTTTACCCAAGATCCTTTTTCTACCAACCACACGATTCAAATGCCGGCAGATCATTTGACGATGGGAAAACATTCCACCGATTTGTTCGCGGATAAGTTGATTGAAAAAATCCATGATGTTGCGACGATAGAGCAACCCTTCTTTTTGTACGGGGCCTTTTTAGCGCCTCACGATCCACGTACTATGCCGGAAGCCTATAAAAACATGTACGATCCAGCTAAGATTCCTTTGCCGGAAAACTTTTTACCAGAGCACCCTTTTGAATTTGATGTCAAACGGGAACGAGACGAAAGCTTGGAAGCTTATCCCCGTCCTGAAAGTCGGGTTAGACAGCATATTGCTGATTATTATGCCATGATTAGTCATATCGACGCCCGCATTGGGACCATTCTCGATGCATTGGAAGAAACTGGGCAGTTGGAAAACACACTGATTATTTTTAGTGGGGACAATGGCATATCCATCGGTCAACACGGCCTAATGGGGAAACAAAATCTCTACGAACATAGCATTCATGTTCCTTTGGTTATAGCCGGACCAGGCTTACCCAAAGGCAAACGAGTGACCCAACGAGCACTGTTATTGGATATTATGCCAACGATTTTAGATTACACCGATACGCCGATTCCTGAGGGCCTGTTTGGACAAAGCCTCTTGCCGGTGATTGCTGATGAAAAACCTGGACGGGAAATGATTTACTTGAGCTTCACCCAAAGAATCCGCGGATTGCTGCAAGGTGACTATAAATTAATCGAGTATGCGACGGATTTTGGAGCCCACACCCAGCTGTTTAATATCAAAGAAGATCCCAAAGAAATGGTGAATTTGGCTGAAGATCCTGCTTTTGCTGAAAAACTAGCAACTATGCAAGCAACATTGGTCCAACAAGCCGAAGTGATGGGAGATTTTGAGTTTCCACAAGGCAAAGAATACTGGGAAAAGAAAGCTGAGTTGGCAGGAAAATGACAAAACAACCAAATATTTTATTTATCGTAACAGACCAACAACGAAAGGATACCCTTTCTACCTACGGCAATCTGCCTGTGAACACGCCTAATTTGGATGCGTTGGCAGATGCTAGCTTAAATTTTGACAATGCTTATGCGGTTTGTCCTATCTGCACCCCGGCTCGGGCTTCCATGCAAACGGGACTGTACCCCATGCATCATGGCATGTTAACCAATTCGTATAATTACGGCACGATGGTTCAAGAATTGCCCGATACGCCAGAATTATTGAGTCGCCGTTTGGCAGCGGCAGGTTATCAAGTGGGGTATACCGGCAAATGGCACTTGGGGACTGGTGCTGAGGCGGTACGCAAGGATCAGTATATCCAACAATTCATGGGAAATATTCACTTTGCCGAATTGGCTCAAAATACCCGCTCCGTTCCTACGACAGTTGGCTACCAAGGGGATGATTTCCCAGGACATGGCTTTGGCGGTTATATATACGATGAGTTGAAGGCCTATGTGGCAAGTCTGGGTAAAGAAACCAAGATTGAGCATGTGATTTCTGGAAACTATACATCCCATCAAGCTGGGGAAATCACTTCGGGGTTAGATACGACGATCGAACACTTCTTAGTAGAACGTACTAAAAAATGGTTGACGGAATTTAAGCAGCAAGAAGAACCTTGGTATTTTCAATTGAATTTCTGGGGACCTCATGAGCCATTTTATGCCCCTACAGAATTTTTGGACCAATACCGGGATCTGGAAATTGAACCTTGGGCAAATTATGCCGGAGATAGCGAGAATAAACCACGTATTCATGATGTCAAACGAGCCAATAATACCGATTGGGAAGAATTTGTACCGTATATTCGTCATTATTATGCCAATATGAGTCACATCGACTACCAAATCGGCCGCTTGCTTGATTTTTTGAAGGAACAAGGGCTTTACGAAGATACTTTGATTATCTTCAGCTCGGATCACGGGGAATCATTAGGGATTCACAATGGGTTATGTGACAAGGCCATCTTTATGTACGAAGAAATCACAAGTGTACCATTGTTGATGAAACTACCTCGGGGGATGGAAGCAACGAGTGTTTCGCTAGCAGCTGACGGTAAACTACGGGTGCCTGAATTTGTCCAAACTTGCGACCTTTATTCGACGATTCTCAATGCAGCAGGCTTACCAGCTGAAGCTGTCGCGAGAGATGGCCGCTCGGTTTTACCTTTAGTCCAAGAGGGCGAAAAAGTCAGTCACTGGCGGGATTGTGTCGTGACGGAATGTTCTGGTATCGGAGCCGTTCTTTTTTCGCAACGGGCTCTACGTTGGCAAAACTGGAAATATGTCTTCAATGCAGGAGATACCGATGAACTATATGATCTAGCGGAGGATCCGGGAGAATTACAGAACTTGATTGATGAAAAACTTCCGATATTGGAAGAACTCCGACAAAAATTAGAAGATTGGATGGAAGCGCAAAAGGATAATCTGATTTTCGAATACCGCTATTTGTGTCGTCGCTAAGCAATTGTTTATACTGGATTCTATTAATTAATGATTGAATAGCTAAAAAAGCCTACCCAGAAGATTTGCTAGTGGCAATCATTGGGTAGGCTTTTGCGTAATTGAAGAAGTTTATATCTATCTGCTAATGTCTGTCAGTTGGCCCATACAAGTCTAAGAAATTTTATTTCTTTTAATTTAAAAAAATATTGAAATTAAATTTCTTATATGTATAATAGCAATTGTAAACGATTACTTTATTGGAGGGAAATTTGATGAACAAGTTGACAGATTTTATCGAGAAACACATTGCACCGCCATTGATTCGTTTTGCAAACTTGCGTTATGTACAGGTCATACAGCGTAACGGTTTAGGAATCATGAGTTTGTTGATTATTGGGTCGATGTTTTTATTGGTTGCTTCATTTCCATATCAACCGTATCTTGATTTTCTAGGAGATTTTCGTTGGAAAATTGCTGCAGCATCAGGTGTAGGGACAGCATTTATTGGATTATATACCGTCATTACAACGTCCTATGCAACAGTGGAATGGTACAACAAGAATAAAAAAGAACATACGGATATTATGCAACCGATGATTTTGGCCGTGGCTTCCTGGTTTTTACTAAATCCAGCACAAACGGTACAAACAATCGCTGGTGCAACGCCGGAAGAAATTGCTAAAAATGCTCAAAGCATAGCTGATGGAACAACAACTGCAACTGCTTTTTCTGGTGTATCTACAGCTTATCAAGGGGCATTAGGAGTTTTTGCTGCGATTATCGTAGCCATTGCCACTGTTGAAATGTATCGTTTCTTCGTACGTCGCAACTTCACCATCAAAATGCCTGAAAATGTCCCACCAATGGTTTCTAACGCGTTTAGTGCTTTAATTCCAAGCTTGTTTGTTATTATTTTCTGGTGGTTGATTGGTTCTGTTTTAGAATTGAACTTACCAGAAATGATTATGAAGGTCTTCCAACCATTAGTAATGGTTGGTGATACCCCGGTTGCCATGTTAGTTGCAACGATTATTAACCGTGGTTTGTGGGCTGTCGGTATCCACGGTGGGAATATCGTTGGTGGAGTTGCCGGAACTTTCTGGACTCAGATGGTGGCCGAAAACCAAACAGCTTTCCAATTGGGCGAAAAATTACCACATATCTATACCAGTATTTTCCAAGACAACTATATCATGATTGGGTTGGCACCGCTGTGTTTGGCCTTGTTATTAGCAAAATCTAAACGCTACCGCTCATTAGGTGGCTTGGCTACTGCGCCAGCATTATTCAACATTGGGGAACCGTTGATTTTTGGTTTGCCAATTATGATGAACCCATTGATGATGATTCCGTTTGTTTTAGGACCGGTGGTTATGAACATTTTGGCAATTATTTTCGTCTCTTTGAACTTGTTGCCAATCCCAGTCTTATCTGTACCATGGATTACCCCAGCACCGATTAAAGCCTTTCTATCAACTGGTGGGGACTGGCGAGCGTTAGTTTTCGTCTTAGCTGGTTGGGTAATCAACTTCTTGATTTTTTATCCATTTGTAATCGCATTGGATCGTCAAGAACAAATTACTGAACAAGAAAACTAGAAAAACTGATAGAGGAGGCGTGATGGCAGCTTCAACAGCCCGAAAGAGCACAGAATTGTCTGCTATAAAGGCAAACAATTTCTTGTAACTTTTACTGTTGATAGAGGTCATCACGTCTCTTACGAATTAGGAGGAGACGATATGTTAGGTGTCTCAGTTTATTTAAAAGATTTAGATGTGTCATATTTGGAACAAGCAGCCAAGATTGGTGCCAAATACGTGTTTACCTCATTGCATATTCCTGAAGAAGATTTTTCTGACATTGATGTGAAATTACCATTACTTTTGGAAACCTGCCGCAACAACGATTTGTTATTGGTGCCGGATGTCTCACCAGTAACTTTTGAAAAATTGCAAATTCCCGCGGGGGATATGGAGGCGCTGAAAGCTTTAGGTGTCAAAGCGGTGCGTTTGGATTACGGCTTTGATGATATCCATCAACTGGTGACGTTACAAAAAGATTTCATCTTGTTTTTAAATGCTAGTGTAGTTAGTTTGACCTTCTTACAACAAGCAGAAGCAGCCGGCTTAGATTTGAATGAGATTCAGATGGCTCATAATTTTTATCCAAAAACCGACACGGGTTTATCAGCATCTGCTTTTGAAGCTGATAACCGTAAACTGGTGGAACGGGGATTGAAAATCATGGCTTTTGTACCGGGGGATGCCTTGAAACGTTTTCCTCTTTATCAAGGACTACCAACGTTAGAAAAACATCGTGGGGTACATCCTTTTGTTGCAGCCGTAGAATTAATCAAAGACTTTGGCGTGACAGATATCTTGATAGGTGACAGTTTGGCACGTTTTGCCACCCTTGAAATGATTCAGCGCTATTTACAAGAACGAGTTCTCACCTTACCAGTCGCTTTATATGGTGGGTATCAAGATTTTTATGGACAGGAATTGGCTGTGCGTCGAGATATTCCAGAAAAAGTAGTACGTTTAGCCACTCCGCGTATTCCTAAAATTGCTATTGAAAAAACTTTGCAACGAAAAAAAGGGATGATTACCATGGAAAACGAGTTGGGTGGTCGCTATAGTGGCGAAATCAACTTGTGTCGAGAAGATTTACCATTTTCAGCAGCTACTAACTGCATCGGCTTTGTCCATCCTGAGTTTGTCGATTTATTGCAGTGGGTGGATCGTGACACGAAAATTCGTTTTGAACCAATCGATTTTGTATAAAGAGGGAGAAACTAATGGAAGAACAACAATTACGAAAGATGGTGGGTCGCCATTTTGTTGTTGGTTTTGATGGGCTAGTTGTCAATGACCACATTCGCAAAATGATTACCCAGTATTATGTCGGTTCGATTATTTTATTTAGTCGCAACATCCAATCTCCTCAACAAGTGTTTCAATTGATTAGTGATTTGCAACAATTAGCAGAAGATGCGGGCTATGATTATCCTTTGCTAGTTTCTGTCGATCAAGAAAATGGGGTAATTCGGCGTCTAGTCAATGGCTTTAGTCAGCTACCTGGGGCGATGGCAATTGGTAGTACCGGCCAAGTGCAAAATGCTTACGACAGCTATCAAGCTTCTGCCGACGAATTAGCAACAGTAGGGATTCACTGGAATTTGGCACCAGTGGCAGATGTGAACAATAATCCTGCCAATCCAGTTATTGGTGTGCGCTCTTTTTCAGATTCTTTTGAAAGAGCAGCTGATTTTGTAGCCGAAGCTGTCAAAGGCATTCAGTCCCAGCATGTTGCCGCAACCTTAAAACATTTCCCAGGTCATGGGGATACAGCTGTGGATTCACATCTATCCTTGCCGGTTATTCATCACGATGCGGCTTACTTAATGGAAAACGAGTTGCTTCCATTCAAAGCTGGGATTGCAACTGAGGTAGCATCAGTCATGTTGGCTCATGTCTTTTTTCCTAAAATTGAAACTGCTGGATTGCCGGCTAGTCTTTCAGCAAAAATGGTTTCATTATTGAGGGAGGATTTGAGATATGAGGGAGTAATTGTGACAGATTGTCTAGAAATGAAAGCTATTGCTGATGAAATTGGTACGTTAAGAGCTACGAATATTGCTTTAGCTAACGGCGTGGACATTGCTATGATTTCCCATACGGAAGCACTGCAAACAGCTGCTATTGAGCAAGTATTGGAAAACGTCATAACTGATAAAAGTTATTTACAACAATTGGTGTCAACGGATCAGACTATTAAAGGATTTTTAGCAAATTATGGAGTTTGGACCAATCATCAAATGCTTTCAGATGAACTTTTGGAGGGAAAAAAATACCGACATACACAATTAGCTAAAGCCATTTATCAACAATCTGACATGGTCGTCAAAATGGGAGGCAAAACACCATGGAAAACGACAGATAAATTATTAGTAATTAGTTTTGAAAATGCGATTTTTTCTAACGTAGAGGACGCAAATCACTTGACGGTTCCTTTGAAGGAAATCATCCATGAAAAAGTTGCTAACGCAGTTTTTCAGACTTTTTCTTTAATGGAATCACCAGAAACAGCTTTAGCAATGCTGGATAATCTAGATAATTACGATCATATCTTATTTACTAGTTTCAATATAAAAAATGAAGCAGATTTGCAAGGTCAAATTTATTGTAAACTACGACAGTCAACAGCGGATGTTGCCGGAATTGCTTTGCGTAATCCCTATGATAGTCGTTGGTTACCGGAAATTGAAACGTATATAACCCCTTTTGAGTTTACTGAAGCAGCACTGCGCGTAGCCGTGGCTAAGTTGTTTGTATGAGAAAGATTATGAATAATAGTAGCTACGACAGAATTACTAATTTTTTAGAACAAGGTCGACAGGAAAAACTTTTTCCTTGTGGTTATTTGGAAGTACTTGATAAAACTACGACAATTGCTCAGTGGTCAGTCGGACAAATTCCAGACAGTCAAGATGAGCCTACAAGTCAGACCCGTTTTGATTTAGCCTCTTTAACGAAAGTTGTGGCCACTTTACCAGCTATTCTATTGTTCATGGAAGCAGGAGAGCTTACACCTCAAACGACTTTAGGTGAAAAATTACCGGCTACCAGACTGACGGCTCTGGCTCCAATAACTGTAAATCAATTATTAACCCATACGGCCGGATTACCCTCCCATGAACGCTTTTATGAACAAACCGAAAGAGATGTTCTTAGGGCAATCTTGGCGGTACCGTTTAACCATCAACCTGGGGAGCGGGTTGTCTATAGTGACTTGGGATTTATGTTACTGGGTAAATTGGTGGAAGAACTTAGTGGACAGTCGTTGAATGATTTCTGTCAAGAAAAAATCTTTGAACCTTTAGGAATGAAGCAGACAAGTTTTTCTCCGACGGGCGGAGTGCCTACCCGGGTAAAAGGCGCCCCAGATGACGGCAATGCCCGCTTTTTCAAAGAAGCGCTGGGGCATGCAGGGTTATTTAGTACTAGTGAAGATTTAGCGAGTTACTTACGATTTTGGCAGCGAAATTTTCAAAATAAGAAATTATATCAAGAGGCCACAACTTGTCAGACAAAAGGGCAAGGGGATTGTCGTGGTTGGGGGTGGGTTAAACAGACTAGCAGCCAGAGTTTTTTTGCGGAGGCTAACTTAGAAGCATTTGGCCATACTGGTTATACGGGGACGAGCATATTTTGGGATCCCAAATGGCAAGAAGGTATAGTTTTTTTGACATATCGTGTCTATAACAGCACTGATGCTCGCTTTGTAGATTATCGCAAACAATTGCATCGTATTATTTTCGAAGAGTTTGCTAGGGACAATAAAAAAGCATGAAGGGAGTCTGCTATATGACAGCATTTCTAATCGGTGGCGACTGCGGTGGTACGAAGTCGACCTTCGTCACATTGACAGTTGATAATGGGAAATTGCGAAAAAAGATGACTTTGGGGCCTGCCAACGTTATCGCAGATCCAGTCAATAGTTTAACAGTAATTAAAGCTGGTGTGACTCGCTTGTTAGCAGAAGAACAGGATAATTGTGTTGGAATTGTGTTGGGAGTTGCTGGCCTTACTACAGCTGGAATCCAAGAACAATTGCAACGAGAATTTGCTTTCTTTGCGGGTCCTGTATGGCTGTTGGATGATGCCCAATTGGCCTTATATGGCAAGTTGATGGGGCGAGATGGAGCTTTGTTGATTGCGGGGACCGGTTCGATTGCTTATGCTCGGTATCAAGGTGTCTTTACCCGAGCTGGTGGTTTTGGGCATCTTTTAGGAGATGAGGGTAGTGGCTACTGGATTGGTCGGGAAGCTTTTCTGAGGGTGTGCAAGGCTTGTGATGATCCGAAAGTCACCGACGAATTGACTAAAGAAATGCTAGCTAACGAAGGGACCACCGACCCTATGATGGTGGTTCGGCATTTTTATCAGATGACTAAGTCAGATGTAGCGGCTTACTCCGCTTTTGTCGCAGCTTCCAAAACAGCTGCCGCTCGAGAAATTTTGTTAGCGGCAGCGGAGAAACTTGTCGAATTGGCATTAACTTTGAAATGCAAGGCACAGTTGCCAACCGGCTTACCTTTAGCTTTTTCGGGATCGATTTTGTTACAAAATCAGCTAGTTCAAGAAACGATACGGCAACGATTGGCCGAGGATTTCAAGGTATTGCCAGTAGTGAATGAGGAAATAAGCCTCTTGCAAGGTACTTATTATTATTTTTGGGAGCAACAAGTCTAATACCTGAAAAAATCCTTTGGCAGATAAAGTTGCTTGTGAATAGGAGAGACGAGAATGGTTTTAGCTGTAGGAATTATGAGTGGCACTTCATTAGACGGGATTGATACAGCGTTAGTCGAAATCACGGGAGTGTTGGAAAAGACGAGGGTGAAATTAGTAGATTTTGCTACAAAGCCATATCCTAAAGAGATATTGAACCAGCTACATCACGCTTTGGAAGCAGAATCAGTGACGGTGCAACAAGTTTCTTCTTTAAATTTTCAACTAGCACTTTCCTATGCAGCAGTGGTGAAAGAACTTTGTGAACAAAACCAATTAACGACGGGGGAGTTAGCTTATGTAGCAAGTCATGGTCAGACTTTGTTTCATCAACCAGAGACACTTGGAGATTTTCCACCATCAACTTTGCAATTAGGAGATGCGGGCGTATTGGCCCAACTGTTGCAATGCACAGTTGTTTCTAATTTTCGTGAGGCGGATATGGCTGTCGGTGGACAAGGTGCACCTATCGTACCATTTGCTGATTTTTATTGTTATCAAGGAAACAAAGATCGAATCTTACAAAATATCGGTGGCATCGGTAACCTTACTTGGATTAAAAAAGGTGGCTCGCCAGCTGATGTAGTGGCTTTTGATACCGGTCCAGGAAATATGGTCATTAATGAGCTTACCCGACACTTTTATGATGAGGCTTATGACCATGACGGTAAGCATGCGGCTAACGGGCAAGTGTTGCCGGAACTAGTGAATCATTGGCTATCGTTGCCGTATTTCGCACAACCTTATCCGAAAACTACTGGACGGGAACTTTTCGGAAAAACATTTGTGGCGAAGATAATAGGCGAAAATTTTGAAATCGCACCGGATGATTTGATTGCTTCAGCAACGATGTTAACAGCAAAATCCATCACTCAGGCTTGTGCACAACTGACCACCGAGCCTTGTGAGTTGATCATAGCGGGTGGTGGAGCATATAACCCAGTCATGATGGCCATGATACGTCAGACAGTAGACGCCAACTTTATTGTCAAAACTCAAGAAGATTTAGGTTTTTCTTCTGACGCGAAAGAGGCAATAGCCATGGTGATTTTAGCACAACATACACTACAAAAAATTCCAAACAATGTGCCCAGTGCTACCGGAGCCAGAAAACCAGTAGTGCTAGGCCGGGTGACTTGGGCCTAAAAAAAGCCCACCGATAAACGGTGAGCTCATAAGACAAAATTAAAATGTTTGGGCTAATTCTTGTGCTTTAGCCGAAGCTTCCGCCATGATGGCTTCACCTTGTTCGGGATGGTGATCGATACCTTCCACAAACAATTGTTCAACCTCTGCAACACCGACGAATTGCAAGATTTGTTTCACGTATTGGGAAGCGAAATCTTGACCTTGGTAAACACCACCGTTGGATTGGATGTGCAACGCTTTTTTTCCTTCGGTCATAGGGACAGGACCAGTTTCGGTGTAACGGAAGGTTTTACCAGCTACGTTGATGGTATCAAACCAAGCTTTTAAGCGGGTAGGGATGTTTAAGTTCCACAAGGCATTGCTGATAACGATTTTGTCTGCTGCCAAAAATTGCGCAGTAGAGGCATCAAAAGCTTTGATCTTCGCTTGTTGACTAGCCGACAGTGTTGAAAAATCCGTACCGGAGCGTAGTTGTTGCCAAGCTAGTAAGATTTCACCGTCGATTTCGGGAATGGCTTCTTCGTAAAGGTTAACGATGGTGATGGTATCATCTGGATTTGCTTTGCGGTAAGCGTCCAAAAATTCATCGAAAAGGCGGACGGAACGGGAAGTTTCACCAGTCATGGGATGGGCTTTAATAGCCAAGAGTTGGGTCATCGTAATACTCCTTTTAATTTAAAATATTTTTTGAATCTGGCACTTATTTTAAGTTAGTAATTATCGAAAAACAAACTTTGTGCTTGTCTTGCTTTTCACATGAATCAAAATAACTATAAAGATCATCCTATTGCTGATAAAGCAAAGGTTGGAGGAAAAATAGAATCTAAGACGAGGAGGTCCGCCGATGAAATCAATCGACTTGGACAAACTTACCACTGAAAAACGAAATACCGAGACTTTTGATTTGGATCAGATGTCTGTAGCAGAAGCTTTAAAAAAAATGAATCGAGAAGATCAATTGGTGGCGACAGCCGTGGAAAATCAATTGTCCGCGATCCAACCTGTTATTGAAGCGGTTATAGGTGCATTTCACCAGGAAGGACGTCTTATCTATATGGGTGCTGGAACTAGCGGTCGCTTAGGGGTCTTGGATGCTGCGGAGTGTGTGCCAACGTTTGGCGTGAGCCCAGAAATGGTTGTCGGTTTGATTGCTGGAGGACCTAGTGCAATGACGGTGGCAGTAGAAGGTGCAGAGGACAATCCAACACTGGGACAAAAAGATCTCGAAGGTTTACATTTAACTACCAAAGATGTGGTCGTTGGTATAGCGGCTAGTGGTCGTACGCCGTATGTTATCGGCGGTCTAGATTATGCAAACAAACTAGGAGCTACAACAGCATCGATTGCTTGCAATTTGAATGCTGAAATTTCAAAACACGCCAGCTTACCTATCGAGGTGGATTGTGGTCCGGAATTTCTGACAGGTTCTACCCGCTTGAAGGCAGGAACAGCTCAAAAATTGATTTTGAATATGATTTCTACCATTGCCATGATTGGCATCGGCAAAGTGTACAACAATCTCATGGTAGATGTTCGACCAACGAATGAAAAACTGGTGGAACGTAGCAAACGAATTATTATGGAAGCGACAGGTGTTGATTACGATACTGCTGCCAAAATTTTCACTCTTGCTGAAGAAAACGTTAAATTGGCGATTGTTATGATTTTGGCAGATGTTTCCAAATTAGAAGCCACTGAACGTTTGCAGGAATCCCAAGGGTTTATTCGTAAGGCTATTAGGTAAATCTGGAAAAATTATGGGTTTACTAGCAGTGACTCGCTAAGATTTTAAGAATAAAAAAATCGGTCTCCTTACACAAAAGTAAAGTGAGGATCCGATTTTTTTGATATTAGTTGCTTACAAATAATTTTGTCGGTATTCTTGCACACTATGATAAGATTGTCGAACTTTTTTTGCGTTATTGTGATCGTTTCCGATGTAGATATAAAACAATAGATCAATTGCCATCAGATGAGCGACAATCGAGTTCGTAGCCGCGCTTCGGAGATCGGATTCTTTTCCTCGGGAGACCTGTAAGGAGACATCACCCAATTTACTGAGGGGATTGTTTCCTAGACGTGTCATGGTGATGATGGGAATACCTAGGTCTTTGGCTGTTTCACCAAGATGTAAGATTTCTGGTGTTGCACCCGAGTTGGAAATTAGCCAAAGAAGGGATTGCTCTTTTTTGTTGACTAATTGGGGTAATAAACTATTGTAATCGTGTGTTACTGTGACAGAATTACCTAGACGGCTCCATTTTTGTTGGATATCAATGGCTACTAATTCGGAGGCACCAACACCAGCTACGAAAAGCCGCTCTTTTTTTTGAATCAACTGGATTGCTGCTAAGAGAGCCTCTTCTTTGAGAATTTCGGCGGTTTCTTTGATGGTCACTTGTGCATTGCGAGAAAAGCTACTTTTGAGTTCGTCGATGGAAGCACCAGGGGCCAAATCTGCGTAGCCTTGTCCTGTCAAAGGTTGTTGATTATCCACTGAAAGTTGCATTTTGAAATCAGTAAAGCTTTGAAAACCGACCTTTTTAACAAATCGTACCACTGTAGGAGCGCTGACTTTGGCAGCCTGTCCTAGTTGTTCAGCCGTCATAGAAGGAACCTTCCCAGGGTGAGTTTGGATATAGTTATATAAGCTGAGTTCAGCTATAGATAGTTCATTTTCCATACTTTCGATGCGATTAAGTACGCCCATAAAGGTACCACCTTTCAGACTATTAAATCCTTAAGAAACTTAAAAAAACAACTACGGCAGCAAGCTTCTCATGGTACTCATAGTATAGCATAGTCTTTGATTATTTAGACAGCTTAGTATCGGATGCGTACATAGGAAAAAACTTGCATTTTCCCAGCATTTCCAGTAGACTGTAAGCTGTGTGTGATACACACCAACTGCTACTTGGTTTGACGATTCACCAACGTCATACTCAGCTGCAGGGGACATTTTGAGAAAGAGGTGAAAAAAATGGCAATTTCTAAAGAACGTAAAAACGAAATCATCAAGCAATTCGCTCGTACTGAAGGAGATACTGGTTCTCCAGAAGTTCAAATCGCTGTTTTGACTGAAGAGATCAATGAATTGAATGCGCATATCCGTGTTCATAAAAAAGATCACCATTCACAACGTGGTTTGATGAAAAAAGTTGGTCACCGTCGTAACTTGTTAGCTTACTTGCGTAACAAAGACGTGGCTCGTTACCGCGAATTGATCCAAGCTTTGGGATTACGTCGTTAATGAAGCGAAAAGCGAGGTTCACATCGAATCTCGCTTTTTTTGGTATTTTGACGTCTATTTCCAAAAAATTTGGCAAGAACATTGATACTTTTACTAGAGGAACCGATGAAAAAGTGACTTGCCACAGAGAAATGAGCCTTTGGTGAAGGGCAAATGCAATAATTACAGCCTGTGACGGTGGTGTAGCCAACTACTAACCAAAGAAAAGCCTAAAAGCTATCTAGTTATTTAGCGAGAAGCGGGGAAGCTTCTGGGTTTTTCTTTGTTTAGTAGGAGAGCCCACGGTCACAGAGAAATGGAGCGGAAAATGACGAAACAAGTATTTGAAACAACTTGGGGCGGACGTCCCTTAAAAGTGGAAGTTGGTCAATTGGCGAAACAAGCCAATGGTGCCGTTTTGGTACGTTACGGTGATACTGTGGTCTTGAGTGCGGCAGTTGCCTCTAAAGAAGCCAAAGATTTCGACTTCTTCCCTTTGACTATCAACTATGAAGAAAAAATGTATGCTGTTGGGAAAATCCCTGGTGGCTTTATCAAACGGGAAGGCCGGCCTTCAACGGATGCGACCTTGACTGCCCGTCTGATCGACCGTCCGATTCGTCCGATGTTTGCAGAAGGTTTCCGTAACGAAGTCCAAGTTACCAACATCGTTATGAGTGTGGAACAAGATTGCTCCCCAGCGATGGCAGCAATGTTGGGTTCTTCATTGGCGTTATCAATTTCTGATATTCCTTTTGATGGACCGATTGCCGGTGTTGAAGTCGGTCGGGTGAATGGCGAGTATGTCTTGAACCCAACTGTTGAACAAGCTGGCAACACGGATATCGATTTGACAGTTGCTGGTACTAAAAATGCCATCAACATGGTGGAATCTGGTGCCAAAGAAGTTTCCGAAGATGACATGTTGGGGGCGTTGCTTTTTGGTTTTGAAGCCATCAAAGAAATGGTTGCTTTCCAAGAAGAAATCGTCGCTGCTGTGGGTAAACCGAAAATGGCCATCACTTTGTTACAAGTGGATGCTGACTTGAAAAAAGACGTTTACGACAACTATTACTCAGTGATGAAAACAGCTGTCATGACGGAAGAAAAATTAGCTCGTGAAGATGAAATCGAAAAAGTCAAAGAATTGGTGAAAGAAGTCTACGGTGAAAAATATGCTGAAGATGAAAATAGCGATCAAATCACCAAAGAATTGAAACAAATTGCCGAAGATTTGGAAAAAGACGTGGTACGGGAATTGATTACCATCGACAAAATCCGTCCTGATGGTCGTCAACTGGATGAAATCCGTCCGTTAGCTTCTGAAGTTGGTTTGTTGCCACGAGTTCATGGTTCAGGACTCTTCACCCGGGGGCAAACCCAAGCGTTATCTGCTTGTACCTTGGCACCTCTTGGGGAACACCAAATCATCGACGGCTTAGGGGTGGAAGACTCAAAACGTTTTATCCATCACTACAATTTCCCACAATTTTCCGTTGGTTCGACTGGTCGGGCCGGCTCTCCTGGTCGCCGAGAAATCGGACATGGGGCTTTAGGAGAACGGGCTTTGTTCCAAGTGATTCCTGATGAAACAGAATTTCCTTACACCATTCGTTTGGTAGCGGAAGTCTTAGAATCAAATGGTTCTTCTTCTCAAGCGTCAATCTGTGCGGGTACTTTGGCATTGATGGATGCCGGTGTGCCAATCAAAGCACCAGTAGCTGGGATTGCCATGGGTCTGGTTTCTGATGGAGAAAACTACACCATCTTGACAGACATCCAAGGTTTGGAAGACCACTTAGGAGATATGGACTTTAAAGTGGCTGGTACTCGTGAAGGGATCACTGCTTTGCAAATGGATATCAAGATTCAAGGGATTACAGAACAAATCTTGACTGAAGCTTTGGCGCAAGCGAAAAAAGCTCGTTTTGAAATCTTGGATCAATTGCAAACGACCTTGGCAGAACCTCGTAAAGAGTTAAGCCAATACGCACCGAAGATTGAAATGATTCAAATCGATCCTGAAAAAATCAAAGTGGTTATTGGTAAAGGTGGCGACACCATCAATAGCATTATCGACGAAACCGGGGTCAAAATCGATATCGATCAAGATGGGAAAGTTTCCATTGCTTCAGCTGATGCGGATGCAATCAAGAAAGCCATCAAAATCATCGAAGAACTTACCAAAGAAATCAAAGTTGGCGAAGTTTATTTGGGCAAAGTGGTTCGGATCGAAAAATTCGGCGCTTTTGTCAATTTGACGAAGGGGAAAGATGGCTTGGTTCACATCTCCCAATTGGCAAACGAACGAGTAGATAAAGTGGAAGATGTGCTTAAACTTGGGGATGAAGTTTTGGTGAAAGTGACCGAAATCGATCGTCAAGGCCGCATCAACTTATCTCGTAAAGCTTTGTTGAAAGATGACAAGAAAAACGCGCCAAAAGCTTAATATTTTTAATTAGTAAGGTTTGAAGATCACCGTTAAAGCGGTGGTCTTTTTTACGTGTTTGGAGGGAATAGGATCTTAAGATTACTTCTCTCTTTTCAGAAAGGCGCTGCTTTGAAAGCTCATTGATTAGGGCGGACCCAGTAACGTGTTCCCAATTTTTTTTTGCCTTACGCGGCTTTTTGGGAAAGTGCCTTTTGGTAAATAAGGTACATTTTTCTGGGGTGGTTGGTATGTATGAACTTTTTTTGGATAAGAAGGCGCGGCTGTTTTTCAATTTGTATCGCCAGTTACAAAGGGAAAATCGCCAATCGTTAGAAGGGATAGCTAAAAAATTAGCTATTTCTCAGTGGTCGGTGATGCGCCTGATTCGCCAGTTTCAATCAATGGGGTTGCACTTACGTTTGGGGATCGATATTTTACGTCAGGAGGGGCGCTTATACTTATTGACACTGGAGGACTTTGATGAAAGGCAACTATTTTTTAGGTTAATGGAAAAAAGTTTGGTTCTCCAGCTATTACAACTTTTATGGCAGCATCCTAATTTTACGGTAGCGGACTTAGCTAAAGCTGTGTTTCAGAGTCCTCCTACGATTCGGCGGGCATTGCGGGAAATCCAGCCCCTGTTGGCTCAATATCAGCTTGACATCAAATTAGGGCAGCCCCCGCTTTTACGGGGTAGTGAAGCTGAAATTCGTTTCTTCTATCTTCATTTGCAGTTTTTAACAGCAGGGGTGGAATTTCAACTGAATCAGCAGAAAATTTTGGAGGAATGGCAGAAAGCAGCGATTAAGCGGGATCGTCAAGGACTGCGGGTGAAAGAAGACTGGTTTGATCGCAATCAGGTGCAAGGCATGCTGAGTCTACCAGAGTATCGATTTTCCGGTAAAGGCTTTGATTTTTTATGGCAACAACTCTCGGGATTAGAAACCATTTGGATCCCTTCACTTTTAGAAGAGCTGCTACCTAAGGAATGGCTGAGAAACCAGAAAGATGGTGGTAAGGAAATCTATCTGGAGTTCTATCGCTTACATCTTTTAGCCTGGCTATTTTCCGGGAACTTAGCGCTATCATTGGCACCTTTGCCGGATAGGCCACAAGGAAATCAACTACTAGAAAAGCTCTTTCACCAACATCTGCCGGGTTATCAGCTATTATTGGACAAGCATCCGGAGCTGCCTTACTGTCATGAACTAATTTTTAGCAAATACCAGCAACAGACTCAGGTTCATTGGCTATCTTTTCCTCTTATCGAATAGGCGAAGCAGGTGGGGAGTGACTTGTTTTCTGTGGAAAACTGAAAAAGTGATTAGTGAGAAGTATCGCAAATTTGCGCTGCTTCTTTTTTTCGCTAAAGTAGATTTTTCGATTATTTAATCCTAGAAATGCTCAAGGGACGATTATTGTGAAAATAACTTTGGCTTCTTCAAGACTTTTTTTGTGGGGTAAGGTAAAATAATAGATATAGCAAGGATGTAATCGATACCAAAGGAGGGGGAGACATGGGTTTATTCCAGCGACTGTTTGGTAAAAAAAACAAGACACCAGAAACAGCCCCGATGGTTGTTGACTCAGTAAAAGTCGAAAAAACGGCTGTGTCGGAGGAATGGCAAGAGCTACCGTTTTATGTGACAGCGGATGTCCCAGAAAAAGAACTGGTGACGGTGGTGGCGACGGCGATTGCGGCAGGTGATCAGCCTAACTCACAGTTTGTCGTGAAAAAAATTCAAGTCAAAAATCCGGAAGCTCAGTTGGTAAGTTTGATTGCCACGAGCATTGCAGCAGGTGATCAGCCGGATTCACAGTTTATCGTCAAAAAAATTTATCAAAGAAAATAGATGGGGGAATGGGTTATGTTACGTAAATTCAAAATCACAATTGATGGCAAAGAGTACTTAGTAGAAATGGAAGAAATCGGTGGCGTGCCACAACCTGTCACGCCAGTCCCACCAGTGGCAGCTGCTGCACCAATGCCAGAACCACAACCAGCTGCACCTACGCCAGCACCTTCAGCACCAGTTGTTTCCACCGGTGATACCCAAGGAGCTTTAGAAGCACCTATGCCGGGGACGATTTTTAAAATCTTAGTAAATGTTGGGGACACAGTGAAGACCAATCAACCAGTAATGATTTTAGAAGCCATGAAGATGGAAAATGAAATCGTTGCAACTCAGGATGGAACAGTCAAAGCAATCCATGTCAGTCAAGGGGCGATGGTGAATCCTGGTGACCCATTGCTTACCATTTCATAAAAAAGGGGTCCTGGATATGACTAAGACGATACGATTTATGGAAACGGTCTTGCGGGATGGGCAACAAAGTCAAATCGCCACCCGGATGCCGACAGCCGACATGTTACCAATCTTGAAAACCATGGATGAAGCCGGATACCACGCCTTGGAGATGTGGGGTGGGGCGACGTTTGACGCCTGCTTACGCTTTTTAAATGAAGATCCATGGGAACGACTACGGTTGATTCGTAGCGAAATTAAACAAGCCAAGTTGCAGATGTTGCTTCGCGGTCAGAACTTATTAGGCTATAAAAATTATGCCGATGATGTGGTGCGGGAATTTGTCATTAAATCCATCGAAAACGGCATTGATGTGGTACGGGTGTTTGATGCCCTAAACGATACGCGAAATTTGCGGACCTCGGTGGAAGCGTGTAAAGAAGCTGGTGGCCATTGTCAAACAGCGATTTGCTATACGACCAGTGATTTTCATACAGTGGACTATTTTGTGAATTTGACCAAAGAAATGGCCGCCCTCGGAGCAGATTCCCTCTGTATCAAGGATATGGCTGGAGTTTTGACACCAGCAACGGGGTTTGAATTGGTGAGCCGAATCAAAGACGCAGTGGATTTGCCATTGCAAGTCCATACTCATGCGACAGCTGGTATTAGCGAGATGACTTATCTCAAGTGTGCTGAAGCTGGAGCGGATATTATCGATACGTGTATTTCTTCTTTTTCTGGTGGGACTAGTCAGCCGGCGACGGAATCGGTGGCGATTGCTCTTGAAGGATTAGGTTTTACTACCGGCTTGCGACAAGATAGATTAGAAAAAATCGCCGATCATTTTGATCCAGTACGGGACCGTTTCCGTAAAGCGGGGACCTTGAATCCCAAGGTCAAAGATACTGAACCAAAATCTTTGGTGTATCAAGTGCCTGGGGGGATGTTGTCAAATCTCCTGAGTCAATTGACGGAACAAGGCAATGCCGATAAATACGATCAAGTGCTAAAAGAAGTACCAAAAGTGCGAGCTGATCTGGGATACCCGCCACTGGTGACCCCTTTGTCGCAAATGGTCGGTACGCAAGCCCTGATGAACGTGCTTTCTGGTGAAGAATATAAGTTAGTGCCTAAAGAAATCAAAGACTATGTCAAAGGTCTTTACGGTAAGCCACCAGTAGCAATCGCCCCAGAAATGGTGCAAAAAATCATCGGGGACGAACCCGTTCAAACCGTCCGTCCAGCTGATTTATTGCCACCGGAAATGCCAGGATTTGCGGAAGAGATCAAACAATACGCGCGGTCTACTGAAGATGTATTAAGCTATGCAGTCTTTCCACAACAAGCCAAAGACTTCCTAGGTCGCCGAGAAGACCCTTTTTACGATGTTCCAGTGCAAAATGTGTCGGTGTCATTGGATATTTAAGCTACTGATTGCTAGACGGTAAAATTTCGAGAGCCAAACTAGTTTGGCGAGGGAGGCACATGAAGAAACTTACTTTAAACAAAAAATTGTTACTGGTAGAAATCTTGGTGATAGGGCTCTTTCTGATAGGTCATTTATCGCCGAGTTTAGCCATTCGGACCCATCTGTTTTTTTCTGGACATCCACTAGCCGGAATTAGTTGTCAGCTAACTTTTGTAGAGGCAAAGAGTGATTCTCTGGATGTCTATGAACTATCAGAGGCCGTTCAGGAAAAAGCCACCGGTAGCGTCTTCACTTGCTATGAAGTAACCCATTCTGTGGGTATTCTTTATTTTGCTAAGGCGCAAGGACAAGCATAAGATATAAAAGTCGAAAACAAAAAGAAGCCTCCGTTACTGGTTAATTGGTAACGGAGGCTTCTTTTCAACGCTTGGGTTAGTTTGTTTCACTAGGCAATAAAATAGTCTGACGGCTGCCATCGTCGTAGGCATACACTTCTTTTGGCAAGTCATAGCTATAGGGGAAAGGCAAGTCAATGGCCATCTCCACATTGCTATCTTCTTGAGAAAAGTGCATAGTGACGGTGCCGTTGTTATTGATTAAATCGAAGGCAATCAAATTACTCAATGGAATCACGCCTTTTAAATCAAGGTCAATGATTACCCAAATGCTGTCAATAAGCTCACCGGGCATGCTCGAGACAATGCCTACGGAGGCGTAACGGCTGCGATGACTGTCAAATACTTCATACATAATCAAAACCTCCTAAAAAGAATCAAAGTCACTGATTTGTCGTCAAATGACCTGGTTAATGGTTTGTTTTCACTTATTAAAAGAAAGAAGTCTCTAGTTGTATGATACTGGAAAGGGGCCAAAATGAAAACGAATGTGTCTTGGCCTTTAAGTTTTGGCAAAAAAAGAGCCTCCATTTATCAAAATGGAGGGAAGTTCAGCAATCAGGTCTCGTTGGTTTTTAATTTTTTTAAGGCGTAACGATAAAAGGCTATGCGCACTAGGCAGCTCATTATCGAGATTAGCGTGGTCCAGTCAAAACTTTTTTCGATGGTGAAGCGATAAATAAAAATTACCAAAAAAGCAATCAGCAAAGTAAAATCAAGATACAACAAGAACTTTAATAAATGACGCATGTTGATTCCCCCTTCTTTACCCATCTTAGTTAACCCTACACTTTTATTATACACAATAATTATCATATAAAAATCATAAAATATGTTATATTATTTGGAAATGAAGAAACGACTTCTCGTAAGAAGCCGTTTTTTGAAATCAATTGGTGACGTTCAAATATTAAATGGAGGGAAGTTCAGCAATCAGGTCTCGTTGGTTTTTAATTTTTTTAAGGCGTAACGATCATAAATAAGGCGGGAGAGACAACCGATTACTAAAAGTAGCCCAACCCAGTCAAAACGCTTTTCGACGATGAAGTAATAAATGAAAAGTAGCAGGCAAGCAATCAATAAAACAGCATCAAGATAAAAAAGAAATTTCCATACCCTCATCATGATTCCTCCTTAATAACGCTACCAACTATGGGATAGTCTCATTATAAACGATAACTAGCAAAATGGAACAACTATTGAGGGTGCTTGGAGGCCTAAATAAATAGCACTTACAAGAAGTGGTCTCTTGCAAGTGCTACATTAGTCATGATTTAGTTATTTAAAGGAACTTATTCGGCTTCTTTTTCACCAATAACTTCTGGTTGCGCTGCTTCGCCGGCTTCTTCGTCAGCTACTTCTTCTGCTTGAGGTTCCATGATGGCTACGATTTGTTCTTCACCATCGGTAACGATTGTATAGTCGTCTACTTTTGGAAGATCAGCAACTGTCAAGGCATCACCAATTGCCAAGTCAGTGATATCGACTTCGATACGTTCTGGCAATTTGTCAGGTGTTGCAGAAACAACCACACTGTACAAGTTTTGGGCAACAACACCACCGGATTTAGCACCGACAGATTCACCAACCAAGAGGATTTCTGCTTCGACTTCGGTTTCTTCAGACATGTTGACTGATAAGAATTCCACGTGAGTCAAAGTACGGGTGAAGGTATCTGCTTGGGTTTCTTTGATCAAAGTATTGACTTTTTTGCCGTCAACATCCATAGTGATGACGGTGTTGGCACCGTGGTCACGCAAGATTTTTTCTAGTTCTGCTGCAGAAACTGCTACCGGTGTACTTTCCACTTGGTAACCATTGATGATAGCAGGGACTTTCCCTTCATGACGCAATTTGTTGCGTAGGGAACGGGGACGGACTTCACGTTTTTCGACTGTTAATGATACTGACATAACTTGTTTCCTCCTAAATATTGAGTGTACTGCAAGGCGTCCTGTAGAAATCGATGCTCGCTTTGTTGCAACAGTGTTTTTCTGCTTAATACAAAGTGAATGCGCTGTCGTAGTAACGGTTTTTGTCACCTGAAATTTACCGGGTGATTGCCGAGGTTTCCACGACGGGAGGCACGATTGCTGTTGGCCTTGAAGAACAGTCATTTTTAAAAGCAAATCTCGTTACTCTGCACATTGGATGGTGCGCACGATTGTACGCAAAAAAGGTAGTTGAAGACACAACTACCCAGCTTAAAGTTAAGTTCAACTTCGCCACCAGGCATGACACTGTGTGGAGCAAGAATTATTTACTTTACCTATTAACCTTAGGACGATTTTTCAATAAAGTCAAGGAAAGTGCTGGCGGGGCTTTTCATAAATTAAAAATATTGCCCCTTTTTTTCGGCGAAATCATCCCAGGAGAAAAAGCGCTCCGCCGTGTCAGGAAGAGGGCTAGCCAGTTTTGAAGGAGACAAATCTAGGAAAAAAGATTGGAGCAAAAGACATGCGTTTGGATAAACTAATTGAAAAGCAGTTACAAACCAGTCGCAAACAGATGAAACGTTTATTTTTATCAGGGAAGGTGCGCGTCGATGGGCAAACCGAGTTGCGAGAAAACCGTAATGTCGATTCTAAGCTTCATGAAATTGTGGTTTCTGGGGAGCGATTAGTAACTGAAGAACATTATTTTTTGATGAATAAACCAGCCGGTATCGTCACGGCAAATCACGATCACCAGCATCAAACCGTGATAGACCTACTAGCCCCTGCTGATCGGGTACCGGGAATCTATAGTGTGGGTCGACTGGATCGAGATACGACGGGCTTGGTTTTACTCACCAATAATGGGCCACTGGGGTTTGATTTGTTGCATCCGACTCGTAAAGTTAGTAAGGTTTATGAGGCCTTGGTGAACGAGTTGGTGACAGAAGCTGATGTGCTCGCTTTCGCTCAAGGAATCGTTTTTACTGGAGGAGAAGCTTGTCAGCCGGCTAAACTGGTGCCCCTATGGTATGATGACAAAAATGGTTACAGTCAAGTCCAGCTGACGATTGCAGAAGGCAAATTTCATCAAGTGAAAAAAATGTTTCTCGCTCGAGGAAAGAAAGTCGTTGCTTTGAAGCGCATCGCCTTGGGACCATTGAACTTGCCTGCGGATTTGCCAGTAGGTGGTTATCGTCCTTTGTCATTAGCAGAGCTGGGGAGCTTGAAACCATACTTCTTATCCTAAAGTAAAAAAGCACTAGAAAGAGGGACTACTGTGAATTTTCAAACCTTATTATTTGATGTGGACGATACGTTATTGGACTTTCAGGCAGCCGAAGACCAGGCCCTACAGCGCTTGTTTCGTGAGAAGAAGGTAGCATGGTCTCCAGCAATCAAGGAAGCCTATCAGCAAGTCAATCAGCAGTTGTGGCGGGACTATGAACTGGGGAAAATTTCTCGAAATGAAGTCACGGATACACGCTTTGGTAAGTTTTTTGCGACGTTGAATCAACGAGTGGATAGCCCTAAAATGGATCAACAATATCGGAGCTATTTGGCCCAAGGTAGTCAGTTATTGGCAAATAGTCGGGAAATTGTTGCTGACCTAGCCCAAAAGGCGGACTTGTATATCGTGACGAATGGTGTTTCAGAAACACAACGAAATCGTTTGACCAAAGCGGGGTTGTTGCCTTATTTTAAAGATATTTTTGTTTCTGAAGAGACGGGGTATCAAAAACCTATGAAAGAATTTTTTGACTATGTTTTTCAGCGGATTCCCAATTTCAAGGCTAGCGAAACAGTGATTATCGGTGACTCTTTGACTTCGGATATTCAAGGGGGGCAAGGGGCGGGGATTGCTACCGTGTGGCTGAATCCCGAACAACAGCCCCTCCTTCCAGGGATTACCCCCACTTATGAAATTCGTCAATTGGCCGAACTTTACCAAATTTTAGGATCAGACAATCCCTTAGCCAATAGGAAAAAATCCTTAGCAACGGGTCAAAAGTAAGCGGGAATGCGAAAAATCGTGGCATTTTCCCATCATTCTCTCTATAATGTTAGCTAGTGCGTCCAGCCAGCAGAAAGCCAGAATGACATGACTTAATGACGGTGTCACTCTTTCTTTCTGGGATTTGAAAAAAGGAGAGTTTTTCTATGCCTGCCAATAAACCTATTTTAATCGGTGTCACCGGTGGTTCAGGAAGTGGTAAAACCAGTGTCAGTCGTGCCATTTTCAATCATTTTCCTGATCATTCCATCATGATGTTGGAACAAGATTCTTACTACAAAGACCAATCAAACTTGAGCTTTGAAGAACGTCTGAATACCAACTACGACCATCCCTTTGCTTTTGATACCGACCTATTGATTGCCCATGTGGAGCAGTTAATGCGCTTTGAAAGTATCGAAAAACCCGTGTATGACTATGTTGCCCATACTCGCTCAGAAGCAACCATCTTGCAAGAACCCAAAGAAGTCATTATTTTGGAAGGCATTTTGGTTTTGGCGGATGAACGGTTACGTGACTTGATGGATATCAAACTCTATGTGGATACCGATGATGATATCCGTATCATTCGACGGATCAAGCGGGATATGGAAGAACGGGGCCGGACGTTGGATTCGGTCATCGAACAATATCTATCGGTGGTTAAACCGATGTACCATCAATTTATCGAACCCACCAAGCGGTATGCCGATATCATCATCCCAGAAGGTGGTGAAAACCATGTCGCTATTGACCTTTTGGCGACAAAAGTCGGTACTTTTTTAAACCATGATTAGTTAATTCTTAAGAAAAGACGCTCCTTGTTGTAAAGACAACAAGGGTGCGTCTTTTTTGATTCCCGTAAATGAATTCATCGACTCCAGAAAATGAGACGTGGCAAAGCGTAGAGGGGATTAAGATTGGCCAGTCTCCTTGAAAAGAAATAATCCCTCAAATGGGCATCTTGAAGTTCCAAGTAGGTAAGCGTTTATTTCTAGGAACAGGTAGAAAGGTCGCTAGAGGAGTTGATGAAATGTAGCTCGTTTGCCTTGACTACTTTGCTATTGTCATCGGAGTTTTCCTGAGAGCGTTGAGTCAGTCAAAAGGCGGATTTTTTAAATTTTTGTTGAACAGTATATACTAAATAGTATATACTGTTTTCGAAGAGGAAAGAGGGGACGAGATGAAGCGGATTTCCCGTAGTAAGTTGGTTGTTGCGATTATTTATAGCTTGATATCTTCCATTGGACTAAATATGTTTTGGCTGCCAGGAAATATTTACGCCAATGGGCTAACTGGGCTGTCGCAACTACTAGTCCAACTGGGGAGGGATTATGCCGGTCTGCACCTCACCCTGCCTGCTGTAGTTTTGCTTTTTAATCTTCCTTTATTACTTTTGGCTTGGTATAAGATTGATCGCACCTTCACCTTGTATACGATTTTTGCGGTGGTGCTGACATCAGTGGTGATGAAACTAGTGCCCGTGATTCAGCTGACCAGGGATCCAGTCATTTGTGGTGTCTTTGGTGGTGTGCTACATGGGTTTTCAGTGGGGTTGACGTTAAATAGTGATTTTTCTACTGGTGGGTTAGATATTATTGGCATCTTGGTAAAGAAGGTCACTGGACGAAGTATCGGTAGTTTTTTCATTGTTTTCAATCTTATTTTGCAGTTCTTTGCGGGGGCGCTATACGGTTGGCAGTATGCTTTTTATAGTGCCGCAGCGGTCTTTATCAGCGGTCGGGTCGTGGATTATGTCAATGTAAAACAAAAACGAGTGCAAGTGCTGATCGTCACTGAACATGCCCAACAGCTGACGGCTTGTTTGCAGGCTGACTGTGGTCGTGGGATTACGGTTATCAATGATGTGGAGGGCGCCTTTGATCATCAACAGAAAAAACTCTTGATGATGGTGGTCTCTCAGCGGGAGCTTAAGTTGGTCAAAGCCGTGGTTGAAAAAGTGGATAGAAAAGCGTTTGTCTCTGTGGCATCGGGAATCAGTGCTAACCGCGTTTTTTATGAGTATTAAAGGAGAGACCGTATCAGCATGGGACAGCTCTCTTGAAATCAGAAAATCATCGAAGGAGGACACCGATGACGACAACTAAAAAAGTTTTTCAAGAAGTTGCTAATCAATTGCGGCAACAAATCGCAAAAGGAGTCTATCAACCAGGGCAAAAATTGCCTTCAGAATATGAGCTGGCCACCTTGTTTCAAGTTAGTCGATTGACTATTCGTAAAGCTTTAGCACTTTTGATGGATGAACATCTTTTGGCGAAAGAACCTGGTAAAGGGACCTATGTGATGAAGCCCAGTAAAGTTGCTAGTGGTGCAGGTGGCTTGCAAAGTTTTACGGAAAAAGCGAGACAAGAGGGACGAATGCCAATGACCAAAGTCTTAGCTTGTGAAGAGGCGACTGAACTGCCTCAATCGGTCGCAGTCTTTTTTGGCGACCAAGGGGAGCTGGTCGTACCCGTTTGGCGGATACAGCGGCTTCGTTTTTGGGAGGATGAACCCATGACATTGGAAGAGCAATATGTACCTCAACGTTTTCTGCCCGAGGTTTCTAAGGAATTATTGCAGGGTTCGTTATTTGAAGCATTAGAAAAACAGGTAGAAATCGGTTATTCCCATCAAGAAGTCGAAGCAGTGCTGGCAGATGAAGAAAAAAGTCGGTTATTAGCGGTCACGGTGGGGGCACCGTTACTTTTGGTTCATTCGCTGACCTATTCACCGGCCGGGATACCGGTGCTTTATGATACATCTTACTATCGAGGGGATAAGTACACCTTTCGCAATACATTACAGAGGAAGCGATATCGATGAGAGACTACCAAGGGTTAGTAGCAACTCACTGGGAGGATTTTTTACAGGTATTGGCTCAGATGATGGCCATTCCTAGTGTCAAGGGGGCACCGGTTGCTGGCGCGCCTTTTGGAGAAAAGCCGCGGGCAGCCTTAGATTTGGCCCTATCTTTGGGAAAAGCATGGGGCTTTAAGACGGAGCTGGTCAACGAGGCAGTGGCATACGTTGAATGGCAAGGGCAACATACGCCAGCTACTTCTAAGGATTATATTGGAATTGTTGGGCATTTGGATGTGGTGGCGGCAGGTACAGGATGGCATTACCCACCTTTTGCTTTGACTCAAGACCAAGAAACCTTGTATGGCCGCGGAATTCTTGATAACAAAGGGCCCATCATGAGTTGTTTATACGGGTTAAAACTGTTAAAAGATCAAGGCTATCAGCCGGATAAGACGATTCGCATCCTACTGGGAAGTGACGAAGAAAGTGGCATGTCGGATATTCCTCTTTATCTAGCAAAAGAAGTGCCACCGACTTTTGGGTTCACACCTGATTGTAAATATCCCGTGGTTTATGGTGAACGGGGAGTGGTGGGCGTTTCCTTAGTGACAGCCTTCGCGCCAGAGGAACTGGCCAAGATGGGGACAATTGTCGGAGAGCAAAATCCTGCTAGCGTACCAGATCAGTTGGCAGTCACTTTAAGTGATGGACAGACCCTGACTGCAACTGGGGTGAGAAGTCCTAGTAATGCTCCAGAACTAGGTAAAAATGCGATTACCCTATTGGCGGAAAAATTGGCGGCGATCGCTTTGCTGGCACCTCGAATCAGGCAGTATTTTCAATGGGTGGTTACGAGTTTTCATGAACAGCATCACGGGGAAGGCATTGATTTAATGTTAGCAGATCCAGACTCGGGAAAACTGATAGTTACTCCGATATCGCTACAGAAAATCGCAGAAGACCAGTTGGAGTTGCGGCTTTCTTTTCGTTATCCAGTGACGGTGTCAGAAGATAGGGTCTTATCAGGACTTGAAAAAGCACTTTTTCCCGGGACCCAACTGACCGTAACTCGACGTTTGCCTAGTGTTGTCAAAGACAAAGATGGGGTCGAAATTCAAAAATTAACTCAGGTCTATGAACAAGCTACCGGGCTATCTGGCAGACCAGTGACTACCACCGGTGGTACCTATGCACGAAAAATGCCGAATATCATCGCTTTTGGTCCTTCTTTTCCGGGACAAAAAGGCATCGCCCATAATCATGATGAATATATGACAGTAGCTGATTTACAAAAGAATTTAGAAATTTATATCGCAGCGATAGAAGCATTGACGACAGCGTAAATGAACAGAGAAATGAGGGAAAGACGATGTGGGGAATTATTGCAACTTGGCGAATGGCTCATGATGGCGTTTTAGCCGCTAAAGAAATGTTAGCAGCTGATGCTTTTGCGGGGGATGCCATGGAAACCGCCATAAAAATGGTGGAGGATTATCCTTATTATAAATCGGTAGGCTACGGGGGCTTGCCCAATGAAACAGGTATTTTGGAGATGGATGCCGCGTATATGGACGGGACGACTTTTGCTATCGGGGCTGTCGCAGGCATCACTGATGTTCCCAATCCAATCGCTGTCGCCCGTCAGTTGAGTCATGAGAAATTCAATAGTTTTCGGGTGGGGGCAGGGGCGACCCAGTATGCCATGCTGGCAGGCTTCCCCCGCAAAAATATGCTGACTGAGCGCGCCCGCCGAATTTGGGAAAAGCGCTGTGAAGAGATTGCTAAAACGAATTTAAGTCCGTATGATGGCCATGATACGGTGGGGATGGTCTGCCTTGATCAAAACCAAAGGATGACGGTGGGGACTTCCAGTTCTGGTTTATTTATGAAAAAAGCAGGACGAGTGGGGGATTCGCCTTTATCGGGATCGGGTTTTTATGTGGATGCGGAAATCGGAGGCGCAGCTGCTACCGGCTTAGGGGAAGACTTGATGAAAGGTTGTCTTTCTTATGAGATTGTCCAGTTGATGGCAAGTGGGTTGACGCCACAAGCCGCTTGTGACAAGGCGGTTTACGGCTTTACAGAAAAACTGACCCAACGGTATGGCAAGGCAGGGGCTTTCTCATTAGTTGCTATGAATAACCAAGGGCAATGGGGAGTAGCGACCAATGTTGAATTTACCTTTAGCGTAGCAGTTAAAGATGGGGTGTGTGGCATCTTTATGGCCAAGCCTGGTGGAAATCAGACGACAGTCATTGAACCGATTACGCAAGAATGGTTGGATGCCTACGAGAAGCGAATTAAAGCACCAGTTTAAAGGAAGAGTTTGTATCTTCTTGAAATCGTGAGACTAAAAAACGGGCAACCATCGTTGGTGGCCCGTTTTTTTGGTCTTATGAAAGAAAGCTGATAACACATAATTACGCAATTTACTAAACGCGGGAAAACGACGAGCGCGCTTGGAGACTAGAGATTGCTTTTATTTCGGTTTGTAACCAGTTAGAGCTAATTTTGCTGTTGTTTTTCTCTTTTTACAAAACTTTTTCGATAAATTAATTCTGAACCCAATAAAACGGTTTTCGTAATGCGACGGGGATAGGTGAGTTGGTCGGCTAAGAGCTCGATGGCAGTTTTGGCCATTTCCTCAACATCAATCCGATAGGTAGTCAAAGGAGGAGAGACAAACTGTGCAATCTCGTTGTCATTGATGGAAATGATGGCAAGTTGTCCGGGCAATTTGATACCTAGTTCATTGAAGGCTTGCAAGGCACCAATTGCAAGGGTGTCTGAAGCAATAAAGCAAGCTTCGGGTAGTGCATCACCTAGTTGATGCACCATATCGCTCGCTAGTTGGTAGCCTTCATCAATACTAAAAAGGCCTTCCGAATAGATATATTGCTCTTGCAACAGACCTTTAGAAGTTAAATAATCTCGAAAAACACGCTCGCGACTATCTAATTCTTCCTTTCCAGTTTGCGGATTACGATAGGTTCCACCGATAAAACCAATCCGGGTAAAGCCAGCTGTGAGAAATTCGTCGATGGCATCGCGTGTCATGGAGTCTGTGTCCGGCTTGACAGTGTCAAAGTGTTTAGGACAGAGGTTAATTTCAAGTAGCACCCCTTTTAACCCTTTTTGTTTCAAAATCATTAAGTCATCATGGGTCAAATCTCCCACACCAATAAAACCAGTGATGTCTTCTGGTAGCTGCGCTAATTGGAAACGATCGGTAATAAATTGAATCTCCATGTTGGCTTCTTTACCGAATTTAAGCAGTGCATTTTGGACTTGGGTGAAGTACATATCTTGAATAACTTGTGCTCGATTGAGGAAGAAAGGAATGGCGATCTTATACAATGTTGTTTTTATTTTTGAGCGATCATAACCCATACTCAAAGCGGTAGAGATGATATGCTTTTTCGTATCAGGAGTGATGGAGAGGCTTTCATCCCCTTTAAACAAACGAGAAATGGTAGCCTGAGAATAGCCCGAGGCTGCTGAAATATCTTTGATGGTAACCATAGTAAACCCTCACTTTCCTCTTTATCATAACGCAAGTAAAGAATAAAGTAAATTTATTTACTGTTTAAATCGTAAATCATTCAAAAATACTAGTGATTTAATAGGGAATTTTGCTTCTTTCAGCATAAATTAGCAAAAAAATAAATAAAAGTATTTACAAAATTAGTAAATTAATTTATTATAAAAATGTAGATAGCGTTTCCACAAATGATAAGGGAGTGTAAAATATGAAAAAATCAAGATTGGCTATTTTGACGTTAGGTGCAACAGTGTTGGCATTGGCAGGTTGTGGACCCAAAGAAAGTTCTAGTGCTACTGATTCTGGTTCCGACGGTAAAGGGCAAGAAGGTACAGTTGAATTATTAGTATGGGAAGATCAAGCGAAGACTGCTGGGATTGAAGATGCGGTTGCTACTTTTGAAAAAGAAAATAATGTCAAAATCAAAGTGGTAGAAAAAGCTTACGCTGGTCAGATTGAAGACTTACGTTTAGATGGGCCAGCCGGTACTGGCGCAGATGTCATCACGATTCCTGGTGATCAAATCGGAACTGCAGTGACAGAAGGTTTAGTGAAAGAGTTAGATGTAGATGATGCCACTAAAGAAATCTACACGGAAGCAGCAATGACTTCACAAATTGTGGATGGCAAAGTGTATGGCTTACCAAAAGCCGTGGAAACCCAAGTCCTTTATTACAACAAGGATTTAATTTCTGAAGACCAATTACCTACGACATTGGATGAATGGTATGACTACTCCAAGAAGATTACCGATAATGAAAAAGACAAATATGGCTTAATTGCGACGTTTGATCAAATCTACTATGCTCAAGGGATTATGGGGGGATATGGTGGCTATATCTTTGGTCAAAATGACGATGGTAGCTACAATCCAGATGATATCGGCTTAGCAAATGATGGTGCCATTGAAGGGGCAGAAGTCGTTCAGAAATTTTACGCTGATAAGGTATTGCCATCTGGTCTTGTTGGTGAACAGGGTACAAATGTTTTGGACTCCTTGTTTACTGAAGGAAAAGCAGCTGCTGTGATTTCAGGTCCATGGAATTTGGCGCCATACAAAGAAGCTGGGATTGACTATGGGGTCAAAGAATTGCCAATGTTGGGTAATGGTGAACATATGGGTTCATTCATCGGTGTGAAGAGCTACAACGTCTCCAGTTACTCTAAACATCCGGAAATAGCTGAAAAGTTTGTTGAATTCATCACTAACGAAGAAAACTCAAAAGTTCGTTATGAAAAAACACAAGAAGTACCTGCTGTAGCTGCTTTAGCTGATGATCCCGTCGTACAAGAAAGTGAAGGGGCAGTGGCTATTGCTACTCAATCCCAGTACGCTGAATTGACGCCAGGGATTACTGCGATGAATGCTGTTTGGGAACCTATCGATGCAGCTTTGCAAACGATTGCCACCGGTAAAGCAGAACCAAAAGATGCCTTGCCAGCAGCAGTGAACCAAATCAAGTCTGCGATTGCAGCGACCCAGTGAGAAACTAACTAATGAGGGTCTGTAGATAAAACTGCCGACAATATGTGACACCAAGCTTGGGAGTCAGAGAAAAGCCAACTGAATAGTTCTTTTATGGCTCCCAAGAACTTTTTTAAGACAATGGTAGCTGACGTAAAGTCGGCGGACCGTTGTAGAACATAGGGGAGAGAATACAAATGGAAATGAACATCACCCAAGATTCATCCCGCAAAAAAAAGGCGGCGCTTCTCTCAATCATTCCTGGAGTGGGGCAATTTTACAATAAACAAATTATCAAAGGCGCAATTTTTCTTATTTTCTTCGTAGCTTACCTTTTCGTTTTTAAAGATCTTTTCAATATGGGAATATGGGGACTTCTTACCTTGGGGACTGAGGTTCCACGAGACAACTCCATTTTCTTATTGGCGGAAGGCTTAGTTGCCTTGATTGTCATTAGTTTTGGTTTACTTTTTTACTTTTTAAATATTCGTGATGCGTATAAAAATGGTGAAAAAATCGGTATGGGACATAAGCCAGCAACCATCCGAGAATCTTACCAAGCATTGTTAGCAGAAGGTTATCCATATTTAATCAGTAGTCCAGCCTTCTTACTGCTCGTCTTTTCGGTCATTTTTCCGATCCTTTTTAGTATTGCGTTAGCTTTTACTAATTATGACTTGTATCACTCAGCACCGGCAAACTTGGCTGATTGGGTGGGACTGGAGACTTTTGCCAAAATTTTTACCGTGGATATCTGGAGGAGTACCTTCTTTGGAGTCATGGGGTGGACGATTGTCTGGACCTTGGTGGCTTCGACATTGCAAGTGGCGATTGGCGTGTTTCTTGCTATCGTAGTGCATCAAAAAGAAGTCCGCTTCAAGAAGTTTTTCCGGACGATTTTGGTTCTTCCATGGGCCGTCCCAGGTTTTGTGACTATCTTGGTCTTTGCGGGCCTGTTCAATGATAGTTTCGGTGCGGTGAACAATGTCATTTTGGATTTCTTCCATATTTCCCCGATTCCTTGGCTAAATGATGCCAACTGGACTCGGCTTGCATTGTTGATCATCCAAGGCTGGTTAGGCTTTCCGTACATCTTTATCGTGACCACTGGGACCTTGCAATCGATTCCTGATGATCTATACGAAGCAGCGACTATCGATGGCGCAACGGCTTTTCAGAAGTTTAAAACGATTACTTTGCCCTTGGTCTTGTATGCAATGGCACCAATCATCATCACTCAGTATACTTTCAATTTTAATAACTTTAATATCATCTACCTCTTTAATGCAGGTGGTCCGGCTGTACCAGGGTCCACAGCAGGAGGAACCGATATCTTGGTTTCTTGGATATATAAACTGACGATGCAAAACAGTCAGTACGCATTGGCAGCAGCTTTGACGATTCTCTTATCAATCTTTGTCATTGCTATCGCATTGTGGCAGTTCCGTCGTACCAATTCATTTAAAGAGGAGGTCTAAGTCATGGAAGTACATGTTTCAAGTATTAAACGCCAACGTACGATACGAATGACCTTTACCTACTTATTGCTAGTGGTGATGGTGGTTGTGATCATTTATCCATTGTTGTGGGCAGTGGGGGCTAGTTTCAACCCTGGGAATAGCTTGGTTTCCACCAGCTTAATCCCTGCTAATCCAACTACAGCCCACTATGAGAAACTATTTGCTGGTGAAGGCTCGTTGCTTTATGGTCAGTGGTATGTCAATTCATTGAAGATCAGCTTCTTTACCATGTTACTGACCCTCATCAGTGTTTCTTTCACGGCTTATGCATTTTCTCGTTTCCGCTTTACCGGACGAAAAAATGGCTTGATGCTCTTCTTGCTTTTGCAGATGATTCCGCAGTTTTCAGCATTGATTGCAATTTTTGTCTTGGCGCAAATGTTGGGTATGATTAATAGTCATTGGCTGTTGATTTTGATTTATGTCGGCGGTCAGATTCCCATGAATACGTATCTTTTGAAAGGCTATTTTGATTCAATTCCACTGGATTTGGATGAGAGTGCCAAGTTGGACGGAGCCAGTAATACAAGGATCTTCTGGCAAATTTTGATGCCTTTGTCACGGCCGATGTTAGCCGTGGTGGCTATGAATGGATTCACTGGACCTTTGGGAGACTTTGCTTTATCCTCAGTGCTATTGCGCAATCCAGAGTATTATACGTTGCCGATCGGTTTGTACAAATTAGTGACAGATAAGATGGGGGCTAGCTACACCACTTTTGCGGCGGGGGCGATTTTGATTAGTATCCCGATCGCTTTAGTCTTCTTGTTATTGCAAAAACATTTCGTGTCAGGCTTGACCGCCGGCGGAACGAAAGGATAGTTGTTGGTATGAATAACTATATGAAAGAATCCCGTTTACTTCACGGAGGCGATTATAATCCGGATCAGTGGCTAGATTATCCAGAGATTTTGGCTAAGGATTTGGAAATGATGGGACAAGCTCATGTGAACACAGTCTCGGTGGGTATTTTTGCATGGAGCGCACTGGAACCTCGTGAAGGGGAATTTCACTTTGAATGGTTGGACAAAATCATGGATGATGTCCATAGGATGGGAGGCAACGTTATTTTGGCCACACCTAGTGGCGCGCGACCGGCTTGGCTGTCCCAGAAGTATCCAGAAGTTTTACGCACCAATGCTAAACGGGAAAAGATGCTTCACGGTGGTCGCCACAACCATTGTTTTTCTTCACCTGTCTATCGGGAAAAAGTTGCCATTATTAACCGTAAATTAGCTGAGCGTTATGGGCAGCATCCGGCTTTGTTGATGTGGCATATTTCCAATGAATATGGTGGGGATTGCCATTGCGAGTATTGCCAGGAGAATTTTCGCACTTGGTTGAAAGCCAAGTACGGTAGCCTGGAAGCTTTGAATAAGGCTTGGTGGGGACCGTTTTGGAGTCATAGTTTTAGTGACTGGTCGCAAGTGGCGTCTCCGTCACCTTTGGGAGAGTCGGCGGTCCATGGGTTAAACTTGGACTGGAAACGGTTTGTGACAGATCAGACCATCGATTTTTATCGTCACGAAATCAAAGACATTCGGCGTTTGACGCCAGATGTGCCAGTGACCACTAATTTTATGGCAGACACGATGGACTTGGTACCTTTTTACAGCTTGGATTACGAAAAATTTGCCAAAGAGGTGGATGTCGTAAGTTGGGATTGTTATCCCGCATGGCACAACGATTGGGAGACCACCGCTGATTTGGCTAGTAAAGTCGGCTTTATCGACGACTTGTATCGCAGTTTGAAAGGGAAATCTTTTTTAATCATGGAATCCACGCCGAGTGGGGTCAACTGGCATCCGGTAAATAAGACCAAACGACCGGGGATGCACCTGTTAAGTGCAATGCAACACATTGCTCATGGATCGGATAGCAATCTTTATTTTCAATGGCGGAAATCTCGTGGCTCTTCGGAAAAATTCCATGGAGCAGTAGTGGATCATGACAATTCGACGGACAACCGAGTTTTCCAAGAAGTCGCCCAAGTTGGTAAGTTGATGGAAAAAATTGCCACTGTTAAAGGTGCCAATAAACAAGCAAAAGTCGCCATTTTATATGATTGGGACAATAATTGGGCCTTAGACGATGCCCAAGGATTTGCGCAAGCTACCAAACGTTACCCCCAGACTTGCCAAGCTCATTATCGCTATTTCTGGGATCGGGATATCCCAGTGGATGTGGTGACGCCGAACTATGATTTGAGTCAGTACGATTTAGTGGTGGCACCGATGTTGTATTTATTGACGGAAACCAATATGCAGCATTTAGCGGATTTCGTCAAAGGTGGCGGCCGCTTAGTGAGTACCTATCTCACCGGAATCGTCAACGAGTCCGATTTGACGTATATTAATGGTTGGCCGGCTACTTTGCAAGATTTATTTGGTGTCAAAGTTAAGGAAACCGACGTCTATTACCCAAGAGATCACAATCAAGTGGTAATGGCGGATACAAGCTATTCTGTGAAAGACTATGCAGCTTTGTTGGAAGTTTTGGATGCGGAAGTTGTGGCTCGTTATGGTGAAGATTTCTATGCCGGAGAAGCTGCTGTGACGAAGAAAACCACTGGTAACGGCACTGCCTATTTTGTGGGGGCACGAACGGATAATGATTTCTTAGTTGATTTTTATCAAGAAGTAACGGCAGGTTTGAACTTGATGCCACCCTTGGTAGTCGCTGGGGATCCGGAAGTTTCAGTCCAAATGCGCACCGGTTCTAAAGGTGACTTTACCTTTGTTATGAATTTTTCTGAAATGACTAAAACAATCACCTTGGCGAGGGAGCAAGTGGATCTCTTGACTGGTAAAACAGTGCCAACTCAGCTTGAATTGCGACCTTATCAAGTGTGTGTGTTTCAAAGAAAAGTTTAAGATAGTTTGAGAAGGTAGCGTATAAGAATTAGACACCTAAGCAAGAAAAAAATGGATAGCGCCCGTCTTTGTTTGGCGGGCGTTGTTTTCCTACGATTTGAAAGCGCTATTATAAGTAGGTTTTATGAAAGGAGGAGGTAGCGATGGCGCAAGGAGCAAAAAGAACAGCGAAATGGAAGTTACCAAGCAGAGTTGTCTTGGTGTTGAAAGCCGGTAGCCATCTCCTCTCAGGGATAGTCACGAGCCTGTTGGTGATGGTAATTCTTCTAGGTGGGTTCTTACAAATCACCGCTTCGTTAGATAATCCACCGCTGCAGTTGGTTACCGTGCTCACCGGTAGCATGGCCCAGTATTATCCCCCAGGTTCAGTTTTGCTGATTCGAGAGCTAGCGCCAGAAAGCCTAATGAAGGGTGATGTCATTACCTTTGAAAAACACGGGGAAACCGTTACCCACCGTATCGTAACTATTGTAGCAAGGAATCCGCTGACTTTCGAAACTAAAGGAGACAACAATACAATTATGGATCGGGAAACCGTGACAGCAGCTGAAGTACAAGGGAAAGTGGTGACTCATCTACCGAAAATTGGTCGTCTACTGTTATTGTTGGCAACTCCAGCTGGCAAACGTGCCGGAATTTTGACGCTTTTGCAATTGGGACTATTGGTTGAATTTTTAAAACAAATAAAGGGAGTGTTGAAAGATGAAAAAGCGAAATCTAAAATTGATCTTGACGGGAATTGCACTATTGTTGGTAACGGTGGGGACGACGTATGCCTGGTGGAGCGCCTCCAGTCAGATGGAGACGAAAATCACCATGGGGAATCTCAGTGTCACCGCAAGCCTTGATGAGGTGACAGACTCGGATGGATGGGAGCCTGGGCTGTACAGTGAGTTGACCGGAACTATCGAAAATACTGGAAGCATCGACGCCTTGGTGAAAGTCAGCAATGCTTCCACAGTCAAGTTTGCCGATAGCGAAGAATTTGTAGCGGCGGATCCGGAAGCTGTCATGTTAAACCTGAAGCCGACAGAAGACGGGACTTTTTGGTTTAAAGATGCGGCGGGAGAAGCTTATGTCCTGCTGATGCCTGGTGATGTGGCGACAGTCGCCGGAGGGGTGACTTTTGTCGGAGAGAAGATGGGCAATGACTACATGAATGCTCAAATACAAGTGGCGGGAGAAGTTACTGCCAGCCAAGCCTTAGATGGCGCAAGTCTAGCAAATTTTGGCGTTGCATTTGCTGATTTGACGGATTACTTTGCCGAAGAAACAGAAAGTGCTGGGGCTCGCCGGAGTGTAAGAACTTTATCCCCAAGTATGAAGAAACTACAAGAGGTAATGACCCGAGGAAGTAAATAAGGACGAAAGGGAGGAGTTAGCTATGAAACGATGGTGGTTGACGAGTATAGTGGTCGGTGGCACTGTAGTTGCGGGCCTGAGCATAGGGCAAAGGGAGACCTTTGCTGAAATACCAGATTCAGAACTCAGCGTCAAACAAGTTGTGGGCCTATCAGAAGAGTTTATTATGGGAGCAGATGTATCCAGCTTGATTGCCTTAGAAAACAGTGGCGTGGTCTATTACGATGCGCATGGGCAACAAGAAGATCCGATTGCGACTTTGGCAGAAGGTGGAGCCAACTACATTCGCGTCCGAGTGTGGAATAATCCCTATAATGCAGCAGGTCAAGGATATGGTGGTGGCAATAATGACTTGGCCACTGCTATTGCCATCGGTAAACGGGCGACAGCTAACGGTATGAAGTTATTGGTGGATTTTCATTACTCAGACTTTTGGGCAGATCCCGCTAAACAACAAGCACCGAAAGCTTGGTCCGCCTTCACAGTTGCTGAAAAAGAAACCGCAATCTACGACTACACGAAGGCTAGCTTAGAGGCGCTTCGTGAAGCGGGAGTCGAAGTTGGGATGGTCCAAGTGGGTAATGAAACCAACAGCAAACTTTGTGGAGTCAGTAACATTACAGATATGCTGAAACTCTTCTCTGCCGGAGCAAAAGCTGTCCGAGATGTGAATTCTAAAACGCTGGTTGCCCTTCATTTTACCAATCCGGAAAAAGGTATGGCCACTACTTGGGCCAATCGTCTTGCTAATGGAGCCGTGGATTACGATGTGCTAGGGATGTCCTACTATCCTTTTTGGCATGGTAGTCTGACCAATCTCACCAGTGAGCTTAAAACTGTCGCCGAAACGTATGGCAAACAGGTGATGGTAGCGGAAACTTCCTATGCCTACACCTTGGAAGATGGTGACGGTCACGAAAACACCATCAAAGCGGAGAGCGACTTGGTATCAGGCTATCCAGCTAGCCAGCAAGGACAAGTCAATGCGTTTCGTGATGTGGTAGAAGCCGTCCACAATGTTGGTGAAGCAGGTTTGGGGGTCTTTTATTGGGAACCGGCATGGCTACCCGTGGGCACTCCGACTGAGTTGATAGACAACCAACGCCTTTGGGAAACCCACGGCTCCGGTTGGGCATCAAGTTATGCCTCCGAGTACGATCCTGATGATGCTGGCCAGTGGTATGGTGGCGGTGCGTGGGATAATCAAGCAATGTTTGACTTTAGTGGTAAACCATTGGATTCTATCAATGTTTTCAATTATGTCTACACAGGCACTCAAGCACCACTAGCTATTGAAAGTTACGTCTCAGAAAGCCTCCAGTTGGAAGTCGGCGAGGCCTTAGTTTTGCCGGAAACGGTCACGGCTGTCTACAACACCGGGGACAGGGAAGCCTTGCCAGTAACCTGGAAACCGGCAAGCGTGGCAGAGGTAGATTTGACTACTGCGGGAACTTATGTAGTGGAAGGGACAATCGCCGAAGACTACCCAGTGACTTTGACGGTAGTTGTAAGTCTACAAAATTTGTTAGCAAATGGGAGTTTTGAAAATGTTGATCTTAGTGATTATCAAATCAGTCAAAGCTACGTAACTCGCAAACAAGATGAAGTGCTAGCGGGAGCATGGTGCCTACATTTTTGGAATGATTCTGAATTGGATTTTACTGCTAGTCAAAAGGTGAGCTTGGAGGCCGGAACGTATCGGTTGACCATCCCACTACAAGGGGGAGATGCTGGTTTGCAGCCGGATATGACCATTTTCAGCAAGACAATTAGCGGTGAGCTGCTAGGAGAGACAGCAATCACTTTAGATGGTTGGCGTAATTGGCGCTACAATACAATTGATTTCACTGTTGCAAAAGCTGGTGAGGTAACAGTAGGGATAGATATCAAAGCGCAAGGTGGCGCGTGGGGCACCACTGATGACTGGACACTGAATCCAATCGAAGATAGCGTAACTGTGGATAAAACGGCTCTAGCCCAAGCCTTAGCAGAAGCTATTGATGAAGCCGATTCGGATAAATACGAAGAAAAGAGTTGGCAAGTCTACATCAAAGCTTTTGCCCAAGGACAACAAGTACTCCTTGATTCAGAGGCTACTCAAGAGCAGGTGGATGCAGCGGTTAGTGAGCTTGCAAGTGCTTTTGAACAACTGGTGGAGCAGCCACAACTAGTAGAAGTGACCAGCGTCAGTATCCAAGGTGGTGCTCTGCAGACAGTCAAACAAGGCAAGAATTTAACCTTGACTGCGTTGGTGAAACCGACCAATGCTACCAACCCTATCATATCATGGCGGGTTAGCAATACCACTTATGGAACAATTGATGCTACTGGTCAGTTGAAGGCAAAAAAAGCCGGAATCTTTACCGTTTTTGCAGAGACTACAAATGGTAAATTAGCAAAAGTCACAGTACGCGTAACAAAATAAGAACATGTGTCGGAATTAATCAATCGTTGGTCGATAACGATTTTTCGATGGGAAAATAGAAAGCAGCGTTTGACATTTTCCAAAATCCTGATATGATGAACAACATGCGATGAGCCGAAAAGTCGACATTTGTCGACGATTCAACCATAGCCGCAACGAGGATCGCACCTCACCTGCCGGATTTGCAGGGTGGCTGAAGGGCAGGTAGTGGACGACCGGCCTTTCTATCGTCAATCTGACGGTATTGGAAGCAGACGGGTAGCCTTAATTGGTTACCCGTCTTTTTGCTGTGAAACACAGTGATTGGCTGCTGAAAGCAGACATGCTAGTCCGATTGATACAGCAAGCTGTATCATGCTATGGCGCTAGGCACGCATCGGACTGTATGGGAGCAAGGCGGAGCAGAACTGATGTTGACAGTAGCGTTGGCAAGCTATGCCAGAGCCATAACTATTTCCGCATACAGTTCACCTAAAGCAGAGAACGCTAAGGTGAACGAGCAACTAGGCGACGAAAGGAGCGTAGTCCCCTTCGTATAGAAACACGACAGCTAATTATTAGGAGCGGACACTTTGTTTAACCATCCAGTCTTCTCTTGTTATACTAGAAGCAGGACAACCAACGTTTAAGTTAAGAAGGGTTGGCAACGATTATGGAGGTGACAAGATGATTCGTTATGGCATCATCAGTACCGCGCAAGTAGTGCCCCGCTTTGTAGCTGGAGTGAAGGAAAGTCAGTCTGGCGAAGTGGTGGCGCTGGCTTCTCGAAATCTGGCAAAAGCCCAACAAGTTGCGACAGAGCTGGATATTCCTAAGGCTTATGGGAGTTATGAAGAATTGTACGCAGATTCGACCATCGATATTGTTTATATTGCGACTTACAATCAAGGGCATTATGCTGCGGCTAAACAAGCTTTGTCGGCTGGGAAGTCGGTGTTATTGGAAAAGCCATTTACATTGGCCGCTGCCGAGGCGGAAGAACTTTTTGCCTTGGCAAAAGCAAAAGGGTTATTTTTGATGGAAGCCCAAAAAGCCTTATTCTTGCCAGCGACGACGGCAGTCCGTCAAGGGATTGCCGCTGGGGTGATTGGCGAGGTGAAGCGCATCGAGTCCGTAACTTCTTATCCCCATATCGACCATATTAGCTGGTTTCATGATTTGGCGGCCGGTGGTGGGGTGTTGCGGAGTTCCGGCAGTTATCCGTTGCAATACATGCAGCAAATTACCGGTGAAAAAATTACCAGTATCACGGGAACGAGTATCATGCCCGCTGGTGAAAGTGATTTACAGACGACCTTAGCCCTACAGCTAGGTGAAGGGATCTTAGCGAGCGTATTTTTGACGGTGGAGCTGGATTTGCCTAGCCAAATGACGATTTACGGTACGAAAGGTAAGATTGTTATTCCGCATTTTTGGAAGGCCGATCGTGTGAGTTTTGAGCCGACTGGTGAAGTCAATCAGCGTTTCTTTCCTTTTGACAGCGAGTTTGTTTACGAGGTGGAGCATGTCAATGATTGCTTGAAAAAAGGACGAAGCCAAAGTCCGGTGATGACGCCGGAGTTGACCATTGAGACGGTCAAGCAAGTGGAAGGTCTGTATCATAGTTGGCAATAAAACCAAATAGCCTACCCAGAAAATGGGGTAGGCTATTTATCTACTGTCGTTTATTTTATCGGGATTCGGATCCGAAATAAGACGCCCTTTGGTTGCCAATCGTGAACGGAGATGCGGCCGGCGTGGGCAGTGACGATTTGTTTCGCGATGGCTAGGCCAAGACCGTAGCCACCAGTTTGTTTGCCACGGGCGGGATCAGTGCGGTGGAAGCGTTCAAAGATTTGCTTCTTTTCGTCGTCAGGGATGGTTGGTCCGGTATTTTTGACCTCTAGCAGCCAGGTGTCCCCCCCAGAGATTTCCGATTGGAGCAGGATTTTATCGCCAGCGGTAGTGTATTTCAGTGCATTATCCAATAAAATAACTAAAAGTTGATGGATTTTACGCTCGTCGACAGAAACCGGAGTTTTGGCAAAATTTTCCACAAGAAAGAGCTTATCTTCCATCTCGGCAATCTCTTGAAATGGCGGTACTAAGCCCTCGATGAAGCTAGCTGGTTGCAAGGGTTGCTTATCCAGCACTTCTTCGTTGGCATCGCTTCTGGCAATGGTTAATAAATCCGTAGTAAGCCCATTGAGTCGTCGGGTTTCATTTAAGGCTTGGGCGATGCTTTCTGACTCTTCCATAATCGTGTGATTGGGCTTGGTGAAGAGTCGCTGTAAGGAATTTTGGATAATCGTTAGTGGCGTCCGCAGCTCGTGGGAGGCATTTTCGACAAATTCCTGTTGTTTTTTCCAGGAGGTCAAGATGGGTTTCATATTTTGTTTGGAGATAAAGTAACTGACAGCAATGGACAACAACCAAAACAAAATCATACATAAAAGCAAAATCGTTTGGAAGGTTTGCATCGATTGGGTAATCTGATCGGTGTTTTCCATAAATTGAGCGTAGGCAACGTTGGAATCACCAGCGTCAGCAACCGGGATAGTCAAGGAATGGAAAGTCATCTTGCTACCGGCCTCTTCTTCGTCAGTGATGCTAATCTCTGTCACTTGCTCCAGCTTGCTAGTATCCAAGGTCAGGTTTTGTAATTCGTTAAAGCGCCCTCCTAAGACTTCTTTATTCAAAAGTTCTCCAGTGGCAGACCAGAGGATGACTTGAGAGTTGAAACGATTGCCAGCAGGATCATCAGTTTCGCCAGCGTTTTTTGGGGGAACCGGCATGTTTTCGATAGGATTTAAAAAAGGATTGTCCTGCTGGTAACGCTGGATTTCCCAATCAATCCGTGTTTGATTCTGAGACATTTTCTTCAAGGACTCATCCGTTTGACGATACGCGGAACTTTGCAACATCTGTAAGGTAATAAAACCCAGTGCCAAGAAAATCACCGCAAAAGCTGCCACATTTAAGAAGAAAAACTTAAGCCGCTGCTTGCGGGAGCTATCCGTATTCACTGGCAATCAGCCCCTTTTTTTATATTTTTTCTTGTAAAATGTACCCGACGTTGCGGAGGGTTTTGAAGTGTTTGTCCACCCCGCTAGGTTTTAAGTGTTTCCGCAAGTGGCTCATGTACACTTCCACAACGGTGATGGTAGTCTCAGAGTCAAAGCCCCAGATACGGTCGAAAATCTGCTCTTTAGTGATAATCACATCTTTATTTTGGATGAAATAAACCAAAAGCTCGAATTCTTTTCCCTGAATCGGGAGCAGTTGACCATCCTGACAGCTGACTTCATTTTTTGCCAAGTTGCATGTAAGGGGGCCAAATGTCAGCAAGTTTTCATCATATAACCCAAGGGAACGCTTCAGCAGGGCTTTGACCCGCAAAATCAATTCCTCTCGATAAAAGGGTTTGGTCAAATAATCGTCCGCCCCTTTTTGGAAGCCGGTCACCTTGTCTTCTAGGCCATCTTTGGCTGTCAGGATTAAGACTGGTGTCTGGATATTTTGTTGCCGGAGCTCGGCTAAGACTTGATAGCCATTTTTTTCCGGTAACATCAAATCCAGCAAAATCAGATCGTAGACGCCGGTTTCCGCTTCGTACAAGCCTTCAGCACCGTCATAAGCTTGGGTGATTTCGCCAATACCACTGAGAATTTCTTTGATATCTTCAGAGAGAGTTTGCTCATCTTCTACTACTAATAGTTTAATCATTTCATTCACCTCGTCTTCGCCAAAAACTAGTTGTTCTTACAGCTAAAGTTTTGGCGTTTTTTGCGTAGTTTACTTTCATTCTACCATTGTTCCCATAAAGCCAGCTTAAAATAGCATTTTAAAAAAAGTTGTCGGGGTTAAGGAGCAGTTAAGTTGCAGGTTCTAAAGTATAGTCAGCAAGGGCGCTTGAAAGCTTGCTTCGTCAGCAGTCGACAAGCGCTACACGTGATTTGCAAGTACCTCTCAGAGCGAGAAGGAGGATATCTATGAAACTAAAGAAAGCTTTTGAGCGTAAAGAAACCAAATACACTATGTCAGAAGAAATATTTCACCAATTTCAAACAGAACTCAATCAATGGATGCAGGTGGATGAATTCGGTCTACACACGATTATGTCCCTTTATTTTGACACTCCAGATTATGTGATGATTCAACATTCCATGGAAAAACCAAAATATAAGGAAAAGTTCCGCGTCCGGAGTTATGGCGTACCTGATGAGCAGTCGACCATCTTTTTGGAAAGCAAGAAAAAAATCAAGGGGATTGTTTATAAACGTCGGATCTCCGTCAGCTATCAAGCTTATCGCAATTGGCAAACAGGGCAGGGACCATTTCCCGAAAGCCCCGACACACCCCAAATTAATCGCGAATTAAAATGGCTTTTTGCTCAGTACCATGAGTTAGCGCCGCGAGTGCTGATTGCGTATGACCGAATGTCGTATTTTTATGAAGAGGATCCAGATTTTCGTGTGACCTTTGATCAGCGGATACGCTATCGGGATACGGATTTGGATTTGACTAAAGGAAGCGGCGGCGCCTTGGTGGCTCCAAAAATTGGCGTCTTGATGGAAGTCAAAGCGATGGGTGCTTATCCTTTGTGGTTTGTTCATCTATTGACCAAATATGGTCTTAAGAAAGATAGTTTTTCAAAATATGCCTTCACCTATCGTCGTCACCTAGCTGATCATTTGGCACCGATTGAACAATTACGAGAAGGCCGTGCAAAAGCGGCGAGTTTGGAGGAGTCATCCTCTTGGCAGATTGCCGCTATGAGTGAAAGCACACCACCTGCAAGTAACAGTCGGACTGCTTGGAAAACAGTAGCACCGACTTATTCACACCACTCAAAATAACCATCTGGAGGAATTTATCATGTTAGAAAGTTTATACACCAACGGGACTGAAAGCTTGTCCTTTTCACAATTAGGCATTTGTATGCTGATTTCCTTGGCCCTAGGACTGCTAGTGGCGGCGATGCATATGTACCGCAATACCTACTCAAAGAATTTCATCATCACTTTAGTTATTTTGCCCGTCTTGGTGCAGTCCGTCATCATGTTGGTCAACGGCAACCTCGGCACCGGGATGGCGGTCGTGGGAGCGTTTAGCTTGATTCGTTTTCGCTCAGTCCCAGGGGGCTCACGCGAAATCACCAGCATCTTCTGGTCAATGGCAATCGGTCTGGCTACCGGGATGGGCTATGCTGGCTTTATCGTCGTCTTGTCGGTGATTGTCGCTATCGTTTTAGTTATTTTGTACAGCCTGCCTTTTGCTGAACATCCGAAAGTTGCCGAACGGGATTTGAAAGTTACGATTCCCGAAGACTTGGATTATCCTCATTTGTTTGATGATCTGTTTGAAAACTATGCTCACAGTTCAAATCTGGAATCCGTCCGCACCACGACGATGGGGAGTGTCTACGAATTGCGCTACCGTCTTCTGTTGAAAGATAGCAACCATGAAAAAGAACTCATCGACGAAATCCGTGTCCGTAATGGTAATTTACCAGTCGTTTTAGGTAAAGCCGCCACTAATCGAGATGAATTGTAAATTCTTTGAAGAAACTGAAGAACGTGGAAAAAACAGGAAGTCACTTTCTTCGGTTCCACAATTGATGGCAAGAAAAAGGTGAAATTTAGCTCCGTAGGAATTGGTATGACGGTAGCTAGACCGGCAAATGCCAAATGAAGACCGATTTGTCATTTGCCTCTGAGCTTCAAACTTAGAGTAAGCGTCACAAGTACCACTAACTCTAAGTACTTTCATCTCAGTCTTTAAAGCTACTGTTATACCAATTCTACTACGCTAAATTTCACCTTTTTCACGATATGTTTGCTACATTTTCAAGAAAGAAAATTGCTAGCCTTGAATAGCAAAAGATAGTCAATCAATTATCAACAAATTAGGGTGGAATTGCTTGATTTATAGCTTATGCTAGTTCGTTTGAAGCAGTGCTTTTCTGCTTCATGCTAGCGTAAGCGACGCAATGAACTGTATGCGTAGTCTCTATGACTAGCAGTCCAATGGTATACGGCACGAGAATCAAACTGATTTTTCGCTTTTTGAAAGATCAATTCTTTAATGCGAGAAAGGATGCCAGTTGGACTTGCAAGATTTACCTAGTCCAATGGTATACGGCACGAGAATCAAACTGATTTTTCGCTTTTTGAAAGATCAATTCTTTAATACGAGAAAGGAGTGGTTCCATGCGACCACGTAAATATTTAGCTTCATTTTTGGTGACGGCAGCGATTTTGTCTGCTTGTAGCCAACAACAAACTAGCGATAAAACTGAAAATACTACAAATCAAACTTCAGAAAGTTTGACAATCAGCGAGGCTAGTAGTGCAGCAAACACGAGTGACGATAGCACCACTTTGACCGCGACAGCCACTGAATCCAGCGATGCAGAGCTGTCGGAATATTACGGCAAATACGAAGAGGAAGATTTGGTTACCGAATACGATGGGGATAGTGCCACGACCATCACTTTGGGAGATACTAGCGAAGTCGATGGCGACGGCGCAGAAGTTTCCGATGGTACCGTCACCATTACTAAAGGCGGGACTTATGTGGTTTCTGGGACTTTGAGCCAGGGACAACTCGTGGTCAACGCTGGCAAGGAAGAGAAGGTTTATCTGATTTTGGACGGTGTGAACATTACCAACAGTAGCGGCCCAGCTATCGATATCGAACAAGCCGAAAAAGTGATTACCACCTTGACAGAAGGTAGTGAAAATACTTTGACGGATGGTACAGATTATCAACTAGCAGATGGCGCAACTGAACCAGATGCCGCATTTTATAGTAAAGAAGATTTGACCATCAATGGTACCGGTTCGTTGACGGTTACAGGCAATTACAGCAACGGAATCCGCGGCAAAGATGATGTGGTACTCGTCAGTGGCACCTATCAAATTACTGCGAAAAATAATGCTATTAAAGGCAAGGATAGCGTGTCGATAAGAGGTGGTGAGTACACCATCACAACGACAGAAGGCGATGGGATTCAAGCCAATAACGCCGAAGATACCACAAAAGGTTGGGTAGCCATCGATGGTGGGACCTTCACGATCAATAGTGGCCGAGATGGCATCCAAGCTGAGACGACATTAAAAACACAGAATACCGAAATGACGATCAAAACAGCAGATGGGGCCAATTCCGGATCTCTCAATACGGAAGAAAGTTACAAAGGCTTGAAAGCGACAACGGATTTAATCGTCACAGATGGCACTTACACCATCGATGCGGCGGACGATAGCATTCACGCCAATGGAACTGCCACCATCAATGGCGGTACCTTACAGCTGGCTTCTGGCGATGATGGGATTCATGCTGACAATAAGCTGACCTTCAATGACGGACAGATAACGATTTCCCAATCTTATGAAGGATTAGAAGCTGCGGAACTTTACTTTAATGGCGGTGTCATTGAAGTCACCGCCCAAGATGATGGGGTCAATGCTGGTGGCGGTAGTGACACCGACGAAACAGCTGGTCAATTTGGTGGCGATACCTTTGGCGGTGGGGGCCCTGGTGGTGGCGACCAAGCCGATGAGACTAAGTTTATCGAAATGGCTGGCGGTACATTGTTGGTCAATGCAGATGGCGATGGTGTGGACAGTAACGGCAATATTACCATGACTGGTGGTACGATGCTGGTCAACGGTCCGACAAACGGTGGCAATGGTGCGTTGGATTACAATGGTACGTTTGACATCAGTGGTGGGACCTTAATGGCCGCTGGTAGTACCGGGATGGCTTTGAACGTCAGTGACACCTCCACACAAACCGCCTTGGCAGTGACTTTTGATAGTAGTCAAGCGGCGGATACGTTGATTTCTTTGACGGATAGTGAGGGTAATTTGATCACGGCTTTCCAACCAACGAAATCTTTCCAACACTTAGTCATCAGTACGCCTGACCTTGCGACTGGCACGGTGAACTTGGCCAGTGGTGGCACAGCAAGCACCTTGTCAGACCAAGGTTTAGCTACTGCTGATACTACGATTACTGATAGCACAACCCTGTCTCAATTGACCCTAAGTGAGACGGTCAGCAGTCTGTCTCAATCCGGTGAAGCTGTCTCCAGCGGTATGGGGATGGGTGGGGGTATGGGCGGCCCTGGTGGTTTCTAAACTGCTTTTCTCAAAAAGCTTAACTGGAGCTATCAGTTTAGCTACAGTTAAGGCTTGTAATCTAGGCTTTATTCAAGAATGAATTTTGATACAAGGAGCGAAAACAGATGAATTTTATCAATCGGGCCCTCCAGAGTTTATGGGCCAAAAAAGGTCGCAGTTTGATTTTGATCGGGGTCTTTTCGGCCATTTTGATTTTTGTTTTGGCGGGGCTGACGATTCGCAGTGGTGCCGAGTCTGCGACGAATGAAGCAAAGAAAAGCGTTGTAGCCACCGTCACGTTGAGTGCTGATCGGCAAAAGATGATGGAGCAAGCCAAAAGCGATAGTAGCACTAGTGAAGACGAAGCAAACTCTCGCCCCGATCCTGGGAGTTTTACCAACACGCCAGTAAACTTGGAAGATGCGGAAAAAATTGCCGCCCTAGATGGGGTGAAATCCTACAGTTTTGAAGTCAGCACCTCAGCCACAAAAGGCGATGATATTGAACCGATTGCCACAGAAGCGGAGTCTACTGAAGCAAGCACTAGCGATAGTGAAGCTGCTCAAAGTATGGGTGGCCCTGGTGGCGAACAAATGCCAGGCGGCGGCATGGCACAAATGAGCATGGGGGATTTCCAGATCACCGGTGTTCTGGCTTCAGCTGATTACACCAGTTTTTCAGAAGGGACAGCAACCTTGACAGACGGAGAAGCCTTGACTGCTGACGATGTCGGCACTGATGCTGTGTTGATCGAGTCGGCCTTAGCCGAAGCCAATGACTTGGCTGTCGGCGATCAGTTTACTTTGAAAGATGCCGATGACAAGGACGTCACCGTGACAATCAAGGGCATTTACGAAACTTCCGACACCGGCACTTCCATGGGGAGAAACTTTAACTTTATGAATCCGGCCAATACGATATTTGCTTCTTATACCTTAGCCAATCAATTAAACGGTGACGAAGCAGCCACCATTGATTCGGCAGTTTATCAATTGGAAGATCCACAAGAGATGGATGCCTTTGTGACAGCAGCGGAAAAACTGATTGATACCGATACTTTTAGTTTGCAAACCAATGATCAAATGTATCAACAAATGCTCTCCCCATTGAATAATGTGTCAAGTTTTGCCAAAAATATCATCATCTTGGTGGCAGCAGCTGGGATTATCATCTTAACCTTGATCGTCATGATGTTGATTCGAGAACGTAAATATGAAATTGGCGTCTTGCTTTCCCTTGGTGAAGCTCGGAGCAAAGTGATTTTGCAGTTCTTCACTGAAGTTGTCGTCTGCATGGTGTTTGCTTTAGGGATTGCTTCGGCTAGCGGTAACTTAGTAGGCAATGCCGTGGGTCAACAGTTATTGAACCAACAAACCACTACGACAGCCAATGCAGCTCAAGATAACGCGGCTGCGGATAGGCCCTCAGAAGGCGGCCCTAGTGGCAGTCAAGGTGGCCAAGCGCCAAGCGGAGGCCCAGGTGGTGGTCGTGGGGGGATGAATTTTGCCAGTGCTTTCACACAAACAGACGCCATCAAAGAGTTGGACATCACTGTTTCACCTCAACAAATTGCCATGTTAGCAGGGATTGGGTTAGGAATTAGCCTGTTATCCATCTTGTTGTCATCGGCGGGCATTTTACGACTGAATCCTAAGAAAATTTTGATTTCCTAACGCCATCACTTTAGAAAAGAGGAACCCATATGACATTAACCACCAAAGACTTGGGCTACTGGTACGGTCCAGAAGCGCCGCTGTTTCAGCATATTAACTTAATTTTTGAGCCGGGAAAAATCTATGCCATCTTAGGCTCTAGTGGCTCTGGCAAGACGACTTTTTTGTCCTTGATTGCTGGACTGGATACTCCAAAAGAAGGGGATATCGAATACAACGAGCAATCCCTCAAAAAAATTGGTTTGCGGCAATATCGTCGCAAAGACGTCTCCATTGTCTTTCAGGCTTATAATCTACTACCTTATATGTCAGCCGTAGACAATGTGGTTTGTGCGATGAAAATCGCCGGTACCCAACAAGCCGATCCGCAAGCCTATGCCCTTGGTAATCTGGAAAAACTCGGCCTCAACGAAGAAACCGCCAAGAAAAAAGTCACTCATCTTTCCGGTGGCCAACAACAACGGGTAGCCATTGCCCGGGCCTTGTGTTGCGACCATCAACTGATTGTCGCTGACGAACCGACAGGTAACCTTGACGCCACTACCTCAGCCGATATCGTCAAGCTCTTCCAAGAAATCGCCCATGAACAGCAAAAATGCATCATCTTGGTCACTCACGAGCAAGAAGTTGCTGATGCTTGTGATGTGGTCTATGAATTGAAAGATCAGACATTCCAAATGCGGGCTTCTTAACTTGCTGACGGAAAAGTAGGAGGAAAAAGACATGAAACCTACTGGAGAAGCGCCGTATTTGTGATACTATAGCATTAGCAAAGCCAGCCTAGCAGCAGTCAATCGGTGACTTGTGCAGGCTGGCTTTTTGAAGGTAAAACTAAGTGCGGGTTTGTACCGCCAGTAAGAAGGTGAAGCAGATGCGTTTGATCATTGATGGCGATGGCTCGCCAGTGAAAAATGAGGTCATCGGGCTGGGACAGCGATTTGGGTTATCAGTGGTGATTGTCACTAGTGTCGATCATTTTACCAACAAAGAATATCCTCCTCACGTCAGTTTTATTTATGTGGACAAAGGGGCAGACCGGGCGGATTATCGCATCGTCAAGGAAATCCAGCCGGGCGATTGGGTTATCACCCAGGATTACGGCTTGGCCTCTTTAGTTTTAGGCAAACACGCCCGCGTTTTTCACCACAGTGGCAAAGAGTACACTCCTGACAATATTGACGAACTTCTGACTCAACGTTTCATGGGAGCGCAACTACGCAAAGCTGGCAAGCGTACCAAAGGGCCGAAACCTTTTACTGCACTAGATCGCCAACAGTTCACCAAAATTTTGGTAGAAGCTATTCAGCAAGCCAATGCAACCGGTGAATCACACGCCTCAGAGTCAAGCGATTAGTTAGAAGTAAGGAAGCTACTTTTACAACCAAACAAATAACCAGAGTGGCCNNGGCCACTCTGGTTATTTGTTTAGTTCTAGTTGGTTTTTAAGGGCTAAGCAGTCATCCCCGCTTTTGCTCTTAACACCTCCACAATACAATCTTGCGGGCAAGCTTCCTGACAGGCGCCGCAATTGATGCATTTATCGGGATCGATGACGGCGACATTATCGACGATGGCGATGGCATCCGTAGGGCAGGCTTTGACACAGCGACTACAGGTGATACAGCCGACATCACAGATTTTGCGAACAGCACCGCCTTTATCCAGATTGCGACAAGCGACAACAGGAGCGCCGGTGACGGGTTTCATACTGATGAGTTGTTTCGGACAAGCGGCGATACATTGGAGACAGCCGACACATTTCAGCGGGTCGACTTCTGCCACACCAGCCACCACGTGAATAGCGTCGTAGGCACAAGCTTGGACACAATCACCATAACCCATACAGCCATAACCACAGGCTTGTTGGCCGCCGAAGACTTGATTGGCGGCGTAACAGGTTTGGGCCCCTTGATAATTCATTTTTTTGCTGGTTAACTCACAGTGGCCGTTGCAGCCAACGAAAGCCGCGGTGGGGCGTTGTTCGTCGGCCGTAACACCGAGTAAAGCGCTGATTTCTTGTCGAACTTCAGCACCACCAGGAGCGCAGAGGTTCGCTTCAGCTGTGCCATCAGCCAGCGCTTTAGCATAGCCATCACAGCCGGAAAAACCGCAAGCCCCGCAGTTGATTCCCGGCAAGAAGCTCCGGACTTTTTCCTCTTTTTCATTGACCGGTACTTGAAAGACGATCGTAGCGATGGAGAGGCCGACCCCGGCGACGAGTCCTAAGCCAGAGACGATTGCCACCGGAATAAGAATACTTTCTAACATGATTGCAACTCCTTTCTATTGGAAGAGTCCTTCTGCCAAACCGGCAAAGCCTAGAAATGACATAGAAACGATGGCCGCTGCGATTAAAGTAATCGGCATCCCTTTTAGCGCATCAGGAATATCGGCGGTTTCCAAGCGTTGACGGACGCCAGCAAACAAGACCATGGCTAATAAGAAACCGAGCCCAGCTGCTAGGGCGTTGACGAGACTTTGACCATAGCTGTATTCCTTGGTGAAATGCAAGATTGTCACCCCGAGAACGGCACAGTTGGTGGTAATCAACGGCAGGTAAATGCCTAAAGCATTGTAGAGTGGCGGCATGTATTTTTTCATTACCACCTCTACCAGTTGCACGAGGGCAGCAATCGTCAGAATAAAGACGATGGTTTGCAAGTAATCCAGACCCATAGGCACCAGTACCCAAGCGTAGAGGGGATAGGTAACTAAGGTGGCCAAAACCATAACGAAGGTGACAGCTACGGACATGCCCACAGCGGTGTCCAGTTTTTTGGAAACTCCGAGGAAGGGACAAATCCCTAAAAATTGTGACAAGACAAAATTGTCGGTGAGAATTCCAGCGACTAAAATCGTAATCATCATTTGCATGGAGTGTCTCCTCCTTCTTCGTTTTTGGCTGCAATACCGCCACAAGCCTCCGCAATGGGACAAGCGGTGCAGTCTGGTTCCGGACTCTTACGGTTACTGAGGCGATTGACTAACATGACCAACATCCCGAAGACGAAAAAGCCGCCAGGAGGGAGCAAGAAAATCGTCATGGGTGTGACAAAGCTAGGAGCGATAGCAAAGCCGAGAAAAGTTCCGGCTCCTAGTAATTCGCGGATCCCTCCCATGCAGATCAGTGCCAGAGTAAAGCCAATTCCCATCCCCAAACCATCTGCTGCTGCATGCAAAACAGGATTGTCTTTAGCGTAAGCTTCGGCTCGTCCTAAAATGATACAGTTGACAACAATCAATGGTAGATAAATCCCCAAGGTGGCATCGAGGCTCGGCGCTTTAGCTTTGATAATCAGTTGTACGACAGTTACAAAGCCGGCAATAATCGTAATAAAGGCTGGAATCCGTACCTTATCAGGAATCACATTGCGTAATGCTGAGATGACGATATTAGAGCCAATCAAGACGACAGTGGCAGCCACCCCCATCCCAAAGCCGTTGAGGGCACTCGTGGTGACGGCCAATGTCGGACAGGTCCCCAGCATCAGGCGGAGCACCGGATTTTCTTTGATGATGCCGCGAGAAAAGACTGTTGTTAATTTTTCTTGTTCCATGTCAGCCCACCTCCTTTTCATAGAGTGCCAAAGCTTTTGTCACGGCCCCAGCTACCGCATTCGAGGAGCGAGTGGCGCCGGTGACAGCTTGAATTTCGTTGTCCGCCGCTTTTTGTTTGACGACTTTGGGACTGCCGGTAAGGTTGTCAAATTGCTTGGTGAAGTCGCTGCGAGTGACGTTTTGCCCCAGTCCGGGAGTTTCTTGGGAAGCGTCCAAGATTTCAATGCCAGCGACTTGTCCTGCCGGCGTGATGGCAGTCATGACGGAAACCTCACTGCCATAACCGTATTCGGCGGTAATGGCGATAAAACCGGCAGTTTCTCCCGCAGCAGTGATCGCTTCGTAAAGTTGACCGTTGGCGGCGTCGTTGGTGAGTTGCTGGTAGTCTTCTGCTTTAATTAGTTTGGACATAGTGGTTTGTTGCTGTTGCCATTCTTGGGCGGCGATTTCATCGGAAAAAGCATAGCGAGTCCCAGCAACTGCTCCCGTAACCACTAAGCAGATGACGACGAGGCAGAGAGTTGCTGTCAAAATACTTTTGCTATTCTTCATTGATGGCCACCTCCTTTTTCGTCCCAAAGGCTTTCGGAATGGTATAGCGATCAATTAATGGGGTGATGATATTCATCAGCAAAATCGCATAAGACACCCCTTCAGGTAAAGCGGCAAAGAAGCGAATCAGCACGGTGATCAGACCACAACCGAAAGCATAGATAATTTGGCCGGTGCGCGTGGTAGGGGAGGTAGTGTAATCAGTCGCCATAAAAATCGCTCCCAAAAGTAAGCCCCCAGACATCATTTGATATAGCGGTTCCCCGCCTAAAAGCCAGGAGAGAAGGCCTACAGTACCAATGAAAATCACAGGAATGGTCGGTTCAATGATCCTCCGCCACAAAAGATAAGCAAATCCTAATAATAGCGCCAAAGCCGAAGTTTCCCCAAGGCTACCAGAGCGCACGCCTAAGAACATATTCAATAAAGAGGGAATTTCGGCGCCCGTCTGCAAAGCCTGGAAATAACTAGCCGAGGTGACAGTATCCGTCCCTTGATGGAGATAGTAAAAGGGTTGATTCCAGACGCTCATCGCCGAAGAAAAGGACATCAAAAGAACGATGCGGGCGGTGATTGCTGGATTGACAAAATTTTGTCCCACGCCTCCAAAGCACTCTTTGACGATGACAATCGCTACGATGCCTCCGATAGCTGCCATCCATAAAGGCAAGGAGACCGGCAAGTTGAGACCCAATAACAAACCGGTGATGACGGCTGTCAGGTCATAGGTAGCATTGGGACGTTTTAAGAGTTTGCGAAATAAATACTCGCTTAAGACGCAACTGGTGACACAAGTCAAAATAACTAATAAGGACCGTAAACCAAAAATAATCCCGGCTGCAATGACTGCTGGTACGAGAGCGATGATGACATCCCGCATTATTTTGATACTGGATGAGCCACTGTGGAGATGTGGACTGGCGGTAACAAGGAAATTATCAGACATTATTGTGCCCCCCTTTCGATGACTTTACCTTCTCGCATGTACTGCACCAACCGGCGATTGGAGGGGCAAACGAAGGCACAGCAGCCACATTCCATACAAGCCGCGACGTGATGTTCTTTGAGACTTTGGGCGTCTTTATTTTTTAGTGCCCGTTCGATTTCTAAAGGTAATAAATTCATAGGGCAGCTTCGTGTACAACGTCCACAACGAATACAGGGCATTTCTTGTGGTTGTGTTGCTGTTTTGGCGGATAAACAAGTGATGGCGTTGGTTTGTTTGGTGATTGGCAACGTCAGATCAAATTGCGCAATTCCCATCATGGGTCCGCCTAAAATGATTTTGGCACCAGCTGCTTCTTTTAAGCCGCCACAAAAGGTCAAAATATCTTCAATCGGTGTGCCGATGGGAACTCGTAGATTTTTAGACTCAACAATATTGTCGCCATCTACGGTGATGCGCTTTTCAGTCAAAGGCATTCCAGTGTCCAAATAGTGTTGGAATAAGGAGACGGTGGAAATGTTTAATATCAGACAACCGACAGACGCGGGTAATTCTCCGGGGGCTACTTTTCGGCCAGTGGTGGCGTAAATCAGCATTTTTTCGGCCCCTTGAGGATAGCGGGTTGGTAATTTCATCACTTTGATTCGCTGGTGGGTGTTAAGGTCTGGCTGACGATTTACGGCTTCAGCTAAGGCGGTGATGGCTTGGGGTTTATTGTCTTCAATACCGATGATGCCAGTTTTAATCTGAAGTTGATCCATGACCGTCAGCATACCAGTGATGATCCGGTCGGTGTTTTCGATGGCTTCGCGGTAATCAGAGGTGATATAAGATTCACATTCAGCGCCATTGATGACTAGCGTATCTAGGGGTTCTTTGGCGGCTAGCTTGACGTGAAGAGGAAAGCCTGCACCACCGATACCTACTAAGCCGCTATCACGAGCCGCTTGGATTAGTTCCTTCTTATTGGTAATAGTCACTGAACCCATCTCAGCAATAGGTGTATCGTTGCCGTCGTTTTCAATGGTGAAAGCGTCGATCCGTTTACCATTTGCTAGCAAAATGGGTTTGATATGTTTGATTTTCCCGGAGACGGAGGCATGGATTGGTGCTGAGACAAAGGCTGAACTATCAGCGATGACTTGGCCGACTTGCACCAGCTCTTTGGCTTTGACTAGTGGTTGGCAAGGAGCGCCGATATGCTGCTGCAAGGGAATTACTACGAGCTTAGGGGCAGGTAAGGGCACCGTTGCCATGGTTGCAGTGGGTTTGTGGTGAGGTACGGAGACCCCACCTTTGAATTTTTCCATCATTTGGGCTAACATGAGTGTCGTCCCTTCTTTTGTTTGTATTTTAAAACGCTATCATTATTATAGACCGCTCACTTGCTAGGAACAACAGTCTTTGTGAAATTTATTTTTATTATTTCCATATTAAAAGGGGGATAACGCTAGATTTATGACTAATTGAGAATAGTGTTCAATTGGAAGATGTGAAAATTTTTCACAGACTTTTTTTGCGTATCTTTTTTAAAGGGACGAAAGAACATCGTAATTTTTTATTTACATGTTATTTTCAGTCGCTGATCTCAGAAAGTAAAATGAAACTTGAAGGGAGGAGCATTTTGGGTGGGTTTTAAATTCAATCTGTTACGCTTAGGGCTTTTATGCTAAAATATGGGAGAATGAAAAGATGAAACTTCATGAAGGCACGCGTCTGTAAGTGGCGACGGCTTTGACAACGAGGCACAATCATGAGCTATCTGATTTGTCGCTACACTTGACAGCAGTGTCTTACAACAGGAGGAAAAACTTTTGAAAATTGTAATGTTATATGGCGGGCGCAGTGCGGAACACGAGGTCTCCATCTTGTCAGCCTACTCCGTTTTACAAGCGGTATATTATCATTATTATCAAGTGCAACTGGTGTTTATCACCAAAACTGGCGAATGGGTACAAGGGCCGTTATTGACAGAAGCCCCTCAATCGGAAGACGTTTTACACTTAACTTGGGGTGAAGGAGTGGAGAATGCCACTGGTAAAATTATCCAACCTTCCAGCATCAAAGAAGAAGAGGCCATCGTGTTCCCAGTGCTTCACGGACCAAATGGGGAAGACGGTACGATTCAAGGCTTTTTGGAAACAATCGATATGCCTTATGTCGGTGCAGGCGTTTTGACGAGTGCCTGTGGGATGGATAAGATCATGACCAAATATATTTTGCAGGCTGGGGGGATTCCGCAAGTTCCTTATGTCCCAGTTTTGAAAAATCATTGGAAAGAAAATCCAAAACAAATCTTTGAACAATGTGAAGGCACCTTGTTGTACCCAATGTTTGTGAAACCCGCTAATATGGGATCCAGCGTAGGGATTTCCAAAGCAGAAAATCGGGAAGAGTTGCAAAATGCCCTCCACGAAGCTTACAAATACGATACGCGAGCAATCGTAGAACAAGGAATCGAAGCCCGCGAAATCGAAGTAGCAATTTTGGGGAACGAAGATGTACGTACGACGGTTCCTGGCGAAATCGTGAAAGACGTGGCCTTCTATGATTACAACTCAAAATACATTGATAATAAAATCGTGATGCAGATTCCTGCTGAAATACCCGAAGATGTCCAACAGAAAGCTCAAGATTATGCGAAAAATGCCTATATCTTATTGGGAGGCAGTGGCTTGTCTCGCTGTGATTTCTTCTTAACCAATAAAAATGAACTTTTCTTAAATGAGTTAAATACGATGCCTGGGTTCACTCAGTTTTCGATGTATCCTTCTTTGTGGGATAAGATGGGACTGAAGTACGGGGATTTGATTGAAGAATTGATCCAATTGGGAATGAATCGCTACAACCAACGCCATGAATTTTTGACTGATGTATGATAAATACCTGAAGCTCTGAGATAACTCTCAGGGCTTTTTCTTTGTAAGCGAATGGCTTGATAGTTGACTGAAAGACGCGCTAGGCTAGCTTTTATGGTACAATCACAGAAGGTATTTTGTGATAAAAATTGTGAGGTTATGAAGATGAAGTTAACCATTAAAGAAGTAGCAGAACTATTTGGTGTTACGCAAGTGACTGATGAAAGCCCTCTTCATCAAGTGGAGTTTGATAGTCGTAAAATTACAGCGGGGGATTTGTTTGTCCCGCTGGCTGGGGCGCGAGATGGGCACGAGTTTATTGAAGCGGCTGTGGCAAATGGTGCGGTAGCGACATTTTGGAGTCAAGACCCAGCGTTGGTTCCCGCAGGAGTGACGGTGATTCCTGTGACAGATCCGTTGGCAGCTATGCAACAATTGGCGGTGTATTACAAAGAAAAAATTGCGCCAAAAACGATTGCTATCACTGGGAGTAATGGGAAAACCACTACCAAAGACTTGACTGCAGCGGTTTTGGCACAAAAATTTGTCACTTATAAAACCCAAGGCAACTACAATAACAATATCGGTATGCCTTATACGATGTTGCATATGCCGGAAGATTGTCAGATGTTAGTGCTGGAGATGGGAATGGACCATGCCGGCGAGCTGACGGAATTATCAGAGATGGGCCGACCAGACGCGGCTGCTATCACGATTATTGGAGAAGCCCATATCGAAAATCTTGGCTCTCGCGCAGGGATTGCGCAGGCGAAAATGGAAATTGTTACTGGTTTGAAAGCTAATGGCCTATTGTTACTACCTGCGGATGAACCTTTGTTGACACCGCTGGTAGCTGGTTTGACGCAACAAGTGCGAACCTTTGGCATTGCTGATGGGGATATCACTGCAACCGTCACAGGGGAAAGTAAAGAACGAACCACCTTTGAAGTGGCTGGCGTCCCATTTGAGATTCCCGTCATTGGCGCCTATAACGTCAAAAATGCGCTGATTGCTTATGGAATTGGTCAAGCGTTTGGACTGACGACGGCTGAAATTCGCCAAGGCTTGGCAACGGTCACCTTGACGAAAAATCGTACCCAGTGGCTGACAGCGACAAATGGGGCTCAAGTCTTAAGCGATGTCTACAATGCAAATCCGACGGCCATGGCCTTAGTGTTGGATACGTTTGGGAAACTAGAGAGCAATGGGGGCCGGAAACTGGCGGTCTTGGCAGATATGTTGGAACTGGGACCAGACTCTCGAAAAATGCATGCGGCTATGGCAGAGCATATCGGAGCAAGCTATGATGTGATTTTCTTGTATGGCTCTGAGATGACGGCCCTTTTCCATGCACTAACGGAAATGGATGCCGATCTAATGGTTTACCATTTTGATAAGCCAAATAAAGCGGCTTTAATTCAAATGATTCAAGCAGAATTACAACCTCAAGATAGTATTGTTCTCAAAGGAAGCAATGGTATGGGGTTGGCGGAAGTTGTAGCGGCTTTGGTGGACCAGAAATAGCCTGATGAAATTTTCTTACGATGGATGGGATGGTTCAATTCATAAGTTTTTATTAGTTTTTACATTTGGGAACCTTTGACATTCTCTCTTGTGGAAGTGGAACCGTCAATGAGGGAGTTCTTTTTTACGATATTTGTTGGTTTTTCGTAATGGTTTGAAAACTTGATGAAAGTTTCATTCTGTGGTAGAATAGTGAAATGCCGAAAAGAAGAACCAGTTGGAAGAAACTCATCCACGAATTGACTAATAGTCTGGCGCAACAGCGTATTTTTGTTGCCTTTACGTAGAGACTGGGAGCCAAGTTTTGACGGACTTGTACCCAGTCTTTTTGCGGATATAAAGCATGAGGTGGCAACCGTGCCTCATCCATCTTTTCTGAATGCCTTCGTGAAGCGGTTTTCGGCGACGAAGCAGCTAAGAGCAATGACAGGGACCATTTCTTTTGGACTGTGGGAGAACCCGTGCATCTGAGGTCAGCCTACAAGGGCACGATCTCAAAGCCAAACCAACGCTTCAATCAACATCAACGTCGTGTCGGGAAACTCGACAATTAAACGACGACTAGGAGGATATTTTTTGAAATTTAATGAACTGAACTTGTCACCGGAACTGTTAAAAGCAGTGGAACGCTCTGGCTTTGAAGAAGCAACCCCAATCCAAGAAGCGACGATTCCTTTGGCTTTGGAAGGCCGCGACGTCATCGGGCAAGCCCAAACAGGGACCGGTAAAACAGCTGCGTTTGGTTTGCCAATGTTGGAAGAAATCGACGCAAGCAAACATGAACTACAAGGATTAGTCATCGCCCCAACACGGGAATTGGCTATCCAAACACAAGAAGAATTGTACCGCTTAGGTCGGGACAAACGGATCAAAGTCCAAGCTGTCTATGGTGGTGCGGATATTGGTCGTCAAATCCGTGGCTTGAAAGACCGTCCCCACATTGTGGTTGGGACTCCAGGCCGGATGTTGGATCATATCAACCGTCACACTTTGAAACTTGGCACAGTTCAAACATTGATTTTGGACGAAGCAGATGAAATGTTAAACATGGGCTTTTTGGAAGATATCGAAAAAATCATTGCCCAAGTCCCTGAACAACGTCAAACTTTGTTGTTTTCTGCAACGATGCCAGCCGCTATCAAAAATATCGGCGTGAAATTCATGAAAAACCCTGAACATGTCCAAATCAAAGCCAAAGAAATGACAGCGGATTTGATTGATCAGTACTATGTGCGGGCCAAAGACTTCGAAAAATTTGATGTGATGACTCGTTTATTGGATGTCCAAACACCAGATTTGGCCATCGTTTTCGGTCGGACGAAACGTCGGGTAGATGAATTGTCTCGTGGGTTGGAACTTCGTGGGTACAAAGCAGAAGGCATCCATGGGGACTTGTCCCAACAAAAACGGATGAGCGTCTTAAAAGCCTTTAAAGAAGGGCGCTTAGATATTTTGGTAGCGACTGACGTGGCCGCTCGTGGCTTGGATATCAGTGGCGTGACACACGTCTACAACTACGATATTCCTCAAGATCCAGAAAGCTATGTTCACCGTATCGGTCGGACTGGGCGGGCTGGTAAAGGCGGGATGTCAGTAACTTTCGTGACACCAAACGAAATGAGTTACTTGCACACCATCGAAAACTTGACCAAAAAACGCATGACTCCTTTGCGTCCACCAACGGAAAAAGAAGCCTTCAAAGGTGCGTTAGGTGCAGCCGTGGAGCAAATCGAATCCAGCTTGCAAGAAAATGGCTTGGAAAAATATGCTCAAACTGCAGAACAACTTTTGGAAGGTTACGATCCGGAAACTTTAGTGGCTTTATTGTTGAAAACTATGGCTAAAGATCCAGCTGATCAAGTACCAGTCAAAATCACTCCTGAACGTCCGTTGCCATCTGGTAAAAAAGGTGGATATAACAAAAATGGTCGTCGCGGCGGTGGCGGAAATCGCAATCGCAAAGATGGTGGCAGCTACCGTGGTGGCAAGAGCAAAGGCGGCTACGGCAATAAAGATAGTTACAATAAAGATAAAAAATACAGCAATGATCGTCGCAAAAACGATCGTCGGGACAATGACCACAAAGATGGCGGTAAAAAACGTGGCTTTGTGATTCGCAGTAATAACGACTAAGTTTGTCATAGACAGCAAGTAAAAATGGCGTGCAATCGCAAGTTTTGGCGATTGCATGCCATTTTGTTTGCAGATTTCATCTACTATACTAGCCTCTGCGAACACTGGACCAAGCTTAAATCCAACTAGCACCGTCAAACTAAGAAATGACAAAATTTCTAGCATTTAAACTCGAAATAGTGATTGGTCATCAGTAAGGCTAACCTACTTGCTTTTTTGGGAGAGTAACTAAAGCGTTGCATTTTTACTACAGATTATCAGTAGTGACAAAAGTGTTAGTTATTCTTTATAGGACTGAGGGAAAAATTGCTTTTTTAGTATCTAAGGGGAATAATTTGAAAACATCTGGAAATAGTTATACAAAGGAATTTTTATTTGTATATTTTTCGTAAATGTTTGTTTTTAATCTTGTTAATTCACTGAATACGAAAAAGTTTAGAAAATGAATAGAATTTTCAATGACTAGTCTTTTTTCATGGTTTTTATTTAGATTTTTGGTAGAATGGGACTAGCTTGTTTTTGTGGGACGATTTTGGTGACGAGGTTGAACCCCAAACTCCTGCTGTACATAGTGTTCATCGAAGAAAACAGGGAGTAAGCAACAAGCTGATAAAGGAGCAGTTGGTCATGATTAAAGGAATCGGGATCGATGCGGTGGACCTTGTCCGTATCAAAGAAATTATCGAAAAGAAACCACGCTTTGCCGCCAGAGTGCTAACTCCTGACGAATTAGCTATTTTTCAACAATTGCCTCCCAAGCGCCAAGTAGAGTTTTTAGCTGGACGTTATGCGTGTAAAGAAGCTTTCGCCAAAGCTTGGGGGACCGGCATTGGCAAAGTGACCTTTCAGGAGCTAGCGATTTTAAATGATGAGCTAGGAGCTCCTTACGTTAGTCAATCCCCGCATCAGGGACAAGTTTTTGTGAGTATCACCCATACGGATACAGTGGCGGTGGCTCAAATTTTATTGGCAGAATGACGCATCAAAAAGCTGACTTGATAAGTATCACTGGATGTATTTTGTAACCTTAATTGTTTGAAAGAAGGAATCATTGGTGGAATCACTGCATCGCCCAACGCGGATTATCGTCCATAAAAAAGCTATTCAAGAAAATATCGCAAATGAGCTGGCCCGTTTACCTAAAGGCCGTGAACTTTTTGCTGTGGTAAAGGCAAATGGCTATGGTCATGGAGCAGTGGCAGTAGCGCAGGCAGCGATTGCTGGTGGGGCAACTGGTTTATGTGTAGCCACTATTGATGAAGGGATTCAGTTGCGGGAGGCTGGGTTTACCGAGCCAATATTAATTTTAGGGGTCATCTCGCCGCTGTATTTGCCATTGGTGGCGGAATACCAGTTGGCATTTCCGGTAGGGAGTCTGGCTTGGCTGACCAAAGCTGCTAAGTTTTTGCAAGAAACCCCCGTGGCTCAACCCTTACTGGTTCATTTGAAAGTAGACAGTGGCATGGGGCGGATCGGCTTTTCTACCCCTGTTGAAGTCTCTGAAGCAGTAGCAAAAATAGCACAGATTCCCCAAATGGTCTTTGAAGGGATTTTTACACATTTTGCGACAGCTGATGAGGCAGAGACAAGCTATTATGAAACCCAGGCCCAACATTTTGCGGATTGTTTGGCAATCTTAGACCAGCTTCCCCGCTACGTCCATTGTGACAATAGCGCCTCGGCTTTGTGGCATGATCAACCTTTGGGGAATATGGTACGATATGGGGTAGCTTTGTATGGGTTGAATCCTTCTGGTGGGACCCTTGAAGCCAGTTATCCGTTACAGCCGGCCTTGGAATTAGTTTCCCGTTTGGTACAAGTAAAGCAGGTGACAGCGGGTACGGGTATCGGGTACGGCAAAACCTATACTAGCTCCCAAGACGAGTGGATTGGTACGGTACCTATCGGATATGCCGATGGTTGGATTCGCAAGATGCAAGGATTCAAAGTATTAGTAGCCGGCCAGTTCTGTGAGATTGTCGGTCGCGTCTGCATGGATCAGATTATGATTCGTTTGCCACAAGCGTTTCCTGAAGATACTTTGGTCACTTTGGTAGGAGAAAATGGTGGGCAACGGATTACTTTACAAGATGTGGCGGATCAGCAAGAAACGATTCATTACGAAGTGGCTTGTCTGTTGAGCTCACGGATACCACGAGAATATATAGATTAGGATGAGGTATAGACTATGGTGAAACGCGGAGACATTTATTTCGCTGATCTTTCGCCGGTGGTTGGATCAGAACAAGGTGGGGTACGCCCTGTCTTGATTATCCAAAACGACCGGGGCAATCACTTTTCCCCGACTGTGATCATCGCAGCTATCACGGCGAAAATGGCAAAACCCAAGCTACCTACACACGTCGGCATCAAGGCCAGCGATACGGGAATTTCCCGAGATTCAGTGATTTTATTGGAGCAAATCCGAACAATCGATAAAAGTCGTTTGAAAGAAAAGGTCTGCCGCCTAGATGACAAAAAAATGTTGGCAGTGGATCAAGCGTTAAAGATTAGTATTGGTGTTGTCAATTTGACGGAAGCGACCAAATCAGCTATTTGACAACCTACATATCAATGACTAACGAGCAACCGATGGCGTAAAGCTGTGGGTTGCTTTTTTATAGACGAAGTAAATAAAAAAGTTGTCAGTGAAAACACTCGATTACCAAGTATTTGAACGCTTGCTTGGCCAATAGTTTCAGCAACTTTTACTGGAATGCAATCCTTCGTAGCAATCGCTGCTTAGAATTGGTTGATTAAATGGCAGCGAAGAATAGGGGGCAGTTGTTGGGTTAGTCATCATTAAAAAATGGGACTCTTATTATTGGTATATTCAGAAAATTATTCTTGACCTGTGAGGCAATGTTCGCTATTTTTAAAATAGGAGTAGTTGCAATCTCTGGGGGGAGATTGGGCGAAATAGTAGGAATGATGGAGGGCAGTGAGAGTCGCAGAAAATGGGGTGAGAGTATGCGAGCGCTTTTGAGTAATACCACAGCACGAAGATTGCGTCTGATTGAGGCCTTGGCGCGGTTAAATACTTGGGTTTCCATCGAGCAGTTGGTACAGTTATTGAATTGTACGGACAAAACCTTGATGAAAGATGTGGAGATTATCAATGAAGAATGGGGAACTTATCTGAAGTTGGATTTTTCCAAAAGACGGGGATTAGCGATTCGTGCGGGACAGACGAATAAAATTAAAAATGTCTACCAACAAGTCTTACAAGAATCCAGTGAATTTCAGTTTTTAGAGCGTATTTTTTTTGAACCAGACAAAGATGCCGAATATTGGATCAATGAATTGTTTGTCAGCGAGACCTCCTTTTATCGAATGGTGCGGCAGATTAGTAAAGAGTTGAAAAACTATGGGCTCACCTTGGAGCGGAAACCTTTTTGTGTGACGGCACCGGATGAACGCTGGGTTCGTTTATTCTATCAAAGTTACTTTGAGGAAGCTTATGGGGGACGACCTTGGCCCTTTAAGATTAATCAAAAGGAAATGTTTTGTTATATTATGCGGAGTGCCAGTGATTTTGGCGTGATGTTGGATGATCGGGAACTGATTTTGGATGCTTTTTTGCTGATGATTACGATTATTCGAGCAAACCAGGGCTTTTTACTGAATGAGACGATTTACCAGCAACCAGAGGACATCATCGATCAGGTCATTTTGCAGTCGCGAAACGATATGGTGAAGCTTTTAGCTACTAGTGAGTATATCTTAGTGGACAAATGGTATCGGGAAGTTAGTCACGGCGTTTTTTATGAGTTTTATAATTGGGATAATCCTCAACAGGAAGTCCGTATCCAAAAAGCGGTGAATCACTTTTTGGATAAGCTAGTAAAGGCAGCGGATTTTTCTTTGGCAGCTGAAGACCGAGAGAAAATCAGTCAGCGGATGATGTTATGGTATTTATCCTATACGATTTATCCTTATGACCGCACTATTTTGCTAAATCCGAGTGAATCGTCAGCGCGGAATATCCGTCGCTTGTATCCGGTATTTAGCAAGTTAGTGGAGGTCAACTTAAAAGAAATTGAAAAAGAATGTAATTTTCCATGGGCAAAAGTCAAAGAAGAGGAAATCCTCTGTCTGATTTTGAAAGACTGGGCACATCTTCCACGACATCTGGACTCACTGCGTCCACCAGTATCGTTGCTAGTGGTTAGCGATCGTGGCTTGAAACATAGTAAAATGTTACGAGACATCATCAAAGGCCAGGTTAAAGATAAGGTGAAAATTGATCTTTTCATTCACTCCACGTTGTTCATTAGCCCAGTGGAATTGGAATACTTTCATGAGTATGATATAGTAGTCGCAAATAACCCGGTACCGGATTATCATGATGACAATTTGCTGATGGTGGATAATTTTATGTCAGAGGCAGACTGGGATCGGTTGTACCATCGGATTCTCCGTATCCAAAATCGCAATTGGGATCATTATCTGCAAGAGCTGGATGTCAATCTTTTTAAAATGGGGGGAGAAGTCTACCCTCATCGACGAAAAAAACCGACGATTGCGACGTTTGTGATGGAAGAAGAGGGCACGGATTCGTTGGTTGAGTAAGCCTTTACGGTACTAGGGATAGGTGAGAAAAGAGGCAAAAACAAGATGAGTAATCAGCAGTGGCAATTGGTCAAGGAACATTTTTCTGAGGAACGGCAATACATTGACGGCTTTTATTATCGCCTGCGAACTTTAGCAGAAGATGAATATGAATTGGCCGTCATTCATGGTGGGGTTTGTGGAGAAAACATTTACCACCCGCGGATGAAAGTCAAAGAGACAAAGGGGATGTTGGTGCCTCTAAGTATGTACGATAATTATTCGTTTCCAGTGGTGAATCTCAGCTATGAAGACGCGCCGGAACGTTTGACAGATGAGCTACAAAGTTTACTGCAACAATTTTTGCAAGCTAAGGAATTGATATAAGTTAGTAGAATCGTTTCTAGATGAATGGAGACGATTCTTTTTCTATTGTCTCGTCGCTGGAGCAGTTTAGAAGAGAGGAGCATGATTCGGATGTTAAAAATGATTGTCTTTGATATGGACGGCCTATTGGTGGATAGTGAGCAGGTGTATCAAAGGGGGTGGATCAAGGTTGCCAATGACCATGGGATGACATTGACCAAAGAAGATATGGCTGGCTGGAGTGGTCGGAGTTTGAAGCAAACCCAGGCCAATCTGGTAGCTCTGTTTGGTTCAGAAGAATTAGTCAACCAATTGCGACAGGAGCGGGAAGCGTTTATCCAAGAAGAGCTAGTTACCGGGCAGTTGCAACTAAAGCCATATGCCCGAGAAGTCTTGCAAGTGGCGCGCAAAAAAGGACTGATCCTAGCTTTGGCAACCTCTACCTATCAAAAGCGGGCGCAGCATTTTCTTGATTACTTAGATTTTGGACAATATTTTGATTATCTGACATTTGGTGATCAAGTTGTCCAGATGAAGCCCGATCCTGAAGTGTATTTGACTTCTTTGGCAAAAGCTGGCGTGGCAGCCCAAGATGCCATTGCGGCTGAAGATTCCTTATCGGGGGCGCTGGCTGCGACGCGGGCGGGCTTACCGGTGGTTTTTGTACCAGATTTAGCTGCGGGAAATGCTTATACCGATGAGGAAAAAGCCGGATTGAATATTTTGATGGAAGGGGCGAGCCTGAAAGTATTGATTGATTATTTGCAGCGATTGTAAGAGGTGTTGCAAGTAGCTACAATCAGACGAACGCCCCGTTGGCTATTGAAGATGGTTCTTGAAAAGTAGCTTTAGCAAGGCAAGCCCGGATAATTTGACGGGCTTGCCTTTTACTAATCACAAAATTATCTTTTCCTGCAGAATCATGCTAAATTTAAAGTAAATATTAAGCTGGAAAAAAAGCGTGAAATTTGTAAGTGCTTGCATCTAGGACAGATGACAAAAAGTGTCTAAAAGCCGTGACATAGGCAAATTCTAGTGTAGCTGTCACTTTTTTTTCGTGCTAAAGTTTTCTAGACTATTCTATATAGCTTGACGAATGTGCTTCCTAAAGTTCAGGTGGACCATTCCCTCAACAGGGGATACCGATTTTAAGAGGATATTAAGTTCGTGGAGCCTTTCCAGTGATTTAAAGAAAGGGTTGTGGCAAGATGCAACACATCAAAAATGTCTTTCATTTGTATAAATTAGATTGGAAACGAATCTTTAAAAGTCCGGTGGCGGTATTTTTAATCATCGCTCTAATGATTCTACCTTCCCTATATGCTTGGTTTAATATCAAAGCATTGTGGGACCCTTATGGCAATACCGGTGAGCTTCCGATTGCCATCTATAGTGATGACGTTGGCGGGAAGTTGCAGGATAAGAGTATCGCTATCGGGGATGAAGTCCTCGATACTCTGAAGGACAATAAACAACTGGGCTGGCGTTTTGTGAAGTCAAAAAAAGCCGTCACAGAAGGGGTGAAATCTGGGAAATACTATGCCGGTATTTATTTGCCTAAAGATTTTTCCAAAAATTTATTGAGCTTTGTCTCAGGGGATATCCAAAAACCAAAAATTGAGTATTACATCAACGAAAAAATCAATGCGATTGCCCCTAAAATTACCGATAAAGGGGCGAGTAGTCTCCAGGATCAAATCTCAGAAAACTTCATAAAAACCGCTAGTGATACCGTGGTTAAAGTGATGAATGAAGTAGGCTATGATATTGATGCCAATCTCTTAAGTATCAACAAGGCCAAAAATATGATTTTGGATACAGATAAAAATATCGATACCATCGATGGCTATGCGAAACAGATTGTAGAACTTAACGGCAAAATGCCAGAAATCAAGGCTAAGATTGCCAAAGCCGAAAGTTTTAGTGACTATCTCCCGCAAGTGGATGCAATGGGGGCCAAACTTGTTGCCCTCAACGATAAAATGCCGGAGTTGGAAAAACAAGCCAGCATGATTTTGACCTTGCAAGAAAAAATTCCAGAAATCCAAAATGCCGGTGAACAATTGGCACAAGTGGATGGGGATTTTGCGACGATTGAGGAAACCATGAACAATGGGATCAACGAAGCAAAACAAGGCTTAGAGATTATCCAGCAAGTCCAAACCATTTTACCAGATGTGAAGTCGATGGGAGAAAATGCCGATAGTTTTGCCGCACAGCTGACAGATGCGGCAGGCAAGCTCAAAACCACTTTACCTGGGGTGGCGCAAAATGCGGGGAGCATCATCGATGGTCTTAAAATGGTGAATACGACGGTAGCAAGTGTGGCAAAAACCGTCGAAACCGCTGTGGCTGATGGTGAACTGACGGAAGAAGAAAAAGCCGCGATAGGCGATTTACTGACCGCCTTTGCCAGTGATCTGGGGGATCAGATGCAATTTGCCACGGATTTGCAAAGCTTTGTAGTCCAGCTGCCGAATTATCAAGAGAGCAGTCTTTTGCAAGAATTGGTGAGTCATTTAGATGATGTCAAAACTTTGTTGCAGGGATTGCAACAGCGTGTCAATGAACTGAATACGGCGGTTCAAAATGGCTCTGTCGAAGAGGTCAAAGCTGCGTTACAAACTGTCAAAAGTGTTGCTGATGAACTCAACGGTATCCTCAACTTGATCGATACGCAACAAATCCAGTCCGAGCTACAAAGCGGACTAGACAAAGTGATTGCAACCATGACAGACGCCCACAATGCCATCAGTAAAGCCCAAGCCATTGACTTTGAAAGTTTGTTGGAAGGGACAAAAACAACGGTTGCTAATGCTGTTACTTTATTAGAAAAATATCAAAAAGAACTCCCTGCCATTAAACAAGAAGTCCATGATGCCAATACGATGCTTAACGGACACATGGATGAAATCGTCTCAGGCATCAATGAAGGCGCCGATCTTTATAACAATGAGCTCCCCGTCTTAAAGGAAAAACTTGCACTGGCAGCAAACTTTGTTACGAATGATTGGCCGGGAATCAAAAAGGAAATCCAAGATACTATGACGATGGTGGATGAAAAGTTACCGGAAGTCACCTCTGCTTTGGAGATGGCGACTGATTTGATCGAAAATCACTGGCCAACGCTTAAAGAAGGCATCCATAAAGCCGCTGAAGCTATCCGCAAGGGAGAAAAAGACGTCAACTTAGACGAACTGATCAAGCTTTTGAAATCAGATGCCAATGCTGAGAGTGACTTTTTCACGAAACCTGTGGAATTGGTGTCCCATCAAATGTATCCAATCGCCAATAATGGTTCTGCCAGCACGCCTTTCTACACGGCTTTGTGTCTTTGGGTCGGGGCGTTGTTACTTTCTAGTGTTGCCACCACAGCTTACCATCTGGAAGATGAGGATAAGAAGAAATACAGCAAACGGGAAACCTTTGTCGCTCGGATGCTGACGTTTCTAACAGAAGGCCTCTTCCAAGCGTTGGTGGTGGCTTTAGGAAATATCTTTTTATTGAAAGTTGATGTGCGAGAACCGCTTTACTCAGTACTCTTTGCGGTGTTGGTGGGCATGGCCTTCATGATGATTGTCTATGTTCTGGCGGCCCTCTTTGGTAATATTGGTAAAGGGATCGCCATTATCATCTTGGTGCTCTCGATTTCTGGTGGCGGGGGGAACTACCCGATTCAAGTCTCCGGCAAGTTCTTCCAGATGATCAATCCTTTGCTGCCGTTTACTCATGCGGTAGACTTGCTTCGAGAATCAGCCGGAGGAATATATTGGCCCAACGCCACGACCAATATCTGGATCATGGTCGGCTTGTTCGTCGGCTTTTGTCTGATCGGCGTGATTGCCTATCCAAAAGTGGATATTCTCACTCAAAAACTGGAAAATGTCTCTAAGGAAAGTCATTTCTTCCATTAAAAGCAAAATGCGTAAAAAACGCCGGCTGCTGACACAAAAGTTGGAAAGCGGGCGTTTTTACGCTAGACTGACCATGAAGGTTGATAGGAGAAAGGAACGATTGACATGACGATACCGGCTATTCGGCTAGTAATTAGCGATATTGATGGTACGATTTTGAACTCACAGCATCAACTTACTTTAGGATTAAAACAAGTGGTAGCTCAGCTGCAAGCAGCAGGACTACCTTTTGTCTTGACCTCAGCTCGTTCTCCCAAAGCGATGATGGCGATTGCGACTGAGCTAGGACTCACCACACCATTAGCTGCTTATAATGGTGGCTACATCGTAAATCCTACCGACTCAGGGGCTTTTGAACCCTTGTTTAGCCAACCACTAGATTTCACAGAAGCCAATAAAGTCATCCAACTGGCCATTCATAATTTTCCTAATGTGGCAGTGAACATCTATGCTGCTACCGATTGGTTTGTGCCGGCCAGAAATTCATGGGTAGCTCAAGAGGAAGTTATTACTGGCATGACGGCAGAAGAGGTAGTCCTATCAGAATTTTTAGCACAGCAACCAACCATCCATAAAATCCTTTTTATCGGTGAAGAAGAGGAGATTACCAGTTTGGAAGGCGCAATCAGCAAATTGGTGTTGATGGAGTCCGCCAAATACCGTTCGAAAGACAACTACCTCGAATTCACCAATAAACTCGTCTCCAAAGAGTTGGCGCTACAAAAATTGGTGGCCCATTACCAAATTGTCCCTGAAAACGTAATGGCTATAGGGGATCATGACAATGATGTCAGTATGATCGCTGCGGCGGGCTGGGGGGTAGCGATGGGCAATGCCACTGAAGCTTGTAAAGAAAAAGCCGATTGGGTTACCGCGGATAACGATCATGATGGGGCGGCCGTGGCTATTCAGAAAATCTTAGAAGACTTGCCTGCCAATGATTGAGTATTGCGAAGCCCAAAAGTCCTGATAATTGGGAGCCAGACTGCCATTTATCAGGACTTTTTTTCGTTAAAATGACCGGTGTTTTTTACTGCCTTTTTTGCTGTAGAAAATGATTGACTTTTTGACGGCCGAAGCGTAGCATACATTTTGTTTGCCGATTTTCTGAAAACAAACAGAGAAGTATCGGGAAAACTAGCTATCCAAAGCTTTGGTTAGCATAGTTGAATTTTGATAAAGATGAGGGAAAAAAAGTGAATTATTTAAAACGTTTGTTAGTTGGGCGGCCTTTGAAGTCGGCGGAAAATGATGAGCAGAAACTCAGTCGTTTTGCCGCGTTGGCCTTGTTGTCCTCGGATGCCTTATCATCCATCGCTTACGGGACAGAGCAGATTGTAGTGGTGTTGGTGACCCTCTCTGCAGCTGCAATTTGGTATTCCTTGCCAATTGCTGCGTTTGTCATTATTTTATTGGTTTCGTTGACGCTGTCTTACCGGCAAATCATCCATGCCTATCCTCATGGTGGCGGTGCCTATGTGGTTTCCAGTGAGAACCTTGGAAAAAATGCCGGGCTGATTGCTGGTGGTTCGCTGTTAGTGGATTATATGCTGACGGTAGCCGTTTCCGTTTCCGCCGGGGCTGAGGCAATCACCTCGGCCATCCCCGCCTTGTATGGCCATCAAGTGGCCATCAGCGTGGTCATCGTCTTAGTGATTATGATGATGAATCTGCGGGGGCTACGAGAATCCGCTAGTTTCTTGATGGTGCCTGTATATACCTTCGTGGCGGTAATTAGCATTTTGATTCTTTATGGTCTGTTTCAAATTGTCACAGGAGCGGCTCCATTTCATGCGACTTCAGCCGTGGGAGCAGCAGTGCCAGGAATCAGTATCGCTTTGATCTTACGGGCCTTTTCTTCAGGTTCCTCCTCTTTGACTGGGGTTGAAGCCATCAGTAACGCCGTGCCTTTCTTCAAAAAACCACGGGCAAAAAATGCCGCTGCCACGTTAGCAATCATGGCGACTATTTTGGGCTTTTTCTTTGTCGGCATTACTTTTTTGAACTATTGGTATGGTATCGTGCCTGAAACAGAAGTTACCGTCTTAGCTCAAATCGGGAAAGCTGTCTTTGGTCACGGGGTGATGTTTTACGTGCTCCAATTTGCAACAGCCTTGATTTTAGCCGTAGCTGCTAATACTGGTTTCTCTGCCTTCCCAGTTTTGGCTTATAACTTGGCGAAAGACAAATTTATGCCCCATATGTATCAAGACCGGGGGGACCGCTTGGGTTATTCTAACGGGATCATGACTTTGGCTGCCGGATCCATCATTTTGTTGTTCATTTTCCATGGCTCCACTGAACGCTTGATTCCATTGTATTCCATCGGCGTCTTTATTCCTTTTGCGTTGTCACAGACGGGGATGGTCATTCACTGGCGGAAGTTAGGCAAAGGCTGGTTAGGCAAATCCGTTGCCAATATCGTCGGAGCTTTGATCTCCTATGCGATTATTGTGATCTTGTTTGCTTTCCGTTTAGGTGATATTTGGCCCTTCTTTATTATCATGCCAGTTTTGTTATTTATCTTTTATCAAATTCACCATCACTATCAAAATGTTGCTGAACAACTGCGTTTGGAAAAAGATGTTGCCCTTCATACGTATGATGGTAATACCGTCATCGTCTTGGTGGGTAATGTGACGCGAGTAAATATCGGGGCGTTGAACTATGCCCAATCGATTGGTGACTATGTAGTGGCGATGCACGTTTCCACAGATGAGGATGTTGATAAAGAACGAGAAATCGAAGCTGAGTTTAAAGAGAAGTTCCCCGAAGTCCGCTTTTCTGTCGTGCATTCGAGCTATCGGTCCATTGAAAATCCGATCATTCGGTATGTGGATTTGGTAAGTAAAAATGCTCGTAAGCATAATTACACCACCACTGTCATCGTGCCGCAGTTTGTCCCAAGACATGGATGGCAAAATATCCTGCACAACCAAACGAGCCTCCGCTTACGGATGCGCTTGTCGTGGCGGGAAAATATCGTCGTGGGTACCTACAGTTATCATTTGAAGAAATAATAAAAAGCCAAATGCCGTGGAATTTCCGGCATTTGGCTTTTTATATGAAAATAAACCA